>NZ_JAALFV010000002.1:0-592347 GCF_011800405.1 Pantoea sp. EKM21T
CACAACATCCACTTCACGGTGCTGCCGTCGTCAGTGACCTACCGCACGCCGCCGGAAACGGCGTGGCCGAAAACGCACGGCCCGCAGACGGCGAAGGTGGTGGGACCCAAAGGCGAGTCGATCTGGACCGACCGCTATGGGCGGGTGAAGGTGAAGTTTCACTGGGACCGGCTGGCGAAGGGCGATGACACCAGCTCCTGCTGGGTGCGCGTCTCCAGCGCCTGGGCCGGCCAGGGATTTGGCGGGGTGCAGATCCCGCGAGTGAACGACGAAGTGGTGGTGGACTTCATCAACGGCGATCCGGATCGTCCGCTGATCATCGGCCGGGTTTACAACGAGGCAAGCATGCCGCCGTGGGCGTTACCGGCAGCGGCGACGCAGATGGGGTTTTTGAGCCGGTCGAAGGATGGCACGGCGGACACCGCGAACGCGCTGAGGTTTGAGGATAAGTCGGGTGAGGAACACCTGTGGATTCAGGCGCAGAAGAACATGGATACCCATGTTAAAAACGACGCCAGCCATTCAGTCGCCAACAATCACAGCCATTATGCGGGCGGCAATGAGCTCTACCGTGTCGAAACCAACCGTGTCCACGGTGTAAAAGGGGGCGAAGAGCGGCTGACCGGTAAAGGCAAACTCGATGTGGTGGTCGATACCTATGTAGTGGGTTCGGGGACTAAACTTCGCCTTGAATGCGGAGAGAGTGCTATCGAACTGAATGCGAACGGCCAGATTAATATTGTGGGCAAGGGGTTCAATATTTTCGTGCAGGGCGATGGCCATATCACCACCTCTGGCGGCAAACTGAACCTGAACACGGATGGCGCGAAGCCGGGCACAAGCGCACCGGGCTCCAGTCATAAACAGAATATCAGCCAGGCCGTAGAGAATCTTTTCCCGCCAAAACAGAAAGGACAGGCGGCTCCGGCTGCGCCAAAAGCTGCGGCGGCACCGGCGAAAGGGGCGGCTGCGCCGTTAGCCAATAACCAGGTTCGAAAAGTACGTCCTTTACCTCCCGAAAAACAAGCATTCTTCGATAAAGTGTATGCTGCTGCTCAGGAAGATGAAAAGAAAACCGGCGTTCCGGCTAAAATCACCACGGCTCAGGCAATTCTAGAATCTAACTGGGGTAAAAAAATGCCCACTGATATCAAAACTGACAAGGTGAGTAACAACATTTTTGGGGTCAAGGCACATGGCTCACCGAATTATGTGGAAGACTGGACACATGAGAATATCAACGGAAAACGTGTTGCAGTACTGGATAAATTTGCCAGTTATGATTCAATTGACGAGAGCATTGAGCAGCACTCCCAGTTTTTGATTAAAAATCAAAGGTATAGTAGTTTGTTCAACTCATCTGACCCGGTAGAATGGGCTAAAGGTTTACAGGCTAAAGGGTATGCAACCGATCCTAACTATGCCAACAGTTTGATTTCCGTGATGAAAGGGAGAGGATTACTATGATTAAAATTTTATGTGCATTAGTGCTTTCATTACCACTAATGGCCTCCGCCAATGATTTCTGCAAGAATTTAAGTAGTGAGGCTAACATTAAAGGCGTGAGTTTCGACAATACAGATAATGTATACAAAGTCGGCGGTGAAGGTAGGTTGTATTTCTATTCTGCCCCAAATGAAAAATGCTTAGAAAAAGAAGTTTTTGTTGTCCCCGGCAATCAATTATATGCTTACGTTGAATACGGAAAATATTATAGTGTGATGTATGTAACTAATGATGGAAACCAGGTTGATGGGTGGGTTAAAAAAGACAGGTTAGTAGAAACACACACTGGTATAGCACCAGATTATGATGCGAAAAAATAGTTACTTTCTTTTTAAGAAGTGATGGTTAGCGTCATTGCCGATTACATGAAGTTTTGTGGTGATATTGCATTATTATTTTGTAATGTCACCCTTGGTTTTTCTAATAATTAATTTAATGAGCATTGACATAAATATGTCATATTTTTAATAGTTATAATTTAGTCTTGTTATTTCATCCATTTATTCTCATGGTGTAGTGGCGGACTTTCTGGTGTTAAACTAAAGGCATCTTATTGTATTTTAAATATAAAAATCCTTTTCACTAAGTGATATATGGAGCGATGAAGCTCAAAAAAAACGGGCGCGCACATAAATGAACAATTTATTGGCGATATGCATTTCAGTGACATCAATTATAAGTGATGCCAGAACAAAAATGATGATTTTTAAATCTAAACTGCGAACCTATTCTGGCAAAAATGAGCAGCGTGATATTGATAGCTATTTATTGGAATAATATCCATCGACACCCATGCTATCTCTATAAATTTTGATGAAAACCCAATCAGCCAGGCGCTGTAGTTCTAAACCAACCCAATCTTAACGGCTGGATTAATAGGGTTAATGATTGTCTGGATTTTAAAGGTTAATCAAATGAATAAAGTTGGATTTAGCTTAGCGGTTTTGTTGTCAATTTCTTCATTATCCTTGTTTGCTTCTGATAATTTTACTGGTCAGTGGAGTGGGCAAGAGAAAAATGATAATGGATTACTATATTCCACTCTAACATTAAAATTAAAACAGAATAATAATAACATAACGGGTAGTTATTGTTATGTGACAAGGGGCGGAAATAAAATAGATTGCCCTGATGATAATGACAGCAATCTCAAAGGTACGGCAAACGGTAAAAATGCTTTGATTGAATTTGATTCTTCATTTGGCGGAGTGAAGGGTAAAGCAAATTTAGAACTTAAAGATAATAAAGTTTTATGGAAGTTAATCAAAGACCCTGAGAATGGGGGTTTTTATGCGCCAAAAACTTATAATCTTGACAAAGATGTTAGTGAAGGAGATTTAAAATCAGATATGAAGGTTTTGTCTACATCTGATTTCACGATTACTTTATTGAATAGCTGTGGGGGTTTTTATACTGTGTGTGATAAGGTTAAATACATAGGCCTCAGAAATAAAGATGGAAAACAAATTACTCTTGAAGGTAAAACTACGCAGCCTGTAAACTCAAATAAAGCTGAAGGGATGATTTTCAATAATAGCGGTGTAGATTATGTTGTGAGCTTTAATCCGCTTGAATTGAAGGTGGTACAGGGTAATAAAACGCTTGTTAAGCAAGGTGGCAAGTGGGAATGATAATTTTCATTATCACTCAAGTGAGATTTTTACTGTATTTCAAGTAATAAGAATGACATTATAATAGTGTTATGGGTTTTATTAGGGTGGTGATATGTACTCTCCACCCCACATAATTTTGAAGTGTGAGTAATTTCTTTAATTTAAAAGATTTTAATTACGTTGCTCTTAGTGATTAAATACCCTTCTATTTTTCTATTGTCAACCCCCGATAAAAACACAATGATTGTAAACCGTTATTTCGCCAGCATTGTATTTGTGCCTGTCCTCATGGTTTTATCCTGCATTGCCAGGGCCGAATCCAGCACGGAATCGACCGTTCCTGCCCTTAACGAGGGCGATTTTTCCGTTCTGCTAAACGACTATGCTTTCACTCCCGGAGACACATGGAGCAATGAAAGCTTCGTACGGGCTGGTAAGGCTCTGAGTTCAGTTCTGGCCGGAGAAGTGGCTATCAATAACCAGCAGTACAACTACTTCCAGCATAGCTATGACGGCTTTGAGTTGTTCAGCGCGGCGGCGGTTGGAGATGCCAGCCACACGGTTCTGGCTGAGATCCTTCTGGAAAATGCCAAAGTGCCGACGTCCCGAAATATAAAGGTAGGCGATAGCCTGGAACAGGTTCAGCAAGCCTATGGACCCGGAAAAGAAGATAACAGTGATAATCAGCACTGGCTTGTCTACCCGTCTGGCGGGAAACAGTTGATGTTTCAGATTGATCAGGGAAAAGTCAGTTGCATCATGTTGAAAACAGACATGGGTGCAGAGCAAAGCGAAATCAGCGCTGACCAGGCTATCAGCGCTGCAACCGAAGCAATTCATACCTGGCAACTGACCACCCTCGATGAGAAATGCCTGCGATACGATCTTGACGACAGCAGTGATGAAAGTTTCTTTGTTATTACGGTTCGTGAAGATAATCACGACGCCAGTTGCGGTGGCGATCCTGATATTACGCATCGACTTTTCGACATTAAAGTTGCGCGTGATAATACACAGATACTCACTAATGCCGATAACGTTGATGGCGAATACCATAACCTTATTCCACCCGCCACAAACAATTAATAAAACGGATACCCAATATGCATTACCAATTCAATGAGGGCGCCTTTGCGCTTTTTCCTGCTGCCTGGCAGGACACCACCATGAATATTCTCCGCGACGAAGCCAGTGGGCTGGCCTGGGTTGTGAGCCGTGGCGTTATTTCTGAGGGCAGTGATGCGGAAAAAGAATTCCAGCGTCAGTGGGACACATTGCGGAGTCAGATGGGCCATATCCAGCAGACTGAATTTGTTCGCGTGATGGCAGGTGTGGATAACACATTACACGCGGTTGAAGTTGAAACCGTATTTGACCGTAACGGGCAGGCCGTGTGGCAGAAACAGCTGGCTACACAGGTCCCTGATACCAACATCTTAATGATATTTACGCTCTCAGCCATGCGTCCATTCAATGAAGAAGACGGACAGCGCTGGAGTGCATTTAAACAAAGCCTGAGTCTGAACAATCCACGGAAAGCATAACCTATGGATAACCCTGCTGCCCGCGTGGGCGACGAGATCATTCACTCCAGCATTTTCGCTGATATCACGAGCATTGTTGCGGAAGGTGCGGCCTATGCCGTCATTGGTGCCGCAGTGGGTGCTGCTATCGTCTCGGCAGCGCCCCTGCTGGGTACAGGGGCGGCAGCGGCGAGTGTGGCAGCCGTGGGTAACAGTTGCCTGCTCAGCGGTATTCTGGGTGGTGTACTGGCCAATGCCGTTGGTCTGTCACAAGAGATCAGCAAAGCGGCCGATGGGCTGGGAAACATGATATTCCCGCCGTCACCTGCCGGAGTAATCGCCAGTGGATCAGTGAATGTCTACGTTAATGGTCTTTTAGCCGCACGCGCGGCCGGGATGCTCACGCCTGGCGAGACACCGCCACCGGAACCGCAATCGCCGCAGAGCTTCGCGGACTATGGCGGCATGTTGCTCTCTGCGGTCGGCCAGTTTGGCAGTGCAATGTGGCAGCCCACGGTAGCCTCCGCCGATGCGGGCACCTCTCCGCTGGAGCAGGACAAAGTGGCCTGTGAAAAACACAGTGCACCGCAATATCTGGCTCAGGGATCGAAAAGCGTCTTTATCAATGGCCAGCCTGCAGTGCGCGCAAAGGATAAAACCACCTGTGACGCCACCGTGAGCGACGATGTTTCCCCCAATGTCATCATTGGTGGTGAAACCGTCACGGTCAGAGAGATCAAAAGTGGCAAGGTGCCAGGTCTGGCCGTGATGATGATCGGCCTTTCCCTCATCCGTGGTCGCCCCAGTCAGATCATCAAAAACATGCCCTGCGCGCTGGCCGGTGCCGTGGGCGGTATGGCGGCGGACATGGCTATCAATGCGGCCTTCTCGTCGCTGTTTCCGGTTCATGCGGCGACCGGCGTCAAAGTCCTTAATGATGATGCCGAGCGTGATTTTTCCCTCCCCGGACGTTTCCCGCTCAGTTTTCAGCGCAGCTATAACAGTCTGACCCAGCGCGCTGGCCTGTTTAGTCAGGGCTGGGCCACGGTGTTTGACAGCTACCTGACGCTGGAAGGGAATCGGGCGACCTGGTTTGATGACAACGGGCGCGAGCTGAGCTTTGACGTTCCCGGTGACAAAGAGGTGCTTTACAGCATCAGCGAAGGGCTGATGGTGCGCCGCAACGAGTCTGGCGATATCGCCATTGCCGATGATGACGGTGCGGTATGGCGTCTTTACAGGCGCACGGCCGCTGATCCGCAGGTGCTGCACCTGGCTTCACTGAGCGACGAGTACGGTAATGCGCTGGAGATGGGCTGGGATGAACAGGCCCGCCTGGTACGTATCCATGACGCGCCGCTGGCGATTGACGTCACGCTGCACTACGACGACAAACAGCACGCGCGGCGTCCGACATCGGCCAGCCATTTTGATGGCGATCAGCACTGGCCATTAGCGCGCTGGACCTACAATGATCGGGGCCAGCTTGCCAGCGTTACTGATGCCGCAGGCGTTGTCTCACGACGCTTCCGTTACAACGACGATGGATTGATGGTCTGGCACCAACTGCCGGGCGGGATGGAGAGTGAATATCGCTGGCAGAAGCTGGATCACTGGCGCGTGGTTGAGAACCGCACCAACAGCGGTGATGGCTGCCACATGCATTACGATCTTGAGGCGGGCATCACGCGCGTGTCGACCTATGACGGTCAGCAGCGCGAACACCACTGGAATGCTGCGGGCCTCATCACCTGTTTTATCGACGAGCGCGGCGAGAAGTGGCGTTATGAGTGGGATGAAAACGAACTCCTGACGCGTCGCATCGATCCGCTGGGCAACGCGGTGAGCTTCACCTATGACGATCTGGGCAACCGTGTTGAAGAGAAGGATGCTGACGGTGGTGTGCAGGCGGTGCAATGGCTGTCACACCGTTCGCTGCCCACGGTTGTTGCCGGAGCAGACGGTTCCACAACGAAATACTATTACGATCCCCATCACGGCCTTGAGCGCGTTGTTGATGCGCTCGGGCAAAACACGCTCTATCAGCGGGATGAGTTCGGACTGGTTGTCGAAGAGACTAACGCAGCAGGTAACAGCTACCGCCGTGAGTTTAACGATGCCGGCCAGGTTATTCGTGAAACCGACTGTTCAGGGCTGACCACGCGCTACCGTTATCATCCCCTGGGCTGGCTCAGCTGTGTCATCGCGCCGGATGGTGAAGAAACCCGTTATCACTATGATGCAGCAGGCCGTCCTCTTCAGCTGGAACGCGCAGAAGGATGGGAAGAGCGGTTGCACTGGAGTGAAAACGGACTGCCGCTGGCCTATGAATCGGCTGATGGCAAGCGCAGTGAATTCCGTTACGACAATGTCGGGCGATTGATCGCCAACCGTAATGCACAGGGTGAGACGGTTCAGCGAAGCTGGGACAGCCGTGGCCGGTTGACGGCGCTGCAAAACGAGAACGGCGAGCAGTATCAGTTCGAGTGGGGCGCAGATTCTCTGTTGCTGGCCCAGGTCGGGCTGGATGGTGTTGCCACGCGATATGACTATGATGCGGCGGGCCGCACGGTATTACGCACCTTTGCCGCCGGGCATCCTCAGTCCATTACCCATCGCTATCACTGGAGCCGTGCGGGGCAACTGCTGGCGCGGACCACGCCGGAAGGCCAGACGCGCTATCACTACAGCGGTGGGGGACAACTGAGTAAAGTGTCGCAGCATCTGCCGCTGTCTGACACCGAGTGGAGCCAGCAGGCCGAGCAGGAGATTACCTTTAAGTATGATGCGCTGGGCCGCATCGTTGCTGAGCAGGGGGAGCAGGGCGAACTGGCGTGGGAGTATGACGCGCTGGGTAACTGTACTGCCCTGACGCTGCCGGATGGCCGCAACCTGAAGCAGCTTTATTACGGTAGCGGGCATCTGCTGAGCATTGCATTAGACAACCTGCCGGTTACGGAATTTACCCGTGACACGCTGCATCGGGAGCTGAGCCGGACGCAGGGCGGCCTGACCATGCGCAGTGAGTATGATCGCTTAGGCAGACTGCGCCGCCGTGACGTGTTTAAGGGTGACTCACAGCGTCCTGCACCGCGCGTCTGGTCCCGCCGGCGCGACTTCGATTACGGCAATAACCTGATCCGTGAAGAGCGTGATGATAATCCGTTCAGCCAGACATTATGGAACTACGATAACGCCGGGCGGCTGTTGTCTCAGGACGGTGCGCAGCCGGGTAATGAACAGTGGCGCTGGGATAGCGCAGGCAACCCGCTGGATCGCCATACTGCCGCACATGTCCTGCACAACCGTGTCACCGAACTGAACGGTATCCGCTGGCAATATGACATTCATGGCCGTACCACTGAGAAAGATGACGGGCACACCCGCTGGCGTTATCGCTACGATGGTGAGCATCGCCTGACGGACGTCATCAGCGAGCCACGGGACCGTAATAAGCCGCGCACTAAGGTGAGTTTCCGCTACGATCCGCTTGGGCGCCGCATCAGTAAAACCAGCCAGCAGCTGTTGCAGGGAAGACCGTCGGGGAACGCCGTCACGACGCGCTTTGTGTGGGAAGGCTACCGCCTGCTGCAGGAAATCCACGACGGGATCCCGCTGACCTACGTTTACAGCGACATTCAGAGCTATGAGCCGCTGGCCCGTATTGATGGTGTTGAAAGCCCGGAGATTTACTGGTTCCATAATGCGGCCAACGGAATGCCGGAGCTGCTGACTGACGGTGAAGGGCAAAAAGCCTGGGAAGGTATCAACAGCCCGTGGGGCAAGCTGCTGCGCGAGTCCAGCCAGCGTGTTCCTGTGGTGGAGCAGAACCTGCGTATGCAGGGCCAGTACCTGGACCGGGAAACCGGACTGCACTACAATCTGTTTCGTTATTATGACCCGGACAGCGGACGGTTTACCCAGCAGGACCCGATAGGGCTGGCGGGCGGGATCAATCTCTACCAGTATGCGCCGAACGCGCTGGGGTGGGTGGATCCGTGGGGGTTGAGTAGGTGTAAAAACGAATGGAATGATTTCCAGAAAAAGTCGAATAAAAAACAATTCACTTCAAGGAAACAAGCATCCAAAGCATATGCTTTATGGAAAAAACAAGACTGGGCAGCGTTAGAACAATTTATGGGTGAAGGTGCTTGGCCTCCTAACCGCGGTTTTGTTACTTCAGTGAAAGAAACCCTTCAACCCGGAGAATACGTAGATCGTTATGGTGGATGGATTGAAGATGGTGTTTTCAGAGATCCTGGAACATTTCTTTCTCCGGCCGGAGCTTCGTTTGAGGGAAGGGCGCTTCCGGATTATACTTTAACAAAGCCACTATCCACCTATGAGGTATTAAAACCTTATGAAGTTGATTCAGGTCCGGCAATTCCTTGGTTTGGGAAACCAGGAATGAACAAACAATACGAAACAGCTGATTATATTGAAGATCTTATTAAAGATGGAGTCTTGAGAAAGTTATGAAAAATTTCATTCAAAATAAAGTTTTGTTACATGATGGTAATGAAACTGACTTTATCCATAAAAAGAATTTTTTTGAATGTCCATGCTGTTCTGGAAAAATAGTCTTTTCGGTATATGGTTCAAGAAGTTTCAATTCAGAAGAGTTAGATTTTAAGAAAACTTACTCAAAAAAAATAAAAGGAGTAAAAGAGAAAGTTAAAGATTCGGGTCGTTATCATTATGATGGAGAAGCTATCAGCTTTTTTGAGACGGAATGTGATTTTGAAAATCATAAGGTAGTAGTGTTTTTTACATTTTCGGAAATTCAACCTTCTAGATATTCTTCTCATTTGATTGGTCTTTTTCTAAAGGATTAATTTCTTTATTTTCATTTTAACTAAAGAACCTTTTAGTTAATTACATTGATTCTTTAGAGACTATACGTGATTCTTGCCGATCTAACTTCGATTACGGCAACAACCTGATCCGTGAAGAGCGCGACGATAATCCGTTCAGCCAGACATTATGGAACTACGATAACGCCGGGCGGCTGTTGTCTCAGAACGGTGCGCAGCCGGGTAATGAACAGTGGCGCTGGGATGGCGCAGGCAACCCGCTGGATCGCCATAGTGCCGCTCATGTCATGCATAACCGCGTTACCGGACTGAACGGTATCCGCTGGCAGTACGATATTCATGGCCGAACCACTGAGAAAGATGACGGGCACACCCGCTGGCGCTACCGTTACGATGGTGAGCATCGCCTGACAGACGTCATCAGCGAGCCGCGGGACCGTAATAGGCCGCGTACTAAGGTGAGTTTCCGCTACGATCCGCTTGGGTGCCGCATCAGTAAAACCAGCCAGCAGTTGTTGCAGGGCAGGCCGTCTGGCAACGCCGTTACGACGCGCTTTGGGTGGGAAGGCTACCGCCTGCTGCAGGAAATCCACGACGGGATCCCGCTGACCTACGTTTACAGCGACAGTCAGAGCTATGAGCCGCTGGCCCGTATTGATGGCGTGGAAAGCCCGGAGATTTACTGGTTCCATAATGCGGCCAACGGAATGCCGGAACTGCTGACTGACGGTGAAGGGCAAAGAGCCTGGGAAGGTATCAACAGCCCGTGGGGCAAGCTGCTGCGCGAGTCCAACCAGCGGATGCCGGTCGTTCAGCAGAACCTGCGTATGCAGGGCCAGTACCTGGACGGGACAAATTTGCATAAGCAAATTTGAACATCGCTTCAGCGATGGCCCCAAGGGGGTGAGGCACCGCAGGGGCCGAATAAACCGGACTGCACTACAATCTGTTTCGTTATTATGATCCGGACAGCGGACGGTTTACCCAGCAGGACCCGATAGGGCTGGCGGGCGGGATTAACCTTTACCAGTATGCGCCGAATGCGCTGGGTTGGGTGGATCCGTGGGGGTTGAGTCGGTGTAGTAGTGGAAATAAGGATAAACCGGATTTCTATGTTGGGCCAGCAGGGCCAAGTGCGACAATGCCTTCAACAGGTTATAGGTACATGAGGTAATTAAATGATGGTGGGACACCAGACAAATTTTTAGAATCAACCCTTAATACTAAATCTGCGCCAATTACCTATTTTGGTTTCAAAAAATTCGAAAGTGGAGGCGCTACTCGTGATGCTTTTCAAATTAAAGGTCTTGATCCGAACAACCCTTTAGATGTTTCATGGAGTGATGGCAGATTAAGAAGCACATTTGATACTTTACAAAAATGGTGTACCTCAGGCTAAAGTTCCTAGAATGTTTGGTAATAAAGAGGGGGCTCCTCTTGAACCATTTACCGAAGCTTACCCAGAATATGGAAAGCGTGGGGTTCAACAACTTATTGCTGACAAAAAACAGTAATATTTGATGAGATTAAAATTCTTCCAGAGGGCAAAAATGAACCTTGATTCTTATAATGAAGTTTTAGACTATCTTAATGAATATTTTACATTAAGGGTTAAAGATGAGATTTATTTACGTGAGCTGAGAGAGTTGATCGAGGGGGCTAGAAGACAAAAAACTGTAACTATCAGACCCATGCAGATACTTTTTTTAGAATATGTAAAGAAATATAATGAGTATAACGTAGCCACTATGGAGGAAGAAAAAAATCTTTGGAGAGATCTTTTAGATTGCTGGCAATAATTCGATATAAATCTATTATTGCTTGCCCAGTTTAGCCTAAACTTCACCCTTATTGGAATATTTGCGCTGGTGGGCGAAGTTAACTACAGTTTCTATGCGCTAAGATGTAAGGCTGTTATAATTGATGTAATGTATAAAACCTGAAAAATAGTAAAATAATGGCATTTATCCTCAAAATTATTTCGATGATGAGGCAATTTTAGAGCCTTTGCTGGGATTGAATTTCGGTAGTTCAGGGATGTGACCAATAAGAAATTACTTACTCGCACCTCTTGGATATATGATGTCATTTTGAGGAATGCATGAGTTGATGAGCATTATTTATATGGTAGAAAAAATCCGGCAGGGTGATTGAAGAATTTATTGATCAAGTGCCTCTTAGTGATGCAATTTTTTAACCGACGTTTAAGTGTATTCCTATGAGATTTACTAAAAGTGATTTGATTTTTACAGGTTATGGTGTCGATATATTAAAGAAAAACGATGGTTACTATATTCGATATGACGATGGTACCGTGGCTACGTTTGAAAAAGAATCAAAAATAACTTTTGATGAAGCAATGAAGGCTCAAAAAAGTGAAAGTGATGCTTATGAAGTTATTATTGCTACCCAATCCAGAGAAGGACGGGGACGGCCTCAATTTTGATTGTTGAAAATTTTTAAAATGCTTAAGTATCATTCCTTCTGTAAAAAATATAAGTAAATTGCAATGGTGAGTGATTTATTTTAGTCCTTTAGATAAATCATGAAGTGATGCCCGCCTCAAAGGTGAATTTGAGACATTACGACTTTACGAAAATGGCATGCCACAAGTGCTTCATCCGCGAATGTTTGGTGATAGAGATGGAGCTCCTTTTGAACCATTCACCAAAGCGTATCCAGAATATGGTGCGGGAAATGTCCAACAGATGTATGCTGATAATAGGATAATAAATTTCGATAAAGTCGATATTTTACCGGAGAGAGAATGATAGATTTATTTTCCTTCAATGAAGTTTTAGATTTTCTTGAAACATTCTTCCAAAAAATGATTAACGATGAAGCGTATCGCAAAGAGATGAAAGTTATCATTGATGGAAGTCGTAAAAATAAAACGGTTTCAATACGGGCTATAGATGTTTGCTTCATGAATTATCGTAAAGTTACGGGTGATTATAGTCTCCCTACAGATGAGGAGATGGAAATCTGGAAGCAGTTATTTAATGTTTGGCAGTGATAATTGAATTGATTCAATTTGATTTAAATTATGCATCGATTTTAAGGTGGATGATATGATGAATTTTAGAAAGGCAAAAAGCTTGAAAAGGTATTAAGAGTACATGGAATAAACAGCTACTACAGCTGTCGGGGATAGCTGAGTAAAGTGTCTTAGCATTTGCCCTTGCCTGATACCTAACAGATTTGGCAGGGCGAACTGGTGTGGAAGTATGACGCGCTGGGCAACTGCACTGCCCTGACGCTGCCGGATGGCCGCAACCTGAAGCAACTTTATTACGGTAGCGGGCATCTGCTGAGCATCGCATTAGACAACCTGCCGGTCACGGAATTTACCCGGGATACACTGCATCGGGAACTCAGCCGGACGCAGGGCGGCCTGACCATGCGCAGTGAATATGACCGGTTAGGCAGACTGCGCCGCCGTGACGTGTTTAAGGGTGACTCACAGCGACCTGCACCGCGCGTCTGGTCCCGCCGGCGCGACTTCGATTACGGCAACAACCTGATCCGTGAAGAACGCGACGATAATGCGTTCAGCCAGACATTATGGAACTACGATAACGCCGGCCGGCTGTTGTCACAGGACGGTGCGCAGCCGGGTAATGAACAGTGGCGCTGGGATGGCGCAGGCAACCCGCTGGATCGCCATAGTGCCGCTCATGTCATGCATAACCGCGTTACCGAGCTGAACGGTATCCGCTGGCAGTACGATATCCATGGCCGTACCACTGAGAAAGATGACGGTCACACCCGCTGGCGCTACCGTTACGATGGTGAGCATCGCCTGACGGATGTGATCAGCGAGCCGCGGGACCGCAATAAGCCGCGCACTAAGGTGAGTTTCCGCTACGATCCGCTTGGGCGCCGCATCAGTAAAACCAGCCAGCCGCTGTTACAGGGAAGACCGTCTGGCAACGCCGTCACGACGCGCTTTGTGTGGGAAGGCTACCGCCTGCTGCAGGAAATCCACGACGGGATCCCGCTGACCTACGTTTACAGCGACAGCCAGAGCTATGAGCCGCTGGCTCGTATTGATGGTGTTGAAAGCCCGGAGATTTACTGGTTCCATAATGCGGCCAACGGGATGCCGGAGCTGCTGACTGACGGTGCAGGGCAAAAAGCCTGGGAAGGTATCAACAGCCCGTGGGGCAAGCTGCTGCGCGAGTCCAGCCAGCGGATGCCAGTTGTTCAGCAGAACCTGCGTATGCAGGGCCAGTACCTGGACCGGGAAACCGGACTGCACTACAATCTGTTTCGTTATTATGATCCGGACAGCGGACGGTTTACCCAGCAGGACCCGATAGGGCTGGCGGGCGGGATCAACCTCTACCAGTATGCGCCGAATGCGCTGGGTTGGGTGGATCCGTGGGAACTGAGTTGTAAAAAGACAAATACATGGAATGAGTTTCAGCGGCATCATCGTGGCAATTTCAAAAAAACAACTGATGCTTCAGAGGCTTATCATACTATGATAAAAGAACAGTCGCCTTGGCCATTGAATGAACCTCCAGCTAAAGCAGACATTTTACCAGGTACTAAACTGAATATGGCAGTGGCTCCTGGCCAGCCTGTTACGCGCCCGGGCGGTTTTGCTACTTTTGATGAGATTCCAAATAAAGCTTTCGTAAGAAATGAACTTGGAGTCAAAAATGAATGGAAACCTGATATTGATAGGGTTGTTACTTATGAAGTGATAAAACCCTTACCGGTGAACTTTGGAGACGTAGGCCCTCAAATTGATAAAGGGGCTGGTGCTTACCTTAAAGGTGGTAAATCGCAGGTGGAAATGTTAGTGCCCGCCAATGAAAGAATGGACTATTTGAGAGTAGTAGATGAAAAGCCCATCGGTGATTGAATCAAGGAGTTAAAATGAGCAACATTAATAATTTAAATGTCATAGCTGATGAGTCTCTTGTTACGTGGAAATTTAAAGGAAAAATGTTCTCTTTGCCAGTATCTGACATTGATCAGGTGATGATTGATGAAAGTCGCGAGTTAATATTTGTTCTTGACCAAAAAGAAGAGTTGCCTCATAGGTTATCTATAATTAGCGGGTGTGGGGAGGTTGTATCAACGTTTTCACCTCCTGATGGGGGGCAGTTCTATTACATGGCTATTGATGCAAAAAAAGAAGTCTTAGTGGTTTGTGTTTTTACTGAGAAAATTGACGGGTGGAGTGACTGGCATTTTTCGTTCAATCATAAAGATAATCTGCTTTTGCGCGTTTCACCTGCATACTGATGCCTGGGTGGCGTCAGAGCAATTTATGGGTGAGGGAGCTTAGCCTCCTAACCGTGGTTTTGTAAAATCAGCAAAAGATACCCTTCAACCTGGCAGCTTAGTTGATCGGTATGGCGGTTGGATTGATGAAAAGGGTTCCATGATGGTGATAGCTTTATTTTCCTGTAGGATCTTCATTTGAGGGTAGGGCTTTACAATCAAGCACGCTGAACAAACCCTATTCTATATATGAGGTAATGAAACCATTACCGGTTGATACTGGGCAAGCTATTTTTTGGTTTGGACATCCGGGTTATGGAACTCAACATGAAACATTTTTTAGCATTGATAAATTTGTCGAAGATGGCTTTTTAAGGAAGATATGAAAATAGTTAATTATCAAAAAAAAGTATATTAATTCACGATGGGTTAGAAGATGAATTTTTAAAGAATGAAGCTAAAATCTCTTGCCCATGCTGTGATGGTATGGTTTATTTCGGATTATATAATTCAATAGATTTTAATGAGTATGATGAAAAGAAAAGAAAGATTTTGGCCTGCAGTATTAAAGGGCTGAGGTCAGGAGGCGATGGTGTAAATGATTTTACATTTAATAAAAGTCCATTGAGAGCTTCAGAAAGTAAATGTTCAAGTGGGCTGCACAAAATTTTAGTTGTTTTTACTTATAAGGAAATACAACCTGCCCGCTATGAGTCTTATCTTATCGGTGTGTTTGATAATGAAAGTCTTAACCAATAATTTTATAAAATTTAGGTTTAGTTAGGGTGGTATGATTTTTAAATAATATTTTTTAGTGTATTTTCATTACAAGAAGGTTTTACTTGGTAAGTAAGGTCGAGGGGCATAAATAAGCTTACCACCGAACTGAACGGTATCCGCTGGCAATATGACATTTATGGTCGTACCTCTTAGAAAGATGACGGTCACATCCGCTGGCGCTACCGTTGGCGATGAATAGGTAATTTACTAATCAGAGGCGCCATACTAAACTCAAAAGGATTACGTATGCCATCTGTAAATGATTTGGGTCAAACGATTTTTCGGGTGCCCGATAGGTATAAACCAAGATGAGGTGCTGAAGCAGTCATAGATTCATCACTATTGAATAAAGAGGTTATCAATAAAATTTAAAGTAAGGATTGTATGATGGAAAAGGCTATTTTTAGCGCCTATGGTATGTTTCTTACTCAAGAAAATGGCAAATATTATATCAACTATGATGCTGGTGGTGTTACTAATAAAGATGTTAAATGTGAGATAAGCGTAGAAGAGTTTAATAAGGCAAAATTAAGCGAGCAAGATGCTTATGAAGTAATAATATGCACTCAAGTTAGAGATAAAACAAACCATTCATAGTAGTTTGATGAGTTTTATTTTTAATTTTATTGATTTATAGGCAGTAAAATATTTTTATAAAGTGTTTTATTTGCCATAGATGCAAGCTGCCAGTGACGCGTATTGATGGTGTGGAAAGCCCGGAGATTTACTGGTTCCAAAATGCGGCCAACGGAATGCCGGAGCTGCTGACTGACGGTGAAGGGCAAAAACTGGGAAGGTATCAACAGACCGTGGGGCAAGCTGCTGCGCGAGTCCATCCAGCGTGTTCCTGTAGTGGAGCAGAACCTGCGTATGCAGGGCCAGCACCTGGACCGGGACAAATTTGCATAAGCAAATTTGAACATCGCTTCAGCGATGGCCCCAAGGGGGTGAGGCACCGCAGGAGCCGAATCAACCGGACTGCACTACAATCTGTTTCGTTATTATGACCCGGACAGCGGACGGTTTACCCAGCAGGACCCGATAGGGCTGGCGGGCGGGATCAACCTTTACCAGTATGCCCCGAATGCGCTGGGTTGGGTGGATCCGTGGGGGCTGAGTAGGTGTAGTAGTGGAAATAAGGATAAACCGGATTTCTATGTTGGGCCAGCAGGGCCAAGTGCGACAATGCCTTCAACAGGTTATAGGTACATGAGGTATCTTGATGATGATGGAAGTATTAACGCTTGGGCTACACCAACTATCAATAATAAGGTAGCACCAGTGACTTACTTTGGTTTTAAAAAATTCGATTCAGGTTCGGAAGCGAGAGACGCTTTCCAAATAAAAGGTCTTGATAAAACTAACAAGTTAGATCCCAGAGATAAGTCCTGGAGTGATGCTCGTTTGCGCGGAGATTTTGATACCTTACAATTATATGAAAATGGAGTGCCACAAGTAAGACATCCTAGAATGTATGGCGATAAAATAGGCGCACCATTAGAGCCATTCACCGCCGCCTACCCAAAATTTGGTAAGGGTGGAGTAGAACAAATGTATGCAGAAAATAGAATGGTGCATTTCGACGAAGTAAACATATTGCCGGAGGAGTGATGGATTATTTTTCGTATAATGAAGTTTTAGATTATCTTGAAATTTTCTTTAAAAAGGAAATTAAAGATCCTGACAGCTTAAAAGAAATGTTGCTAATGTTACAATTGTGCCGGGAACATAAAACAGTCACAATCAGGGCTATAGATCAATTCTTTATGAATTACAGGAAAAAGTTTCAGGATTACACTGTACCTACTACTGAAGAAGAGGAAGTTTGGAAAAATTTACTTAATGCATGGCAATGATGATGTATCTTTTTCTATCCGGCAATAGTTTGTTAAACGGCCAAACCACCTAGGTCGCCGTCATTTATTAATAGACAGGTTAGTG
Organism: Pantoea sp. EKM21T; assembly: GCF_011800405.1. Classification (NCBI taxonomy): domain Bacteria; kingdom Pseudomonadati; phylum Pseudomonadota; class Gammaproteobacteria; order Enterobacterales; family Erwiniaceae; genus Pantoea; species Pantoea sp. EKM21T. The sequence continues at coordinate 17,416 of NZ_JAALFV010000002.1, forward strand.
GCGATGAAATCTTTTATAAATATCATGGTAAAACCAATAGATTAGGAAGGGATTTCAATTACGTCACTAAAAAGAAATATACTTCAGAGGCAGAACTAAGGAAAGATTTGGCCATCCTAAAAGAATGGGGCGTTAAGATAGACCGGGTTACAACCTTCAAACCTCAAAAAGGAACATGGGGCACTAAGGGTACTGCTGCTCCGCAAATAAGTGCTAATAGATTGGAAGTTCTGGAAGGTGGAGGCTATCAAGGACAGATAGGTATTAAGGGATTAGCAAAATCTAAGACAATTAGAACAGGTAACATGAGTTTCCAATAATATGAATATACAGAAAGCTATTGAAGTTTTAATTGAAGTGATCGACTTAGTAGAAAGGAAAAATAAATCACAAGGAAAGGAATTGTACAAGTCAGCATTGGATGTTTTAAAAAATGAAAATTGTTCAAATATTGATTTAGAGCTTTTGTACAGGAATTTTTGTGGGTATCTGGCTCATGGTGAGTTTGATGAAGAAGAATATCAAAAGGTGTTGCAACTGATCAGTATTTTAAATAAATAAAATCTCATTTACTCATCGCTGTCACTACCCTGATGAGGGTGACAGGGCCTGAGTAAAGTATCGCAGTATCTGCCGCTGTCGGACACCGAGTGGAGCCAGCAGGGCGAACTGGCGTGGGAGTATGACGCGCTGGGCAACTGCACTGCCCTGACGCTGCCGGATGGCCGCAACCTGAAGCAGCTTTATTATGGTAGCGGCCATCTGCTGAGCATCGCATTAGACAACCTGCCGGTCACGGAGTTTACCCGTGACACGCTGCATCGGGAACTCAGCCGGACGTAGGGCGGCCTGACCATGCGCAGTGAATACGATCGCTTAGGCAGACTGCGCCGCCGTGACGTGTTTAAGGGTGACTCACAGCGTCCTGCACCGCGCGTCTGGTCCCGCCGGCGCGACTTCGATTACGGCAACAATCTGATCCGTGAAGAGCGCGACGATAATCCGTTCAGCCAGACATTATGGAACTACGATAACGCCGGCCGGTTGTTGTCTCAGGACGGTGCGCAGCCGGGTAATGAACAGTGGCGCAGGGATAGCGCAGGCAACCCGCTGGATCGCCATAGTGCCGCTCATGTCATGCATAACCGCGTTACCGAGCTGAACGGTATCCGCTGGCAGTACGATATTCATGGCCGTACCACTGAGAAAGATGACGGCCATACCCGCTGGCGATATCGCTATGATGGGGAGCATCGCCTGACGGATGTGATCAGCGAGCCACGGGACCGTAACAAGCCGCGTACAAAGGTGAGTTTCCGCTACGATCCGCTTGGGCGCCGCATCAGTAAAACCAGCCAGCAGCTGTTGCAGGGAAGACCGTCTGGCAACGCCGTCACGACGCGCTTCGTCTGGGAAGGCTACCGCGTGCTGCAGGAAATCCACGACGGCACTCCGCTGACCTACGTTTACAGCGACAGCAAGAGCTATGAGCCGCTGGCCCGTATTGATGGTGTTGAAAGCCCGGAGATTTACTTGTTCCATAATGCGGCCAACGGAATGCCGGAGCTGCTGACTGACGGTGAAGGGCAAAAAGCCTGGGAAGGGATCAACAGTCCTTGGGGCAAACTGCCGCGTGAATCCAGCCAGCGTGTTCCTGTGGTGGAGCAGAACCTGCGTATGCAGGGCCAGTACCTGGACCGGGACAAATTTGCATAAGCAAATTTGAACATCGCTTCAGTGATGGCCCCAAGGGGGTGAGGCACCGCAGGGGCCGAATCAACCGGACTGCACTACAATCTGTTTCGTTATTATGACCCGGACAGCGGACGATTTACCCAGCAGGACCCGATAGGGCTGGCGGGCGGGATCAACCTTTACCAGTATGCCCCAAATGCGCTGGGTTGGGTGGATCCGTGGGGGTTGAGTAAGTGTAGTGTTAAGCAAGCTCGTAAACGCCAGCATGATATGCTAAAAAACTCTAATGAAGGCTACAATATAAGCCCCACATCTTGGGATGCTTATCCTGCTATAGGTAGAGACGGTACTTTCATTAGTGACAAACAAGGTGTAATGAAATATTTTCCTGATGCCGGAAACGCCCAAGAAATTACAATAACAAGAGCTAAAGCTAGAGTAATTGAAAGGGACATGGGGCTTTATAAAGACTCGTTATTAGGCGGTTTTAAAGTTAGAAGAATAAGTGGTATCAGAGACCTTGAACCACGTAGCCCTCTGGGCGGGAATGATTACTTTAAAGGGCCAGGACAGCATTTACCAGGCGGAGCACCTGAGATGGTGATAAATCCCCAGTCTACTACTGATAATCCCGTAGTTAATACCATATTGAAAGTTAATGTAGGAAATATTTAGAATGTTAAATTGCATCTTAGTGACGATCTTAGAGCCGAAAAGAATTGTAGTTCAATTGAAAGGGGTGGTTAATGAAGAGTCTAAATTGAAAAGCCTCGGTTTTTCTAAAAAAGGGGATTGTTACAATGTTGATTTTGAAGATGAAAAAAAACAGTTTTTTTTGATAGAGAAACTGGCAGGAATGGGAGCATTATTTTCATATGGACAGGGTTGGGCACCTTCTCAGGTTATGGATTACTTGAAAGAAAAAGGGAAAGTTAATTTTTCATATAAAGAAATCATGTGGCGCTCCCCAGATAATTACGAAATTATAGAGCATAAATGAAAATGCTTGTAACTAATTAAATGATTTCATTGCTTTTTGAATATCCTTCTAAGCTTTGAAATCAAAGATTACTCATGAGTTTTTATCTTCGATAAATATAGTTGTTCGAAGATCTGAGATAATAATTATAGATTAATGTCCTTACTGATTGACAGAGAAGGCCATAAAAGCTTGGGAAGATATCAATAATCCGTGGGGCAAGCTGCTGCGCGAGTCCAGCCAGCGGATGCCGGTCGTTCATCAGAACCTGCGTATGCAGGACCAGTACCTGGACCGGGACAAATTTGCATAAGCAAATTTGAACATCGCTTCAGCGATGGCCCCAATGGGGTGAGGCACCGCAGGGGCCGAATCAACCGGACTGCACTACAATCTGTTTCGTTATTATGATCCGGACAGCGGACGGTTTACCCAGCAGGACCCGATAGGGCTGGCGGGCGGGATCAACCTCTACCAGTATTCGCCGAACGCGCTGGGTTGGGTAGATCCTTGGGGGTTGAGTAGGTGAAAAAAACCTGCGAAAGAAGCAACGAAGTGGCAGGGACCAGGGAATAAAACTTATCCAGGCATCGATGTTTATAAGAATACAGTGATAAAAAAAGGGACGATTCTTTATGCCCTTTATCCTAATGGAGATCAGTTACCTGCTTATACTGTAAGTCATCCTACAGTCAGACAACATAAAGGTGATCCACTTGGCTACCATGAAGCTTTGCAAGTTGAGTTGAACCCAGCATATCCAATGCGTTCAAAGGTGAGAGCTTATTACGTTACAGAAGATATATTTGTAGTCAGAGGACGTGCTGAAGCAAATCCTAAACATGGGGAAGGGGGAGGGCTGCAGTTCTATATACCGGAAGAAGCTCGGCTTAAACTGAAACCTGGAAAAGTAATTGACATATGAAAATAATGAATTTAGACGAGTCAAATGGAGCTTTACATATTGATGGGAGTGAAATAGATCTTTCATCTTACGAGGCTTTTACTAAGTCCTTGTTTTTTAATTCAGTTGATGATCTGACACCAGTTGGAAAATATCGTTTTTTTTCAGAGGACGTCAGTTGGCACGATGAACCATTTACTGTGGAATTCAATCCGGCTGTTTTTTCTTTTAAATCGCTTGTTTTCCTCACCAGTAAAACAGGTGATTTTTATAAAAGTCTATCTGATTGGGAAAAAAGAGCCAATGTAAAGGCTTTAAAGGAAGAAGAAAAAAGAATGTTTGCATGGATGCTAAATAGATCTCCCAATAATTATAAGGGTGAATTAAAGGATCCCCCTTATGGACACGTTTGGGATTTTGAATGGGGGAAAGTAACGGTACAATCGGAAGAGAGATCATTTAATTGTGGGATATATATTGTGTGGTATTGATTGTAAATCATCAGTCCTATGAAGACGTTATTTCATAATTTTAGCTAAATGGCATTTTAACAAAGCTATAACATTTATATTCTAGTCGTCGATAATGAATGTGGATTTCTGATATCAATGTATAATTTATTTCCGTACTGCTGGCAGAAATGATAAAAGATCCGCTGGTGATATTTTCACGATGATGAGGATTTTCTGGTGAATGTTATTTCAGATGGTAATTAATATGCTAAAGACTTTTTCTTTTTGAATGTGACTCTGCTATTAATTATCATTATTGAAGTGTTGATAAATGGTATGGTTGATATTTTTCGGTTAATCAAAGGATGATGATTTTTTCGTGTATCACCTGCATATTGATATATTTTTCTGATGCGATAATAATAGTTTTTCCATTTCGAATTTCAATGTCTAAACAATTCTCTTTTATCATTATGAGCCTATAAGGAGATAACATGAACCTGCCAGGAATGAATCCCGAGAATAACTTACCGGGTTATGACATCGCCAGGATGACCGGTTATGGGGCACCTGATTTTGATTTCAAAGCGCTGGGTGCAGCAATGGATTGTACTCGGGAGTTTTATCAGGCTGGCATCATCTATGCGGATGGCGCACAGCGTTATCTTGTTCGGCCTGGCCAGCGTCATCCTAATGGTCAAAGTGGTATCGTTACACATCTGATTGTGACCAAAACGCCTAAGCAAGCCACAGCGTCTAATACGGGCAAGTCACTTAGTGAAGCAGTAAGCGTAACCTCAATGGGAACGGAGATTGCCTCGACCGTGCTTTCCTGTGGTGCAATGATTATCACTGCTGGCGTAGCGGTTATCGGCGCTTCTGCAACGCCTATAACCGCTGGCAGTAGCGGCGTGCTTGTTGCTATTGGTTATGCTGGCGCTGCCGCAACAGGCGTGCAATGTGTCAATGGTATTTACCGGGTTTATGATCTCGTCGAAAATGGTGGTGAAAACGTAGCGTGGCTGGACTCTCAGGATTGGTACGTTGCCACTTCAACGTCCCTTGACCTTATTTCACTAGCCAGTGTGGGCGGTGCGTTAAAAGAAGCCCTTGCAACATGGCGAGCGATGAAATCAGTCTCTTCTTTAAAAGCAACGGAGTGGCTCCGGAACTATCCAAGGCAGGACCGGGCTCGCCTTACTGAATTAATCATTAAGGCACAAAACCCTGGTATAAGTAATAAAGAGCTTAAAGCCGCCATCCGTGCAGGACTTTATCCAAAGCGTTTCCCTGTAGAGTCGGTGCAAAAAGAACTTGTTAAGCAACTCGCGCAGGTCGTTACGAGCGCAGCTGCTGTGGCAGGCAGTGCTGTCAGTGGTATCATTGCTGCTCCAGGTAATGTGCCACGCTCCGGGCGCTATATTGTGGGGACAATTCAATCACTGGCGGTATTTTAATGCAATTTCTATCATGGCTTGTCGGGCGAAATATCACTGAACTACTGCAACATGGTCGCGAAATAGATCAGCTAATCGCACGGCAGGATAATTCGATACTTGCCCGTTCCACTACAGAGCTTGAACGTTATTTTAAACAGCCTGCTGAGTCGCTTCCCCGGCAAAACGGCTTCCCGGTTGCGATAGTGCTGATGCTGTTGCTGATTGCATTTGCATTTGATTTACTGACATTTCTGCACGCTTTACCTCCGCTCAGTCCACAGATACATGCGTTGAGTTTTTTTGTTCCCTCAATCGTCGTTATTGGCGCGATACTCACGGCCAGTTACCTGCTTGCGCGAGGCCATACAGCCGGTGTGGCGGCGCTGGCTTACGTCTGTGCGATGTTGCTTATATCGACCGTTTTACTCTTGAGCTACAGCGTAGTTATGGGTAGCCACTCGGGCCTGTGGCTGATTCTGGCACTCGCGGCTTTGGTGGGTGCTCGCTGGATACTTAATGGGCAGGCTTTCATCCTGTTTGCCATTTACTGCCGGACACAACGTCTCGCCAGCGTCGCCCGGCAGCGTCGCATGAAATAACCCATACTGATCTGTAGTACTGTTATCGCGGAATACCCATTCCGCGACTCTCTTCTATTTTTCTCTCAACACGATCTTTTACCTATGACCCACTCCTTCTTTTACTCCATCCCCTGTCCCAATCCCCCTGAAAAACCCATCCATCATCACTATTACCTCTGGCTATAACCTGCCGTTATACCCTCCTGCTAAACAAGCATTCGTCACCTTTCAGAACGCATGAAATAGTGGTTTCAGAACCTGATCTTTTGGCTGAAACGAGAGACAACATGCTAATCCCACAACCCTATTTACTCTTTCTTGGCGATGTTACCGATCCCCTTGCGGCAAAAACGGCGCGCGGTATTCATATCTGGCGGCCGGAGCAGTGCGTTGGCGAAATTAAACTGCCGGGCTGCACGGTCAGTCTGGGTCTGGATGAACTGGATATTCCCGGCGCCAAAGCGCGCGGAGCGAAAACGCTGGTGCTTGGCACTGCCAATGCCGGGGGCTATCTGCCAGCGCACTGGCTTGAAACGATCAAAGGTGCCATTAAAGCAGGCATGAATGTGGCCAGTGGTCTGCACCACCGGCTGGTAGACGAACCGGAACTGGTGACGCTTGCGCAGGCTTCGGGCGTTGAGCTTTTTGACCTGCGTCATATGCGTCCAGCGCTCAATGTGGGCAGCGGTAAGAAGCGTTCAGGTAAGCGGATACTGACCGTGGGTACAGACTGCTCAGTGGGCAAGATGTACACCTCACTGGCGCTGGAAGCGGCGATGCGTGCGCGCGGCCTGAAAGCTGATTTTCGTGCCACGGGGCAGACCGGCATTCTGGTCGCAGGGGAGGGCATTGCTGTGGATGCGGTCATCGCTGATTTTATTGCCGGTGCAGCAGAAGCGCTTTCACCGGCGAATGACGAGGACCACTGGGACATCGTTGAAGGCCAGGGCTCACTGTTCCATCCCTCTTATGCGGGCGTGAGTATGGGGCTGATGCACGGTGCGCAACCACACTGGCTGGTTATGTGTCATGAAATGGGACGACCCCACATGCGTCATTTGCCACACCAGCCCATGGTCAGCCTGCAGGCGTGCGTTGAAGCCAATCTGCGCGCCGCACAGGTGACCAGTGAGTCCGTTCAGCTGGCTGGCTTTGCTATCAATACCTCCAATTACAGCGAAGAAGAGGCGCTCGCTTATTGCGCCGAAATCAGCGCTGAGTTTGGCTTACCTGCCACAGATCCGGTGCGTTTTGGTATTGATGAGATCGCCGCACTGCTTCAGGAGCGTGGCTGAAATGAGAAAGTTGCAGATTGATGTGGTGGAGCTGCCGCTGGCGCGACCCTTTGCTATCGCACGCGGTACCCGTACCGCCGTGACGGTCATCCGTGTCACGCTGGAGCAGGAGGGGTTCATCGGGCAGGGCGAATCTACACCAACGGCCCGCTACGATGAGACGCCGGATAGCGTTCAGGCCATGCTCGAAGCGGTACGCACTGACATTGAGTCGGGCCTCAGCCATCATGATCTGCAACACCGCTTACCCGCCGGTTCAGCACGCAACGTGCTGGACTGTGCGCTATGGCGACTTGATGCCGCACGGACTAATCAGACGCTGTGGCAAAAGAGCACCAGCTCTCAGCCAGAGTCGGTCATTACGGCAGAAACCCTTAGCCTCGATACGCAGGAATGTATGGCTCAGGCGGCGGCGGATGCTATGTCACGTGGCGCCCTCCTGCTCAAAATTAAGCTCGACCGTAATGCGATCCTGGAAAAAGTAGCAGCGATTCGCGCGGCGGCGCCGCGTGCCACGCTCATTATCGATGCCAATGAAGCCTGGGCGGGTCTGGAACTGGAAAGCCTGCTGGTGGCACTGAAGGCATTCAACATCTCGATGGTGGAGCAACCCCTTCCCGCCGGACAGGACCATGACCTGTTACGTTTCAAACATCCCATACCGGTCTGTGCCGATGAGAGCTGCCATACGCGGGCGGATATTGCCGGATTACGTGATCGCTACGAGATGATCAATATCAAGCTGGATAAGTGCGGTGGCCTGACTGAAGCGCTGGCGATGGTGGATGAAGCCCGGACGCTCAATATGCGCATTATGGTCGGTTGCATGCTGGGCTCGTCACTGGCCATGGAGGCCGCATTGCCCGTCGCGGTTAACGCTGAGTTCGTCGATCTGGATGGCCCCATCTGGCTAGCCGCCGACAGTTCTCCTTTCCTGAGCTACTCCCAAGGCCGTATCTGGCTATAACTCTGTGAGGCGACGATGACGGACACACAACGTACTTCCCCTGCAACCCGCGCTGCCTCTGCCTCTCCCGTGCTGGCGATTCAGGATCTCAGCGTCTCGTTTCATGGACGCAGCGGTGAGAATCAGGCACTCAAAGGCATCAGTTTTGCCATTCATCCAGGTGAAATCGTCGCCGTAGTGGGTGAAAGCGGCTCAGGTAAATCTGTCACGTCGCTGGCTGTGATGGGCTTGCTGGCAAACAGCGGCCGTGTCGATGGCGGCAGCATGCAGTTCCGCGACCGCAGCGGAAAAATGCATGCGTTAGAAAAGCTGGATGACGCTCAGCGCCGCACGTTGCGTGGCCGTGAAATGGCGATGATCTTTCAGGAGCCCATGACCTCGCTGAATCCGGTGCTGCGCATTGATGATCAACTTGCCGAGGCATTACGCGATCATCAGCAGTGCGACAGAAAGCAGGCCCATGCGCGGGTGCGTGAACTGTTGCGCCAGGTGCGTATCGCCGATGTGGATCGCGTCATGAAAAGCTATCCGCACTCGCTGTCAGGCGGCATGCGGCAGCGTGTGATGATTGCGCAGGCCCTTGCCTGTGACCCACAACTCCTGATTGCCGACGAGCCTACCACAGCGCTGGATGTCACCGTACAGGCGCGCATTCTCCATATTCTGCGTGAGCTGCAACGCGAGAAACAAATGGCGGTGCTGTTTATCACTCATGATATGGGCGTGGTAGCGGAAATCGCCGATCGCGTGGTGGTCATGCTGCGTGGCGAAGTGGTAGAGCAGGGAACCGTGTCTGAGATTTTTGCCGCCCCGCAGCATGCGTATACCAAAGCGTTACTGGCGGCAGTACCAAAACTCGGCGATATGCGGGAACACAGGTGGCCACAACGCTTTCCTCTGCCCGGTGCCCGCGAGACTGTGCAAGGCGAACAGCATACCGCTCGCTATGACGTGGCGCCGCTGCTGGATGTGCGCGGATTAAAAGTCTATTACCCGATTCGCAGCGGCATCTTATCGAGCCTGACGCATCACGTGCATGCGGTTGAGCAGATTGATTTTAGTCTGTGGCCAGGTGAAACCCTGGCCATCGTGGGTGAAAGCGGCTGCGGCAAATCGACAACCGGACGGGCGCTGATGCGCCTCATCAACAGTGAAGCTGAAAGTATTCACTTTGAAGGAAAGGAAATCTCTGACCTGAAAGAGGCAGAATTCCAGCCGCTCCGCCGTGAAATTCAGATGGTGTTTCAGGATCCCTATGCGTCACTGAATCCCCGCCTGACAGTGGGTTTCACCATTGCCGAGCCGTTGCTGTTACATGGCATGGTCTCTTCGCTTGAACAGGCTTCCCCACAGATCGATGCGCTGCTCAAGAGCGTCGGTCTCCTGCCAGAGCACGCGCGTCGTTATCCGCACGAATTTTCTGGCGGTCAGCGTCAGCGTATTGCTATTGCCCGCGCCATGGCGCTGAAACCGAAAGTGATTATTGCTGATGAAGCGGTATCGGCCCTTGATGTCTCAATTCAGGCGCAGGTGGTCAATCTGATGATGGACCTGCAGCAGCAAACGGGCGTGGCATGGATTTTCATCTCTCACGATATGGCGGTCGTCGAGCGTATTGCTAATCGCGTCGCGGTGATGTACCTCGGCCAGATTGTGGAGCTTGGACCGCGCCAGTCGGTATTTAATCAGCCGCAACACCCCTATACCCAACGACTGCTGGCCTCCGTGCCGGTAGCGGATCCCGAAAACCGTCAGCCCCGTATTTTCGATGACAGCGAAATCCCCTCGCCGTTGCGTAAGGTGGGTGAAACGGTCACTAAAACCCGATATCGGCAGGTTGCCCCCCAGCACTGGGTAGCTGACGGCATTGCATTGCAATAATCCTTAACGACCAGGAGAATTTATGAAAACGCTGTTTCGCCGTACTTCGCTCGCCCTCGCATTGACGACGACGCTGGTCATGACTGCGCAGGCACAGGATCTGCGCATTTCAATGTATGCCGATATCACGGGGCTGGATCCGCACGACACCTCGGATAATGTCAGCTACTCGGTTCAGAGCGGCATCTTTGAGCGCCTGTTCCAGTTTGATTCCCGGATGAAGCTGCAACCCTGGCTGGCGACCGGTTATACCTCTAATGACAGTGCCACCGAATTTACGCTGACGCTGCGCAAAGGCGTTACCTTCCAGGACGGTACCCCTTTTGATGCAGACGCCGTCAAAGCGAACCTTGATCGTCTGGCAGATCAGAAAAAAGGGCTGAAGCGTAACAGCCTCTACAAAATGATTGATAAGGTCACGGTGCTGGCACCCGACCAGGTAAAAATCGATCTGAATCAGTCGTTCGGGGCTTTTATCAACACCCTGGCGCATCCTTCCGCGGTGATGTGGAGCCCCTCAATTCTTAAGCAATATCCGGACGAAGCGCAGTTGCGACTGCATCCGGTGGGAACCGGTCCGTTTACCTTTGTTGACTGGAAACCGGGTAAAGCCGTTACGCTGGCCAGATATACAGGCTACTGGCAGCAGGGATGGCCTAAAGTCGACCATGTCATCTTCTCTCCAAGTCCCGAAGATGCGACACGCGTCGCCGCATTAAAGTCGGGTCAGGTGGATGCCATCTGGCCATTGCCTTCAGACCTCATCGCGGCCGTTCAGCAGGACAGCCACCTCTCCATTCAGCGCGATCCGAGCATTTATCTTTATTACATGGCGATCAACACGCAGCACAAGCCGCTGGCCGATGTTCGGGTGCGTCAGGCGATCAACTATGCGATTGACCGTAATCTGTGGCTGAAAGTGGCCTTTGCCGGTCTGGGTAAACCTGCCACATCCGCGATCCCGGAAGGCGTACAGTTCTATCAAAAACAGGGCGATCCTGATTACGGCTATGCGCCGGATAAGGCCAAAGCCTTGCTGAAAGCGGCGGGTTATCCGGAGGGACTGGATCTTAAGCTCTGGGTGACCAACGCCACGGCGAGCGTCCGTGCCGCTCAGGTGCTGAAAGCGCAACTGGCCACGGCAGGCATTCGTGTCACGGTAACACCGATGGATTCCGGCACGCGCAACGCTAAGTTGTGGGGCGTTCAGGACCCGAAAAAGGCGGAGTTTGACCTCTATTATGGCGGCTGGTCGACCTCTACAGGGGATGCCGACTGGGCGCTGCGTCCGCTGTTTGCCACCGAGTCCTGGGTTCCGACCTCGTATAACGTCTCCTACTTCAGTAACCCTGATGCAGACAAAGCGATTGCTGGAGGGCTGGCGACGGCCGATCCGGCAAAGCGTGGCATCGCCTATGCACAAGCGCAAAAGGTGTTGTGGAAAGAAGCACCGGTGGCGTTCCTTGGCACGCCAGACAATCTGGTGGGCAAGCGCAACACGCTGAGCGGCGTTTCGATGCTGCCTGATGGCAATTTACTGTTCACTCAGGCGTCCTTTAAATAAGACGGTCTCTTCTTCCTCGTCCCCTGTCCGGAACGGATGAGGGACGTGAAGAGGCCAGTCGCATCTCATTTCAGGGAATGGCATGTTTGCATACATCATTCGCCGATTGCTGGAGATGATCCCGGTTTTGCTGGTGGTCTCGTTGCTGGTTTTCGGTTTTATCAAGCTCATGCCGGGCGACCCGGCGCGTATTTATGCCGGACCGGATGCGCCTGTTGAGGCGATCGAAGCGGCGCGTCAGCACCTCGGGCTTAACGATCCGCTGCCGCAGCAGTATTTTCACTGGATCGGCAGCCTGTTGCAGGGCGACCTGGGCACCACGTATCGCACCCAGCAACCGGTGCTGGAGGTGATCAGGGAGGGCTTTATGCCGACGCTGTGGCTCGCCTTAGCGGGTTTTACCTGGTCCGTCATTCTCGGTTTGTTATTCGGCGTGATGGCTGCACTGAAACGTGGAAGATGGCAGGACTGGACGCTGATGAGCGTGGCGGTCGGCGGCATTTCGATGCCAGCCTTCTGGCTGGGGCTGTTGCTCATCCAGTTCGTTGCGATGCCTTTTGGGCTGTTCTCGGTCAGCGGCTTTAACAGGGCCAGCGATATAGTCCTGCCCGCCATTACGCTGGGTTCGTCGGTTGCGGCGGTCATGGCGCGCTTTACCCGTTCGGCCTTTCTTGAGGTGGCGCAGGAAGATTACGTGCGTACCGCCAAAGCCAAAGGGCTGCGTAACCGCCTGGTGACGTGGAAACATGTGATGCGCAATGCGCTCATCCCGGTGATTACCATGCTGGGCTTACAGTTCGGTTTTCTGCTGGGCGGATCCATCGTGGTGGAGAGCGTTTTCAACTGGCCAGGATTAGGCTGGTTATTGATTGAGTCGATCAAAGCGCAGGATCAGCCGGTCATTCAGGCGCTGGTGATGCTGTTCGTGTTTGAATTTATTGTGATTAATCTGCTGGTCGATCTGCTTTACGCGGTGGTTAATCCGGCCATTCGTCTGCGACAGGAGCCAAAATGAGTATTCAATCGCTGACTGAAAATCCGCCTCAGATTATTCGTTCGCCGTGGCGCGATTTCCTGCATGCCCTTGTGCGGAACCCTCTGGCGCTGGTCTCAGGCGGGTTTGTGCTGCTGTTGATTGTGGTGGCGATTTTTGCGCCCTGGCTGGCACCCTGGGATCCCATGGCTCCGGACTGGATGGCGTTATCGTCGCCACCAACGGCGGCACACTGGATGGGGACCGACGAACTGGGGCGCGACCTGCTCAGCCGCATTATCTATGGCGCGCGGATCTCGCTCTATATCGGCGTGCTGTCGGTGACGATCGGCATGCTGGTCGGGGTCATGCTGGGCTTACTGGCGGGCTATTACGGCGGTTGGGTCGATATGCTGATCATGCGCGGTGCCGACGTATTATTCGCCTTTCCGGGCATGTTGCTCGCCATTGCGGTGGTGGCGCTGCTGGGGACGGGCCTGAACAATGTCATTATCGCGGTCGCGGTATTCAGCGTACCGGTATTTGCCCGCATCGTGCGGGCTTCGACGCTCTCTCTGAAACAGGCTGCCTATGTTGAAGCCGTGCGCTGTGCCGGTGCACCAGACAGCGTCATTATCCTGCGGCATATTCTGCCCGGCACGCTTTCCAGCGTGATTGTCTATTTCACTATGCGCATTGGCACCAGTATTCTGACAGCCGCGGGCCTGAGTTTTATTGGACTGGGTCCGGAGCCTGACGTGCCTGAATGGGGCAATATTCTGGCGATGAGCCGAAGCATGATGATGGCCGGATCGTGGCACATGAGCGTATTTCCGGGGCTGGCGATCTTTATTACCGTGCTGGCTTTCAATCTGCTTGGGGATGCGCTGCGCGACACGCTCGATCCAAAACTCAAGGGCTGACTATGGATTTCCAACAATTGCAGCGCGATTTGCTGCTGAAACGCTGGCGTGATCTGCGTCAGCTCGGGCAGCCGCGAAGCGCCTGCGGACCTACTAATCGAATCAGCGATGTTGCGGGCGTGCGTGTCGGACATTGCACGCTGAATGAAAGCGAAAAGCAGACTGGCGTAACCGCTATCGTACCGCCGGGCGACAACCTGTTTCTCACGCCGCTGCCGTGTGGGGTGGAGGTCCTGAACGGCTTTGCGAAACCCGTCGGACTGGTTCAGATAGAGGAGCTTGGCGTGCTTCAGACGCCGATTCTGCTCAGTAACACGCTGGCGGTCGGCACGCTGTTTACCACGCTGGTGCGGGATGCCATCAGTCGTAACCCGGAACTGGGACGAACACTGCCCACGGTCAATCCGCTGGTGCTGGAGTGCAACGATGGCTGGCTGAATGATATCCAGGCGCTGGCCATCACTGAAGCGATGGCGCAGGAGGCATTGCAGACGGCCTCAGCGGACTTCGCGCGCGGCAGCGTCGGCGCGGGGCGCGGGATGAGCTGTTTCAGCCTGAAAGGGGGCATCGGAACCGCCTCGCGGGTTATTCCCTCGCTCAACGCCACGCTTGGCGTGCTGGTGCTGGCCAATTTCGGCGCACTGGAGGCATTAACGCTCGATGGCGTTCGGGCTGGCGAGATGATTGCGCCGCTGCTGGCCGGGGAGACGCCGCAGCTGGATGCCGGTTCTGTCATCATCATCATGGCGACGGATGCACCGCTGGACGCACGTCAGTTAAAGCGCATCGCGAAGCGAGCCGGTGCCGGCCTGGGACGGCTGGGCAGTTACTGGGGCCACGGCTCGGGCGACATTGCGGTGGCGTTTTCAACGCAACCTCTGCCGCAACCGCCACAGGACGACACGCTGGAGCCGCTGCTTGCTGCAGCGGCAGATGCAACCGAACAGGCTGTACTGGATGCTTTGCTGAGCGCTGAGGCTGTTACCGGCTTTCGCGGTCATCATCGCCCCTCACTGACGCAGATTCTGGATAGATTAACTAAATGAAAATTTTTATCTCGGCTGACATTGAAGGCATCGCGGGGGTCATGCGCCCGGAGCAATGTACACCCGGCCACCCGGAACATCAGCTGGCCCGTGGTCTGATGGAGCAGGAAGTGAATGCCGCAATTGAGGGGGCTTTTGCAGGCGGGGCAACGGAAGTGGTGGTGGCAGACAGCCATGCGCAGATGACCAATTTGCGTGCGGAAAATATCGATCCCCGCGCCCGGCTGGTGCAGGGAAAACCCCGTGTCCTGTCGATGGTGGAAGGGATAGAGCAGCAGACGTTCGACGGGCTGTTTCTGGTGGGATTTCACAGCGCAGCAGGTGAACCGGGCGTACTGGCGCATACCATCAACGGCCGGGCATTCTGGCGTATTCATATCAATGGTCTGGTGATGGGAGAAACCGATATTTATGCGGCCGCCGCTGCTGAGCACGGCACGCCATTGCTGCTGGTCACCGGCGACGATCAGTTACAGAGCTGGATTGCGGAACACTACTCAGCAGTCAATTACGTCTGTGTAAAACGCGCCATTTCTCATACCTGCGCGGAATCAATCAGCCCACAAGCGGCACAGCGTGCGATCGCTGCCGCAGCAAGCGCCGCACTGCAACATCCCCCTCAGGTGAGCACGAGCTGCCTGACGGCACCTTACGCTATGCGCCTTCAGGCCACTAAACCGGTGCTGGCCGATCTGTTCAGCCTGATCCCCGGCGTCACCCGCCTGGATGCCGTTACCGTGGCGTATCAGGCGGAGAATATGGAGACGTTAATCAGCTTACTCAGTGCATTCTCCTATCTGGCGAGCACACAGTCATAGCGAACTTATCCCGGGCTGCATGCAACGTCAGCCCGTCAAGCCCGCTGTTCCGGTTCTCCTGAAACCGCGCTGCCAGGCACACGCCTGTAGTGCGGGCTGTGCATGCGTATCTTCCCTCTGACGAGCCAGGATCGCTGCTGGCTTAAATCCGCGCAACCCACGCTGCTGACCAGGGCTCCATTTATTGCACTACGGCAGCACGAACCTCGCTCCCTGCAGGGGCTTCAGTCAGGACTGCCGGGTGCGGATGGGGGCGAGACAGGCAGCTGAGCCTGCACCGGTTTTGCGGTACAGTTTTTGCAACAGGATAATGATTGCTCTCTCACCCTCCGCCTGGACCTGATCGTACAGCCTGTCGGAGAGGCCTTCGTTTTCGGTATTCCATCCAGGGTAAATAGTCATGCGGCTCCGCCATATAGAGGTCTTTCAGGCCATCGTACAGACCGGCAGCATCAGCGCTGCGGCGCGCTTGCTCAATGTTTCGCAGCCGAATATCAGCCGTGTGCTGAATCATGCTGAGCAGCAATTGGGATTTGCGCTGTTTGAGCGACGTATACAGGGAATGAGTGTGACGGCAGAAGGACGACGTCTCCTGCCTGAAATAGACGATCTCTGCCAGCGCCTGCAATCTATCACCCAGCTTACCGAACAGCTGCGGCGGGGCGAAGGGCAGCTAGTTCGCGTCGGCGCGGCTCACGCTTTTGGTCAGATGGTTTTGGCACCCGCATTGGTCACCTGGCGGCAACAGATGGCCTCGGTCAGTGTCGAACTGGTCACCGAGCACTTTAGTACCTTATGCCAGATGATTCTGGATAATCAGCTCGATTTCGCGCTGGTTTTTGGTCAGCAGGTCGATGCGGATCTTCTGGCTGAACCTCTGTTTCAGTCTTCGATGGTCGCGCTGTTACCGCTCAATCACCCCCGTAATGAACCCGTTACGCTTGCGTGGTTATGCAACAATAATTTACTGATGATGCAGGCTCAGGATCCGCTTGGACGCGTACTTCACCGAGCGCTTCGCGATAAAAAACTGAATCCCGCCGTGTCGTTGTCGATTAAAACCTATTCGGTCATTGCGGATATGGTGCTGGCAGGTGGCGGCACGGGCGTCGTGGATCTCTTCACCGCCTGTCGCTATGCCGAACAGCTAAAGCTGCTACCCATTGCGCAACCCTTGCCGTTTGAAGTGATGCTGATTAGCCGCCGTGACCAGCCACAGTCGCAGTCCACTCTGCAGCTTAAGCAGGTGATCCGTAACAGACTGTGGGAGATCGCCCGGCAGTGCGAAGCGCAGTTTATTCGGGGCTGAATAAGTGCCGTGCTTCACCGCTACCCATCCGGCTATTTTGTGAGATGCATCACAAAATTTTTAGAATTTCTTCCTGATTTGAAACCAGGCTCGCTCGCGCATCACTCAACCCTGACGCTGCGGGGTGAGTTGCTCATTTCGCAAGTTATCAACTGACCGGTTAGTGATAACCGGCACAACCTGGCGGAGTGAGAATTATGGATGGAATTAGACGCACACCTTCCCCTGTACATCACGAAACGATTGAAATGCCCACGCGCGGTGGGCCATCAACAACTGAAGTCACTGCTACAACCCCTGCTGCGAGGGCTCGTTCTGCAGAGATTAGCCGTATTACAGCTACTCTGCATAACGCGTGTAAAGGCGGAGAAAACGTGCGTGATTACCTGGTAGGAATCGCTGTCACCCTGCACGATGAATTGCACCAGACGGACGATCAGGTAAAAGATGTCATCAAACTGGCTCACAGCTGTGACACGATGATCATGGCCAAGGCAAAGGGGGCGATTGGAATGACCTATGCCCTTTCCGGTGTACCTGGCGATCTGGTCGGCAAGGGGATAGCTAGCGCAATGAAGCTGGAGCCGGGCACGCCCATGCACAACTTTGTCGCTGGCGTAGCGGGGGGGATGACTGCAGTGGCTTTTAAAGCGGTGCTCACTCGGGTTATCGGTAGCAGCATCCAGGATTCGAGATGGATGCAGGCAGATATGGATGCACTGGAGCCTCTTATGAAAGATGAGGCAGAAAAACGCGAGACATTTGGGCATAAATTAAAAATGACGGCGCTGGGCGGGACGGGCTTTAACGTCCGCAACCCGGTGACGGGTGGAATTTCCAGTGCAACCCAGCTATTACCCGAAAATAAGCCGCGGCCAGAGCCATTGGGGATTATACAGGGTGCGCTCAAGCCGGGTTATGCCATCAACCAGATAGCAGGTTTTGGCCTGACTTCCGCTGCCGGTGCATTGAGTGGAGTTGTGGAAAACTACTACGACAACCTGCACGGCGCGGAGTTTTTATTTGGCCGTAACGACTGGAAGGATCGTTATATGTCGCTGTCCAGCGGGCACACGAATAGTGGCGAGGGGAGCCACTTCGATGCGGTGTGGGAACACGCCAAAGCACCAAAACGTTGGGTTGAAGGCGTTACAACGCTGAGTGCATTAAGTGCGGTAGCCTCTGAGACGATGGAAGCGCTCGGTTTGGGCATCGGAGCGGGGGCGGCACGTGTGACCAAAGGTGGTGCAGAGAAGCTTTTCACCTCCGGCAAGACAAGTGCGGCAGAGACCGCTTTGGATCTGGCGAACAAATCCGGCTTCCGCGTTTCCCGCGAAAGCATTGGCAATGCGGCGGCCCTGGTGCCAAACGCCTATTCTTACCTGCAACAGGGGGTGTTCGGTCTTCTTTATCAGGAGGCTGAGCGAGCAGTGGCAAACAAGCTGCACCCGAAGCCCGCCGACGCGACAGAAGAGGAAGCCCCGGTGAGTTCAGGGGCGAGAACACCTGAAGGCGCGCCAGCACCCAGCGTGGGTACTGAGGCGAGAACCCCGGAAGGCACGCCAGCACCCAGTGTGGGTACCGAGGCGAGAACGCCGGAAGGCACGCCAGCACCGAGTGTGGGTACCGAGGCGAGAACGCCTGCCGGTACGCCAGCACCCAGCGTGGGTACCGAGGCGAGAACCCCGGCCGGCACGCCAGCACCCAGCGTGGGTACTGAGGCGAGAACGCCGGAAGGCACGCCAGCACCCAGTGTGGGTACCGAGGCGAGAACGCCGGAAGGCACGCCAGCACCGAGTGTCGGTACCGAGGCGAGAACGCCTGCCGGTACGCCAGCACCCAGCACCGGTACCCGGGCGAAAGGGCCGTCAGAAGAAGGCGAATCGGACAGCGACAGCGTACATTCGCATAACTCCGGGCCATTACGTAATACCCCGCCTGAGCGTTCATCAGAAATGCGCGCTGCGGGTGATACCTCTGCATGGTGGCACTCGTTCCCGGACCTGGCGAATATCAAAAGCCCACAGCCTGAGAAGTTAACCCAGGCTGACTATGAGGCCATCATCGCCGTCCTTGAAGCTGAAGCAGAGAAGATGAGCGAGCGCATTGCCGAGATGATACCGCTGCCGGACTCCTTACCGACATCATCAGCATCATCAGTGACATCCGGGTCATCTGCGTCATCAGAAGCTGCAGGGCCTGCAGGATCGCCAGAACCTGAAGAAACGAAAAAAGCCTCCTGATACCACACCTTAAAAGCCGCAGCGATGCGGCTTTTTTTTTACGCCGAATTTGCGCTGTCTCACGCGCTGCCCGGAACTCCCGCCTCGCGCTTTCCACTCAATCGTACCCCGGTCATAGCGGGAGAAAGGCGCCAGTCTGGCTGGCGCTAACGATGATGCTTTGTTGAGAGGAGAGAAGAATGAATATCTCGTCAGGTTCGGCTTTCGGGCCGATACAGCCGCAACTGCCTGATTTTAGCGCGCTCGATGAAAAAAATTTAGCCTCGTTTACTCCGCCAGATTCTGGCGCCAGTGGCCAGGCGATTAACTTTGGCAATGATGCCATAAGCGGCACGGATTTCAGTAGTCTCACCGCCACGCCCGACAGTGTGAGCAACCGGGATCCGATGCAGATGCAGCCACTGGGGCCGCAAATAGAGGCATTGCTGCAACTGCTATTAATGCTGCAACAGCTATTCGCTGGTCAGCAGCAAAATAACAGCGCCGGAGCCGGGCGTGGCGGCGGTGTCGATATGCCGGACACCTCAGCAGAAGAGGGGGCTTCGCTCACCGCACCGTTTAATGCCGCGATGCAGCAGCCTGTTAACGCGACTGAATCCGCTTCTGCACAGCAACCGCTAACGGCCAGTACAATGCCACAGCCAGGTACGGCTTCTGATGCTGCACTAAATACGCCTGCCCGGCAGACGCCAGCATCCGGCGGCGTCCCGCTGATAAAAGGCGAGTCGGGGTTACATTTACCTGCCCCGTTACTGGATCATGAGCAGGCGATAATGCGTGCCGCCAAAGAGACTAACCAGGCGCCTGAAGTGCTGGCAGCGCAAATCTGGCAGGAGTCGCGCGGAAAAACAGAGGCGACCACCGTGAACGGCGGTAATGGCCTTTCCGACAGCGGCCTGATGCAGGTTAATTCCAACACCTTCGCCGATCTGCAAAGCAGATACCCGCATCTGCTGGGGCCAGATGCCAGCGCGTCCAGCCCTGAAGACAGCATCATGGCTGGCGCGCTCTATCTGAAAGAGCAGCGGGAGGCTTTTGGGGGCGATCCCGGTGCCGGGTTGCGAGCTTATAACTCAGGCCCGGGGAATGTGAATGTCAACGATCTGACGGATATCTCGAAAACCGGAACCGGCGATCCGACCTATGTTGGAAAAGTGCTCAACTTTGCCGACATTATCTCCAGCGGCAAAGGCACGTTACCTGCATAACGCGCAAAAAAAGTCCCTGTACCGGGTACAGGGACAAACATGAGCAGCCTCAAAATCAGGCAAACGGCGGCGGTTCGTTCTTGCCTTTCCCCCCGCTATTTTCCACCGCAATCTGTACGGTATCGGTCGCTGCCGTGATGCCCCAGCCAATCGGCCCACGCGCCGCGCTCATTCCACCCTCGGCCAGTCCTTTCAGGCCACCGGTAAAGACTTCGCCCACATTGCGGGCTTCGCCAATATTGTTAAAGAAAGGCGCGGCAACAGATTTGAGAATCGGGATGTTCGACAATATTTTGCCGAACTCACCCATGCCCCACTGGAAGTTGTCTTTATTGGTACCATCCATACGAACGTGCGAATCATTCGTCTCCGGCAACTGTTTATTCTCCGGTAGCATCTTCAGACCCTGTTCGGCGATATCCTTCAGTACACCCGCCTCGGTACCGTGGCGCGCGTCACCATCTTTGGTGATGCCCTCTATTTTGTCGTTAGCTGAGATCTCCTTCCGCTCGCTGCCATCACGCGCATTCAGGCCTTTTATGCTGTTTAACACGCAGGCCATGTTATACGCCGCATCAGCACGACTCTTCGGATCTTTATTGGCATCCGTCCAGTCGCCGAAGCGCTCTTTTAGCTCTGCCTGCTTGATATCTTTCTGGTTGCCAAGGTTTTTCAGCACCGGGTTTTCATCAATGATCTGTTCGGCGCTGCGGTTATCACCCGGTGGACGACCCTTCAGATTCTCCTCCGTCGGCCTGACGCGGATGTCATTCTCACTGGTTCGCATGCCATCGCCCGGTGCCTGTGGAATATCTTCACCGGATGTTTCGCTGGCAAATAACGCCGTGGGCACCGTCCCTTCTTCAGCGGCTGCCGGATCGACAAGCGCCCCCAATCCAGCCTGCGTTAAAAGCTGATCAAGCTCCCGGATCGGATCGGACAGGCCCGCCAGCGGCGTTCCGCTCCCACCGGAGTAGCTGATGGGGAGATCGCTGCCCGGGACCGGGACCGGGAACGCGGAGCCGGGCAGGGGAGTGGATAATGGCAGGTTACCCGGCAGTGGCCTGCCGGGTGAAAAAGCGGGGGTTATTCCCCCCCCGCCAGGTATTGGCATAACCATACAAGCCCCCTGAGTTAGCTTTGCGGATTTTTCTGGGAAGATTGCCCCTCACCGCCGCCCAAAAGCCCCTGCAACAATGAAGAAAGCCCTAACAGGGACAGCAGGTTTTGCATCATTCCGCCCTGTTGCCCCCCATTGTCAGTTGCTCCCTGAGCCGGTGCCTGTGGTGCATTACCGCCAGATTCTCCGCTGTCTGCCCCTTTACCTTTATCTATCCCCATCATCTGCTGGAGCAGTTGCTGAAGCATCTGCATCAGCTGCTCAAGCGGATTGCCGCTGTGATTCGTGCCCTGTGAAGGTGCAGGCGTGCCCGGTTGCTCCGGCTGCTGCGCCTTATTACCGCCGCCCAACAGCTGTTGCAGGCCTGTCAGCATCATAATCTGCTGCAGTAAGCCGCCGCCCGACGGGGCGTCAGGCGAGTTTGCACCGTTTGCCTGGTCGTTTTTCTGACTTCCGCCTGAACCGGTCAGCGAAGCCAGTGTGCTCAGGCCGTCAAAGGCATTACTGGCAAAATTGAGCGGGCCTGTTTTCGCATTATTGAGAAAAGGTAACGACGATTTTCCGGGCTGATCAGGTAAGTCAGGTTTACCTGACGGACTCCCCCCGTCTTGCCTGGCATATTTGCCGGAGGCATATCGATTTTGTTCGCGTTTGTAGCCCCACCACCAAATCCTGGAATCTTCATGAATTTATTCCTCAGAGTTAATAAGTCAGCGATTGATTGGGCAGCAACAGCGGTAACATTTTGCAATCCTGATTACTGCCGATTGCACAATTTTACCGTTCAGGCTGATGCTACCTCGCACTGTGAGTGGTAGTTGTCCCGTGATGGTTCCACTAAAAATGTTCCTTTGTGATGCGGGTTCAGATTTATAAAAATCCAGCGGCACCGCCATTAAGAAATTATCATTCTGTTTTTGAAGGTTTTTCTGTGAGTCCTGTAGGGTAATCCTTACCGGTTGAGCGTCTATCCCTACAAGATAATAATCCTGGACTGATAGCGGGGATGACCTGATTGGGTGAGAGTGAGGCCGCGGTAAATTTGTAATTCTTTGCATCAGGCTCTGCTTCCAGAACATCCACAAGTGCTGAACGAGCAGCGCGCCTCATGTAAGGCGCGCTTATGCGAAGCTAATGGAGAATGTATGGTTCGTCTTTACAGGACACAGTCAGGCCACGGGACTGTCGATGAGGAGAGTGAGGATAACGTCTTACGCCAGGTTGATTCCCGCCCGGATGCGGCGGCGGGTTACCCGGAGCCCGTAACCGATATCCATACTCATCTGTATAAGATTTTAAATACGATTGCACCGTTAAACATAGATGTCTTAATCGAGGGAGAAACGGGTACAGGGAAAGATGCACTGGCCCAGCGGCTGTATCAACTTTCCGGCTGTCGTGGCCCGATGGTGCCGGTCAACTGTGCGGCCATCCCGGAGACACTTGCCGAAAGCGAGCTGTTTGGGGTCATGGCCGGGGCGTTCACCGGCGCAACCAGTTCCCGTGCCGGGTATATTGAGAGTGCTAATCACGGCGTGCTGTTTCTGGATGAAATAGACAGTATGCCGCTCACGATGCAGGCTAAGCTGCTGCGTGTACTGGAAAATCGCGCGGTAGAGCGACTGGGCAGCACCAAAAGTATCGGGCTGGATCTGCGGGTGGTTGTCGCCTCGCAAATTCCACTGGCGCAGCTGGTGGCTCAGGGCCGTTTTCGTCGGGATCTCTTCTTTCGCCTCGACACAATTAAAATTGCCACGCCAACCGTGCGATCACGACCGGAGCTGATTTTGCCCATGTTTCGCCAGTTTACGCAGGAGGCGGCGCTGCGTCTGAATCAGCCTCTGCCGGCAGGATCGCTCGCGCTTGATGAGACCCTGCTGCTGCATAGCTGGCCGGGAAATATCCGCGAGCTGAAAGCGGCGGCAGAACGCTTTGTGCTGGGCTTACCGCCGCTGTGCTGCGAGATAAAGCAGGAAGGGCGCGTGTTATTAAAAGACAGAATGCGGCGCATTGAGCGCAGCCTGATCCACGACTGCCTGAACCGGCACGACAATCGTATCGATGATGTCATTCTTGAGTTAGGAATTCCCAGGCGCACCCTTTATCACCGCCTGAAGTTGTTAAAACTTACCGCCTGACATGTCGCCCACCTCTCTTGCCGTGGGCCAGCAGGCTTTATCTGCATAAATATTTTCTTTGCGATGGAACCGGATAGCTTCATTGATTACTTAATGAATGCAACACCCAACTACAACCTATCATCAACGCGAGGAATGACTATGTCAGGTGCTAGCTTACTTTCCAACGGGATCACCAACGCAGCTTCTGCTTACACTCAGGTTGCCGGTGCTTACAACGGTGCGAAATATATGGTCCGTTCGCAACAGGCGATGGATAAGATGCAGGAAAACCAGGCCGATAAAATGGATCGCGATGTAGAGTTCCAGCGCATTAACGGCATCGCCGAAAGTAATGCGCAGGCCGCGTCAGCCGCAGCCCAGGTCAAAATTCAGTACTAATCGACTCCGGCAGGGAGGTGTTTTTTTGTCTCCCTGCTCTCTAATCCCACAGGAGTTTTACTGATGAAAGTCTCTCAATCTTCCTTGCTCACTTCAGAACCGGTTCCGTCAGTCGAAATGTACCAGGAAGCACCGTCGGCGGAAGATATTCAATGGTTTAATGCAAAGCTTAATGGCCCTGCGCCTGACAGCAGCCAGATGAGCTCTTCAGAGCCTGGCGTGGTCGGCAATATTCTGCAATCGCTGAGCGGCAACCAGCGTGCGCAAAAAGAAGCCTTTAACGATCTCAGAGTCGCTTCGCGGTCATCCAGTGCGGAAGATTTCTCCCGCGCCAATGCGCAGCTCTCTGATTACTATATCGAGAGTCTGATGAACGCCAAAGTGATCGCCAAAACCGTTCAGTCAGTCGATAAACTCAGCAACCTGCAGTGAATCTTATGAATGGCGCTGTCATTAAATGCTTCTGTGCTCTGTGCCTGGCGCTGCTGCTTACCGGCTGCGGTGATCAGACTCAGTTGCACAGCGGACTGTCAGAAAACGATGCCAACGATGTGGTGGCAGAACTGAGCCGCTTTAAGATTGAGGCGGATAAACAGGTTTCTAAAGAGGGGGTTAGCGTTAGCGTCGCGCGCAGTGACATTGAGCGGGCGGTGAATATCCTCAATGCCGCCGGACTACCTCATCAGGCGCGAACCAGCCTTGGCGCGGTTTTTCAGAAAAGTGGTGTTATCTCCAGTCCGCTGGAGGAGCGCGCCCGCTATATCTATGCGCTGTCACAGGAGGTAGAAGCGACACTGTCACAAATTGATGGCGTCGTGGTGGCGCGTGTGCATGTCGTATTGCCCGAGCGTATCGCCCCCGGCGAGCCGGTACAGCCCGCTTCCGCCTCGGTATTTATCAAATATCATGAAAACCTCGATCCGGACAGTATCGAACCGCGCATTCGCCGGCTGGTGGCAACCAGCATTCCGGGGCTGGGCGGGCGCGATGACCGCGATCTGGCGATTGTCTTTGTCCCGGCGAAAGCCTGGCAGGATAAAATTGAAATGGTGCAACTGGGGCCGTTTCAGCTTAGCCCGGAACGTTACGGGATGGTCAAGATAGTTACAACATGCCTGGGAGTGCTGCTGCTGTTACTGGTGGCAAATGCATTCATCCGTCAGGCTCTGAGTCGTAAGCGCCTGGCTGCACAGGCGAAGTGATTGATTATGCTCAACGCTGCGCCTGATGAGGAAATTGCCCTGCGCTGGTTGCGCTGGTGGCACGCTGACTTTTGGTTACAGGCTGATGAAAGCTGGTGTACCCAGCCACTGGCCCGGTTGTCTGCGCCTTTACAGAGGCACTATCTCCGCCAGCATGCCTCGTGCTGGCACCACACACTGGGTGTACCAGGCGAACTGGTCGCGCCGGAGCCGATGGTGCTGGCCATCAGCGACTTAAGCTGCGAACAGCGCGCGCAACTGTTGATTTTAGTCGCGGAAATTTGCGCCGGAGCCATGCCGCTACCCGCAGAGCTAAAGATCTGGTTGCGGCGTCTGGCGAAAGGAATGCGCATTGAGTGCTGGCTGCCCGCCGGGCTTTTCACTACTGGCGGCAGCGCCGACAGCCTCTGTCTGCTGCAGGCGTTATTTCCGGCTATCTGGCCGCGCCTGCGGCTACTCTTCCCTGTAAGCGACGCGCCGGTAAACCCGGCACTTTCACTGCCTGGCCATCGTCTGCGTCCTTTATGGGAAACGGCGCTCTGGCAGGTGCAACAACATTCGGGAGAGACGCGCGATGTGGAAACTTAAAAGCCTGCATCTGCAGGGCGGCAGCGCCTCACCGGGTAATGTGCTGCGCCGCGAGGAAATTGCGCTCAGGCTTGAAGCGGCTTCCATTATCGAGCTGGCCCATAAACAGGCGCAAACGATCCGCGAGCAGGCACGCGCCGAGGCACAAGCCGAAAGGGCGGCCAGCCAGCGCGAATGGGAAGCCCGGTTCTGGCAGCAGGCGCAGACGCTCTTTGCGGACTGGCAGGAACAGCGTGCAGCCGAAGAGACGCAACTGGTGTTGCTCGCTGGAAAGGTTCTGAACGAGGCACTGCAACACCTGCTCGATGAGGTGGATGATGAGCGCCGTTTTCACGCGTTGCTCAGACAGTTGTTGCGTCACTATCCGCGTCAGCAGCAGGCGACGCTGTATTGCGCCAGCGGGCAGGAGCAGGAGATTAACGGCTGGCTGGTCGCGCAGCCGCAGCTTCGCTGGACGCTGTGCGCCGACCCGGCGCTTGAGCCAGATCGCTTGCGGCTTATTACCGACGCAGGCGAGCTGATGGTTAACTGGCGGACGCTGTACCAGCAGCTCGCGCCAGCGCTGGCAGAAGAGAATGCATAAAAAAAGCAAAAACAGTGGAACTGCTTCGCTTGTCGCGCCACTTAACAGGGGTGTCCAACAAGAGGAGTCAATATCATGAGTTCCAGCGATCTGTTACAGCGTCAGTTATCTTCCAACTCAAACCGCAAACATCATGAAGCCTATCAGTTTGCCCGCGATGTTTCGGGCGAATCGTTCAGCATTGCGGATATGTATGCTTTCCAGAATCGCCTGCAGGATATGTCCAACGCCAGCTGGGCAAGTTCGCAATACACCCAGTTCAGGTTTGGTATCCGTAAAGCGATCATCGACGCTGTTAACTAAGCCCCTGTCATCAAGGAGTCAGGCGTGTTTACGTTTTCTTTTCCGGGCCGCCTGCTGGCGGCCATTACCCTGCTGCTACTGAGTATGGGCATCACAAACGCTCGTGTACCGGATGAGTGGAAGAATGGTGCGTATGCCTATTCGGCAGATAATACCCCGCTTAATATTATTCTTGACGATTTTGCCAGCAGCTTTGGTGTTGAGGTCAATCTTGGCACGCTGGGCGACAGCAATGTCACCGGTAAACTGCGCGCAGACAGCCCGGAAGCGTTCCTTAATCGCCTGGCGCTTGAGTATCGCTTTCAGTGGTTTGTTTATAACAACACGCTCTACGTCAGCCCGCAGGCAGCGCAAACTTCCCAGCGTATTGAGATTTCCCCGGAAGCCGCGCCGGATCTGAAAGAGGCGCTGCGCGGTGTCGGCCTGCTGGAACCCCGCTTCGGCTGGGGCGAACTGCCGGATGAAGGCGTGGTATTGGTGACCGGTCCGCCGGAGTATGTGCGCCAGATAACGGAATTTGCCCGTAAATCGGAAAGCAAACCTGAAGCCGGGGCCAATAAAGATATGATGGCATTCCCGCTGCGTTATGCGGCCGTGGCGGACCGCACCATTCGCTATCGCGATCAGGAGCTGCTGGTGCCGGGGGTGGCCACCATTCTGAATGAACTGCTGGGTCAGTCCAGCAACGCCTCTTCCGGAAGAATGTCATCAGGCCAGGGAGAGGATGAACAGGTATCACGTGAACAGTCGCAAAGTGTTTTAAACGAGCTGATTAATCGCAATATGCCGGCCTCCGGACGTAAAAAGGCGCCTGTCAGCAGTCTGGCGGGTAAAGTATCAGCGGATGTGCGTAACAACCTGCTGCTGGTGCGTGACGATCCGAAAACCCGGGACGCTTATCAGGCATTAATTAACGCCATTGATGTTCCGCAAAAGCTGATCGAAATTGATGCAGTGATTGTCGATATCGACCGCAGCGCGCTGAAACGCTTCTCCAGCAACCTGGCCGGTCAGTTTGGCAGTGTCGCCAGCGGCGCCAATATGCTCTCCGGTGCCAGTACACTGTTTGTGACCGATTTCCAGCGTTTTTTTGCCAGTATCGAAGCGATGGAGGGGGAAGGGACGGCATCCATTATCGCTAACCCCACTATCCTCACGCTGGAGAATCAGCCCGCGGTGATTGATTTCAGCGATACTGCCTTTATACGCGCCATTGGCGAGAGGGTGGCGGATATTCAGTCTGTCACCGCAGGCACCAGCCTGCGGGTGACGCCACGCGCAATCACCACTTCACAAAAATCGGCTATCCAGCTCATTGTTGATGTGGAAGATGGCAAGCTCAATAAAGATGATGAGGGCGATGCGCAGGGAACCCATAACGCAGCGGTCAGCACCCAGGCGCTGGTGGAGGCGCGACGCTCTCTGGTTCTGGGCGGGTTCCATTCCAAAGAGACGGGCGACCGTGAGCGACGCATCCCGATCCTCGGCAGTATTCCGCTGATCGGCAAGCTCTTTACCTCAACGCGCTATGAGACCTCCCAGCGTGAGCGGCTGTTTATTATTACGCCGCATTTAATTGGTGACCAGGTCGATCCGACCCGGTATATCGCTGCCGAGTCGCGCGAACAGCTTAATAGCGCGATGGATGAGGTGACTAATCGTCATAAGTACACCGACGTCAAAGGGATGGTGGAAGGCGCGATGCGCGACCTGGCGCTGAACCGTGTGCCAGCGGGGATGACCAGCGGTGGCACGGGCCAGACGCTTTCCTCCCTGTGCCGCATTTCGGGCGCTTTCGGGAGCGATTTCCGTCGCCATCAGTGGTACGGCAATAGCAGCGTACAAATAACCGTTGGGGTGATCACCAACAACACCCAGCAGACGCAGCGTTTTGATGAGAGTCTGTGCCGCAGCGACCGCACGCTGGCGGTAGCGGTCTGGCCGCGTGGAGAACTGCGTCCGGGTGAATCGGCGGAGGTATTCGTCGCATTTGATAGCAATGCTCCGTCACGTCCTTCTCGCGCTTCGCTGCTCTCTTCAGCAGGCGGTGCACCGGCCAAAAACCTCTACTGAGCTGATAAGGAAAAAGCATGTTAGTGAGAATAATTGTGCTTACCGCCGCCGCGCTGGTGCTGAGTGCCTGCGCGCGGCCGCAGGGCGGATGTAATGACGTGGGCTGTCGCCCCTCTTCAGACCTGCATAACCTGACCATCTGGTGGCAACCACAACTGCGTAATGGCCCGAACGACTACACGCGGATAACGGTAGATAACTAATCACGTTTCGGCAGTCCCAGGCCCCGGCTGATCGCTGGGGCCCTATTTTAGCGAGAATCGACCATAGCTATTCACCTTCCGTTTCCGGGAAGCCTGTGTGCGGCGCACTCTTTGCCCGCATGCCAGTGCTGGTAATGCTATTCCATTACGTCAGTTTTCCTGCAGCAAACCGCAGGCGGCTCTGTTATCAGCAACCGCTTGCCGGTTTCACCCCGGCGACTTTTAGCGCTTTAATACTGGCTTTTATTCAGCAGGCCCGTGAGATGCAGATGTGACTGCCTGATAAGATAGTGCGGAGTTACCCTCCGCACTATTCTTCCCGAATCTCAATCACCTCATCCAGATAGTGATCCTCCAGCTCCCGCAGCAGACGATAGACGTGCGCGACGGCATTTAACGTTTCGCGTGGAACATAAGCGCCTTCCCGCGTGGTGCGCCACAGAGTGCGGGTGAGCCAGATAAAGCGGATAACCGGTCTCTTTTTACGCTGCGCCTCTTCAATTAATGCCCGCGCCTCTTCATCGCAAGCCTTAAACAGCAGACGCGGCAGCGGCGTTTCATCCGGGCGATAATAGAGACCGACGGCAAAATGGGTGGGATTAACCAGCAACACATCCGCGTCTTCCACGTTAATCTCACGGGCAGGCACCGGCTCTTCATTCAGGATCTCCTGAGCCAGCTGACGGCGGTGGCCTTTCATATGCGGATCGCCTTCGCTCTGCTTAAATTCGTTTTTGATATCTTCATGACTCATACGCTGCTGTTTGAGGAAGAAATAGCGCTGAATACCAAAATCGAACAGGCTGATTATTAGCATCACCATCAGCACCCGACGTGACACCTTCATAAACAGCGCCATCACCCCCTGCCAGAAACCGTTGAGATCGCCAAGCGCCAGCTGAGCAAGGCCACCGAGGTCCGGCATGATCGCCTGCCATACCACCAGGCCTATCACCACCGCTTTAAAGATGCTGGTCAAAAGCTGGGTAAACTGGCGGGCGGAAAACATATTCTTCAGGTGATTAAACGGGTTAAGCGCATCCGGTTTCGGTGCCAGCGCTTCGGTGGAGAAGAGTGGGCCGAACTGCACCCAGCCGCCCACCACCCGCAGCAGCATGGCAATGGCGCACGCGATGCCCACCAGCACCAGCATTACGGTGACGCTATCACTTATTACTTCCTCCATCGCGTGATCGAATGGGTCGCGCAGACGCGTTAACGGCAGCAGCATCATCGCCTGCAACCGCTGCATCCCGGTATCCACCATAGCAAACAGGGTCTCAAGGATACCGATTGAGATAAGCAGCTTAGGGATATCCTGGCTCTGGCTGACCTGGCCTTTTTTGCGCGACTCTCTGAGTTTTTGCGGTGTAGCGTCTTCGGTTTTTTCGCTCATGGCGCGCTCCCGGCTGAAGGGGCAAATATCTGCGACAGGACAGGGATAAGATCGCGCAGTTCATACAACCGCGCATTACCCAGATGGTCCAGCAGTGGCAGATAGAGGATAAAAAACAACATGCCGAGCAGGCATTTCAACGGAATTGTCAGGGCAGTCGCCTGTAGCTGTGGGCTATAGAGACTCATCACACCGATGGCAAAATCGAGCAGCAGCATCAGCGCCACCGGCGGCCCGGCATAAAGCACCATATCGCTGAAGATTTTCCCCAAAAGCGTAAGCCAGACGTGAAAACCTGCCTCTGCGGGGAAAGGTATCCACTGGGTGGCGGACCAAAGATGATAGCTGTCCCAGATCACCTGGGTGATGGTCGATAATCCCAGCCCTGTGACCAGCAGCAATATCAGCACCTGCTGCATTAACTTACCCAGAGGCGTCACATCCGGCCCCAGTTGGGGGTTAATTTGCCCACCCATTAAGGCACCCCGCTGGTTATCGAATAACGCACCGACAGACTCATACAGCCAGAAAGGCAACGCCAGCAACAATCCGAGCAGGGTGCCTATCATCAACTCTTTGAGTACCAGCCCTGCCAGCGCCATCATTGTCGGCTCAAGCACATCAATTTGTTCTTTGATGCCTGGGGCGATAAACAGCGCCAGCGCCACAGCAATGGCGGTTCGCAGCAGCCCTTTTATGACGCTAAAAGAGAATATCGGTGTCAGTAACAGGCAGGGAAAGATGCGCGCCATGCCAAGTCCCAGCGCGAGGATGGCATGAAACGTATCGGTGAGTGGGTAACCTGTCAGCATCAGGAACTGACCGTTGACATCATCGCAAACGCCGCCTGCGCCAGCTCCATCAGTTCAACACCGACCCAGCGCCCGGTAAGCGCCAGCGTCAGGCCGACCGCGATAAGTTTGATGCAGAACGGCAGGGTCTGATCCTGCAACTGCATCGCGGCCTGCACCAGTGAAATAATTACCCCGGAGATCACTGCCACCAGCAGCGGCGGCGCGGAGAGGATAACCACCAGCAATAACCCCTGGCGAAACAGCGTCAGAATATCCATGATGACCTCATAAATAGCTGTAGAACAGGCCGTCGAGCAGCCGCGTCCAGCCGCTGATGAGCACAAACAGCAGGATCTTCAGTGGCAGCGAAACGGTCATCGGCGACACCATCTGCATCCCGAGCGCCAGCAGGATATTCGAGACGATCAGGTCAACGACAATAAAAGGAATAAAAATCAGAAAGCCGATTTTGAAACCGTTCTGCAGCTCCGATAGCACGAAGGCCGGGATAATGAGCAGCATATTTTCGGGGGTGACCGAATCTGCCATTTTCTTTGGCCACATACGCTGGGCATTTTCCTGCAGATGGATGACAATGTCCGGATCGGTATTTTTATGCATAAACGTTTTCAGCGGTTCGATACCATTAGCGGCGGTATATTCGAGCCGCTCCATACTGCTGAAATCGACAGGGATCGCTTTCAGCCTGTCGGTCATATCGCTAAATACCGGCGCCATAATAAATAGCGTTGCCGCCAGCGCAATGCCGTTGAGCGCCATTGTTGGCGGCACCTGCTGCACGCCCATCGCGTTGCGCGTCAATTGCAGCACCATCGTAATTTTCAAAAAGCTGGTACAGATAATGAGCATCATCGGCAGCAGTGCCAGTGCGCCGAGAAACAGCGCCAGCATAATCGGGTTGAGTGGCCCCATCTCCATCGGAATCACCTGTTCACATCCCCGACGCTCGCCACGCCCGGCAGCATGTGAGTAATCTGCAACCCCAGACGTCCTTCGACATCGACCAGTTCGCCTTTCGCCAGCGGAAACTCGCCGTGACATAGCAGTGCTTCACCGGGCACGACGTTTTCGACCGTGACCGTCGAGCCAACATCCAGACGATTTAACTCACCCAGGGTAAGTCTGAGATGGCCGCAGCGCACGGTCAGGGCCAGCGGCAGCGCATCAAAAGGTGATGCCACAGGCGCCGTTGTTTCAGTCAGGCCTTCATCCGCTTGAGGTGTATCGGCAGGCAGATTATCTTCGGGGGTCACATTCATGTAACTATTCTCCAGACGGGTAATAAGAAAACGGGCAGGATGCCCCTCCCCGAACAGCAATTCGCCCTTAAGGTGCAATTGCGCAAGGCGAAGCTCGCCGCGACCGGTCGGGAAAAAATACGAGGTAGCAGGGAAAATCACATCACCGGGGCGAAGTGTGCGTAACTGCGAGGGAGCAAACGACACCGCACCCAGTTCTATCGGCAGCGATAACGGCAGGGCGCTGCAAAGCGGTGCAGGGAGCGGAGCCCAGCCAGGCTGGTTTAACAACGCCGCCAATGTGGCGGGCGCAAGATATAACTGACTTTGCGCCTGCGCCTCACCGATCGTGACGCTAATCGCAAGCCACATCCCCTCAACCGGTGCGCAGAGCGCGTCCTGCGGCGTCAGGTCGCCAAATAGCGCGCGCAATGCCGGGCTGAGATGCTGGTTAAAGAGCGGCCAGTACCAGTCAGCGCACGCCCCGGGTTCTGGCAGCAGCGGGCAAGTGGAAAACAGACTCAGCAGCGCTTCGCTCTCCGCCAGAGATAACCCTCCCGCCTTGCATGAGAAGCTCTGCGTCGGTGGCCGCTCGCCGGGGGGGGCGAGCCGCAGCTGAAGCTCACCCGCTTCGCCTGCAAGGGTAAAAGGATAGCCAAGGCCGTGGCCGATACGCTGGCGCAGGCTGGCTTCTTCGCGCGGCAGAGTGCGCAGGGATAAGGGTTTCATTCCCGGCCTCCGCGCTGCTCAAAACGCAGGCGCACAGCGCAGGCCATCCGGCGGCGCAGGGACTTCCGGCAGCGTTCCTGATGGGCGGCCATCATCGTCATGGCAGGTGGCGCAAAACGCAGGCTGATATCCCAGCCCGCGGCAAAAGGACTCAGGCGGGCATCCACTTCGCCTAAAAGGGGCAGCAGTAGCGTCATCGATATCGGGCCAGCAGGCTGATTTTCTGCCATGGCGCACAGGGGGGGCTCCAGTTGTTGCCAGGCCCTGGCCGGAGAAGCGGGAGCCACATGCTCATGGGATAACTGTGACCCAAAAGAGGGGGAGCCTTCCCAGGGTATGATAAGCGGTTGCGGCAGTTCGCTGGGGATGAGCAACAGCGCGTCGAACAGCGAACCCTCTTCGCGAAACGGCTCGGTGCGGGATTTACGCTCGGATGTCGCGACGTCTGAAGGTCCGGTCTGCGGCGAACGGCGCTGCACCTCCGGCCGTGCAGGCGGCGCTGGATTATTTTGCGGGGGGTGGGGTAAGGCTGTCATCGTAATGCCTCGCTGTGCGCCATCAGATATTCCAGTTTTTCCACATCGCGCAGACGCGCCTGTGTTTGCTGCTGTGTGTGCTGCACCTGTTGTTGTTGCATGACCTGCTGTGCGCGGCACTGTTGCAACTGATTACGCTGCCCACTCACCGCGTCGCTGGCCTGGCGCTCCCGGGCCAATCCTCCGACCAGACGCTCCTGTTTTTGCAACCCCGACTGGTGGTGTCCGGCAAAGCTATCGCGCAGTTGCTGATAATGCTGTTGTGCGGCTTCAAGCTGATGTTCCGCCTCGGCTGACTGACGTTGCGTTTCGCACAGCGCCTGCTCCGCTTGCCGTTGCAACCGTTCGCAGCGGCGTAAGCGCTGGCGGCGAATTGGCAGCAGCAGAGAGAAGGCCTGCTGCAATTCAGCGCTGCCCTCATCAGTCGTGATGTCGTGATCAGGTAGCGGATGACGGCGCATGCTGGCTTACCTCCGCTAAGTAATGCAGTGTGTCGTCATATCCGCAGGGCGCGTGCATCGCCTGTTGCAGATAGCCATTTATCGCCTCCTGAGCCGATACTGCCGCATCGGTCATGGCATCATGTCCCGGCTGGTATTCTCCCAGGCGGATTAACATTTCTACCTGCTGCCAGGCGGACATCATGCGGCGCAGCTGCGTGGCGTCGCGGCTATGCTCGCGAGTCGCAACGTTGCTCATGGTTCGGCTCAGGCTTGCCAGCACATCAATAGCCGGGTAGTGACCGCGCTCCGCCAGACGACGGGTCAGCACAATGTGGCCATCAATCAGGGATCTCACTTCGTCCGCGACCGGATCGTTCATTGAATCGGCTTCAATCAGCACGGAATAGAGGGCGGTGATGGCCCCCCGTGAGGTCTGTCCTGCGCGCTCCAGCAGGGTGGGTAATAAGGTATAAACCGAAGGCGGCAGCCCGCCGCGACCCGGTGGCTCGCCCAGCGCAAGGCCGATTTCACGCTGGGCGCGGGCAAAGCGGGTCAGGGAGTCGAGGATTAACAGCACGTTCTTACCCTTATCGCGCCAGGCTTCGGCGATGGCAGTGGCAGTAAAAGCGGCCCTGGCGCGTTCCATACTGCTGCGATCGGAGGTGGCGCAGATGAGCACCGTACGGCTGCGCAGCGCCTCATCCAGTTCGTGGTCAAGAAACTCGCGCAATTCGCGCCCACGCTCGCCAATCAAACCAAAGACAATGACATCGCAGGGCGTATTACGGGCAATCTCTGCCAGCAGGGTGGTTTTCCCGCAGCCCGCGCCGGCGAAGATCCCCACCCGCTGTCCCACGCCCAGGGTCAGCGGGCCATCAATGGCGCGAATGCCGGTCGGCAGCGGCGTATCGATGCGCGGACGATCGGTGGGTGCCGGGGCATCGCCCAGTACGCCTACCGCATCATCCACCGTACCGGGCAGGGCGAACGCGCCAGGCTGGCCTGCATCCAGTGGACGGCCAAAGCCGTCAAGTACGCTGCCGAGCAGGGCGTCGGACACCACAATACTGTGTGGCAGGCGCAGCGGAACCACGCGCGCGCCCCGGGCTATGCCGTCGAGCTGGCCAAGGGCGGAGAGCAGCGTGTGCTGCGGGTTAAAGCCGACCACCTCTGCCAGCACGCTTTGCCCGTCATCCCGGGCGATCTGGCAGAGATCGCCAATCCGCGCCTGAGGCAGGCTACTTTCAAGCAATATCCCGCTGATCCCGGTAATGCGACCAAAGCTTTCGACCGGCGAAAAGCAGGTCAGCCGCCGCCGCTGCTGCTGATACCACTGCTCCAGTGTCATCGTCATTACCAGCTCACCTTAATGTTATCGCGCCCGTTAAACTCGATCTGGGTACTGGTAATCGCCACCAGCCGCAGGTTGTCTACTTCATCGCCGATAAACAGACGCTGCCCATCATCAGTGACAATATTGGCGCGGCTACCGGTGGTGATTTGCACAATGCGAAACGGCAGTCTGACCTTCAGCAGCCTGACCTGGTTATCCAGCGGGATATCGCTGGTGTACGTTGCGTTAAAGCGCTCCAGCATTCGTTTATAGATTTGCATCTGTGGCTTACTGAGGCGGCCTGTAAGACGCAGTCGCTGATTATGCATGTCAACTTTCACGAGGCTCGCCAGATCGCGTTCGCGCAACATTTTCTGTAACGGAGCCTGCAATTCTGCGGGAGTACTCAGTGGCCGGGAGGAGGTGACCTGAGTCTGGGCTACGGTGGGCTGCAAAACCCAGCTCATTACTGTCAGAGTGAGCAGCAACATCAGGCTCCAGACCAGCGTGCGGATGCTGCGGGTGAATATCCCTTTACGTGCAGCGACCGGGGGTATGGCCTCATTCGGTGCTTCAGCAGTTTCTTCTGGCATAGAAGGGGTGGCAGGCGGCATACAGGCGGCCCACGGCGTGTCGATACGCGCGACGCAGAGCCAGACGTCAGCGACCTGAAAAGGTTCTTCACTATTAATGGCATAGGCTTCCCCGCCGTGCGGTTGTGCCAGCCACCGGGTCTCTTCCCGGCGCAGCTCGCACTGGCGGGCAGCAACGCGAGCATCGCTAAGCATCAGATCGGCCTCATCGGCGTGGCCAATCAGCCATTTATCACCGAAGAGGGGTAACGCGGCGCCTAAATGCAGGCCAGACAGCACGCGCAGTTCGAACATGGTTAACTCTCCCACGTGGTAAGTGAGTAAGCGGCCGGATCGAGCTCTATACGGCCCAGCACATTTACTGCGAGTTTGGGTTGCAGCTCTGCAAACGAGAGCACCGGCACATAGTGGAACTCTTCCTGAATAAGCCCGCGCATCGGGCTGCGCAAATCCTGGGCGACCAGCAGCACCGCGCTTTCCGGGGTGTCAACCGGGAATGCGTTGGCGATGAGCGGGAGAATGGCGCTGATCTGCTCATGGGTTAGCGCAAAGAACAGATCGTTTTGCGTCTGACGAAGCGAGTCACGCAACTGTTCTTCCAGTTCCGGTGTCAGCAGCCAGACATGCAGGCCGTCCGGACGGGCATACTGGTAACAGAGGTGATTTTTTAACGAAATGCGCACCTGGTCGGTCAGCAGCCAGATGTCGCGCTCATGCTGCCCATGCTCGATCAGCGCTTCGGCAATTGCCCGAACCGATCGCAGCGGAATACGTTCTGAAACCAGTTTTTGCAGGACGCTGGAGAAACGTGAGAGGGGCATCACGCGCTGTAACTCCTGCGACAGCTCCGGCTGCTCTGATTCCAGCCAGCTCACCAGCGCGCGGGTTTCCTGGAGACCAATAAAATGCGGGCTGCTGGCGTGAATAGCGTTCTCCATGCGCTTTACCAGGATTTCGCGCGCCGTCCAGCGCTCGACCTCTTCGTTTTGCAGCAGCGGATGATCCGCCGCCAGCCAGATAAGATCGCCTTCCTGACGCTGCTCGTCGCCCTCTGCCACGCTTTCCCTGTCGGTTGACGCGATCTCGTCCAGCCAGCGGCGTTTCACCGCCCGATGCGACACGTTAAATGTCCCTTTTACTTTCGGGATTTCATAAACCGAGAAGCGAAACTCATCTTCCGTCTGCTGGTCGAGAAACTCGATATCGAACGCTGGCAGGGTAAAGCCGAAGTGGTAAACGATACGGTTACGCAGCCGGCGAATATCCTGCACCAGCTCCAGCATCTCCGGATGGCCGCGCCATGAGGACGAGAAATTGATCAGATAAGGTCGTGTTGGGTTGAACTGACGTAAATCCTCCTTGCCGTTCAGCTCAGGGGGAATGACCTCATTTTCCATTTGCGGCTGCGCAAGGCTCAGGGTCTTTCTGACACGCCAGATCTGAAAACCGCCGCTAATCATCGTCAGCGCGGCCAGCAGCAGAAAAATTGCCGTTGGCATACCTGGCAGCAGGGCAAAGCCCACCATCCCCATTGAGGAGAGCAGCCAGGCTTTCGGCTGGCTGGTTAACTGCTCGGCAATCTCGCGGCCGATATTATTGTCAGCCGTCTGCTCATTGTCGGACGAGACGCGGGTAATCAGCATCCCGGCGGTCAGCGAGATCAGCAGCGCAGGGATCTGTGCAATCAGTCCGTCACCGATGGTCAGAATCGAGTAGATATGCATCGCTTCGCCAGCAGGCATGCCCAGCTGCAGCACGCCAATACTGATGCCGCCAATCAGGTTAATCACGACAATCACCAGCCCGGCGATAGCGTCACCTTTAACAAACTTCATCGCGCCATCCATCGCCCCGAATAACTGACTCTCTTTTGCCAGTTCATTACGCCGGTTTCTGGCCTGTACCCCATCAATCAGTCCGGCGCGCAGATCGCTGTCGATGGACATCTGTTTACCTGGCATTGCATCAAGGGTAAAACGCGCAGCCACTTCGGCTACCCTTTCGGAACCTTTGGTAATGACCAGGAAGTTCACCACAGTCAGGATCAGGAACATCACCATCCCTACCGCAAGGTTGCCGCCCACCACAAAGTTACCGAAAGCCGCCACCACATGGCCCGCATCCTGCTGAATTAAGATCTGGCGGGTGGTGGAGATAGAGAGTGCCAGGCGGAACATGGTGGTGAGCAGCAGCACGGCGGGAAAGGTTGAGAACGCCAGCGGCTTAGGCAGATACATGGCCAGCACGACCAGCAGAGATGACAGGCAGATATTCACCGCTATCAGCGCATCAATTAATGGCAGCGGTAAGGGAATAATAAGCATAAACACCAGCGCCATGGCAAAAGCCGCACCGACCACTTCGGAGCGTTGCATGGCGCTGATCGCGATTCGATTCAATATGTGAAACAGGGTATTCATCTTTGTTGCCTCACGACGCAGCGTTTCGGTTGCGGCGTTGCTGTTGCTGCTCAGTTTTAGTGACGTCCGTAATCATGCCGCGCAGCAGTTTTAACGCGTTGTCACGATTTTCCTGAGCGGGCCACAGCGAGGCTGGCACGCCGTGCAGGAGCGGAAAAAGCGAACTAAAAAAGAGCGGCAGATGTTGCCTGTTCTGGCCGACAATCTCGTCTGCCAGCCCGGTAAAATCACTCTGATAAGCGCCGTTATGGCTGATTTGCAACATCCGGCGTGCCAGAGTCAGGCTGTTCATGGCAACACTGGGCAGTTTGCTGCGCATACGCTGCAAAAAGGCAGTGCTGTCGCTCAGCGTCTGGCTTATCCCGGCAGCATCGCGCAGTCCGCGGTGGATACGTCCGAGGGTAATAACGCTGATTGAGGGGGCAAGTGCGGCGATATCATCCGCCAGCGCGCGCTGCAGAGTACGCAGCGTCGGGATCAGATTACGCGAGCCGATCAGCTCCAGCAGCATATCCAGCATCCTGGTTGCGGACTGCTGGTGGACGATGCTGTCGTAATAGAGGTTGCGCAACGACTGTTTACGCTGCGGATCGCGGGTATACCCGGCGATGGCTGACGCCGTGTTGTTGCCTGCACGAATGGTCTGGCCGTGGGTCTGCTGTAGCTTATCCAGCTGGGCCCCGGCCAGCCCGGCCAGTTCCCCGTCGCCTTTATCCTGTGCCTGTTCGCCGATCACACGCAGTAGCAGGGCGGTGCGCGCCGGATCGCCGCCGGTCTTTTCCAGAAGTGTGTCGCTATCCGGCGGCGGATTCTGGCGCAGGGCGGCACGTAGCCACGCCATCTGCTCCAGCGTTTGTTGTTCATCGCCGCCGTCGAGTAGGGAAAATAGTGCATTCAACTCTCCGACTTTGCTGAGCGCATGTTTGCCACGCTGCTGGTTCCGCGACGCATTACGGCGGTCCTGCGCCTTTTGCCTGCGTTCCATCTTTTCACTGAACGCGGCGCCCATTTCTTCCATCGCGTCATTCAGTGAGGTTTCACGCGCGCGGACATTATCCGGCACGTCGTTTTTACCTGCTGTCTGTGGCGTGTTTTTATGCAGAGCTTTTAGCGAGTGCGCCAGCGCCGGTATCGCATGTTGTATTTTGAGCATCGCCAGCCATCCTCAATGGTTATTACTCTCTTTCTGTGTCAAATAACGCTTACCGGTTCCGAAAAAAGCGGTAAAAAAAAGTGGAAATAATTTCATCCGGAAATCAGTGCAATTTTTTGCATTATTCATCGATAAGGAAGGGTAAAAACTGTCTCAGATAATTCTGTATGGAGAATTAATTGTTTTCATAAACAGCAGCTTATTTGTTGAGCAGCAGATGGCATATCTCTTGCTATGTAACGAAATCAATTGCTACTAATGAGAGAGATAAGAAAATGATTAATTCAACGCTCGTATCCGCTGTCGCAGAGTCACCCTTAGCAATTAACGTAAACTGGGATGAGATCTTCGTTACGCATAATAAGAAGCTGTTAAATTTCATTCGAAAACGTATTGCCAGCCATGAAGATGCTGATGACATCCTGCAAATGACCTGTCTGGAAGTGTTGTGTAATCGCCATAAGTTTCGCGGCGCATCCCGTCCGGAAACGTGGGTATTTGGCATCGCAGTTAATTTGATTCGCAACTACTACAAATCAAAACAGATCCACTATCTGTTTGATAATCTTAATGATGAAGTTATCGCCGATCTGCTGCTGGATAATGATCCCAGCGATCTGACGGAAAACAGGCAATTACTGAGTCATACGCTGGCATCCCTCGAAATTTTACCGAAAGACGTCAGGGTGATGCTGTCTATCCTTGTGG
Organism: Pantoea sp. EKM21T; assembly: GCF_011800405.1. Taxonomy (NCBI): domain Bacteria; kingdom Pseudomonadati; phylum Pseudomonadota; class Gammaproteobacteria; order Enterobacterales; family Erwiniaceae; genus Pantoea; species Pantoea sp. EKM21T. Next base: position 57,648 of record NZ_JAALFV010000002.1, read on the forward strand.
AGGAGGAGGGCAGCTATCAGGATATCGCTCAGCAGTTAGAAATCCCGGTAGGCACCGTGCGCTCTCGGCTCTCACGCGCGCGGGAAACATTAAAGGGGAGAATTTACGCCTGAATATGGGCCTGCGAAAAATGGCAATTTAACTGCTAAGCTTATCAGCTCGTTAATATTTAGCGGGTTATGACTATCATGCCGTCGGAACGTTATTCTCTGCGGCTTGATAAATCCGTGGAGGGAATAATGCTTTTACAGGGTGTATCTGACCAGAATGACAATGACAAAACTACTATCACAGGTTTATCAAATATTGCCTTAAACAAAATTCATGATGCGATATATTTGATAGACAGCCAGCTGCATATCAAATATGTCAATGAAAAGGCCTGCCAGTTGACGGGATATTCCCGCGAGGCATTTTCGCAGCTCAGCTTTGACATCATTGATAAAGAGCTGCGCGACAATGATGTTTTTGCCCTGTGGTGGAAACTCAGTACCCGCCCTGAAGGGATACAATTCACTTCACATCATACCGGCCGGCATAACGTTTTTCCCGTAGAAGTGAGTTGTAGCGGATATCACCAGGATGGTGAGCTGCATATCTTATGCATTGTGCACGATATGCATGAAATTCGCCGGCAAAAAGAGCAGCAGCAACTTCGGGAAAAACAGCTGCATCAGGTAGTGGAAAATTCTCCCGACCTCATTTTACGGTTTGATTTGCAGACCCGCTGCCTCTATGCCAACCTGGCGGTCCGCAGCTGGTTTAATCTTAGCGAAAACGATATCAGTCGGGTGCCGCTGACTGAAAGCGTGCAGCGCGGGGGGATTGGACTGAGCCTGTTTAAGCTGGTCTCACGCACGATGGTTGATGAGAAAGTGGCCGAAGATGAGCTGGTGGTAAAGCATCAGGGTGATAAACGCACCCTGCATGTGCGCTGCGTGCCGGAATATGATTTACAGGGCGAGCTGGTTAGCGTGCTGGCGGTTGGGCGCGATATCACTGCAATCCGCAAGACCGAAGAGGAGTTGCGGCAGTTAACTCATAATCTCGAGCGGGCGCGGGAAGCGGAAAAAAAACAGCTGGCGCGTGATATTCATGACGAGCTGGGCCAGCATTTAACCGCTCTGCGTACAGGGTTGTCGCTGCTGGCGATGCGTAAAGATCAGCCTGTCGATGCGCAGCAGGCAAAAATTCAGCAGCTGATGGTGCATCTGGACAGCACGATTCAGGTGGTACGGGATGTCTCGACCCGCCTGCGGCCTAACGTTCTCAATCTTGGTTTAATTCCGGCGCTGGAATGGTTGCGCGATCAGTTTATAAAAAACAATGGAATCCGCTGCATTTTACTGGCACCTGATGAACATACCGTGGTGCTGGATGAAGCGACGCTGACGGCGGCGTTTCGCGTGGTACAGGAGTCTCTCACCAATGTCGTCCGCCATGCCAGAGCCAGCAATGTTTATATCTTCGTCAAACTCACGCCGGATGCGCTGCTCATCGAAGTTGTCGATAACGGTAAAGGGTTTCATCTGAATCGAGTGAAGAAAGGGACGTGTGGGCTGCACGGCATCAGGGAGCGAGGACGCATGCTAAATGGAGAAGCGACCATCGATAGTACACCTGGTAAAGGGACCCGGGTTAAACTGAAATTCCCCCTCTCTGTAAGCGCTAAATCAGTCGCATCCTGTCCGAAAACCGGGAGTATTAACCGATGAGTAAATGCATACGTCTGATGATTGCCGACGATCATGCCATTATGCGCGAGGGCCTGAAGCAAATTTTTGCTCTTGATGACAATATCGACGTGGTATGCGAAGCATCGGATAGCGGCCAGGTGCTGGAGCGCCTGCGTCAGCACGAAGTCGATCTGCTGCTGCTCGATATTTCGATGCCTGGCATGAGCGGAGAAGATCTGATTACCCGCCTGATGCCTCTCTATCCCCGGCTGCGCATTCTGGTATTGAGTATGTACAACGAACCGCAAATTACCCGGCGGGTGTTAAATAATGGTGCGCTGGGCTATATCACCAAAGACAAGTCGCCGGATGTTTTACTCAAAGCGATTCGCACCGTGGCGCAGGGATCACGCTATATCGATCACGATCTGGCACAGGAGATTATCTTCTCCGACTACCAGAGCAATAATCGTGCGCCTCATGAGAGCCTGACGATGCGCGAACGGCAAATCATGATCATGCTGGCCCACGGGGAGTCGATTAATGCGATAGCCGATGCGCTCTCCATCAGTAATAAAACCGTCAGCACCTATAAATCACGCATGATGAAGCGAATGAAATTTACCAATAATGCCCATATCGTGAAATATTCCCTGCAGCATAACCTGGTGCAATAACGTCTTAAGGCTCCGCCTGATAAGCCTCGGGCGGGGTCGATCTGAAAGTATTTTGCAGCACGGCTAATGGGAAGGACGTGTCCGCCTGAATTTTACCCCGACCGCATAATAAAAAATCCACGCCATGGCGTGGATTTTAGGGAGTCTGTCAGACTTCATAGTTTTGATGAAACCCCATGAGACAACAATCTTTAATCAGACGTTAAACAGGAAGTTCATCACATCGCCATCTTTCACGATGTACTCTTTACCTTCTGAACGCATCTTGCCGGCTTCTTTAGCACCTTGCTCGCCTTTATAAGCGATGAAATCTTCAAACGCGATGGTCTGGGCGCGGATAAAGCCTTTCTCGAAGTCGGTATGGATTTTACCGGCTGCCTGTGGAGCTGTCGCGCCAACCGGGATAGTCCATGCACGCACTTCTTTTACGCCAGCGGTGAAGTAGGTCTGCAGGTTCAGCAGGGAGTAACCAGCGCGGATAACGCGGTTCAGGCCTGGCTCTTCCAGTCCCAGCTCTGCCATGAACTCGTCACGGTCTTCATCTTCCAGCTCGGCGATATCCGACTCAACGGCGGCGCACACGGGCACCACGACTGAACCTTCCGCTTCGGCGATAGCGCGCACCTGATCCAGGTACGGGTTGTTCTCGAAACCATCTTCATTGACGTTAGCTATGTACATGGTGGGTTTCAGAGTCAGGAAGCTCAGATAGCGGATTGCCGCTTTGTCGTCCTCATCCAGATTCAGTGAACGCAGCATGCCCGCTTCAGAAAGATGCGGCAGACACTTCTCCAGCGCAGCCAGCTCAGCCTTAGCATCTTTGTCGCCGCCTTTGGCTTTCTTCTGCACGCGCTGAATCGCACGTTCACAGGTTTCAAGATCGGACAGCGCCAGCTCGGTGTTGATCACATCAATATCTTCAGCCGGGTTCACTTTACCCGCCACGTGGATGATGTTGTCGTTTTCAAAGCAGCGCACCACGTGGCCGATCGCTTCGGTTTCACGGATGTTGGTCAGGAACTGGTTGCCCAGGCCTTCACCTTTTGACGCGCCTTTTACCAGACCGGCGATATCGACGAATTCCATGGTAGTCGGCACCACGCGCTGCGGCTTAACAATCTCAGAAAGCTGGTCGAGACGCAGGTCAGGCATCGGCACCACGCCCGTGTTTGGCTCAATGGTGCAGAAGGGGAAGTTAGCCGCTTCGATGCCCGCTTTAGTCAGCGCGTTAAACAGAGTGGATTTACCGACGTTCGGCAGGCCCACGATACCGCATTTGAATCCCATGGTTTGATACCCTTTATAACTGGATGGACAGTGCGCCAGAAGGCGGACTGTCGGAGACGAATTGAAAAATTTCGCGCATTATACACGGAATCACGACGATTCGGGCGTTTAAGCAGGCTTGAAGGCGTGCAGCCGGTTCATCGCCTTGATACGATCCTCTTTCAGCCATAGTTCGGTGCAGCGCGCCGCCTCATCAATGGCATCATCAATCAGCTTCTGCTCACTGGCGGGCGGCTTGCCCAGCACAAATCCGGTCACCTTGTTGCGATCGCCGGGATGTCCGATACCGATGCGCAGCCGATGGAAATTGTTGTTGTTGCCCATTTTGCTGATGATATCTTTCAGCCCGTTATGGCCGCCATGCCCGCCGCCCTGCTTGAACTTCGCCACGCCGGGTGGCAGATCGAGTTCATCATGCGCCACCAGGATCTCTTCTGGCGCGATGCGATAAAAGGTCGCCATCGCCGCCACGGCTTTCCCGCTCAGGTTCATAGAGGTGGTCGGCACCAGCAGGCGCACATCCTCTCCGGCTATCGCCAGGCGTGCGGTATAGCCATAGAATTTGCCTTCCTCTTTCAGTGACTGATTGTGGCGCTCAGCCAGTAAATCCAGATACCAGGCACCGGCATTGTGGCGCGTGGCGGCATATTCAGCGCCTGGATTAGCAAGGCCCACAATCAGTTTAATGCTGCTCACAATGATTATCCTGCTGTTATCGCGAAAGGGCGTTAGTTTACTTCGCCACGGGCGAGATGACAAAGTACAAGCATCGAAATGGTTCATGACGGTGATTAATCATTTTCCATCTGAATCAACAGGCTGTAATCAGGGCCAGTTAATTATTTATGGCTGATGTGTGATCCAGTCCGCAACGTTATCTTCACCCATTGCCTAAGCTTATGGCACTTAACATTGTGTGCGGTTATTGACTCATATGGATGGAGGTGCAGCATGAAACATCAACACTGCCGCGTAGCGGGTAACAGCTTGATGGTACTGGGATTAGTCACAATGGTGCTGGGCGTGGGTTTCTCAATTATGAACCAGCTTCCCTCGCTTGATCTGCCAGATGCGCTGGCGCAGGGCGCAATCTTAGGCATCTTTGTTGGTGCAATGATGTGGCTGGTCGGGGCGGGTCTGAGTGGTCGTGAAAAGGTTGAAGATCGTTATTACTGGCATCGTCACTATGACAAACGTTGTCGCCGGTCGCACAATTCTCACCATTAACTGATGCCAGCAGTGACCGGATGCTGCGCTATGCGGTTCCGGCCGCTGGCCTTGGCGTGATAGAGCGCTTTATCCGCCAGTGCGAGTAAATCGTCAAAACCCTGCTGCTGATGTGTGACCGTGGCAAACCCAATGCTGACCGAATAGGCAATTGAATTGGGTTGTGACGCACAGACCTCCCGCCGAATCGTCTCGCACCAGGCCTCTGCCTCTGTTGCCGCCGCCGGAATTATTGCCGCAAACTCCTCTCCGCCCAGTCGCGCAAAACGCCCCTCAGCCGGTATCAATCCTCTGACAATGTCGCAAAAGTGAATCAATATCTGGTCGCCCTGTTGATGGCCATACCGATCGTTAATGCTCTTAAAATGATCCAGATCGAACAGAATCGCGCTAAAAGGTCGGTTCTGACGGCGGCATTGCGCCACAATCTTCTCTGCTTCATTAAATAAAGCCCGACGATTCCAGACGCTGGTCAGAGGATCGTGCATTGAGGCATGTTTTAAGACTGACTGCATCCGTTCATTCACCATGGCCAGGATAGTAAATGTCAGACCGATGACAAACAGAATCGATTCCAGGATGACGTAAATCGAGAAGTTTGATCCGCCAATGGCGCCAGGCAGCGTGCTGGGAATCGCGCTGTCCAGAAACAGGCGAGCCAGGTGAAACAGCAGATGGATCCACAGCAGCAACTGCGCAGGCCAGAAGGTCACCTTTAGCGTGGCACGCGCCAGCCAGACCAGCTGGATCAGTGCCGCGGTATAGACGATGCAGGCGATGCAGAGCACCAGCACCCGTTTGGGTAAGCTGTAATAGAATGCCGGGAAACAGCAGAGGAGTGCCCAGAGCAGGGCGCCCAGCAGCCAGTGAGTGCCGATGGGCTTACCGCAGAAGCGCCGGAACGCATTTAACAATCCGCCGTAAGCCAGCATCACTAAAACGTTACCCACTGCAACGGGCAGGAAATGCAGGCCACTGCTGCGCAGGCTACTTAAGAATACCGCAATCAGGGTAAAAACCAGCGACAGGCAGGTGAAGCCGAGAACGCGATCATACTGCGATCCGATCCAGGCAAAAAACATGATGATGCTCAGAAACCCCAGCACATAAAGCTCGCAGACAAATAACGTATAGATATCCAGGCTCATGGCGGTCAGGGTTCTTATGAAAAGTGCGCTGCAAATTACCACTTAACGGCACAGGGCAGAAGCGGGGAACGCGGCGTTTTATCAAAAGAGTGGGTGGCGTTGAAAATAGTCGATTTTGGGGAAATTTATCGCGAAAATATCAGAAAAAGAAGCGCGTTAATCGGGCGCCCGGCAGGCATAAAAAAACCGGGCACAGGGCCCGGTTCCGCGAAGATTAATGCTCGAACATTGCCGAGATTGACTCTTCGTTACTGATGCGGCGAATGGCTTCGGCCAGCATGCCAGATAAGGTCAGCGTGCGCACATTCGGCAGTGACTTAATTTCCTGAGAGAGTGGGATGGTATCGCAGACGATTACCTGGTCGAGCACAGATTTACGCAGGTTTTCAACCGCATTGCCGGAGAAGATCGGGTGGGTCGCGTAAGCAAATACGCGTTTAGCACCACGCTCTTTCAGCGCTTCAGCCGCTTTGCACAGCGTGCCGCCGGTGTCGATCATGTCGTCGACCAGCACGCAGTCGCGGCCAGCAACGTCACCAATGATGTGCATCACCTGAGAAACGTTCGCGCGAGGGCGGCGTTTATCGATGATGGCCATATCGGTGTCGTTCAGCAGTTTAGCGATAGCACGGGCACGTACTACGCCACCAATATCGGGAGAAACAACAATCGGGTTTTCCAGACCGATCTGCATCATATCTTCCAGCAGGATCGGACTGCCAAATACGTTATCAACCGGGACGTCGAAGAAGCCCTGGATCTGCTCGGCGTGCAGGTCAACCGTCAGAACACGGTCAACACCGACGCTGGAAAGGAAGTCTGCCACTACTTTAGCGGTGATAGGTACACGCGCGGAACGCACGCGGCGATCCTGACGGGCATAACCAAAGTAGGGGATGACTGCGGTAATACGACCAGCAGAAGCACGACGCAGCGCGTCGACCATCACAACCAGTTCCATCAGATTATCGTTGGTGGGGGCACAGGTGGACTGGATGATGAAAATATCACCACCGCGTACATTTTCGTTGATCTGTACGCTCACTTCACCATCACTGAAACGTCCTACAGCGGCGTCTCCCAGGCTGGTGTAAAGGCGGTTGGCAATACGTTGTGCTAGTTCCGGGGTGGCGTTACCAGCAAATAGCTTCATATCAGGCACGAGAAGAACCTCAGGCTTTGCGTCCAGAGAATGAACGGCATGACTGTAACCGGCGCGTACGGTCATGTGCGTTCACACGGGTGTGTTGATGCGAAACGTGCAGTGTCCGGAACGTGGTGACACTGTCACGCATTCGCTAATCGCCTCGCAGGGTACGCTGTAGCGGCGAAACATTTACGCCCCGGGCTACAAATGCGCGTACCCCATTCGGGGCAAGCTCCAGCACCTGGCGGGCAGCAGACTCGGTGTCGAATTCAGCAAACACACAAGCGCCCGTGCCAGTCAGGCGTGACGGCGCGTATTCTAGCAGCCAGGAAACAAGCTCATCAACCTCACGAAAACGTTTTCTTACCACTGCTTCACAATCATTGGTGAAGGGTGATGCTAAAAGCGTCGATAAACTGCGCGATGGAGTATCTCGCGTCAGTTCGGGGTCGTTGAATACTACTGGGGTGCTGATATTCACGCCGGGATGGGCGACAAGATACCACTTTTCTTCCGGCTCTGCGGGATGAAGTTGTTCACCCACCCCCTGGGCGAAGGCCGCGAAGCCCTGGACAAACACCGGCACATCCGCGCCCAGCTTCACACCCATCGACGCCAGCTCATCCGGCGTGAAGCCGGTTTGCCACAGATGATTCAGCGCCACCAGTACGGTTGCCGCATCAGAGGAGCCGCCACCGAGACCGCCACCCATGGGCAGGTTTTTCTCAACGGCAATCTGCGCGCCCGCGTGAGCGGACAGGCGATTGTTATCCTGCGCCGCCTGTTTCAGCATGTTTGCGGCGCGGACAATCAGGTTATCCGCATCCGCAACGCCTGCCACGGGCGTTAACAGTGTAATCGAGCCGCTTTGATCGACAGTAATCTGCAGCTGGTCACCGTAATCAAGAAACTGAAACAGCGTCTGCAGGTTGTGATAGCCGTCGGGACGACGGCCGGTGATGTAGAGAAAAAGATTCAGTTTTGCCGGGGCAGGCCAGTGGGTGATCATTGAACGGTCCAGCCGTCCATACGCAGTTTAATCCGCTGGTCACCCTCTTTCAGCTCCAGGCTCGAAGGCAGCGGCGGGGTGACTTTGCTGTCGTAGCCCGCAATAGAGACCTGCCAGTTCTGACCGTCGCGGCTGTAGTTCAGGCTGCTCAGCTGATAGCTCTCGTTGAGCTGATAGTCGGTGGCATCGCCTGGCAGACCCATCATCCACTGGCGCAGATTCGCCAGCGGAATGTTCATGCCGGTCAGCTGCGAAATCATTTTCTGCGCATCGTTGCTGACGTAACGCTTTCCATTGTTATCGACGATCTGTACCACTGAGCCCTGCGCATCCAGCTGCAGTTCGGTGCTGCCCAGCGGATTGGTCAGCAGCAGGCGATAGCGATCGGGCGCGGTCTGCTGCCAGTTGAAGCGGGCATAGACTTTCTGCTTGTCAGAAAGATAGGCAAAGGCGCCGCGGGTCTGATAGTGCGTGACCTTTGAGACCGCCTGCTGATGCTGTTGCCACTGTGGCGCGGTAACGCTGGGGCCCGGGCCTTGCGGTTTGTTGACGCTACAGGCTGCCAGCAGCACGCTGGCAAGGGGCAAAAGGCGCAACAGATTGCGTGGTGAATTAAGCATCAAGTGGTCATCTCCTCGGACACATTTATTATTCGTAACGGATAACGCTAACCGTCCCGGTTTTAACCGTCAATGCTGTTATGCAGCAAATTGAGCACGATCGGGTTAATCTTATTACAGTCATAGCCTTTGTATGGCTTTTCTTGATCTGCCGCATCTTGTAGAATGCGCCTCACAAAACCCTGACATTATTGGGACATCCCAACCAAAACCGCTATGACGCTGCTCGCTCTCGGAATCAATCACAAGACAGCCCCCATTGCTCTGCGCGAACGCGTCTCGTTCGGGCCGGAGACGCTTGAGCAGGCGTTAAACAGCCTGTTATCACAGCCAATGGTGCAGAGCGGCGTGGTGTTGTCCACCTGTAACCGGACTGAACTCTACCTGAGTGTAGAGCAGCAGGCCGACTTACAGGCGCGTCTGGTGAGCTGGTTATGCAATTATCATCAGCTGGATGAAGAGGATGTGCGAAACAGCCTCTACTGGCATCAGGATAACGAGGCGGTCAGCCACCTGATGCGCGTCGCCAGCGGACTCGACTCACTGGTGCTGGGCGAACCGCAAATCCTCGGTCAGGTGAAAAAAGCCTTTGCCGACTCCTCACGCGGTCAGGCGCTGAGCAGTGAACTGGAACGCATGTTCCAGAAAACCTTCTCGGTTGCCAAACGCGTGCGTACGGAAACCGATATCGGTGCCAACGCGGTGTCGGTGGCGTTTGCCGCCTGTACGCTGGCCCGTCAGATCTTCGAATCGCTCTCCTCCGTCAATGTCTTGCTGGTTGGCGCAGGTGAGACCATTGAGCTGGTGGCGCGTCATCTGCGTGAACATCAGGTCAAAAATCTGATCATCGCCAACCGTACCCGCGAACGCGCCGAAACGCTGGCGTCGGAAGTGGGTGCAGAGGTGATCACCCTGGCGGAGATCGACGCCCGTCTGGCAGAAGCCGACATTATTATCTCGTCAACCTCCAGTCCGCTACCGATTATCGGTAAGGGGATGATGGAGCGCGCGCTGAAAGCGCGACGTAACAAGCCAATGCTGCTGGTCGACATTGCAGTTCCGCGCGACGTAGAGCCGGAAGTGGGCGACCTGCCTAACGCCTATCTCTACAGCGTGGATGACCTGCAGGCGATCATCGAGCAGAACCTGGCGCAGCGCAAAGCGGCCGCGGTTCAGGCCGAAAGCATCGTGGTTCAGGAAAGCAGCGAATTCATGGCGTGGCTGCGCTCACAGGGCGCGGTGAATACGATCCGTGAATATCGTTCTCAGGCGGAAGAGATCCGCGCTGAGCTGGAAGGCCGTGCGCTGCAGGCGCTGCAGCAGGGTGCCGATCCGCAGAAAGTCATGCAGGAACTGGCGCACAAGCTGACCAACCGTTTAATACACGCTCCAACCAAATCACTTCAGCAGGCCGCCCGCGACGGCGATAATGAACGCCTGCAGATTTTACGCGACAGCCTGGGTCTCGATTAGGCACACCGCTGTCGCCACCTGTTACGGGAATCCCACATTTAAATGAAAACCTCTATAGTTGCCAAACTGGAAGCCCTGCAGGAGCGCCACGAAGAAGTGGAAGCGATGCTGGGCGATGCAGGCGTGATCGCCGATCAGGAGCGTTTCCGTGCGCTGTCACGCGAATATGCTCAGCTGACCGATGTGACCCGTTGCTTCCGCGACTGGCAGCAGGTGCAGGAAGATATCGAAACCGCGCAGCAGATGCTCGACGATCCTGAAATGCGTGACATGGCGCAGGAAGAGTTGCAGGAAGCGCGTGAGAAGAGTGACGTGCTGGAGCAGCAGTTGCAGGTTCTGTTGCTGCCGAAAGATCCGGATGATGAGCGCGCCTGTTTTATCGAAGTGCGCGCCGGAACCGGCGGCGATGAAGCGGCGATTTTCGCCGGCGATCTCTTCCGCATGTACAGCCGCTATGCCGAAGCGCGTCGCTGGCGCGTGGAGATCATCAGCGCCAACGAAGGCGAGCATGGCGGTTACAAAGAAGTGATTGCCCGCGTCACCGGCGAAGGTGCCTATGGACGCCTGAAGTTTGAGTCAGGCGGCCATCGCGTGCAGCGCGTGCCGGAGACCGAATCCCAGGGCCGCATTCACACCTCAGCCTGTACCGTTGCCGTGATGCCGGAAATCCCGGAAGCGGAACTGCCGGAAATCAATGCGGGCGATCTGAAGATCGATACTTTCCGCTCATCCGGCGCAGGCGGTCAGCACGTTAACACCACCGACTCCGCTATTCGTATTACCCACCTGCCAACCGGTATCGTGGTGGAGTGTCAGGACGAACGTTCACAGCATAAAAACAAAGCCAAAGCGCTGGCGGTGCTGGGCTCGCGTATTCATGCTGCAGAGATGGCCCGCCGTCACGCCGCCGAAGCCAGTACCCGACGCAACCTGCTGGGCAGCGGCGATCGTTCTGACCGTAACCGCACCTACAACTTTCCGCAGGGCCGCGTGACCGATCACCGTATCAACCTGACCATCTACCGTCTGGATGAAGTGATGGAAGGGAAACTCGACAGCCTGATTGAGCCGATTGTTCAGGAGTACCAGGCCGATCAGCTGGCAGCGCTGGCTGGTCAGGATTAATGGATATTCGTCACTGGCTGAAACAGGCGGTCGCCACGCTGTGCGGTGGTGACAGTCCGAAGCGTGACGCAGAGATCCTGTTAGGTTTTGTGACCGGCAAATCACGCAGCTGGTTAATCGCCTTTGATGAAACGGTGCTCAGCGATGAGCAGCTGACGCAGCTGGATAGCCTGCTGGCGCGTCGCGCCCGCGGTGAGCCGGTGGCGCATCTGGTGGGCGAACGCGAGTTCTGGTCGCTGCCATTGCGCGTCAATGACGCCACGCTGATCCCGCGCCCGGATACCGAACTGCTGGTTGAACAGGCGCTGGCGCATCTGCCCCCGACACCGGCAACCATTCTGGACATGGGCACCGGCACCGGAGCGATTGCGCTGGCGCTGGCCAGCGAGCGTCCCGATTGTCAGGTCACCGGCGTGGATCGCATTGAAGCCGCCGTTGAGCTGGCGAACAGTAATGCGCAGCAGCTCAGCCTCACCAACACCACCTTTCTGCTCAGTCACTGGTTCCAGGCGCTGACGCCACAGCGCTTTACCCTCATTGTCAGTAACCCACCCTACATAGATGCCTGCGATGTTCATCTGGAGCAGGGTGACGTGCGCTTTGAACCGCGCAGCGCGCTGGTGGCGGATGAAGCGGGACTGGCGGATCTGCGTACGCTGATCGAGCAGGCACCCACGTGGCTGCTGCCGGGTGGCTGGCTGCTGCTGGAACATGGCTGGCAGCAGGGCGAGGCGGTGGCCACGCTGATGCGGCAAAAAGGCTATCACGCCGTGGAAACCGTCGATGATTACGGTGGCAATCCGCGTGTGACCTTAGGTCAGCTCCCTTCATAAAAGCGCTTTGAAAAGGATTCATGATGTTCGCCTTTTATCCCCTGATTAAAAATCTGCACATCTTAACGGTGGTGCTTACCGTGACGCTGTTCCTGCTGCGGTTTTACTGGCTGCGCCGTGGATCGGCAATGATGACGAAACGCTGGGTGCGCATCCTGCCGCACGCTAACGACACCCTGTTACTGGTGACCGGCGTCTCGCTGGTGATGATTACCCACTTCTATCCCTTTACACCGCAAGGAAGCTGGCTGACGGAGAAGCTTTTAGCGGTTATCATCTACATCGCCTTAGGATTTGTGGCATTGAGTCGCCGTCCACGCACTGATCGCACCCGCTGGATCGCTTTTCTGGTAGCGTTAATCGCCCTGGTGGCCATCATTAAGCTGGCGCTGACCAAAATGCCGTTATGGGGATAGCATGACCTCGACCGAACAATTAGATTTCAGCCAGACACCGCTGTGTGAAGCGGTGATTGGTGCCACGCTTGCCATCCGCGCCGATTTCCCGGCGTTGTCGGTGGAAGCACAACTTGCGGCGTTAGTCGCCGAAGCACGTGACTATGTCAGCCATACTGAAGATGCTGACATGCAGCTCGAAAAGCTGCTGGAACTGTTCTATCGCCAGTGGGGATTTTGCGGTGCCAGTGGCGTCTACAATCTTTCTGATGCCCTCTGGATCGACAATGTGCTGAAGACCCGTCGGGGCACGGCGGTGTCACTGGGCGTTATCCTGCTGCACATCGCCGCCGAGCTGGAACTGCCGCTGATGCCGGTGATCTTCCCGACGCAGCTGATTCTGCGCGCCGACTGGATTGATGGCGATAAGTGGATGATCAACCCATTTAATGGCGAAACCCTTGACTGGCACACGCTGGAAGTGTGGCTCAAAGGCAATATCAGCCCGACAGCGCGTCTGTATGACGACGATCTCGACGAAGCCAAAACCGTCACCGTGATGCGCAAGATGCTCGACACACTGAAAGCGGCGTTGATGGAAGAGAAGAAGATGGAGCTGGCGCTGAACGTCAGTCAGGTGCTGTTGCGTATCGATCCTGACGATCCCTACGAAATCCGCGATCGCGGTTTGATCTACGCGCAGCTGGAGTGCGACCATATCGCCCTGAATGATTTAACGTACTTCGTTGAGCAGTGTCCTGAAGACCCGGTCAGCGAAATGATCAAAGTTCAGATTCACGCAATCGAACAAAAACAGGTCACGCTGCACTAAGCGGACCCACTGAAAAGGAAAGGGCATGACACAGAAAGTCGTGAGTATTGGCGATATCAAAGTTGCAAACGATCTGCCATTTGTACTGTTTGGCGGGATGAACGTTCTGGAGTCGCGCGACCTGGCGATGCGCATCTGCGAACACTACGTTACCGTCACCAGTAAACTTGGTATTCCTTACGTATTCAAAGCGTCATTTGATAAAGCGAACCGCTCCTCTATTCACTCCTATCGCGGCCCAGGCCTGGAAGAGGGGATGAAGATTTTCCAGGAGCTGAAGCAGGCTTTCGGCGTCAAAATTATCACCGATGTGCATGAAGCGTCCCAGGCGCAGCCGGTCTCTGAAGTGGTTGATGTGATCCAGCTGCCCGCGTTTCTGGCGCGTCAGACTGACCTGGTGGAAGCGATGGCGAAAACCGGCGCGGTCATTAACGTCAAGAAGCCCCAGTTCGTCAGCCCGGGTCAGATGGGCAACATCGTTGATAAGTTCGCTGAAGGTGGCAACGAGCAGGTCATCCTGTGCGATCGCGGCAGCAATTTCGGCTACGACAATCTGGTTGTCGACATGCTCGGCTTTAACGTGATGAAGAAAGTCACCAAAAACAGCCCGGTGATTTTCGATGTGACCCATGCGCTGCAGACGCGCGATCCGTTTGGCGCAGCATCAGGCGGTCGTCGTGCTCAGGTGGCTGAGCTGGCGCGTGCCGGTATGGCGGTCGGCATTGCCGGTCTGTTTATCGAAGCGCACCCGGATCCTGAACACGCCCTGTGTGACGGCCCGTCCGCGTTACCGCTGGATAAGCTGGAGCCATTCCTGGTGCAGATGAAAGCGATTGACGATCTGGTGAAAAGCTTCCCGGAACTCGATACCAGCAAATAAGTTTGCTGCAAAAAAAGAGCGATTAATCGCTCTTTTTTTTCGCCTGAAATCCGGTGACGTTACAGCATGATGGTCATCAGATAACCGATAAACAACGCCAGATGCGCGGCTCCATTCAGTACATTTGTGCGTCCGGTCGAGAAGGAGAGCTGACAGAGAATCAGCGACGCCATCATAATCACCATCTGTGGCGGCTCCAGACCAAATATCAGCTCCTGTCCGGTCAGGGTGGCGATAATGGTTACTGCCGGTACTGTGAGTGAGATGGTCGCCAGCACTGAACCAAAGAAGAGGTTCATGGCGCGCTGCACCTGATTCATCAGCACGGCCCTGATCGCCCCCAGGCCTTCCGGTGAGAGGATCAGCAGGGCCACCAGGAAACCGGTAAACTGTGCCGGCGCATTCAAATCCGTCAGCAGGCTTTCCAGCGTATTAGCATTCATCTTGGTCACGGCAATGACCGCAATCAGATGCACGATCAGCCAGCTGGTATGCCAGAAGCTGCTGTGGGCAGACGGTTTGCCATGATGCGGGTCGCCATCATCGCTCTCATCTTCATGCTCATAGACAAACAGGCTCTGGTGGGTTTTGGTCTGAATCAGCAGGAACACGCCATACATCGCCGCTGAAATCGCCGCGATCAGCAGTGCCTGAGTGACAGAGAAATTACCGCCCGGCAGTGCGTTGGGAAACACCAGCACCAGAATCGCCAGGGGAAAGATAGCGATCAGATATTGCTTCACGCCCGCCAGATTCACGTATTGTGTCGCAAACTTATTACCGCCCAGCAGCAGCGCAAAGCCAACCAGTCCGCCGGTTACAATCATCACGATCGAATAGAGCGTATCGCGCATCAGCCCGGGTGCGGCATCGCCGGTCGCCATCAGCGCCGAGATCAGGCTCACTTCCAGAATCACCACGGACAGACTCAGGATCAGAGAGCCATAGGGCTCGCCCAGCCGGTGCGCCAGCACGTCGGCATGTCGTACAACGCTAAAGGCGCTGCTCAGAATGGCAACCAGCGCCACTAAGTTGATACCGACTACAATCGGAAATGATGTGGTTGCACCAAAAAAATAGAGTATACCCAGCGTGATAAGGGGAAGTATCAGCGAGAATTCCTTGTGACGTGTTTTTTCATGTGAAGGCATTCACCATCCTCTCTGGTTAATGATTATCCGGACACAGCGAGTGCTGCTGTTAGAAATATAATCAGTTTTAGGGCAGGGCGCAGTTTATCTTTTCACCGGTCCGAACGGGAAAAATTTACTGCTTTTTACTTAAATGCAATAAATGGTCGAAGTGGTATTAACCTGAAGTTATCTCAAATATTGCAATATTAATCAGGCCACAACAATTTCTCTTTAACCATCTATCTGACCGCCAAATGCCGTAAAATCTGCTTCTCATTGTAACTTGTGTGGCCTGTTTCTGGTTTTTAATTTGAAGTGCAGATAAGTGGCTGTTTGTATTTTTGTTCTGTTGCGCCAGGCTTAACAGGAATCCATAAACTGAGGAGCCGTTATGCCTTACTCTAAACGAACCGACTTACCTGACAACGTAAAACACGTGCTTCCCGCGCATGCGCAGGATATCTATCAGCAGGCATTTAACAGCGCGTGGGAAGAATATAAAGAGGCTAAGGATCGACGCGGCGATGATTCGCGGGAAGAGGTGGCGCACAAAGTCGCCTGGGCAGCCGTGAAAAAAGAGTATGAGAAAGGTGATGACGATAAGTGGCTTCCTAAACGTTAATGCCGTCGCTAGCCTGTTCACGCCAAAGGGCCAGGATTATCTGGCCCTTTTTTTCATCTTCGCTATAAGGTTTATCTGGTTTTTTTTAACCTGCGACCGGAATCACGCTTGTAACCCCGCGCGGAAATAGATTAATGTCAATTTGATGAACGAAACGCAGCGCCGTTTTGGAGATCATGTTACAGGAGCCATTCTGCAGGACGCCGTTGATGTTGAGGAGGTCGCATTGCTTACCCGGGAATTTCTATTAAAAGCGGATTGTAAAACGTCGTTCGGGGATATCGAAGAGGCGTTGCTCTGGAGTTGCGAGCAGCGCGCGGCCTCGCTGGCAGCCACCCTGGCCTGTCGTCCCGATCACAGCCCGGTATGGATCTTTGGTTACGGCTCGCTGATGTGGAACCCGATTTTTGAGGCGGATGAAGTGGCGTCCGGTTCGCTGGAGGGCTGGCACCGTGCTTTCTGCCTGCGGCTGATTGCCGGACGTGGCACCGCCACGCATCCCGGCCGCATGCTAGCGCTGAAGCAGGGCGGCAGAACCACGGGTCTGGCGTTTCGTCTGCCGGAAGAGCGGCTGCATGAAGAGCTGGCGCTGCTGTGGAAGCGTGAGATGATCACTGGCTGCTATCTTCCAACCTGGTGTGAATTACAGCTGGAGGATGGTCGCAGCGTCACTGCGCTGACCTTTATTATGGATCCGCGTCATCCGCTGTATGAATCGGACTCCTGCCCGGAGGCGATTGCGCCATTGATTGCTGCGGCCAGTGGCCCGCTCGGCTCGAATGCGCAATATCTGTTTGCTCTGGAAGAGGAGCTGACCCGGCGCGGCATGGAGGAGGAGAGTCTGAGCCGGCTGGCCCATCAGGTGCGGACATTGCAGCAAGCCTGTCTGAAGCAGGCCTGAACCGGGGCATAAGCAGAGTAAAAGGGCGCGACAGTGTCGCGCCCTTTTACGATCCGGGTGCGGGTTACCGGGCTTAGTTACCCGGATTAATCAGCCAGGTGCCGGGCTTATCGATGGTCAGGGATTGTGTATGCGTCTCACTGCCATTCTTAACATCAATTTTGTACTGTCCCGCCGCCAGATTCAGCGCGGCAAATCCACTGCTGCCCGGTTTTACCTCGACCGGCTGTCCGTTAAGCACCACGCTTTCACCGCTCTCCAGCTTAAGATAGACGGTCGCCAGCGCGGCCGGAACGGCAGCGGCTGACGGAATTGATGCGGGCGCCTGCGTCATGGCTGAGCTGTTGTTAACCACCTCTGGTGTGGCACTGTGGCGATTCGCCAGCCAGGTGGCGACAACCACGGCCAGAATAGCCACGGCAGCCAGACCCAGCAATCCAGGCGACAGTTTACGCACCGTGCGCGGCGTCACCGGCTCGGCGGAGGCGGCGGCATGATTCATCGCCATCACCACTGGCGCAGCAGCCTCCACCGGCTCCTCGACCGGCAGAGCAGGCGACTCGCCCGGCACCGGGAAGCTGTTTACCACCGCTTCCACATCACTGACCGGCAGATCAATCAACGCGGCAAAGGCATCAATCGTTTGTGGGCGATCGCCTGGCTTCATTGCCAGCGCGCAGTCAATGGCATGCAGCAGCGGCAGTGAGTAGCCTTCTGGCTGGCGTTCCACCAGCGGCTGATAATTATCTTCAATGCAGCGCACCACGCTGACCGGCGGCGGATTACCGGTAATCAGGTTATGCAGCACCGCGCCCAGGGCGTAGATATCGGTCCACGGCCCCTGTTCAACTTCACCCTCTTCGCTGTACTGCTCAATCGGCGCAAAGCCAGGTTTAAGCATGATTTCCGTTTCGTCAGAGAGGTTGCCAATCTCTTTACGCGCCGAGCCAAAATCGAGCAGAACCGGCAGCTGGTTCTCCTGAATCTGAATATTGTCGAGCGAGATATCGCGATGCAGATAGCCGGCCTGATGGATGGTGCTGATGGCACCCAGCAGCGGCGGCAGCAGGCGGCGGATCCAGGCTTCAGTGATCGACGCCGGGCTGGTTACCTGCCACTCTTTCAGCGTCATACCACTGTAGTAGAGCGTGCCCATATAGGCTGTGCCGTTCTGCTCCCAGAAGCGCAGCACGTGCAGCAGTCCCGGATGGTTAAAGCGGGCCAGCAGACGCGCTTCCTGAATAAAGCTGGTGAGCCCGGCATTAAACAGCTTCTGGAAACGCTCACCGCGCAGCTCCAGCGTTAAGTCGGCGGCACGGACTGCCAGCGACACCGGCATGTACTCTTTGATTGCAATAGTGCGTTCAAGCTGGTGATCCCACGCGCGATAGACGATGCCGAAGCCGCCGCCTCCGATCACTTCCTTGATCTCAAACTCATTGAAACGGTATCCGTCAGGCAGGGCATTCGGAACGGTTTTCGGATTATCATTTGCCGACATAGTGAACTCTCTGTACACGGCCTGCTCGCCAGGCTGCGCGGTAATTAATTGATGTTACGCCAGGCACCAATGGCAGGATCAACCAGATCCGCGTGCAGGGTGTCGATGAGTAACACATTCACTTTTTGCTGTGGCATGAAATAGGGCGCCCAGTGGCTGCGCAACGTATCAACTCGCGATTTCACAGCGTCAGCATCCTGCTGCGCAGCATTCTTATCCATCTTTATCAACAGGGCACCATTGAAGCGCCAGACATGTTGTTTGGCATCAAAGGGAAGCACCAGCCAGCTATCATTCGCATCCGGGCGTGTCACAATCATGCGCTGATTGTTCGCGGCGATAACCTCCAGCTTGCTGTCCGGGATCGTCAGATTGGCGATGGGATAGCCCTGATAAAAGGTGACTGCCACCGGCGTTGGGTGGTCTGGGGTCGCCAGCATCAACTCACTTTTGCCTTCTGCCCAGCCATCCGGTGAGCACTGCTGCTTGCTGACATCCGGGATAAACAGGGTCTGGGCATTTTCATCCCAGGCGGTGCGAAAATGGCAGCCGCTGGGGAGATCAAAATGTTGCAGCGGCGTGCTGTTGGCGGGCCGAGACAGGTCAAGCGGTGCAGCATTACTCTCACTGGCGCTGGCGGTGGCATCTGCCATCACGATAGGACGCCAGTTCTGCAGCTTACTGGCGCTGCCGCTGGCCAGTACGCCACCCTCTTTACTGGTCATCTGCCAGGGCAGCTCGTCCAGTAATCCGCACTGATTAGCGAGCAGGGTGCCGACGCGCGGTAAAAAGGTGGTCAGCACCGCCGAATCCTTACTTTTGCCGGAGACGATGCGCAGTGGCAGCGTCTCTTTGCACCAGTCGTCAGGCGCTTTACTCACCACATTATCGATATAGACCTCCAGCGCCAGGCTGGGGGAGTAGACAACCCGATAATTTTCAGCCTGGGCGTGAAAGGCAATCAGCAGGGTGATGATGCCGGGCAACCACAGTTTCATAAGGATCCTTGGAATCAAAAACGAGGCGGCAGAAAGCGCGCCGAATCAGCCAGTGAATAGAGCAGCGTTGCCTCCTCCGGCTCACCAATCCAGACCGCCAGTGCGCTGAGATTATCTTTCTTAACGTTGCGGCTCACCGCCTGTTCCATCAGAGCCAGCCACTCTTCGCAGGCATTCACCATGCGCAGCGCCTGTTCCATTTCATGACTGGCCAGATTCAGCCAGAAGCCATCGGTGCAGACCAGAAACGCGTCGCCATCCTCCAGCGCAATCTCCTGCGAAAAGCTCACTAAGCGAGGCGGTTCAGCGCCGAGCGCATTATAGAGTAAATTACTGTTAATGCCGGTATTTTCATAGCCCGCTTCTTTCAGCTGCTGGGCCAGACTGTGATCGCGAGTGACCTCATGAAGCACGCCGCGGCGGAAGTGGTAAACCCGGCTGTCACCGGCATGCGCCCACCATGCGCGCTGTTTTTCGCGGTCGATAAACAGGGCCGCCAGCGTGGTGCTCATGCGGGAATATTTCGGATTTTTACCCTGTGCCTCATGCAGCGCTAAGCGGCACTGTTCAATCGCCTGATGGGTTATCTCCGGCGTCAGGTCGGCGTGCGCCTGTAACTGGCTCAGCAGGGTGTCACGCACCAGCTGTGCCGCCATCTCGCCGCCGGGCAGACCGGCCACGCCATCGCAGACCACAAAGCAGGCTTTACGCTCATCCAGCTCTGCGCCGGTGCGATCCTGATTCTCATCGCGTAGCCCCTGCTGGCAGCGGCTGGCAAAAACGATTTTCATGGTTCATCTACCCGCGTCTGAGAGTCCTTATACTGATTCACCTCCATGTCATAGGCATGGAGAAAGGCCTCGCCAAACAGCGTATGGAAATCATCTTCGATCTCTCCGGCCGTACGCTGATAATTACGGGTGAAGTAGTCCCACAGCGCCGCCTTCTTCATGGCGGAAAAGGGCATTTTTGACACCACGCCATCGGCACGCGCCTGCTCCTCCAGCCGCTGCGGATTAAAGGATTGCAGCATCGCCGCAATAATGGCGCGGATACCGGCAATCATCCCCAGCTGGTGGGCCTGCAAATCGACCAGGGCATCGCGTACCGCCTGTTCCGGCGGCATAAACCCGGGCATCTGGCTCTGGTACATCTGCATCAGCACGGTTTTGCCGGAGGGCAGGATCTTGAACGGATTGTTGGCCTCATTCAGGATCATCGTCATGTCCGCTTTGACACCACGCTTGAGAATGGATCGCGAAGAGAGCAGCGCGACGGTGCCCTGGGAAAAGAGGCTCAGCATCCGGCCAGTAATGCGCATCTGCTCTTCATCCACCGGCGTGGCGTGACCGTTGCTCAGCCCCATCCCCTCCAGCAGTGCGGCGATTAGCCGATCCTGATCCACCGGCTGCGCCGTCAGCGCCCGACGCGGCTCGCTGGCCTGGGGATCGATAGCCAGTCGCGCATCGTTGTGGCGCTCGTGGCGTGAGGGCGTTGCCTCACTGACCAGCAGCCGGTCCTCAACCTCATGATGTTCGTGGATGCCCAGCGGATTCGCGGGCTGAGCGCTGTCGCCAGCAAACAGCGCCAGCGGATCGCTCTGCGTGTCGTGGCAGGCGGGGTCTCGTACTTCCAGCGCATAGTCACCGATGCGCAGCGCATCGCCATGCTTCAGCACGACCTGCATGCCGCGACCCAGGGTAATGCCGTTATGCTCCACCGGGGTCACGCTGCCCTGGTTCGTCAGACGGCACTCTCCGTCATGCGACAGGTGAACCAGCGCCTGCAGACGCGAAATGGCCCGAGTCTCATCTGGCAGCACCAGATCGTTGTCCTGACTGCGGCCAATGGTGCCGCCAGGCGGTTGAAACGCGACGCTTCTGACCGGAACATCCGTAGTGCATTGCACAATGGTAAATTGCATGAGTTATCCCAGATTGAACGGCAAACGCTTCCGGCCTCACTCGAACATGGGAGGATAGAGGCCATTACGTCCCGGCTGTGAACCTGCCGCCGGGTTAAACAGTAACGAAAACAGTTGCGCGGTGAGGTTGCCGCTGTGCTTGTGGGTCGCGTGGGCAAAACCATCACTGCGGTTACTCCACCAGTAGCTCATATGCTGCTGAGGGTCGAAACGTTCAGCCACTTCACGCCAGCTCAGCGTGCAGGGCAGATCCTGAAAACCGATCACATCCATGATTTCAGAGGGCTTCCTGGCCGGGACCAGCAGCGGTGGCAAAGCCTGTATCTGCTGCTCTAACTGCTCGCCGTTCAGCGGTGTCTGAACCGCCCGTAACAGTGTCGCGCCCAGATCCTGAAACCAGTCACCGGAAATGGTCAGCTGAGCAGGATGCCACTGAGCCAGCGTGAAGCTGTGCAGGGCCAGCAGCGGCCAGGCGCGTCCGACGCGGTCACAGGAGGGCAGCAGACAGCCCATCTGTATCTGCGGCCGGGTCGCGGTAACCGGCAGCACAAAGTTCCACACCGGCGCGTGGAGAAAGTCCGCACTGTAGGAATACGCCTGCTGATGCCAGTGCATTAATCCCTGCTGGAACCAGTGATTCCACGGGCTAATCTGTTGCTCGCTCAGTCGATGGTGCAAAAAGTCACCGGTCGACGGCAGCTTGCCATACCAGCCGGGGGCCGTGTAAGCAGCCATGTTCACCTCACCATTACTCGCTATGCGAGTTTGATTGCGGGGCCGGGTGCCGCGGCGCTACCGCCAGCATGCTGCCCGACTGATCCGCAATTTTCAGATTCTCTGCAAGCTTGCGCATCATCAGTGCATTATCACGTGCATAAGGCGACGACTGAATCTGCTGATCCAGCAGCTGGCTCAGGTGCCAGTCAAGCTGCTGCAGGTCGCGGGCGCTTACCGTATCGGGCAGGGAGCGCTGTAAATTTTGCAGCAGCCAGGCCCGTAAAAACTCGCCATCATAATTACGCGGTTGATAGAGCATCTGATAGGCGCGCAGCGCATTGCGGCTGTAGGCGTTATCATCACCCGGGTCGTTGCGCAGGATATTCGTGATCTGCTGCGCCACACGCGGCAGCAACAAAGACTTAAGCGCATTTTGATAAAGCACCCAGGCGGCATCGCTGATCTGATTACCCCGGTATAAGCCCGCCCGCATAGTAAGCGGCGGATTATCGAGGGAAAAGCGCGCCGAGAGCGGCAACTTCACCAGGTTATTCAGAAAGGGTAGCAGATCAAAAATATTATCAGCAGGCTGATGAATCACCTGCTGACTTTGCTCACGGATAAGCGGTACCCGTGCGGCTACCTGCTGCAGATACTGTTGATTCTGGTAGTAACTGATGCCCCACAGGCTGGAGGCGATCAGCAGGGCGCCTGCCAGCACGCCGTAGCCAATCCAGTGGAACAGCTGATTACGGTACTCCCAGCGGCGATTACTGCCGGCCAGGCCGCTCTCTTTGAATATCAGATCGCTGAGCAGGTCACGAATAAAAAAGCTCTGGCCTTTGTTGCCGGGAATTGGACTGTTGCGATTAACGCTGTCCCAGGCCGCAATCGAGTGATCGCCCGCCTGACGCAATTGCAGTTTGCGGCTCAGTTCACCCATCACCCGATCAAACGGCAGGCCTTCCTGCGTTCCGCTGGTGAAGAAGAGGCCGCGCGGGCTCCAGGCGACCGCATCCTGATGGTCAGAAAAAACGATATCCAGATATTCGTTCAGCAGTGGACGCAGCGAGGCGAACTCCTGCGGGAAGAGGAAGCACTCAGCGCGCTCGTTCAGGTCGCGCTCATGGGTCATCTGCTCCGCCAGTTGTTGCTGGAGCTGCTGTTCCAGCCGCTGAAACTGCTGGCCAAAATGGCGATGCCAGTCATCTTTGTGCGGCTTGCCCAGCTCCCAGTTAAACGTGAAGCCCCAGATAGCATCACGCCGCGCCTTATCAATGGAGCCGAAGTAGCTCATAAAGCCTTTCAGCAGATCGGTTTTGGTGACCATCACATAAACCGGGAAGTGAATACCGGTCTGCTGATGCAGTTCTGCCATGCGCTCTCGCAGCGCGCTGGCCTGGGCGAAACGCGCTTCGGCTGAATCACTCAGCAGATCGGCGACGCTGATGGTCATGATCACACCGTTAATCGGCTGGCGGGTGCGATAGCGTTTCAGCAGGTTGATAAAGCTGTGCCATTCCGCGGCATCTCGCACGCGCTGGCTCTCCTGCAACGCATAACGACCGGCGGTATCAATCAGCACCGCGCTGTCAGTAAACCACCAGTCACAGTTGCGGGTGCCCCCGACGCCGCGGACCGCATTTTTGCCCAGCGTATCGGTCAGAGGGAAATCGAGGCCGGCATTAAACAGCGCGGTGGTTTTACCGGCGCCGGGCGCACCCATGACCAGGTACCAGGGCAGCTGATAGAGATAATTAGCGTTAAAGCGTGAGAGCAGGTTCCCGCTGTGACGACGGCCAAACTGGGTGCGTTTCAGCTGCATCGCAGCTTCGCTGAAGCGCTGGTTGAGCCGCTCTTCGGTCATCTGACGTTCCGCCGGGTCGTCGTTGCCCGACAGCTGAAGCTGGGTCAGTAAGCGGCTGTTGAACCAGGCACGATAGAGCGACGGGATCAGCTGGAACAGGATCCAGAGAAAATAGAGGGCGCTCACGGTGAGCTGGCGAGGCAGCACGGGTTCCAGTGGGCGCGATTCGCCCCATGACCAGAACGGCCCCAGCATCCAGACCAGACAGCTCAGCGCCGTGACGCCAATAAAGCTCCACAGCAGGCGATGCGTTAGCAGCAGGCGAAGGGAGGCGCGCATTATTGTGCTCCTTGATGATTACTGAGCGTTTCAGGCGCGGCAAACAGGGTGATTTCAACGCGGCGGTTGCGGGTCCGGTTTTCGCTGCTGTCGTTGGGCAGCAGCGGGTCGCTGTCGCCGCGGCCTTCGGAGCGAACCGTATGACCGTCAGCCAGTTGCAGTTGTAACAACTGGGTGATGGCGCGGGCGCGGGCAAATGAGAACTCATAGCTGGAGGCAAAGCGGCTGTTATCCACCGGATGATCATCGGTAAACACCGACACCAGAATGGTCCCTTTGACATCTTTCATCGCGGTTGAGACGCGGGCCAGCAGGGCGCGCCCGACCGGATTGATCACCGTGCCCTGTTCGGCGAACAGTTTGTCCGCGGGGATGATCACTTTGCTGCCAAAGGCACCATCGCTGACCTCAAGCTGCCCGGCTGCAATCACATCATTCAGGCGCTGACGCAGATCGAGCAACGCCTGCGGGGAAGAGGGACGACGGCCCGCGGTAATCTGCGGCAGCGGCGTCTGATAGATGGTACGCAGCAGCGGTTCGGCGGCATTGCCGAGACGCCAGTTCAGGCCGCTGTAGATCAGGCAGCCGATCAGCGCGACCAGCATGGCACAGGCCCAGAGCGGCACCATCGGGCGGGCGAGGGTGCTCACCAGCGGATGCACTTCAACCAGTGGCGGTTGCGCTGTCTGGCGCTGGGCACGCGTTTCGTCAATCAGGGTTTTCAGGCGTTTACGGATACCATCGCACTGGGCGCGACCATTTTCACTGCCGCGATAGCGGCCTTCATAGCCCAGCAGCAGGCAGTATTGCACCACTTCCAGCAGCCAGAGGTGTTGTTGCGGGCTTTGTGAAATGCGCGACAGCAGTTGAAAGAATTTTTCGCCGCCCCAGCTTTCA
Source organism: Pantoea sp. EKM21T (assembly GCF_011800405.1). Lineage (NCBI taxonomy): Bacteria > Pseudomonadati > Pseudomonadota > Gammaproteobacteria > Enterobacterales > Erwiniaceae > Pantoea > Pantoea sp. EKM21T. The sequence continues at coordinate 82,816 of NZ_JAALFV010000002.1, forward strand.
TTATGGAAGGTCACCAGCATGCCGTTGCCAGACCAGACGCCGCGCGTGCCCCAGGGAGTTTGCGCAGCCGCTTCATCGAGCGCGCTGCAGATGCAGTAACGCGCGCCGATAATCATCTCAAACGGCAGCCCTGCCTGTTTACAGCGTTGTTCAAACTGGCGGATTTCATCGATCAGAGACTGGCGCAGACCCGCAGGGTCATCGTGGGTGGCTGCCTGACGAATTTGCACCACCGCGTTCAGCAGTGGCGCCGCAGCCTGAAGTAAGAGATTCTCATTGCCTGAGGGGGTCGCCTCACGCGCAGGGGATTCCACAGTCATTAATTCGTGATCTTCCAGCCAATGGCAAATCCCTGTACCCGCAGCCCGGGACGGTTCTGCGGGCAATATGCGCCGGATTTCATATTCAGTCTAAGATCCAGGTCGCGGTATCGTTAGTCCGGCAGGCTTTGCTGGCGCCACCGACGGCCACACAGACCTGTTTCGTTTTGCGGGGACGGGGACGATCGCTCTGCACGGTGGCATCGTAACGGCTGCTTTCTACACCCGCTTTTAACGGCACATAACCGATCAGCGGGCCGTCAGCCTGGTCAGCAATCGCCAGCCAGCTGTGTTCCACATTACCTAATACTTCGAACGGTTTACCCGTTTCGAGATAGCGAACCACTTTGCCGCCGTAATCAGGCGAGGTCATGACGGATGCGCCATAAAGCGCCCGCCAGGTCTGATTGACCGGCTCAAATTCAGTCGGTGCCGCGACAGCGTGTCGATGGACCAGTTTGACGCCGTTAATTTCGCTGGTAACCAGCGTATCGTCAGTGACGGGCGGCGGCGGGGCCTTACAGCCTGCCAGGGTAAGAACCGCCAGCAGCGTTAACGCAAGACTCTTTTTCACCATGTTCCTCGTGATCTCATCAAAGTATCTGCATATTGCCAGGCCCGATGCCAGGAGGCGATCTTTATCGCGCCGCATCGTGCCGAAATTCTGTTTTTAAAAAAAGGGTCAGATTACATCGGGATAGTAACGCATTCAGTTTACCTAAGACTTTTGAGAATTCAAACCATTGCACCCGCGGCTGATGCGTGATAGCAGGCGCTTTTCAGGCAGGCTGCGATGTAAGAAAAGCACCAGGCAATGTGATAGTTAAATCGAACTGAATTATCGCAGAGACAAACTGGTTGAGAACAGTGCCGCGCATTCTGACATGCAATGAATCCGATTGGAAACTATTAAGATTTACTAATAACTTGTTGCCGAAAAAATTTATCAGTTTGCGTTAAGAAACTTATCAAAATCAGATTTTACGCCCCTGCTCAGACCCTCTTTTTTCAGGAAAGCGGCACGCCTTTTGCTTCTGAAAGGTTTTAACCGCACTGAGGTGAGCAATGAGGGACGCCCTGACCTGGCTGCAGGCATCACGCGCGAGCGATATCGCCAGCCTGCAACGTCTTCTGGAAACCGGCGAGCTGATGGCTGCCGTCAGTGAACTGGTCCATCGGTTGCAGCGGGAACGTGGCGCAAACAAGCTCTGGATCTGCTCTGACGGAGCGCTGTTCAGCGCCGAACGTCATGCCCGCCAGCAGGAGGTCAGCGCCGGCCTGGAGCATTTTTATCAGGCGCTGCCGGCCGCCATAGCGCAGCCCGGCTACAGCCGCTTCTGCAACCTGATTGCCGCTGCCCTGCAGGCGCTGGCCGGACTGCCTGCGCTGCGCCAGCAAATCAGCCAGCGTGAGCTTGATCAGGCCGCGGCGATGGCCGCCTTTAACCAGGTTATCCGTACTTTACTCAATCTGGTGTTTGAGGCGGCCGACACCGCCAGCTATCCCGGCATCTCCCGTGCACTGATCGCCCTGTTCAGTTTTATGCAGGGCAAAGAACTGGCCGGGCAGGAGCGGGCCATCGGCTCAGCCGGCTTTGCGGCGCGTCAGTTCACCCCCGACCAGCGCAGCCAGATGGTCGCCCTGATTGCGGCACAGGAGCAGAGCTTTATCACCTTCCGGGAGTTTGCTGACAGCGCCGCGTGTGAATCCTGGCAGCCGCTGGCTCAGGCCAGCCGCGACATCGAACGCCTTCGTCGCATCGCCTGCACCGGCGGCCGTTGTGATGAGACCGGCGCGCTGCACTGGTTTTCCCTGCTCTCTGAGCGGCTGGATCAGATGAAAATGCTGGAGGATGCCCTGACGGCGACATTGATGCAGCGCTGCCGGGCTGCCATTGATCAGGCACAACAGCAGGCGGCAGGAACAGTGGTGCAGGGCGACAGCAATTTTTCGCTTTACGTCTCCGGGGCGGACTGGCTGCCTGGCGCGGCGGCGCTCGACAGCGACGGTCTGGCCCCGCAGCTGGGGCGCTCGGTGCTATCGCTGATTGGCGAACAGTCGCAGCGTTTGCAGCAGCAGGCGGATGAACTGGCGGCGATGCGCGCCTCACTGGACGAGCGGCGGGTGATCGATCAGGCCAAACACTGGCTGATGCAGCAGCAGGGTTTCACAGAAGAGGCCGCCTGGCAGGCATTACGCAAAAGTGCGATGAATCAGAATAAGCGGGTACTGGAGATCGCGCAGGCGGTACTGGCGGTAGCGAAGACCCTGAGCAACTAACCCGGATGAGGTAGCTGCACAACCTTTGTGCGTGATCTGCGTCAGAAACGTGCAAAAACGGTTAATTTTTCAACAGTGCGTCACCGCAGATCGGCATTAAGGCTGTTTCGGCGATCTGGCACATCCTTTGCTTAATCCCTATAGAGAGTACGCATTGCTCCCGCCAATGGCGGTGGGGTCAGTGCTTTGGATAAAGGCGTCCATCCGCAGGCTTCGGCTTGTCGGAGGACGCCTTTTTTTATTTCTGTTCAGGGGCAACAAGATGAGCAAAACGCCATTTTCACTGACACGACGTCAGGCGCTGATCTCCGGCGCCGCGCTGGGTGCGGCCTGGATCGTTCCGGGATTACGAAATGCGGTCTGGGCAGCGGGATCAGATGCGCCAGAAAAAGCGCAGGTGCGGGTCGGCTTTATCCCGCTCACTGACTGCGCGCCGGTGGTGATGGCCTCTGTGAAAGGCTTCGACAAAAAGTATGGTCTCACATTGCAGGTCAGCAAAGAGGCGAGCTGGGCGGCGGTGCGCGACAAACTGACCTCCGGTGAGCTGGATGCGGCGCATGTGCTCTACGGCATGATCTACGCCCTGCAACTGGGCGTAGCGGGTCCGCAGCACGACATGGCGAACCTGATGACGCTCAACCATAACGGCCAGGCGATCACCCTGTCGAACCAGCTGAAAGCCAGTGGGGTCACCGATGCGGCCAGCCTGAAAAAGGCCATTGATGGCAGCGCCAAAGGCAGCTTTACCTTCGCCCATACCTTTCCGACCAGCACCCATGCCATGTGGCTCTATTACTGGCTCGCCAATGCGGGCATCCACCCGTTTGATGACGTGCGCACCGTGGTCGTGCCGCCGCCGCAGATGGTGATGAACATGAAAATTGGCAACATGAGCGGCTTCTGCGTTGGTGAGCCGTGGAACCAGCGCGCCATCAGCGACAACATCGGTTTTACCGCCGCCACCAGCCAGCAGATCTGGCCGGAGCATCCGGAAAAAGTGCTCGGCACCCGCGCAGAGTGGGTGAAAGAGAACCCCAACACGGCCCGTGCACTCACCGCCGCTGTGCTGGAGGCCGCGCGCTGGATTGATGCCTCGGACGACAACCGCCGCGAAACCGCGCAGGTGTTAGCCGGCCGCGCCTGGATCAATACCAAAGTGGAGACGTTACAGGGTCGGATGCTCGGTCAGTATCAGAACGGCCTGGGGCAGTCGTGGCAGGACGCTCACCCGATGCGCTTCTTTGACAACGGCAACGTCAGTTTTCCCTGGCTCTCAGACGGCATGTGGTTCCTGACCCAGATGAAACGCTGGGGCCTGCTTGCCAGCGATCCCGACTACCTCGCGGTGGCGCGCCAGATCAACCGCATCGACATCTACAAACAGGCCGCCAGCGCAGTCGGACAGGTTGCACTGCCCGCCAGTGAAATGCGCAGCAGTACCTTCATCGACGGCAAGGTCTGGGATGGCAGCGATCCTGCCGCCTATGCCGCCAGTTTCGCTATCAAACGTTAAGAGAGGTTGCTATGAAAACTGACGCGCGCGCCCCCCTGGCGCAGCCGGTGCAGAGTCACAACAGTGCCACCGTTATTCCGTTACAGGTCACCCCGAAAGCCGCAGCCCGTCCGGCGCGTCTGCGTCCGCTGTTGCAGCGCGCCATTCCCGCCACCGGTGGCCTGTTATTAATGCTGCTGGTGTGGCAGATCGCGGCGCTGTCGCAACCGGGTTTCCCTTCGCCTTACGCCACCTGGCAGGCCGCTCAGGTCCTGTTCGCTGACCCGTTCTACAGCAACGGCCCCAACGATCAGGGCATCGGCTGGAACGTGCTGGCGTCGCTGCAACGCGTCGGCATTGGATTCGGCCTGGCCGCGCTGGTCGGCATTCCGGCGGGCTTTTTAATCGGTCGCTTTAGCTTTATGGCGCAGATGTTCAATCCCGTCATCGCCCTGCTGCGGCCGGTGAGTCCGCTGGCCTGGCTGCCGATTGGCCTGCTGCTGTTTCAGCGCGCCGAGCCTGCCGCCAGCTGGACCATTTTTATCTGTTCGATCTGGCCAATGATCATCAACACCGCCGAAGGGGTACAGCGTATCCCGCAGGATTACCTCAACGTGGCGCGGGTGTTACAGCTCTCTGAGTGGACGGTGATGCGCCGGATCCTGCTGCCCGCCGTGCTGCCCGCGGTGCTGACCGGGGTCCGTCTCTCTATCGGCATCGCCTGGCTGGTGATCGTCGCCGCCGAAATGCTGACCGGCGGACTGGGCATCGGCTTCTGGATCTGGAATGAGTGGAACAACCTCAACGTGGAAAACATTCTGGTCGCCATTCTGGTCATCGGCGTAATCGGGCTGCTGCTGGAACAGGGGCTGATGCTGCTGGTCCGTCGTTTTAGCTGGGATAAATAAGGAGAGCACGATGCAACAGATCATTCGCGTCCAGCAGGTCAGCCAGCGTTTTGCCACCGCCAGCGGCGAGTTTCTGGCGCTGGACAATGTCAGTTTTGATATTCACGAAGGGGAAACCCTGAGCCTGATCGGCCACTCCGGCTGCGGCAAATCGACGCTGCTGAACCTGATTGCCGGTTTAACCCGGCCCAGCAGCGGCGTGCTGCTGTGTGATAACCGCGAAATCACCGGCCCCGGCCCGGAGCGCGCGGTGGTGTTTCAGAACCATTCGCTGCTGCCGTGGCTGACGGCATTTCAGAATGTCGAGCTGGCGGTGCAACAGGTGTTTAAAGGGCGCTTCAGCAAAGCGGAGATGCGTGACTGGATCGAGCACAACCTTAACCGGGTGCAGATGAGCCATGCCATGCACAAGCGGCCCGGCGAAATATCCGGCGGTATGAAGCAACGCGTCGGTATTGCGCGGGCGCTGGCGATGAAGCCACGCGTGCTGCTGCTGGATGAGCCGTTTGGCGCGCTGGACGCCTTAACCCGCGCTCATCTGCAGGACAGCGTGATGCGCATTCAGCAGGAGCTGAACACCACCATCGTGCTGATTACCCATGACGTGGATGAAGCCGTGCTGCTGTCAGACCGGGTGCTGATGATGACTAACGGCCCGGCGGCGCAGGTTGGCGAGATCCTCACTGTCGATCTGCCACGTCCGCGTTCACGGGTGGCGCTGGCGGATGAGCCGCGCTACCACCAGTTGCGACAGAAAGTGCTGCATTTCCTCTATGAAAAACAGACCACTGCGGCGTAAGGAACAGACCATGAAGCAACGGTTGCTGGTGATAGGTAATGGCATGGCGGGAATGCAGATGGTGGAGAGCCTGCTGCAACGTGCACCGCAGCGCTTCGCCATCACGGTCATTGGCCGCGAGCCGCACGGCAATTACAACCGTGTGCTGCTCTCGCCGGTGCTGGCGGGTGAAACGCCGTTCAGTGAAACGCTGATCCACGATCGCGACTGGTATGAGCGGCACGGCGTCACGCTGCTATCCGGCGAAACCGTGCTGCAGGTCGATCTGGCGGCACGTACAGTGCAGACCGATTATCGCCAGCTGGGCTGGGATCGGCTGGTGTTTGCCACCGGTTCACAGCCCCGTTTGCCCGCCATTCCCGGCATCAACGCGGATTGCGTACTGGGTTTTCGCAGTATCGCCGACGTCCGGCAACTCCTGGCGTGCCAGGGACCGGTGGTGGTGTTGGGCGGTGGTTTTCTCGGCATTGAAGCGGCGGCGGCACTCTGTGTCCGTGGGCGTGAGGTTACGCTGGTTCATCACAAACCCTGGCTGCTGGATCGCCAGCTGGATGCAAAGGCGGGCGAGCTGTTGCTGACGGCACTCCAGCAGCGCGGTATCCGCTGCGTGCTGAACAGCGGACTCACGGCGATTGACGAGGCGGGTGTGACGCTGACCAGCGGGCGTCACTGCGCCGCCACGCAGGTGGTGATTGCCATCGGCGTTCAGCCAGAGATAACGCTGGCGCAGGCGGCGGGTCTGCCGTGTCAGCGCGGCATTCTGGTCGATGGGCAGTTACGCACAGCGGTCCCGTCGGTGTACGCCGTAGGCGAGTGCTGCGAAATTGCCGGCGAAAGCTTTGGCCTGGTCGCACCCTGCCTGACGCAGGCGCAGATTCTGGCCGCACAGCTGGCGGGGTCGCCACTGGCGGACTTTGTCAGCCAGCCGCAGGCGACGCGGCTCAAAGTCAGTGGCATTTCGCTGTTCAGCGCCGGGGATGTCAGTGAGGCACCCTCCATCAGCAGTTTTGATCCGATCTCCGGCGACTACCGCCGTCTGTTTCTTCGTCAGGGCCGCCTCTGTGGCGTATTGCTCTCTGGCGACACCCGGCAGGGTCCCGCGCTGCTGGCGCTTCTGCTGCACACCGAAGCTGTCACGCTCGAAGCCCTGTTCGATTCCCGTCAACCTGAACCGCAGCCGCAGGCTGCAGAGAGTCCTGAGATGAGTAAACCGGTATTAGCCGTGGTGGGTCACGGCATGGTCAGTCACCACTTTCTTGAACAGCTGGTTGCCCGCGAACTGCATCAGCACTACCACATCGTGGTTTACGGCGAGGAGCGTCAGCAGGCTTACGATCGGGTGCATCTGTCGGACTATTTCAACGGCAAAACGGCCGACGATCTGTCGCTGGTCAGCGCGGACTTTTTTACCCTGCACGGCATCGAACTGCGCAGCGGCTGCGCAGTCGTGGCGATCAATCGTCAGCAGCGCAGTCTGCGTGACAGCGGGGGCAATGAGCTGGCGTGGGATAAGCTGGTGCTGGCCACCGGCTCGCGTGCTTTTGTACCGCCGGTACCGGGCCACGACGACGAACGCTGCTTTGTCTACCGCACGCTGGACGACCTTGATGCCATTGCCGCCTGCGCCCGCCACAGCCAGCGCGGCATTGTGATTGGCGGCGGCCTGCTGGGTCTGGAGGCGGCAAATGCGCTGCGGCAGCTCGGGCTGGAAACGCATGTGGTGGAGTTTGCGCCACGCCTGATGGCAGTGCAGCTCGATGAGGGCGGTGCGCTGATGCTGCGCCAGAAGATCGATGCGCTGGGCGTCACGGTTCACACCTCAAAACAGACCGAACTGATTGAGCGTCAGACCAACGGTAGCGTGGTGCTGCGCTTTGCTGACGGCAGCAGTTTACCCGGCGATCTGGTGCTGTTCTCCGCCGGTATCCGGCCGCGCGATGAGCTGGCACGTGAAGCGGGCCTGACGCTGGGACCGCGCGGCGGCATTGAGATCAACGATCGCTGCCAGACCAGCGATGAAGAGGTGTTTGCCATTGGTGAATGCGCACTGTGGAACGGTCAGATCTTTGGTCTGGTCGCGCCAGGCTATCAGATGGCACGCGTGCTGGCCGGGCATCTGGCGGCTGAATCCACCGCCTTCAGCGGCGCGGACATGAGTACCAGACTGAAACTGCTGGGGGTGGAGGTGGCGTCGTTTGGTGACGCGCATGGCCGCACGCCGGGCAGTCAGCACTATCACTGGACCGACGGGCCAAAAGGCATCTACAAGAAAATCGTGGTTTCTGCCGACAGCACCCGGCTGCTGGGCGGCGTGCTGGTCGGTGACAGCAGCGACTACGCCACGCTGCTGCAGATGATGCTCAATGAGTTACCGCTGCCTGCCGCGCCAGAAAGCCTTATCCTGCCTGCGCTGTCGGGGGCGCCGAAAGCGCCAGGCGTCGCGGCGTTGCCTGACAGCGCCCAGGTCTGCTCCTGTCACAACGTCAGCAAGGGCGAAATCTGCGCGGCGGTGAAAGGCGGATGCGGTGAGATGAGCAGCATCAAAAGCTGCACCAAAGCGGCTACGGGCTGCGGCGGCTGTGCGGCACTGGTAAAACAGGTGATGGAGTTTGAGCTGGAAAACCTCGGTGTCGAGGTAAAAAAAGATATCTGTGAACATTTCAGCTATTCGCGCCAGGAACTTTATCACCTGGTGCGGGCCGGTGAGTTCAGAACCTTTGATGCGCTGCTGACGTCACATGGTCGGGGGCAGGGTTGTGAAGTGTGCAAACCGCTGGTGGCGTCACTGCTCGCCTCATGCTGGAACGACTATCTGCTAAAACCGGCGCATCTGCCGTTGCAGGACACCAACGACCGCTATTTCGCCAATATCCAGAAAGATGGCACCTATTCGGTGGTGCCGCGCGTCCCGGCGGGCGAAATCACGCCGCAGGGGTTGATCTCGATTGGCGAGGTGGCGGCGCGTTACGATCTTTACACCAAAATCACCGGCGGTCAGCGTATCGACCTGTTTGGCGCGCGGCTCGATCAACTGCCTGATATCTGGCAGACGCTACTGGCGGCGGGTTTTGAAACCGGTCACGCCTACGGCAAGTCGCTGCGCACTGTGAAGTCCTGTGTGGGGTCGACCTGGTGCCGCTACGGCGTGCAGGATTCAACCGCTTTCGCCATTGCGCTGGAGAACCGCTACAAGGGGCTGCGCGCCCCACACAAGATCAAGATGGCGGTATCGGGCTGTACCCGCGAATGTGCGGAAGCGCAGAGCAAAGATATCGGGGTGATCGCCACGGAAAAGGGCTGGAATCTCTATGTGTGTGGCAATGGCGGCATGAAGCCGCGCCACGCCGACCTGTTCGCCAGCGATCTCGATGATGCCACGCTGCTGCGTTATGTCGACCGCCTGCTGATGTTCTATATCCGCACCGCAGACAGGCTGCAGCGCACCAGCGTCTGGATGGACAATCTGGAAGGCGGCCTGGACTATCTGCGTCAGGTGGTGATTGAGGATAGCCTCGGTCTGGGCGAGACGCTGGAGCAGGAGATGCAGCGGGTGGTGGACGCGTATCAGTGCGAGTGGCAGACCACGCTGGCGGATCCTTCACGACTTGCGCTGTTTACCCCTACGGTCAACAGCGATCGCCCGGATGAGACGCTGCACTACAGCCGGGTGCGCGGTCAGCGTCAGCCGGAGGCCGTTACCGATCGTCCGCTGTTACCGCCGCCAGCCGAGCCGTGGAGCGCGGTGTGTACACTGGAGGCGATTCCTCAGCAGGCGGGGATCGGGGCGCGACTGGGTAGCGAACGTGTTGCGCTGTTCCGCTTTGGCGATGCGCTTTTTGCGCTGGAAGACCGCGAACCCGGCAGCGACGCCAGCGTGCTCTCACGTGGGATCCTTGGCGATGTGGGCGGCGAGCCGGTGGTGATCTCCCCGCTCTATAAGCAGCGGATACGGTTGCGTGACGGACAGAGCCTGGATAACCCGCAGCATCAGCTGCGCTGCTGGCCGGTGAAGTTGGAAGCGGGTCAGATCTGGCTGGCAAATCGTCCGCTGGATCAGCTGGCGCAGGCATCATGAACAGTACCTGTCCCTATTGCGGCGTCGGCTGTGGCGTCTGCGTCACCCCGCAGGGGGCGCATCAGGCAAGCGTGATCGGCGATCCGCACCATCCCGCGAATGCAGGTCGGTTGTGCGTAAAAGGCGCAGCGCTGGGCCAGACCCTGACGCCGCAAGGGCGTTTGCTGAACGCCGAGGTTAACGGGCAGCGCGTCAGCCTGGACGCTGCGCTGGATGCGGCGGCGGCGGGATTGCGGGCGGTTATCGATCAGTATGGCCCGCAGGCGGTGGCGTTTTACGGCTCCGGCCAGCTGTTGACCGAGGATTACTACGTCGCCAATAAGCTGATGAAGGGCTACATCGGTGCAGCCAACATCGATACGAATTCGCGGCTCTGCATGGCGTCGGCGGTGGTCGGTTATAAGCGGGCGCTGGGGGCCGATGCGGTGCCCTGCTGCTATGAGGATCTGGAGCAGGCCGACCTGGTGCTGCTGGTGGGGTCTAATGCTGCCTGGGCGCATCCGGTGGTGTGGCAGCGGCTGATGCAGGCGAAGCTGCAACGTCCGGCGATGTGTATTGTCGTTATCGATCCGCGGCGTACGGCGAGTTGCGATCAGGCCGATCTCCACCTGCCGTTGCGGCCCGGCAGCGATACGGCGTTGTTTTCCGGTCTGCTGCACTGGCTGGTGCAGCAGGATGGCATTGATGCCAGCATGTTGCCGCACCTGAATGGTGTGGACGAGACGCTGACCGCCGCAGCGCAGTGGGGTGTGGCGCGAGTGGCAGAGGCATGTGACTTAACCGTGCAGCAGGTCGCGCACTTTTTCCAGCTTTTCAGCCAGCACGATCGGGTGCTGACGCTATGGTGCATGGGGATTAATCAGTCCGCCACCGGCAGCGACAATAACCAGGCGATTCTTAATCTGCATCTGCTGACGGGCAAAATAGGCCGCGCGGGCTGTGGTCCTTTTTCGCTGACCGGACAGCCAAATGCCATGGGCGGACGGGAGGTGGGTGGCCTGGCGAATCAGCTGGCGGCGCATATGAATTTTACTGAAGCGGATTGCGAACGGGTGCAGCGTTTCTGGCGCAGTCCGGCCATTGCCCGGGAACCGGGACTGACTGCACTGGATCTTTTCCGGGCACTGGCGGATGGCACGGTGAAAGCAGTGTGGATTATGGGCACCAATCCGGCGGTGTCGATGCCTGAGGGCAACCGCGTCGCGCAGGCGCTGGCGGCCTGTCCGCTGGTGATTGTATCAGATGTGATGGCGCAGACCGATACCAGCGCCTTTGCCAATATTCTGCTGCCCGCCCAGGGGTGGGGCGAGAAGAACGGCACGGTGACCAATTCCGAGCGGCGTATTTCACGTCAGCGCGCTTTTGCCGCCGCACCCGGTGACGCCCGGCCTGACTGGTGGTTGCTGTCGCAGGTGGCCAGGCGTTTAGGGTTTGATGAAGGCTTTAACTGGCAGCATCCGGCAGAGATTTTCCGTGAGCATGCGGCGTTGTCAGGTTTCGAGAACCGGGGCGCCAGGGCGTTTGATATCAGCGGCCTGGCGCAATTGAGTAATGCTGACTGGGATGCGCTGCGTCCGGTGCAGTGGCCGGTTAACGCGGCCTGTCCGCAGGGCTGCGCCCGGCTGTTTGGCAATCGTCGGTTTTTTCATCCGGATGGTAAGGCCCGGTTGCGGGTGCCGGCCACGCCGGTTGTCGCCCCGCGCGAACCGGCGTATCCGTTGTTGATGAATACCGGACGGGTGCGCGATCAGTGGCACACCATGACGCGTACCGGGCTGGTGCCGCGTCTGATGCAGCATTGCGATGAACCGTTTGTCGCGCTGCATCCGGCGGATGCGGCAACGTATGGCGTGACGGCGGGCGGACTGGCGCGGGTGCAGTCTGTTCAGGGCTGGATTAGCGTGCGGGTGCGTGTCGATGCCGGGATGCGGCGCGGCGAGCTGTTTGTGCCGATGCACTGGAACCGGCAGTTCAGTCAGCAGAGTCACGTCGATTTACTGGTGGCCGCCCGCGCCTGTCCGTTTTCGGGGCAGCCCGCGCTGAAGCAGACGTCGGTGCGGATTCTGCCGTTGAGGGTGAGCTGGCAGGGCTGGCTATGGCAGCGCGAGATAGCGCAGCCCACAGGGTTGCGTTACTGGGCGCGTACCCCCTATCCGGCGGTGCAGCGTTATGCGGTGGCGGGCGAGGGCTCGCCGCAGGTCTGGCTGGACGGGCAGGTTGTTCTTTCAGGCTGTCACAGGCAGGTTGCGACCGGCAGCGGCAATGATTACCGGTTGCTGGCATGGCGTGACGGCGAGTTGCAGCTGGCGTTTTATGCCGGCTCCGTGTTGCCGTCGATTGATAGTGCGTGGGTCGCCGAGGCCTTTAGTCATGCGCCGCAGGATGCGGCAGGGCGGCACAGTGTACTGGCAGGACAGCCCGCGCAGGGCGCGGCCACGGGACGGATTATTTGCAGTTGTATGGCGGTGGGTGAGCAGACGATTTTACAGGCGGTGGCGCAGGGGTGTCGTACAACTCAGGCGTTGGGCGAAAAGCTAAAGTGCGGCACGCAGTGCGGCTCCTGTATTCCGGAGCTGAAGCAGTTGTTGCTGTCCGAAGTGATGTCGGAGGAATGATGACACGAGCAATTGATTCTCTGGATAAGTTACTGGCCCCGGTGGATGCCGTGTCGCAACAGGGCGCGGTGTGGCTGGTGGGTGCGGGCCCTGGCGATGTGGAACTGCTGACCGTTAAGGCGTTGCGGTTGCTGCAGCGTGCTGAGGTGGTGGTATATGACCGGCTGGTGAGTGACGCGGTGATGGCGGAGGTGCCGGAGCAGGCGTTGTGTATTGATGTGGGTAAGCAGCCGGGGCAGCATGGTCTGAAGCAGGCGCAGATTAATCAGTTGCTGGTGGAACTGGCGCGCAGTGGACGCAATGTAATCCGGCTGAAGGGGGGCGATCCGTTTGTTTTTGGTCGCGGAGGCGAGGAGATGGTGAGCGTGCAGCAGGCCGGGATTCGCTGTGAGGTCGTGCCAGGGATTACGGCGGCTGTGGGCTGTGCGGCAGCCAGCGGAATTCCGTTGACGCATCGGGATTGCGCGCAGTCTTTGCGGTTGATTACCGGGCATGGGCGGAACGGCGAGCCGCAGCTGGAGGCGGCTGCGCTGACGGCGGTGAATCAGACGCTGGTGTTTTATATGGGGTTGAGCTGGAGTGCGTCGATCAGTGCGCAGTTGCAGGCGCAGGGACGTGATGCGGAGACGCCGGTGGCGATTATTGAGAATGGGACCCGGCCCGATCAGCGGGTGTTGATTACCACGCTGGGGGGATTAGCGGAGACGGTGGCGCGGGATAAGCCGGTGTCTCCGTCGTTGCTGATGGTGGGTGAAGTGGTGCGGTTTTATCGGGCGGATTTGCAGGTGCGGGGTGGGGAGACGGTGAGCCGGTGCGTCGTGCAGGAAAGACCTGCCTGATCGCAAAGGGATCCCGCATCCCTGCGGACTGAGCTCGCCATCCCTGGCTCGCACACTTTGCTCTTCAGGCAGGGCTTACCTGCACTGTTGGCATTGGTGCGGGGTTTTGCGGGATCAGGTCTGGATTGAGTGGGCGTATGTCTTGGTGGTAAGGCCGGAACGGTGCGGCATGCAGGAAAGGCCTGCCTGATCGCAAAGGGATCACGCATCCCTGCAGACTGGGCTCGCCATCCCTGGCTCGCACACTTTGCTCTTCAGGCAGGCCCTTCCTGCCCGGCTGGCGGCGGTGCGGTTTTTTTTGGGATCAGATCTGGATTGAGTGCGGTTGATGAGAGTGGAAGTGCCCGAGCAGGACGAAAAGAGCAGTCCAGTGTGGGAAGGCAGGTGAGGGTTGGTAAGACGGTGCGTCGTGCAGGTGCACTGTATAAAAGACGATGGAGCTTTAGCTGGCTTTAAAGCTCCTCCCACACAGGCAGGTTGTGAACCTTTTTTCGATATGCGTGAAACAGTGCCATTGTCGTACCGAAGAACAGACCTGCGATCAGATTGGGTATCAGCGAATAGTTGTCGTCAGACACGCCCGGAAGAGAAGGCAATAAGAGCAGCAGTGGCATCATAAGCGTGTACATGCTGGCAAACACCACAAGATTGAGCCAGAAAGGAGTGAAACTCGGGGGTGGAAGATGGATATTCATTTTCCATAACAAACGATGTAATGGCGGAGCAGAGTTACTCGGCCATATTTTCTTCGCTGCCATCAGGGCTAAAGCCCGCGCTTTCCTACGCTCGAAAATCTCGTTTTTCATCGTTTTATCATCCGTTACATCCCTGCTTAGCATTCGCTCTGGAGCGTAACTTAATCCTGTGGCTGTCTGATGACAGCGAGTGGCTGAATCGATGTTGTTTCAACAAGCATTACATCGCCCGCTTCAGCGGCAGCGGGGCCACCAGCACTTTCACGCCTAGCGCTTCAAACGCTTTGACCTGCGCAGTGCTGATGCCGCTGTCGGTGATCAGGTAGTGGATATTGCTCCAGTCACAGGGCAGCGCGAACATCGAAACCTTGTCGATTTTGCTGGAGTCAGCGACCACGTAAACCGTGCTGGCGGATTTGATCATCGCCAGCTTTACCTTGATGTCGGTTTCACTGGGGAAGCTCAGGCCCAGACGCGGTGAGATGCAGGCGGTCGCCAGGAAGAGTTTACCGGCCAGCACGTTTTCGAAGAAGCTGGCCGCCTTTTCGCCGGAGGTAGAGAGCGTCGGAAATTTAAAGGTACCGCCGGTCAGCAGGATGTTGATCCCCGGCTCGCCGCCCAGTTTCAGGGCGATATTCACCGCGGTTGTCACGACCGACAGGCGGCGGATGTGGCTGATGGCATCGGTGATCGCGGTGGTCGTGGTGCCGGAATCGAAAATCACCGTGTCGCCATTTTCGATATGCTGCGCCGCCAGCCGGCCAATCGCCTCTTTCTCTTCCAGATGTGTCTGCCGCTCCAGCAGCATCGCCCCGGTATTCTGTTTGCCCGTCATCAGCGTCGCGCCACCATGGTAGCGCTGCACAAAGCCCTGTTTTTGCAGCATGCGAAGGTCGCTGCGTAAGGTGGCTTCGGTCAGTCCAAAGGTCTCCGTCAAAGCTTTAACCGTGACCGTGCCATCCTCACGGATCATCTCCAGAATTTTCTCGCGGCGTTGCTGCATGTCAGCGAACTGCTCACTTTTGCTTTTCAATCGAAATGCTCCCTTTTCCAATAACCTGAGAAGTCGGGCGAACAAGGTCTTTGTGGCTGAGTTTAACGCGCCATTTTTATGAATGCGAGATAGCCTGATCTGCCTTTGGTTTTCGAACGAAAATATAAAATGTGCAGGTTATTGAATCTCTCACGCTTTCCGGATTGCAACCAGCTGCCTTTATTTCGGGACTGGAAGCCAGATCACGTCTTTTCAATCAGATAAGCCGCTTTGCAGGGCAGATGGTCGAAATTTGATCTGCTCCACACAACATTTCTTTTCGATAGCTTATATTTTTGTTCGAAAATGAGTGAGTCAACGGCATCGGCAAAAATCTGAGGGGAAGAGTGGGATGAGTGGTGAATATGACGTAAACCTGCGCTACGGCGTGGATACCACAATGAATCTGGCTGGCAAAGTGGCCGTCGTGACCGGCGGGCTGGGCGGTATCGCGATGGCGACCAATGGCATGTTGCTGGAGAAGGGAGCGAGTCTGGCACTACTCTATCCGCCGTTTGAAGCAGAGAAGGTGGCCAGCCTGAGGGCAGATTTCCCCGTCGAGCGGGTGCAGTTTGTCTGCTGTGACGTTACCGATCCCGCGTCGGTTGAACAGGCTTTTGACGATGTGGTTTCCCACTATGGCCGGATCGATATCCTGGTGAACTGCGCAGGCTACGTGATGCTGCAGCCGGTGATCGAGACCGATTTTGCCGAGTGGCAGAAGCAGATTGCGGTGAATCTCACCGGGCCTTTTCTCTGCTCACAGGCCGCCGCACGGCTGATGATCCGTGCCGGTGCGGGCGGCAAAATTATTAATATCGCCTCCCAGGCGGCATCCATCGCTATCGACAACCATGTCGCCTACACCTCAGCCAAAGCGGGCCTGCTGGGCATGACCAAAGTGATGGCCAAAGAGTTTGCCCCGCATCGCATTAACGTTAACACCCTGTCGCCCACCGTAGTGCTGACGCCGATGGGCGAAAAGGCCTGGCGCGGCGAGAAGGGCGAGCAGATGAAGAAGCTGATTCCGCTCGGACGCTTTGCTTATACCGATGAGATCGCCGCTGCGGTGCTGTTTTTCGCCAGCAACGGCAGCGACATGATCACCGGCGCCGATTTGATGATCGATGGGGGCTTTACCATCTGGTAAGGCCAATCCAGCACCCGGGAATTCATACCCTGCCATAACGATAAGAGAGAACATCATGAAAAACCGTACTTTGCTGTGCACTGCCGTGGCTGCCTGTCTGGTTTCGCAGGCGGCGTTTGCCGCCGAAAAGGGCACCATTATGATTCTGGTTAACTCACTCGATAATCCCTACTACGCCTCCGAAGCCAAAGGCGCCAATCTCAAAGCACAGGAGCTGGGTTACAAAACAACGGTGCTGTCGCACGGCGAAGATGTGAAAAAGCAGAGCGAACTGATCGACGCCGCTATCGGTAAAAAAGTGCAGGGTATCGTGCTGGATAACGCCGACTCCACCGCCAGCGTGGCGGCGATTAAAAAAGCCAAAGATGCCGGGATCCCGGTGGTGCTGATCAACCGCGAAATCCCGGTGGATGACGTGGCGCTGGCGCAGATCACCCACAACAACTTCCAGGCGGGTTCAGACGTTGCCAACGTCTTTGTTGAAAAGATGGGCGAAAAGGGCAAATACGCCGAACTCGCCTGTAACCTGGCGGATAACAACTGCGTGACACGCTCGAAATCGTTCCATCAGGTGCTGGATCAGTATCCTGATATGCAGAGCGTGGCGCGTCAGGATGCCAAAGGCACGCTGATCGACGGCAAGCGCATTATGGACAGCATCCTGCAGGCGCATCCGGATGTGAAAGGGGTGATCTGCGGTAACGGCCCGGTGGCGCTGGGTGCCATTGCCGCGCTGAAGGCGGCCGGTCGCAACGATGTCATCGTGGTGGGGATTGATGGCAGCAACGACGAACGCGATGCGGTGAAGGCGGGCACGCTGAAAGCCACGGTCATGTTGCAGGCGCAGGCGATTGCCGCTGAAGGGGTGACCGATCTCCATAACTTCATTCAGAAGGGCGTGAAGCCGGAAAAACAGCGGGTGATGTTCCGCGGCATTCTGATTACCCCGGAAAACGCTAAAGGTGTACAGGACTTTAACTACAAGTCGTAATTAAACGCTGTCGCGCCTGCGAAAGCGGGCGCCAGGGAGAAGATGATGTCCCGAAGAGTCTGGCTGACGCTGGTGGTCTTGCTGTTAAGCGGCTGCAAAATTGTGTCGCAGCAGGAGCTGGCTGCCCTGAAAAATCCCCCCAATCCGAAAATGGCGAACATCGACCAGCTCTGGCAGCAGAAACTGGTGCCGCAGGTTCAGGCAGAGGCTAAACCGATGGCGACGCTGATGAAGTCATTGCAGTCTGCCAAAGACTTTGACAGTGCCTGTCAGAGCTACGGTTATCGCAGTCAGGCTGAGAATCCCTGTGTCTTCAGCGTCTCGGTTAGCGGCGAGGTGACCGCCGTAAATACCACGTCACGCAGCGGAAAGATGACCGTGAAAGATGAATCAGGTGACAGTGTCACAATTCAGGTGGGGCCAATCATTCGTGGCACCGCTTTGCGGGATGTCTACAAAGGCGTGAGCTATCAGGACTTCAATGACCAGGTGCTGTTTGGTGATTACGGCAAGGCGATTAACCAGCACGCCTCCACTCTGATGCAGCAGTTTGCGCCGAAGGTGGGCGATAAAGTGAGGGTTTCCGGCGTGTTCAGCAGCTGGGACATTCCGCAGCAGCTGCCGGATATCACTCCGGCTGCGATCACCCGGCAATAAGGAGCGGCAGATGCAAAATCCTCAACCGCAACAGTCCGGCGACGTGATTATCGAAACGCGCAACGTGTCGCGTCTTTATCCCGGCGTGACCGCGCTCGATCAGGTCAGTTATCGGGTCTACCGCAATAAAGTTAACGTGCTGATCGGTGAGAACGGCGCCGGTAAGTCCACCATGATGAAGATGCTGGCGGGTGTAGAGACGCCGTCGTCGGGCGAGATTCTGCTGGATGGCAAGGTGGTGTCGCTGAACTCCACGCATCAGGCAGAGAAGCAGGGGATCAGCATCATTTTTCAGGAGCTGAATCTGTTTCCCAACATGAACGTGATGGACAACATCTTTATCGCCAATGAGTATTTCCAGCGCGGGGTGATCAATGAAAAGTATCAGTACGCGCTGGCAAAGTCGCTGCTGGAGCGGCTGCAGCTGGATGTCGATCCTTACGCGCCGCTGGGTGAGCTGGGTATTGGCCATCAGCAGCTGGTGGAGATCGCCCGGGCGCTGTCGAAGGATACCCGGGTGCTGATCATGGATGAACCGACCAGCGCCCTGAGCCAGTCTGAAGTGAAAGTGCTGTTTAACGTCATCGATCAGCTTAAGCGGCGCGGTGTCACCATTATCTACATCTCTCACCGGCTGGAAGAGCTGATGGAGATTGGCGATCACATCACCATTTTCCGCGATGGCCGTTTTATTAGTGAGCGCGAGGTACGGGACGCCAGCGTGCCGTGGATTATCGCCCAGATGGTGGGTGACAAGAAAAAGCAGTTCGACTATCAGCCTGCGCCACAGGGGGAAACGGTGCTGGAGGTAGAGGGCCTGACTGCGCTGCATCAGAACGGCGGTTACAAGCTGAATGAGGTCAGTTTTACGCTGCGCAAAGGCGAGGTGATCGGCATTTATGGTCTGCTGGGTGCCGGACGCACCGAGCTGTTCAAGGGGCTGATTGGCCTGATGCCCTGTCAGTCGGGCCGGGTACGTTTAGCGGGCAGGGATCTGGCGAAACGCAGCTTCCAGCAGCGGCTGAAAAGTGGCATAGCGCTGGTGCCCGAAGATCGCAAAGGCGAAGGGGTGATTGAACTGATGTCGGTCACCGCCAACATGACGCTCTCTGACTTCAGCCTGCGCGGTTTTCGACGTGCGCTGGGGCTGTTAAATCCTGCCAGGGAGCAGCAGCGGGTCAGTGAGATGATCGGCCATCTGGCGATTAAAGTCAGCGATCCCGACCTGCCGGTTACGGCGCTGAGCGGCGGTAATCAGCAGAAGGTGGTGCTGGGTAAAGCGCTGATGACCGGGCCGCAGGTGGTGCTGCTGGATGAGCCAACGCGCGGTATCGACGTGGGTGCCAAAACCGACGTCTATCACCTGATTGGCAGTCTGGCACAGCAGGGGCTGGCAGTGATGTTCTCCTCGTCTGAACTGGATGAGGTGATGGCGCTGGCGGACCGCATTTTAGTGATGGCCGATGGCCGGATTACTGCCGATCTGCCGCGCGCAGAGGCGACGCGAGAACATCTGATTGCGGCATCAACCCCGCAGGATTAAGAGCCTGACCCATCAGGCTATTTTATTTGTCCGTCTGAACCTGGGCAGTGGTCACACAGGCTGCTTTAGCAACCTGAACGCCCGTCAGGGCGGCCCTGAAGGGGCGAGCACAGCGAGTAATCCTCACGTACTGCGTGTACGTGCCGGTTGTTCCGCGCTGTCCGTGTCCAGACTGCCTGAAACCATTACGCTGGCGGGCCAGACTCTAAGCTGGCCGGAGAATTTCATGAACCAAAAATATCTGCTCTATATGTACCTGCTCAAGGCCCGCACCTTTATTGCGTTGCTGATTGTGGTCGGCTTTTTCAGCGTGATGGTGCCGAACTTTCTCACCCCCTCTAACTTGCTGATCATGACGCAGCACGTGGCGATTACCGGCCTGCTGGCCATTGGTATGACGCTGGTGATCCTGACCGGCGGTATCGATCTCTCGGTGGGTGCGGTCGCCGGGATCTGCGGCATGGTGGCGGGCGCACTGCTCACCAATGGTATCCCGTTGTGGGGCGGCAATACGCTGTTTCTCAACGTGCCTGAAGTGATTCTGGTGGTGGCCATCTTTGGCGTGCTGGTGGGGCTGATTAACGGCACGGTGATCACCCGACTGGGCGTCGCACCCTTTATCTGCACCCTGGGCATGATGTATGTGGCGCGCGGTGCGGCGTTGCTGTTCAACGACGGCGGCACCTACGCCAACCTGGTGGGAGTGCCCGCGCTGGGCAACACCGGCTTTTCGCTGCTCGGCTCCGGCACCGTACTGGGCGTTTATCTGCCAATCTGGCTGATGCTCGGCTTTTTACTGCTCGGCCTCTACCTGACGCGCAAAACCCCGCTGGGTCGTTATATCTATGCCATTGGCGGCAATGAGTCCGCCGCGCGACTGGCGGGCGTACCGATTATCAAGGTGAAAGTCTTTGTCTACGCCTTTTCCGGCCTCTGCGCGGGGCTTGTCGGGCTGGTGGTGGCCTCTCAGTTGCAGACTGCGCACCCGATGACCGGCAACATGTTTGAGATGGATGCCATTGGTGCCACCGTGCTGGGCGGCACGGCGCTGGCGGGTGGACGTGGCCGGGTTTCCGGCTCGATTATTGGCGCTTTCGTTATCGTCTTCCTGGCGGATGGCATGGTGATGATGGGCGTCAGCGATTTCTGGCAGATGGTGATCAAAGGTCTGGTGATTGTGACTGCGGTAGTCATCGACCAGTTCCAGCAACGTCTGCAAAGCAAAGTGGTGCTGCTGCGTCGCCATGAAAAAAAGCAGCAGGCAGCCCCCCTTACTGATGTTCGTCACAGTTAACAGGAGCGATTATGAGCCGCGAACAACGTGGAAAAACAGTGGTGATAACCGGTGCCTGTCGTGGCATCGGGGCCGGGATCGCGGCGCGTTTCGCCCGCGACGGGGCCAGGCTGGTGATGGTGTCGAATGCTGACCGGGTGTTCGCTACAGCCGACCAGCTTCAGCAGCAGTATGGCAGTGAGATTCTGGCGCTGCAGGTCGATATCACGGATGAAGCTGCGGTGCAGCAGCTCTATCAGCAGGCCTTTGAACGCTTTGGTCAGATCGACGTCTCGATACAGAATGCGGGCGTGATCACCATTGATCGCTTCGACACCATGCCGAAAAGCGACTTTGAGCGGATTCTGGCGGTTAACACCACCGGCGTCTGGCTTTGCTGCCGTGAAGCGGCGAAATATATGGTGCAGCAGCGCAGTGGCAGCCTGATCAACACCTCATCGGGGCAGGGACGACAGGGCTTTATTTACACGCCGCACTACGCCGCCAGCAAAATGGGGGTGATAGGCATTACCCAGAGTCTGGCGCTGGAGCTGGCGCCGTGGAACATTACGGTCAACGCTTTTTGTCCCGGCATCATTGAGAGTGAGATGTGGGACTACAACGATCGCGTCTGGGGCGAGATCCTCAGCAGCGAGGAGAAAACCTACGGTAAAGGGGAGCTGATGGCGGAGTGGGTGCAAAACATTCCGCTGAAGCGCGCCGGTCAGCCGGAAGATGTCGCCGGACTGGTGGCGTTTCTGGCATCAGAGGATGCGCGCTACATCACCGGGCAGACCATCAATGTGGATGGCGGTTTAATCTTCTCCTGATGCAGTGAGAGATCGCAGGCCTGCTGTAAACGCAGGCCTTTTTCTGACCCGGACTTTTCTGTTATATGCACAATTCGCCGCTGCTGTCCTGCATCGCCGTCACAATATGTTAAGGTAATAGCTGATGATTTTTGTTTAATTGCAGCTACGAACTAATCAATGTGCCGGGTGACATGATACGGAAAACAGGGGTTCTCTCTTTGATTGCGCTGTCTCTGACTGCCACGCAGAGCGCCCGCGCCTTCCAGACTGAAACAGCGGTGTCAGAGACGCCATTCGACAATCCTGCGCGCTACAGTCAGTCGCTGCCGACGCTCGGCGGTGCCAGCGATCAGGATGAAGAGTGGAGCAAAAAGCTGGCGGCCGTGGCCAAAAGTATCGGTGAAGCGAGTAACAACAGCGACAGCAATGTCACGTTTGGTCAGCAGGCGGGTGTCTGGGCGTTCAATCATCTGCGCGATGAAGTGGCCGATCGGGTTGAGAGCGAAGGGCAGTCACTGCTTTCCCCTTACGGCACCGCGCAGCTGGATCTGAAAGTCGACATGAACGGAAACTTTACCGGCACCGGCGGCGATCTCTTCAGCGCACTGGCCGACGAAAACAGCCGACTCACCTTCAGCCAGCTTGGTCTGCACGATACCGGCGATGGCCTGGTTGGCAATGCAGGACTGGGGCAACGCTGGGATGCCGGTGACTGGCTGCTGGGTTACAACGGCTTTGTTGACCGCGTGTTCAGCAGCGGCCTGCAACGCGCCTCTGTGGGCACGGAAGCGTGGAGCGATTCAATGCGCTTCTCGGCCAACTACTATCAGCCGCTTTCCGGCTGGAAAAATCTGGGCGATTCGCAGCAGCAGCGCATGGCGCGCGGCTACGATATTACCAGCCAGAGCTATCTGCCCTTTTATCGTCAGCTGGGCGTTTCGGTGAGCTATCAGCAATATCTGGGTGAGAATGTCGATCTGTTTAACAGCGGCAACCGCTATCACAATCCCTCCGCCATGTCGTTTGGCCTCTCTTACACTCCCGTGCCGCTGGTGACGCTGTCCGCTACCCATAAAACCAGCAGCGCCGGTGAGAGTCAGGATCAGCTGGGGCTGAAACTCAACTATCGCTTTGGCGTGGCGCTGCGACGTCAGCTCGATGCCGGAAACGTCGCGGAGGCGCACTCCCTGCGCGGCAGCCGTTACGATACCGTCACCCGCAGTGATACGCCGGTGCTCGCTTTCCGTCAGCGCAAAACGCTGTCCGTGTTTCTGGCAACCCCGCCCTGGCAGTTAAGCAGTGGCGAGAGTCTGCCACTGAAGCTGCAGGTGCGCGCCAGCAATGCTATCAAGGCGGTAAGCTGGCAGGGCGATACGCAGGCGCTGAGCCTGACACCTCCGGCCAATAACGCCGATCCGCAGGGCTGGAGTGTGATCTTACCGCAGTGGGATCCATCGCCAGACGCCAGCAACGAATATCGCCTGTCGGTAACACTGGAGGATAGCAAGCAGCAGCGTGTGACCTCTAACTGGATCACCCTTAAAATTCAGCCACCGATGACCGTGGACGAGGCCCCGCAGAACGATCGTTATGATTTGATGGCACCCGGTGGCACCACACTTTAGTTGGGATGCTTTACTGCACAGAAAGGATAGGGGGGAGTTAATAGCGGCGGTGGTGTGCAGACGCTGTTGTTAACGTCTGCAGGCCCGACAGCGGTTACTGGCAGAGATATGTTGTCGGGTTGACGAAGGCGCGGGCAGCGCCGCCGTTTAGCGCAGCGGCCCGGTTATCAGTTAACCATGCTCATCACAATACGCACCGCTCTGGCGTAGACCTCTCGCTGACCGTTTACCGACCGTGCCTGCTGATGCTGCAGGAATGCAATTATGTCCTGTAAGCCTGCCGTCTTGCCTGACTTCAGCAGGCTCGACACGGCCTGCCCTACAACGGCATGGACGTCAGCCATATCTGCCGGTTTATCGGTACTCAATAGAAACTCCAGCGCAACCGTTCTGTTGAATAGCACCTGAAGAGGCAACACTCAGGCGATTCAGCTTTATCAGCCTGGTCACAGGTTTTTTATAAGCCGGCATCATGGCAGGGCCTTAAGCAGCTTTTCACGCAGCGTTGCCACCTGGGTTGTCAGCTCACCAAGTTCACTACAGGCGGTATCCATCACCGAGATCATATCAGCCGGGACGCCAGCCGCCGCGACTTTAAGCTGGTGGCCCTGTTCTGTCAGGGAGATCAGCACCCGGCGCTCATCATTTCCCGTGTCACGCTGGCGGCAGATAATGCCCGCGCTTTCAAGCCGCTTCAGAAGCTGGCTGAGCGTGCCGGAATCAAGCCGGACGCGTGCACCAATATCAGAGACGGTCAGGCGATCTTTCTCCCACAGCACCAGCAGCACCAGATATTGCGGATAGGTCACTCCCAGCGGTTTTAACCGCGACTGATAGAGCTTTGTCATGGCAAGTGAGGCGGAATAGAGCGCAAAGCAGAGAAACTGGTCGATGGTTTCAGGCGCTGCACTGGCGGGAGGCGTATCGGAGATCCCCGCGGGTTCGTCATTCATATCTTTACTCATTCTGAGTCCGGGGTGGGACAGCCAGACCCCAGGCTGTTGGTCAGCCGTGAAGTCTCGCGAATAGTATATCGGGGAGATGTTGATTTCGGCAGCATCTCTTTCTGGTGTAAGACACCAGACTTTTAAGCGCTATCGCAGCGGGAGAAAAAGCCTTTAGCTGCGCCGCCGATTTAAAGTCGGCACAGTATTGAGTCAAATTAAATTGAAGTCAACATAACCGGTCGCAACCCTTGCGCACAACGTGCGCCGGGTGCAACGCAGCTAAGATCGGCAGGACAATTTCAGCATTTAACCCAGGCTGAAGCCGCCCGCCGATACGGCTTATACGGTGAAGGTCTCTACCATGCCGCGCAGGTCGCGCGCCTGGGCCAGCAGTGACTGCGATGCAGAAGAGGACTCTTCCACCAGCGCGGCGTTATTCTGCGTGACGCCATCCATCTGACTCACCGCAATACTGACCTGGGAGATGCCCTGCATCTGTTCACCGGAGGAGAGGGAGAGGTTGTCCATAGCATCGGCCAGTTCACCGACGCGGCTGACAATCTTCAGGATGCGCTCACCCGTTCCGGCCGCTACGGTTACGCCATCCTCGACCTGCGTCACGGCCTGCTCAATCAGCTGCTTAATGTCGCGTGCTGCGGTGGCGCTGCGCTGGGCCAGTGAGCGGACTTCACCCGCGACCACGGCAAATCCGCGGCCCTCTTCACCAGCGCGCGCCGCTTCGACGGCGGCGTTGAGCGCCAGAATATTGGTCTGGAAAGCGATGCCTTCAATCACCGAGGTAATATCGCGTACCCGAACGGCACTCAGCGAAATGTCATGCATGGTTTCTGACAGGCGCTGGACATCTGCTTCGCCCGCCTGGGCCAGGGTGGCGGCCTCGCGCGCTGAACCGGCAGTCTGCTGCGCGCCCGCGGCGTTGCTTTTTACCGTGGCGGTGAGCTGCTCCATGCTGGCGGCCGTTTCCTGCAACGCAGCAGCCTGCTGCTCGGTACGGGATGAAAGCTCGGTATTGCCCTGCGAAATCTCATCGGCCGCCAGCGCCACCGAGGCGGATGCCCCTTTGATCTGCGTAACCAGTTCGCGCAGGTTGGTCTGCATGCCGCTGAGCGACGCAAGCAGGCTGGTGCTGTCGCCACGGCGCAGCGTGACCGGCGAGGTGAGATCACCGGCGGCAATCGCAGCAGCCAGCGTCTGAGCCTGCACCGGTTCGCCGCCCAGCTGGCGCATCAGTATCCGCACAATAAATGCGCAGGTGACGACGGCAGCCAGCACGGAGAGCACTGCCAGGATGATCAGTATCCAGGTGGTGCGGGCGATAGCGATGCCGTTATCCACTACCGCATCCCGGCTGCTGCGCATCTCAAGCTCGGTCAGATCGTTTATCGCCTTCAGCAGGCTCTGCTGAGCCGGACGCGCCACCTTTAACAGATAGTCGGTGACCTCCTGCTGACGATTTTCCATCCCCAGTTTCCCGGCGGTCATCAGCGTGGAGAGGGCGGCCTCTTCAGTGGACTCGATTCTGCTCATCGCCTCCCGTCCTGCCTGTCCGGGGTCGGTCTGCATCATGCCTGAGAGTGCTTCGCGGTTGCTGATATAAAGCGCGCGCTGTTTTTGCAGACGTTCCCATTCTGGCTTCATGGCAACGGGATCGGTCAGCAGAGCAAGGTTACGCACCGCGATTGCCATATCCCGCACGCCACCGCGCATATCCAGCACCGTCTGGTACTTTTTCAAACGGACATTAACCACCTCGTCCATACCATCGCGAGCGCTATCCAGCGCGTGAATCGCGGTGCCGGTACAGATAATAAACAGCAGAATAAGCAAGCCAAAACCTGCGCTAAGGCGCGTTGAAATTTTCATCTCTCGTTCCGAAAGAGTTCATTGGGTAAACCGGTATCGGCAGGCGAGAGAACTTCTGGAGAGTTACGTTTAACTAAATTGTTCGCTATTTAATTTAACGAAATTAAAAATTGCACGTATACCCACCCCGTTATGCCGCAAAAATCGTAATGGGAGTGATAACGAAATTCCGGCCAATATCCTGATAAATCGCTTTTTATCGCCTTGCGAGTGTGCGCCTTTTCGCGCGGTGCAGCCGCGCGATACGCCAGCGTCATAACCCGTCAAAAACACCGGAGTGCACAAATTTAACCGGACGGGCCTGTTAATCTGGCTGCTGCTGCCGATAGAACACTATTCGACATTGATGACGTAACCGACACGCATCGGGCTCCGCAGAACGTCTGCCTCACTGCCGTAAGGCGGGTGAGAACGTGCGAATGCGATGAGTAAAAATAGCGGAGGGGTGATAATTGTCGGCAGCTTAGCAGACATTGTATGAGAAGTACGCCCCGGTTTTTTACTGAAAATTAAAACAAAACTCTGACACTTTCCATCACCGGGAACTAACGCATGCGCCTGAAACTTTTCTGGCTCGCAATGCTGAATATTGCGACCATCATTTTACTCTCCACGCTGTGGGAATTCGGGCTCGAGGCGTGGATCTCCAGCCTGCTGGGCCTGAGCTATGATCCCGATTTTGAAACCAGCGAGCGGCTGCGGTTTATCCTGACCTCCACCTCGTTTGCCGGACTGGCAATGATTATTCCGGCGCTGCTTATCGCGGGTCTGATCCGCAACACGCTGCGTGCGGAAAAAAATGCGCTCAGGCTGGCCGGAACTGATGCGCTGACGGGAGTCATGAACCGCCGATCGTTCACTGCACACATTGCTGCGCTTGATGCCGACGGGACGCCCTACACCCTGACGCTGCTCGACATCAATGACTTTAAGAATATCAATGATCTGAACGGTCATCGTCAGGGCGACGCCACGCTGGTCGCGCTGGCCAATCTGTTGACCACCTCGGCGGGTACCGGGAGTCAGGTGTTTCGCATCGGCGGGGATGAATTTGCCATTGTTGCCCAGGCTTCACAGGCAGATCAGGCGCTGGCCGCCGCCGAAAGCTTCTGCCAGCATGCGGCATCCATCCGGACCGGTCCGCACACCTTCCTGAGCCTTTCAGCAGGCATCGCCAGCTCATTCTGCACGGGTCAGGCCGATGTCGTGCGGGCGGCGGATCTGGCGCTGTACGAGGCGAAGCAGGATAAGTGCGCCTGTCTGGCACGATTCTCCCCGGACATGGAGCTGCGCTTTCGCCAGCGGGAAAGGCTGGAGCAGGAGGTTGTTGCCGCTGTAAGCGGTCACGCCATCGTTCCCTTTCTGCAGCCGCTGGTTTCACTGCGCACCGGTAACATTACCGGCTTTGAGATACTGGCGCGCTGGATCACTGCGTCCGGTCAGACGGTTTCGCCTGCAGAGTTTCTGCCAGTGGTGGAGCGGCTGGGGTTGATGGACAGCATGACCGTGGCGCTGCTGCAGGATGCTGTCAGTGCAACCCGGGCATGGCCAGCCGGGCTCTGCCTGTCGCTGAACATTACCCCGGAGCAGTTGCTGAGACCGTCGCTGACCAGCTGTTTGTCCAGCATTATGCAGCATGCCGGGCCGGTAATGCTGGAACTTGAAATCACCGAACAGAATGTCATGGCCATTTCTGACGATGCCCGCCAGGCGATCCGTCTGCTGAAAGAGGCCGGTATCGGAGTGGTGCTGGATGATTTTGGCACCGGCTACTCCAACCTGTCGGTTTTGCTGGGGCTGGGTATTACCAAAATCAAAATTGACCAGACGTTTATCGCCGGAATCGTGACCGGATCTGAGCAGCGAAAAGTGGTGGAAACGCTGCTGGCACTCTGTCAGGGGCTTAATGTGATCATTACTGCAGAGGGCATTGAGGATGTCGCCACGCTGAGGTGGCTGAGAAAGCGCGGCTGTGATTACGGTCAGGGATATCTCTTCAGCCGTCCGGTTCCTGCCGGGCAGGCCACCACGTTGCTGGCGTCCGCTAACGTGGAGGAATTGATGCAGGAAGAGGCGATGGCCGTTAGCTTAGTCAGGTCGCTGGGCTGAAAGCGCGTAACACTCTCTGTGGTCGTGTTTAAAACAAAAAACGGGCCCGGCGGTCAGAGCCGGGCCCGCTGTCACATCAGAACTGGTAAATCAGACCCAGGGCTGTGATGTCGTCGGTCGCCAGGCGAAGCGGATTGTTATCTTTCAACAGGTTGATGCGGTATTCACCATAGACCGACATGTTCTTGTTGAAGTAGTAAGTGGCACCCACGGCGGTGTATTTAATGATGTCGGCATCGCCGATATTCTCAATTTCCTTGCCTTTGGATGAGACGTAACCCACGGACGGACGGAAGCCGTTCAGGAACTGATACTGCGCCACGGCTTCAAAGTTCTGCGCTTTGTTAGCGAAACCGCCGGTTATCGGCGTGGCGTTCAGCGTTTCACCGTACATGGCAGCCAGATAGACCTGGTTTGCATCATATTTCACCGAGGTCGCCCAGTGCTGGGCTTTTTCGCCTTCTCCGCGTGCGGCAGCGTTCTGCGCCGTGGTGCGATCCAGGCTGGCAAACGCGCCGGCAAAGCTCAGGCCGAAATCGAAGTCATAGGAAGCGGAGAGGGCGAAGCCGTCGCCGTTGGAACGACGCACGCCGTCAATGTTACTGCTGCGATCGTTTTTGCCCTGATACTGCGCGGCAAGGTTTAAGCCGTCGACCAGACCAAAGAAATTGCTGTTACGCCAGGTCAGCACACCGGTTGAGCGGCCAGAGAGAAAGGCGTCGGTATAACCGGAGTCGCCGCCGAAGAACGGCAGCATATCGGTATAACTCAGCACGTCATAGACCAGGCCGTAGTTACGTCCGTAATCCAGCGAACCTGCCTCGCCAAACTTCAGGCCAGCATAGCCCAGACGGGTACGGTTGGTGGCCTGGGCGTCACTGCCCTCGGAGTTATGCAGACTGTACTGATACTGCCAGAAACCGTAGCCGGTAAGCTGGTCAGTAATCTTTGTCTCGCCTTTAAAGCCAAAGCGGGCATAAGAGGAGGTATCACCATCGTTGTTGTTATCGTCAGAAAAGAGGTGTGACACGTTAATCTTGCCGACCAGATCCAGCTTATTGCCATCCTTGTTATAAACTTCTGCGGCCTGCGCGGAGGAGAGACCGATCAGTAACGGCATGACAGCCGCCAGTAAAGTGCGCTTCATCATTTAATTATTACCCTGTATTCATTAATTATTATTCCCCTGATATGGGGTGAAAAGAAAATGACACAAAAAGGTAAAACTACAAAGTGCAATAAAAGTAACAAAATGTGATGTCTATATTCAGCTGATGGATAACAGCGAGGAACAGAAGATTAAATTGTAAAGTAATAAGATTTTCTTCTAATAAGTAATCATGAGTTATCTGATTTTATATCTATATTTATCAATATATTATGTTTGTATGTAGTGGTCTTAAATGGGCTTTTTTTGTACACTTTTAAATCAATATAACCCCTGATTTAATTATGGGTGATTATCCGATAAGAATAGCTTTATAAGGCTTTTATCCTAACCATTAGTCTGCGTATTAATATTTGTTCATCTTTATAGAATATTCTTTCTGGCCCGATAATCACCTCCGGAATAATAGTCAGAGTTGCTGATTAAATATTGATCATCCTGTTTATAAAATAGCCTGAAAAAGATACGCGGATTAATGTGTCTGCAGGGGGAAATGAAAAACTTTTGTTAAATAAAGCCAGGGTGTTCTGACATTTCCGGGCGAGTTCCCCGCGTAATCGCTGCACCATCGCGAGGCAAACTGCGCTAAAACAGGGCAGTGGAGGGGCTTTTCTGGAGATAATTTATCAGCGATCACAAAAGCGATATTTCATCCCGTGAATGCATAATTCTGCTGTTTAAAACCCGGTTCTGGCGCTGCAATCAGACAACTATTCACTATATATGCAAATTAAGTGAATATTGTCAGCGTCTAACTCATTGATATTACGTCGTGAAGACCATTTTATGCATTAATTCTCTGGCTGGCACGTTAACTGCACTCTACAGTAGGGCTGCACTACAACATCTTTTAACAATTTTAAAACATAAGCTTTACCCGGCCGGTAAAGTAAAGCAGGAGAGTGGGTTATGGCACTGCACGTTTCACGTCACGATTTCGATCAATGGATGATGCCGGTTTATGCGCCTGCGACTTTTATACCGGTTCGCGCGGAAGGCTCCACCGTCTGGGATCAAAACGGCAAAGATTATATCGACTTCGCCGGTGGCATTGCCGTCAATGCGTTAGGGCATGCGCATCCGGCATTACAACAGGCGCTGCAGGAACAGGCCGCACGTTTATGGCATACCGGTAATGGCTACACCAACGAACCGATCCTGCGGCTGGCGAAGCAGTTGATCGATGCCACCTTCGCTGACCGGGTGTTCTTCTGTAACTCCGGGGCGGAGGCGAACGAAGCGGCGCTGAAACTGGCGCGCAAGGTGGCGCATGATCGTGTCGGTCCGCATAAAAGTGGCATCGTGGCGTTTAAGAATGCATTTCATGGCCGCACCCTGTTTACGGTAACAGCCGGTGGTCAGCCCGCTTACTCAAAAGATTTTGCGCCGCTGCCGCCAGAGATCCAGCATGCCCCGTTTAACGATCTGGCTGCGGCAGCTGAACTGATTAATGACCATACCTGCGCAGTCATTGTTGAACCCATTCAGGGTGAAGGCGGCGTGCTGCCTGCCGATCCGGCGTTCCTGCGTGGATTGCGTGAGCTCTGTGATAAGCATCAGGCTCTGCTGATTTTTGATGAAGTGCAGAGCGGCGTTGGCCGTACCGGTTCGCTTTATGCCTACATGCATTATGGCGTCACGCCGGATGTGCTCACCAGCGCCAAAGCGCTGGGCGGCGGCTTCCCGATTGGTGCGATGCTGACGCGCGAAGATCTGGCGCTGGTGATGGGCGTTGGCACCCACGGCACCACCTATGGCGGCAATCCGCTGGCGGGCGCAGTGGCAGGTAAAGTCATGGAGCTGATCAATCAGCCTGAACTGATGGCGGGTGTAACAGAACGTCACCAGTGGATTGTGGCGGCACTGGATGAGATCAACCAGCGTCTGAACCTGTTCAAAGAAGTGCGCGGTCTTGGCCTGCTGATTGGCGCGGTGCTCAGCGACGATTTTGCCGGTAAAGCCAAAGCGATCAACCTTGCCGCCGCGGAAATGGGCGTCATGGTGCTGATTGCGGGTGCCAATGTGGTGCGTTTTGCCCCGGCGCTGAATATCAGTGAGCAGGAAGTGAAGCTGGGCATGGCCCGCTTTGCCGAAGTGTGTGAAAGCCTGGTGCGAGGGTCAACATCATGATGGTAATCCGTCCGGTTGAACGCGATGACTTAAGCCAGCTGATGGCGCTGGCGGGCAAAACCGGTGGCGGGCTGACCTCGTTGCCGGTTGATAGCGCGACGCTTCAGGCGCGTATCGATCGATCGCTGCAGACCTGGGAGGATTCTCTGCCACGTGCCGAGCAGGGCTATGTCTTTGTGCTGGCCGATAGCGAAGATAACCGCGCCGTCGGCATCTGCGCCATTGAGGTGGCGGTGGGGCTGCAGGATCCCTGGTACAATTTTCGCGTCGGTACCCAGGTGCACGCCTCAAAAGAGCTGAATGTTTATGCCGCGCTGCCTACCCTGTCGCTGAGTAACGACCATACCGGCAGCAGTGAGCTCTGCACGCTGTTTCTCGATCCCGATTACCGTGATGGCAAAAACGGCTATCTGCTGTCGAAGTCACGCTTCCTGTTTATGGCCAGTTTCCGTGAACGTTTCACCAACCGGGTGGT
The DNA here is from genome assembly GCF_011800405.1 of Pantoea sp. EKM21T. Lineage (NCBI taxonomy): Bacteria > Pseudomonadati > Pseudomonadota > Gammaproteobacteria > Enterobacterales > Erwiniaceae > Pantoea > Pantoea sp. EKM21T. The sequence goes on from NZ_JAALFV010000002.1 coordinate 114,636, forward strand.
GGCCGAGATGCGTGGCGTCAGCGATGAGCAGGGCCATTCGCCGTTCTGGGAGAGCGTCGGCAGCCGCTTCTTCTCTATGGAATTCAGCAAAGCGGACTTCCTTAGTGGCACCGGACAGAAATCGTTTATCGCTGAACTGATGCCGAAACATCCGCTCTACATCGACTACCTGACACCGGAAGCGCAGGCGGTGATTGGACAGGTCCATCCGCAAACCGCGCCTGCGCGGGCGGTACTGGAAGCAGAGGGCTTCCGCTACCTCAATTATGTCGACATTTTTGATGGCGGCCCGACCCTGGAGTGCGATATCGATCATATCCGTGCGGTGCGTAAAAGCCGTCTGCGCAGCGCAGAACGGGGCGAAAACCCGGCTGATGGCCCGCTCTGTCTGGTTGCCAATAGCGATTATCGCCAGTTCCGTGTGGCGCTGATTCCGGCAAAGGCTGACAGCGACAGCGTGCAACTCACGGATGAACAGATGCAGGCGCTCCATTGCCAGCCGGGCGACAGCCTGCGCGTGGTGACGCTCTGCAAAGAGGAGAAAACAGCATGACACATCTGATAAATGGACAATGGCTGGACGGTGACGCTGAGATTCTGACGAAAGCGGATCCGGTCAGCGGCGAGACGTTATGGCAGGGCCAAGCGGCCTCAGCCGCTCAGGTCACCGCAGCCTGTGAGGCGGCGCGCGACGCATTTCCAGCCTGGGCCAGACGCCCGCTGGCGGAACGGCAGGCGATCGTTGAGAAATTTGCCGCCGGGCTTGAGGCGCATAAAACGGCGCTGGCGGAAACCATTGCCCGTGAAACCGGCAAGCCGCGCTGGGAAGCGCTGACCGAAGTGGGCGCGATGATCAACAAAATCGGCTTTTCGGTGAAGGCATACCATAGCCGCACCGGTGAACAGCATGAAGGCGAAAGCTCCCTGCGCCACCGCCCGCACGGGGTGCTGGCCGTGTTTGGTCCCTATAACTTCCCGGGACATCTGCCAAACGGCCATATTGTTCCGGCGCTGCTGGCGGGCAACTGTGTGGTATTTAAACCCAGCGAACTGACGCCGCTGACCGCCGAAAAAACCGTTGAGCTCTGGCTGGCTGCGGGCCTGCCTGCCGGCGTGCTGGCACTGTTACAGGGCGGACGTGAGACTGGTCAGGCGCTGGCCAACTGTCAGCAGATTGATGGCCTGCTATTTACCGGCAGCGCCCATACCGGCTATCAGCTGCATCGCCAGTTTGCCGGTCAGCCTGAAAAGATGCTGGCGCTGGAGATGGGCGGTAACAATGCCCTGATTGTTGAAGATCCGGCGGACACTGATGCGGCTGTCAACATCACGTTGCAGTCAGCCTTTATAACCGCCGGTCAGCGCTGCACCTGCGCGCGGCGTCTGCTGGTCAAACGCGGCGATGCAGGGGATGCGTTTCTGCAGAGGCTGGTGGAGGTGGCGGGGCGACTGCAACCCGCCGCCTGGAATACTGAACCGCAGCCGTTTATGGGCAGCGTGATCTCCACCGGCGCAGCAGAGAAGATTATGGGTGAGTGGCAACGGCGGGTTGAGGCGGGCGGCGAGGTGCTGCTGGAAATGCGCTGGCCGGATCGCCACAGTGCCATCCTGACGCCAGGTATTATCGATTTAACCGGCGTGCAGGGCATTCCGGATGAAGAGGTCTTTGGTCCGCTGTTAGGCATAGTCCGCTATGAGACATTTGAAGAGGCGATAGCGCTGGCTAACCAGACCCGTTATGGCCTGTCGTGTGGATTGATCTCGCCTTCACGCCAGCAGTTTGATCAGCTGCTGCTTGAAGCGCGTGCCGGTATCGTCAACTGGAACAAACCGCTGACCGGCGCAGCCAGTACCGCACCGTTTGGCGGCATTGGTGCCTCGGGCAACCATCGCGCCAGCGCCTGGTATGCGGCGGACTACTGCGCCTGGCCGATGGCCTCGCTGGAGACGCCTGACCTGACGCTGCCCGCCACGCTGTCGCCGGGCCTCGATTTCTCCACCCAGGAGACGACGTCATGAAGGCAACCGAGGCCAACTTTGATGGGCTGGTGGGGTTAACACACCACTATGCCGGGCTGTCGTTTGGCAACGAAGCCTCGACCCGCAATCAGCTGCAGCCGTCGAACCCCCGTCTGGCGGCAAAGCAGGGGTTGCTCAAGATGAAAGCGCTGGCCGATATGGGCTACGTGCAGGGGGTGATCCCGCCGCATGAGCGGCCCAATATTGCGGCGCTGCGCCAGCTCGGCTTTGGTGGCAGCGATGAGCAGGTGCTGGCTGCGGCCGGGAAAAATGCGCCGGGATTACTCTCCGCCGTCAGTTCAGCCTCGGCGATGTGGGTCGCCAATGCTGCCACGGTCTCACCGTCAGCGGACAGCCTTGATGGCCGGGTTCACCTGACGGTGGCGAACCTTAACAACAAATTCCACCGTGCGATAGAAGCGCCGGAAACGGCCTGGCTGCTGCGTTCCATCTTCCGCGACGATCGCCATTTTGCGGTGCATGATGCCTTGCCGCAGGTGGCGATGTTTGGCGATGAAGGGGCGGCGAACCATAACCGACTGGGTGGCGCTTATGGTGAGCGCGGCGTGCAGCTGTTTGTCTATGGCCGCGACAGCAGCCATGAGGGCAAAACCCCGCAGCGCTATCCGGCACGTCAGACCCGGGAAGCCAGCGAGGCGGTCGCCCGTCTGCATCAGCTCTCACCGGAAAGCGTGCTGTATGCGCAGCAGAATCCTGCGGTGATCGATCAGGGCGTGTTCCATAACGATGTGATTGCGGTAAGTAATCAGCAGATGCTCTTCTGTCACCAGCACGCCTTTGTTAATCAGCCTGAACTGCTGGCGCAGCTTCGGTCGCGCGTTCCCGGTTTTGTGGCACTGGAAGTGCCGGAAAATCGGGTGTCAGTGAAAGATGCGGTAGAGACCTATCTGTTTAACAGTCAGTTGCTGAGCCGTCCCGATGGCACCATGATGCTGGTGCTGCCGGAGGAGTCACGTCAGCATCCGGGTGTCTGGCGCTATCTCTGTGAACAGGTTGAGGCTGACACGCCACTCAAAGCCCTGAAGGTGTTTGATCTGCGCGAAAGCATGTATAACGGGGGTGGTCCAGCCTGCCTGCGTTTGCGGGTGGTGCTGACACCACAGGAGCAGCAGGCAGTGAATCCGGCGGTGCTGATGAACGATCGGCTCTTCAGCACGCTGAATAACTGGGTTGACCGTCATTACCGCGATCGCCTGACCCAGGCCGATCTGGTCGACCCAGAATTGCTGCGTGAGGGACGCGACGCGCTGGATGAACTGACGAAGCTGCTAGACTTAGGAAATGTATATGCATTTCAGCAGTGAAGGAGGGGGCAGCACAGGCTGCCGCCTGCTCAGGGCGAAAAGGAGGAACGATGCAGGACTTTTTACAGCAAACGCTCTCCGGCGAGGTGCCGCGTAAGCGTAGTGGTGAAACGGCGCATCTTCGCTGGCAATGGTTGTATCACGGCATACTGTTGATGGAGCCGACGGTGCCGGTTAAACAGGCGCTGGTGCTCTCTGCCGGGATCCACGGCAATGAAACAGCCCCGGTAGAAATGGTGAACCAGCTGGTTAATCCGCTGCTGCGGGGCGAAAAGCCATTACAGCAGCGCATGCTGGTGATTCTGGGTAATCCCTCAGCGCTACGCGCCGGTAAGCGCTATGTGCGTTATGACATTAACCGGCTGTTTGGCGGACGCTGGCAGCAGATTGATGATGGTGATGAGGCACGCCGCGTGCTGCGGCTGGAGCAGGCGCTGGAGACCTTCTGGCAGCTGGGCGAGTGCGATGAGACGCGCTGGCATCTCGACATGCACACGGCTATTCGTGGCTCTTATCATCCTCAGTTCGGCGTAATGCCGCACAATGAACGGCCCTGGCCGCCCGCGTTTCTTGACTGGCTCGCCGCTGCCGGGCTGGAAGCGCTGGTGTTCCATCGCTCGCCGGGCGGCACCTTTACCCACTTCAGCTGCGAGCACTTCGGTGCGGCCAGCTGTACCCTGGAGCTGGGCAAAGCGCTGCCGTTTGGCGAAAACGATCTCAGTCAGTTCAGTGCGGCACAGCAGGCGCTGGCGTCTTTACTCTATGGCGAAGCGCTGCCTGCGGCGGCGGTTAGACCGCGTCACTATCGGGTCGCGCAGCAGATCACCCGACTGAGTGAGCACTTTACGCTGCATATGTCGCCGGAAACGCTGAACTTTACCGCGTTTCCACAGGGGACGTTGCTGGCGGAAGATGGTAGCACCCGCTATTACGTGCAGCAGGCGCGGGAATATGTGCTGTTCCCTAACCCCAACGTGGCCGCCGGGCTGCGTGCCGGACTGATGCTGATTGAAGAGAGCGAACAGACCCAGGCGCTGCCGGTCTGATAGCGGTTGTTAACAGCGCAGACCATCGGCGCTAAAAAACCGACAGGAAAAGTGGAAGATCGGCTTCCGCTTTCCTGTCGTAACCCTTACACTCCTCCATGATTTCTGCCAAATTCGCTTTAAATTCATAAACATTTTCAATTCCTCACGCCTTTCTTCTTATTCTCTTCATGATTGCCCGATTTTTATCTTTTATGCTTTCACGGCTTTACTCAGGCTCTGAGTAGTTGACGTTCAGCGTCGTATGCTTGTTTCCGAAGACGCGACAGAGTGCTGTCGTCATTATCATGAATTATAAGGACACTATTATGCGCAAACTGACTTCCCTTTTACTGGCTTCTTCGCTGGCGTTTGGTGCAGCCAGCGCCGTCCATGCAGCCGCTGACAACCTGACTCCACCGCCAGCAGGCAGCGAAAAAGCGATGCACAAGCCGCCAATGCGCCACGGCATGGAGATGATGTTTAAAGGTCTGAACCTGACCGACGCGCAGAAAACTCAGATGCGCGACATCATGAAAGAGAGCCACAAAGATATGAAACGCCCGTCACTGGACGAGCGTCGTGCGGCCCACAGCATTATTGCCTCTGACAGCTTCGACCAGAGCAAAGCAGAAGCACAGGCAGAGAAGATGTCCGCCAATGCCAAAGAGCATGCGCTGAAGATGCTGGAAACCCAGAACAAGCTCTATAACGTGCTGACGCCGGAGCAGAAAAAACAGTACAACGCTAACTTTGAAAAGCGTCTGACTGAGAAAGGCCCGCACGAGGGCAAAATGGCACCGCCAGCAGAACCGGCTGAATAACACTCGTTAAGCGAACGGTCTGAGACCGCCGGCGCTGTCCACTGAAGGTGAGTGGGCAGCGTCGGCGGTTTTTTTATAGCGGCAGAATAGGGTAGGCACCTGACAGAATCGGGCGGCAGAGGATTTTGTAGCCGTCGTGATCAAAACCGCCTTTGGGCCGCTGCAGTTTTCTGGCCTCATCCATGCTGCTGACCGAACCGAGATAGAACCAGTGGTCGATAACGTGGATCTGCGTCATCTCTTTGCCTTCCTCCACCAGCCCCACGGCACCCTGCCATGGCCAGCAGAACACCCGCACGTTTTCCAGCGCCTCCAGCAGTCGATCCTGATGATCGCTGACCGGCTCTTTTCCACAGCAGGCCCCGGCGCAACGGCGCAGTGCCGAGCGGAAGCAGCCTCGCCCCGCACTCAGCGCTTCCAGACCCAGCAGGCCATGACAGAGCTGATACTCATCCGCGAGCTGCTTGAGCCGTTCCAGCGCGGCGAAGCGACTGCGATAGAGCCCAAACAGGTTGGGGGACTGGCTGAAATCGAGGTCTTTTGCATAGACCACATTCGGTTTGCCGTCGGTAATCTGCAATGAACAGAGCTGCCGGTTTTTGCGCAGTCGCTTATTGAACAGCGGCTGCTGGGTTTTGATCATCTGCGCTTCCAGCAGCAGCGCGCCGAGGTCGCCCGCGGTAGGGATCCAGCTTACACGCCGCGACTGGCGCAGCATTTTCGCCTCATCCGGGGTGCGGAAATGGGACATCACCCGCGAACGCAGATTCACACTTTTACCGATATAGAGCGGCAGCGACTCACTTTCGCCATGAAAGGTATAGACGCCAGGATGATTTGGCAGGCCTTCCAGCCACTCACGCAGGTGTTCGGGATATTGATAAATTGCATTCGCGTCGGGTTCGGGGCGAAGTATGGCAGAACGTCTGACCAAGATGGACTCCATTTACTGGTTGTCCATACAGCATAACAGGCAGGTGAAATGATCGCCAGCCGTCTGGTTACAGAGACCGTGTTGCCCGCCAGCAGATCAGCGAGCCGAGCGTGATCATCGCCACGCCCTGCCAGAAGGCCAGCGGCGGCGTCAGGCCCAGCCACAGCGAACCCATCAGGGCCGACAGCACCGGCGTAAAATAGGAGGCGGTGGCCAGCAGCGTCAGATTGCCCTGCTGAATTCCGTGATTCCAGGCGGAATAGGCGATGGCGGTGGAGAGCCCGACAAACAGCACCTCCAGCAGCGGCACCAGCGTAAAGGTCATCGGTGCAGTGTGATCGCTGAAGGCATATTTCAGCCACAGCGCCAGTGCAGTCAGGATAAAAAACAGCGTGACGCCATTAGAACCACGGGCAAAGCGGCGGGTGAGATTGTTGTAAAGCGCCCAGGTCAGGGCGGCGATAAAGGCCAGTGCATAGGCGACCGGGTTGCGCAGCATATTCTGCCACAACAGCGCGGGCGATCCGCTGCCGCTGCCTTTCATTACCCAGACGATCCCCAGCAGCGACAGCAGCAGTCCTGGCCATAGCCAGACACGGAAACGCTGCTGATTAAACGGGATGGCCAGCACGATGGTCAGGCAGGGCCAGAGATAGTTAATCATCCCCAGCTCCAGCGACTGGCTGCGATCGCAGGCCAGCCCGATGGCCAGCGCCAGACAGATTTCATAGCCGACAAAGAGTACACCGCCCAACCACAGGTAGATGGCGGGCATTGCGCCGGGTCTGGGTAGACCCCGGGTAAGGCAAAGGAGACACGCCGTAGTGGTGTAGATCAGCGCCGCGCCGCCGGTGGCGCCAAAGGCTTCACTGACGCTGCGCAGCAGGCCAACGGTCGTACTCCAGAGCAGAATGGCGACAAGCCCGATGAGGGTCGCGCGCGAAACGGTGGCAGGCATGCAGCGATCAACAAAGTCAGTGAGAGAAGCCTCCCTTGCCGCGACAAGGGAGGGGCAGGATTACTTCCAGAAGTCGTCGAATACCGTGATCGGCGGACGACGTTTGTGCTCGGTTTTCTGATACCAGCCTTCGATGATGCGGGCGCTGTCAGGATTGATGCTTTTGCCTTCCAGGTAGTCATCAATCATCTCATAGGTGACGCCCAGCGCCACTTCATCCTGCAGGCCTGGACGATCATCTTCCAGATCGGCAGTCGGTTTCTTCAGATAGAGATGCTCCGGGCAGCCAAGGTGTTTCAGCAACTGCTTGCCCTGACGCTTGTTCAGGCGGAACAGGGGATTGATGTCCGTGCCGCCATCGCCATACTTGGTGAAGAAACCGGTCACGGCTTCAGCCGCGTGATCGGTGCCGACCACTACGCCTTTGGTCATGCCGGCGATGCTGTATTGCGCTTTCATCCGCTCACGGGCTTTTTCATTGCCGCGGACAAAATCGGAAAGCGTAATACCCGCCTCTTTCAGCGCGCGCTCACTGGCCAGCACCGACTCTTTGATGTTTACCACCAGCGAACGGTCGGGTTTGATAAAGGCCAGCGCGTCCTGACAATCCTGCTCATCCGCCTGCACACCATAAGGCAGACGCACGGCAATAAAGGTGTAGTCGTTATCACCGCTCTCCTGACGCAGTTCGGTGATCGCCCGCTGTGCCAGCGCGCCCGCCAGGGTTGAATCCTGACCGCCGCTGATCCCCAGCACCAGCGTTTTCAGGCCGCTGTGGCGTTTCAGGTAGGCTTTAAGAAAATCGATGCTGACGCGCACTTCCTGGTCGGCGTCGATAGTGGGCTTCACACCCAGGGCTTCAATAATTTCCTGCTGCAGTGACATGAACTTCTCCTCAGGTCAGTGGCCTGTCGGCTCGATGCGAACGTTTTATTAAAGCTAACGTGCCTTTGCGAAAACAACAAGCCAAAGCGGTAACTGATTGCCGTGAAACGTTGCGAAATCAGTGAGTTTTTACCTCCGGCAGCGGTTTTTTCGCCAGCACGTTAAACATCAGAATCGCCGTCATAAAGCAGCCAAAAATGGTGGCGCACATGCTCAGCACCGAGGTGCCGCCGATGCCGGTAATCGGCACGGTAATCGCACCCAGCGTGAACATCGTAACGCCTATCACTGCAGAGGCGCTGCCAGCGCGATGGCCCTGACTCTGCATCGCCAGGGACGAGGCGGTGGTAGCGATAACGCCGTTGCTGGCAATGGTAAAGAACAGTGCCACCAGCAGCAGCGCTAAGGGAGCATGCAGCAGCGCGGCCAGCAGCAGCAGACTGGAGGCGACAAAGGCCAGCGTCAGTCCGCCTTTCAGCACCCGATATTCGCCCCACAATGGACAGAGGCGGGCGCTGGTCTGTGAAGCAATCACCAGGCCAAACCCGTTGGCCGCAAAGCAGAAGCTAAAGGCCTGAGGCGAAAGACCATAGAGTTGCTGCAGCACGAACGGCGAGGCACCGATGTAGGCGAACATGCCGGACATCATAAACCCCTGGGTCAGGCAGAAGCCCATGAAGGGGCGATGGGTAATCACCTGACCCAATGCCGCGTAGGCGGAGAATATTGATCCTTTACTGCGGCGTACCTCAGGCAGGGTTTCATGCAGCTTCCAGCGCGCCAGCAGGATCAGCAGAATGGCAATGCCGCCCAGCACCATGAAGATGCCGCGCCAGTTTAAAATCGTCATCAGCACGCCGCCTAATACCGGTGCGCCGATCGGTGCCAGACCGTTGACCAGCATCAGCAGAGCGAAGAACCGCGTCAGCTCGTGGCCGCTGTACATATCGCGTGCAATTGCCCGTGACAGCACCGCACCGCCCGCACCTGCTAACCCTTCAAATAGCCGCGCCAGCAGCAGCTGGTTAATATCCTGCGCCAGCGCACAGCCCATCGAGGCGATAAACAGCAACACCAGTGACAGAGTCAGCGGGCGCAGGCGGCCGAACTTATCGCTCATCGGGCCAAAGAGCAGCTGGCCAAAGCCGAGACCTAACAGGCCAGCGGTCAGACTCAGCTGCGCGGTAGCGGTTTCGGTATGCAGATCCTGGGCCATTTGTGGCAGTGCAGGCAGATAGAGGTCGATGCAGAGCGGGCCCAGTGCGGCCAGCAGGCCCAGCGTAATGGCATAAACCAGGCGATTGGAGTGTACAGGGGTCATTTATCCTCGGGATTGTCAGCGATGGGGTAAACAGAAAGCGGGTAAGTCAGTGAAAAACAGCGTCCGGTAACGTGACATTTACGTCAATCTGCGACTGCGCGGATGACGGTGCGGTCTCTGAAAACGGGGCGCTATCGGGTGCCTGTTTTGCCGGGCAGTATACGTCTGCGTTGACAGCAAAACAGCCTTCTTTACGAAATCCTGACATTTGACAGGCCACTAATTGTTCGTCATAAACTTGATAAATCAGCATTTATGTTCCAGGCTTGTTTCCACATGGACAATAAATGAGGAACAACAAGATGAATAAAGTGATGGGATGTATCGCTGCGGCGCTGACGCTGGCTGCACTGTCTGGTTGTACGACTTACGATCGTGCGGAAAGCTACGTGACTAAGCCAGTGGTAAAGGATGTTAAAAAGGGTATGACCCGTGATCAGGTTCGTCAGATCGCCGGTACGCCTTCTACTGAAATCACCATGGTTCACGCGCGCGGCACCTGCCAGACTTATGTGCTGGGTCAGCGCGACGGTAAAGCTCAGACTTACTTCGTGAGCTATAACGACACCGGCCGTGTCATGAACTACGGCTTCCAGAGCTGTGCGGAATATGACACCGATCCGCAGGTTCAGCAGTAACTCATAGCACCCCTGAATAGCAAACGGCCCGTCATTATGACGGGCCGTTTTTCGTTGTGGCGCTGACTACAAACCTGCCGGACGTGGCACCTCAACATAATCGCCATCTATCTGCCGCTGGTAGAAGTGGCCAGCCTGCACATAGAAGCGTTTGCCGTTAAAGTCGAGTACCCGCATTTCACTGCTGACCCGCGACTCTGCAGGCGGCTCTGTCACCACATACTCATCGCCGTGACGCTGATAATAATTGCCATTGAGCAGATAGTAGGTCAGTCCGCCTGTCAGCACCGCGGTTGCGGCTTCAGGCAAAAAGCGCACCGGCTCGGGTCCGCCCCAGTGTGGCCCGTGGCCGCCATGGCGATCCCATCCACCCGGCGGGCCCCAGTCGCCAGGATGGGCGAAAGCCAGAGCGGGTGTCAAAAGCGTCAGCGTCAGAAGCGAGGCGATTATCTTTTTCATCAGGTGTTCTCCTCATAAGACTGGCTGCAGAATTCGCTTTTTATCGGGCAAAGACAAGCACTAAAGCGGCGATTTTTCGCCTGTTTACCATGCTTAACGCTTTCTTAACGGCGTCGCCATTAATGGGGGAGATTATGGAGAAGAAGGGCGGGAATAACCTGGCGCGGGCGCGCCAGGTTCAGAGCAGATTAGCGGTGCGCCAGTTCGGCGTTGTCGTCGCTTTCCAGGACGCGCTTATCGGTCAGACCTAACCAGCGGCTGGTCAGGGAACCGGCGGTCATGGAACCGTTGACGTTCAGGGCAGTACGACCCATATCGATCAGCGGCTCAATGGAGATCAGCAGCGCCACCAGGGTGACCGGCAGGCCCATCGCAGGCAGGACAATCAGCGCCGCGAAGGTTGCACCACCGCCGACACCGGCAACGCCTGCTGAGCTCAGCGTCACGATCCCGACCAGCGTCGCAATCCACAGCGGGTCAAACGGGTTGATCCCGACGGTTGGCGCAACCATCACTGCCAGCATGGTTGGATAGAGACCGGCACAGCCGTTCTGGCCGATAGTGGCACCAAAAGAGGCCGCGAAGCTGGCAATCGACTCAGGCACGCCAAGACGACGGGTCTGGGTTTCCACGCTCAGCGGAATGCTGGCTGCGCTGGAGCGGCTGGTAAAGGCGAAGGTAATAACCGGCCACACTTTACGGAAGAAGCGCATCGGGTTGATACCATTTACCGACAGCAGCAGGGCGTGGACTCCAAACATGATGGCCAGACCGAGGTAAGAGGCGACCACAAAGCTGCCCAGCTTGATGATGTCCTGCAGGTTAGAACCGGCAACCACTTTGGTCATCAGCGCCAGCACACCATAAGGCGTCAGCTTCATCACTAAACGCACCAGCTTCATGACCCAGGACTGCAGCGTATCGATCGCGACCAGCACGCGCTGACCTTTAACTTCATCATCTTTCAGCAACTGCAGTGCAGCCACGCCCAGGAAGGCGGCGAAGATGACGACGCTGATAATCGAGGTCGGACTGGCTCCGGTCAGATCGGCAAACGGGTTTTTCGGGATAAAGGAGAGCACCAGTTGCGGCACGGTCAGGTCAGCCACTTTGCCGACATAGTTGCTCTGGATCGCACTGAGACGCGCAGTCTCCTGCACGCCCTGAACCAGACCTTCAGCGCTCAGGCCAAACAGGCCGGTCACGAAGACGCCGACCAGCGCCGAGATCGCGGTGGTAAACAGCAGTACGCCAATCGTCAGTACGCTGATTTTTCCCAGCGACGAGGCGTTATGCAGACGGGCAACCGCACTCAGAATGGAAACGAACACCAGCGGCATTACGACCATCTGCAGCAACTGGACATAGCCATTACCGACGATATTAAACCAGCTGATAGACTCTTTGACCACTGCGCTGTTTTCGCCGTAGATCAACTGCAAAACCAGGCCGAACAGTACGCCGATTACCAGACCGGTCAGCACTTTTTTCGACAGGCTCCAGTTCTGACGGCTGAAGCGAGAGAGCAATACCAGCAGCACCACAAAGGCTACGATATTAAGCGTAAGAGGAAGGTCCATACTGAAACTCCAGAGTAATGCGGCCTTTCGCTCTGGAAAGGCCGCATAATGTTAATCACGAATTAAGACAGCAGGAATGGTAACAGCAGGCGAAGAGGGTGCCTTATATCCAAATGGCATGGTTTATAACTTAAAGGCGTTTTGTGCTGATTTATTGCGCAGTATGACTGGAAATCAACCGTCCGACGCCATTTTGTAGCGTATCGAACAGCTGTGACGGCCAGCCGTTTGCACCAAAAGATGGCATGCCCACCGGAAACCAGAGCGCATATCCCACCAGTCCCAGGCACAATGCCCGCTCAAGCTGGTTGCCTTTCTGGCTGCGCAGAATCGGCAGCCGGAAGCGCCAGCGGCAGGGCCACAGCAGTGGAACCCCGGCAGGCGTCAGCATATCGGCCACAATATGGCTAAGGTAGCCCAGCGTCAGACCCTGTAAGACATCAGGCGGTATCGGCGACGACTGGGGCAGGTTTATCTGAAAAAGCCATAAACCGGCGGCTATCGCCAGCAAACTGTGGGTAAAGCCGCGATGGCCGAACGCGCGCGCAATTGGATGAGAGAGCCAGCGCAGTCGCTGTCCCAGCAGAGATTTAGGGTGATCGATATCGGGCAACAGACATGTCAGCAGGGCTGAGGGAACAAGATGCCACCAGTCGGCCTGCGCCAGCACCGGTGTCAGCTCAGCACGCTTCGCAAAGATAGCGCTGGCAATGGCAAAAATGATGTGGCCTTCGCCCGTCATGATAGAACCTGGTTGCAAAGAAAACTGTCGATGCATCCAGTATAGGGATTTATCCAGTAAATGAGAACATGTGACGCTGTAACGAAGCATGAATATTATTAACAAGGCGGACAGCGATGAAACACTGTCCGCCAGTAAGATTAACGCGCCAGCCAGCCGCCATCCACCGCCAGGGTGTAGCCATTCACGTAGTCAGACGCGGAAGAGGCCAGGAAGACTACCGGGCCCATCATGTCATCCGGCACGCCCCAGCGGCCTGCCGGAATACGGCCCAGAATCTCTTCACTACGCGACTCATCATTACGAAGCTGTTCCGTATTGTTGGTGGCCATGTAACCGGGAGCGATGGCATTGACGTTAATGCCATGTTTTGCCCACTCGTTCGCCATCAGACGGGTCAGTCCCATCACGGCACTTTTCGACGCCGTATAAGAGGGCACCCGGATACCGCCCTGGAAGGAGAGCATGGAGGCGATATTGATGATCTTGCCGCCATTACCCTGCGCGATAAACTGACGGGCAACCTGCTGCGACAGGAAAAACAGGCTCTTGCTGTTAAGGTTCATCACGTCATCCCAGTCCTGCTCGCTGAAATTCAGTGCGTCCTCACGGCGGATAATGCCGGCATTGTTGACCAGAATGTCAATTTTACCGGCAGCGGCCAGCGCCTGTTCAACCACTGAGGCCACCACGCTGGTCTGCATCAGATCGGCCTGCACCGGCCAGAACCGGCGACCCAGCGCCTCCACTTTACTTTGGGTATCATCCGGGCCATCACGGTTAACGCCGACGATATCACAACCCGCCTGGGCCAGACCCAGCGCCATACCTTGCCCTAAACCGGTATTACAGCCGGTCACCAGCGCGACTTTACCTTCCAGGTTAAACGTACTCAGTACCATGGTATTTCTCCTCTGCTCAGCGCAGTTCACTGATTTTGACGTGGTCCATGTCATCAAAGACCTGATTCTCACCCACCATGCCCCAGATAAAGGTGTAACGCTGGGTGCCGACACCGGCGTGAATTGACCAGCTGGGTGAGATCACCGCCTGCTCGTTGTGTACCAGCAGATGGCGGGTTTGCTGCGGTTGCCCCATCATGTGGAAGACGGCGCACTCTTCGCTCATATCGAAGTAGAAATAGACTTCCATGCGGCGTTCGTGGGTGTGGCAGGGCATGGTGTTCCACAGGCTGCCTTCATCCAGTTTGGTTAAGCCCATGGTGAGCTGACAGGTGGGCAACACATCCGGCACGATAAATTTGTTAATGGTGCGGCGATTGGAGGTCGCGGCATCACCCAGCGTCGCGGTGGCGGCTTCCTGCAGCGTGATTTTCTTGTCCGGGAAGGTGCTGTGTGCTGGCGCACTGTTGTAATAGAATTTGGCCGGCTGCGCAGGGTTCAGGCTGCGGAACTGCAGGTTGCGCGCACCTTTGCCGATGTAAAGTGCCTCTTCGTGACCGATTTCCCACGCTTTACCGTCAACTTCTACCAGACCCGGGCCGCCAATATTGATCATGCCCAGCTCGCGGCGTTCAAGAAAATAAGCGACGCCCAGCTGTTTTCCCATCTCATTACCGATAGTGACCGGATTATTCACCGGCATGACGCCGCCAATAATGATGCGGTCGATATGGCTGTAGGTCAGGGTGTAATCATCGGCAGTAAATATCTTCTCAATCAGGAACTCGCGGCGCAGTGCTTCAGTGTCGAGTTGCTTAGCGTGATCGCTGTGAATGCTTTGACGAACGTCCATCTCAGGCCTCTCTGCAGGTCAGGTTATTCATGCCCCAAACGGGGACGCTTTTGGCATCTTAGGCAGAGCGGGATGGGAATTCAATAAAAATGAAACGTTGTTTTATTTTTTGCGGGTCAGATCAAGTGACAGGTGCAACAGGCAATAAAAAGCCCGCCATAAGCGGGCTGATATTATCCCTGCAGATGCTGCAGGCTAAGCTGGGTCAGATTGTCCAGCCGGACATCCGCCAGCGTCCAGCGGGGATCGTCACGGTGTTCAGCGGCGGGCACCACAATCGATCGCATTCGCGCTGCTTTGGTGGCGATCATGCCGTTAAACGAATCTTCCAGCGTGACGCAGTTGAGCGGATCGATCGCCAGGCTGGCGGCGGCGTTGAGATAGACCTGCGGATGGGGCTTGCTGTAGGGCAGCGCTTCTGCTGAAGCCAGTACGTCGAAATAAGGGCGCAGATTGAAGATCTCCAGCACCTGTTCCAGCATCTTTAGCGGTGATGCGGAGGCAAGGCCGATTTTCAGCCCCTGTTCCCGGCACAGTTGCAGCGCCGTTTCCACGCCCGGCAGCAGTGGCCGCGTCTGATCCACCAGCGTCATGGCGCGCGTAATAATCCGCTCAGTGACCTCCTGCTGAGAGGGGCCATGCCAGGGCAGCGTTTCGTACCACATCCGTACAGTCTGATCGATGCGCAGACCCAGGGTATCGGGCATTTCACTGCGACGTGACAGGTCAACATCCAGCGTTGAAAAGATATCCAGCTCAGCCTGATCCCACAGAGGCTCAGAATCGATCAGTAAGCCATCCATATCAAACAGGGCGGCAAGGACAGGGCGGTGATAAGGCATCGGGGGGTCTCCTTTTAAAGTCAGCTTTACCTTACCATCATTCTTTGCTGGCGCACGCTCTGCCCGACAGGCCACGCTTTATTTGGGAAATTTCACCGTTGGCAGGTAAACTGACGGCAAATTGGATTCCGGGTTCAGGAGATATTATGACCTATCAACAGGCTGGCCGTATCGCCATCCTCAAGCGAGTGGCAGGCTGGGTGCTCTTTTTAGTGGCGCTGCTGTCGACCATTATTTCTGTATTGAGCTTTATGTTTAAGCACAGCGAAAAGCAGCCAGGCATTGATGCCGTCATGCTCGATTTCGTCCACGTCATCGTCGATATGCTGCGCTTCAATACACCGTTCCTGAATGTCTTCTGGCATAACTCGCCGGTACCGGAATTTAACGGTCAGATGAACCTGGGTTTCTGGCTGATCTACATTCTGATTTTTGTCGGGCTGGCACTGGAGTCGTCAGGCGCGCGGATGGGACGTCAGGCGCGTCACGTCAAAGAAGGCATTGAGGATCAGATGATTCTGGAGCAGGCAAAAGGCAGTGAAGGGCGTAGCCGTCAGCAACTGGAAGAGAAGTTGCGCGTACCTCGCCACACCATCTTCCTGCAGATCTTCCCGCTCTATGTCCTGCCGGTGGTGATTGCGATAGCCGGTTATTTTGCGCTGTCGCTGCTGGGCTTTATCTGACCGCGAGCTTTGTCAGGCCGGTCTGGCCTGACTGGCGCCCAGCGCATCCTCATCCAGCAACTGGCCAATGGCGAACTGTGCATCGCCTGGCCAGTGCCCGCCAAAGACGTTAGCCCGGTTGAGCAGATAGTAGAGCTGGTAGACCGGCAGACGCTGCGAAAAACCATCCGGTAACGGCCACACCGCCTGATAACCGTCGTAAATCTGGCGAGGCAGGTCAGGGTACCAGCTCAGCATAGCTAAATCGCACTCACGGTCGCCCCAGTAACAGGCAGGATCGAACAGCCAGGGGCCACTCTCACTGCTGGCGCAGTTAGCCGGCCAGAGGTCGCCATGCAACAGCGACGGCTGCGGATGATGTGACGCGAGCACCCGCTGCACGCAGGCAACGATCAGCTCTGTATCCCCGTACTGAATTCCCTTTTCCGCTGCCAGTTGCAGCTGCCAGCCAATGCGCTGTTCAGCAAAAAAAACCGACCAGCGGCGCAGCCAGCTATTGGGTTGGGGCGTCGTGGTGATGTTATTGTCGAAATCGAGGCCGAACTGCGTCTGCTCGCTCCACTGATGCAGATGCGCCAGTTGCTGACCGAGCTGATATGCACTCTGCTCATCAAGCGGCTGTGGCCTGATATATTCCAGCAGCAGAAAGCTCTCCTCGCGATGATGACCCACACCATAGACTTTAGGCACCCGAACCGTGCCGGTGCGCGCCAGCAAATCCAGCTGGTCTGCTTCCCAGGTAAAGAGCGACAGCATATCGCGGCTGTTACTTTTGACGAAGACGTCGTGATCACCGTAGCGGATCTGCCAGGTGGGATGGATATCACCCCCCGCGAGGGCGTGACGTTGAGTGATTTCGGCGTTGCCTAACTGCTCGCTTAACAGACGACTAATGGCTGACCACATTGGGCTATCCTCGTTATTCGCTGCGTAAGTTCGATTGTATTGCGTAAATATTCACCAAAAACCGCGCAATTGCACCCTTTATTCTGGCGCTGAGGTGGCAGGGCGATGATCGGCAGCATCGCGCAGATACTCTTCGAAGGTCGTGACGGTCACCTCGGGTTCCTGACCCAGCGCGCTTTCACCGGCCGCAGTGACCTGCTGACGCAGCTCCTCAGCCTCCAGCGTGCTGACGATGCCATAGCTGTTCGTATCGAGTTCATGTGGATGGCCGTCGTCATCTGTCATCGTGGTCGTGAAACCTGCGGCGGTCATTGCGCTGGTCAGTTCCAGGATGTCACTTAAGCCCGACTCCTGATAGTGAAAGGTCACGATATAGCGGGTTAAGGTGTTGCTCATGAGGCACCTCCGGGGAAGGGAAACTGAACTGAGCGTAGACCATGGTGAAAAATCAGGCGAATTATGAAGGAGATGCTGCGTGTGTGACGTGATGCATAGCGTAAATTCGTGTCAGGAGCCAGCAGCATAACGTAAAAATCTTCTGCCGTTGCGTCTGGCTTTTCATTTGGGCAGCACTATAATGCGCCACGTTAATAAGATGAGTCCCAATTAACAGGGGTTGTCAGGGCGATTCCAGGCATTTTGTGTAAGTTAATAATTTTTTACAAAACTTACCGTAAATTGCATTGAATGCCCGGCAAAACGCTTCAGACTCTCCGTTTTTTAAACAGTCGCACGGATCACATTTAATGAAAGCCTATAACAAGCTGTCTGCTGTTCTTTTGCTCTCCGCCGGAGCTTTTTGTCACCAGGCAATGGCCGATAACGCCGTATTTACGTCAATGGATGACCCTTCAACAGCTAAAAAGCCGTTTGAAGGTTCTGCTGCTGCGGGATATCTGGCGCAAACCGGTAACACCACCAGTTCATCAATGACGGCTCAGACCAATATGACCTGGTATCAGTCATCTATGGCTTACAGCTTGTGGGGTAACGCAGCCAACACCTCGTCAAACGATGAGCGCTCTTCTGAAACATACAACATCGGTGGTCGTTCACGTTACAACCTCAACTCGTATGACTACCTGTTTGGACAGGCGAGCTGGTTAAGCGATCGTTTCAATGGCTACGATTCACGCGACGTGCTGACAGCCGGTTACGGTCGTCAGATTCTGAATGGACCGGTGCACTCGCTGCGTGCGGAATTGGGTCCGGGTGTACGTTATGACGATTATCACGCGGGTGGTCATCAGACCAAAGCGCTGGGCTATGGCGCAGTCAGCTATCAGTGGCAGCTGACCGACACCACTAAATTTATTCAGGGCGTGTCAGTGCTGAGCAGCTTTGGAGAAGACACCACGGTGAACTCCGAAACTGGTCTGCAGGTGGCGATCAACAGCCACTTCGCGCTGAAGCTGGCTTACAACGTCAGCTGGAACAACAATCCGGCGGAATCTGCGCCTGATCGCACCGATACCAAAACCTCAATCATGCTCTCTTACGCTATGTAAGCGCATTTTTGCAGCAGCATTCACAGCGGTCTGACAGTGTGTCAGGCCGCTTTTTTTTGATTTCTCCAGGGCTTAGCGAAAAAGGCATGGGTTTTTCTCGCCGGGGAAAACTGCTATCATCGGCCCCGCACTGAAATCCTGGCGACATTCCGACAATGTGGGTCTGATATCACGCCGGGTCACTAATTTTACATTACGTTGCATGTAGGCTTTCGTGTGGCTTACCACTGCAAATAAGGATATGAAATGCCTGTAATTACGCTTCCTGATGGCAGCCAGCGCGTGTTTGACCGCCCTGTCAGTGTGATGGATATTGCGCTGGACATCGGTCCTGGTCTGGCGAAAGCCTGTATCGCTGGGCGTGTTAACGGTGAACTGGTTGATGCTGTTGATCCCATCACTGAAGATGCCGCCGTAGCGATCATTACCGCTAAAGATGAAGCGGGTCTGGAAATCATCCGTCACTCCTGTGCGCACCTGTTAGGGCATGCGATTAAACAGCTGTGGCCGGATACCAAAATGGCGATTGGCCCGGTCATTGATAACGGCTTCTATTATGATGTCGATATCGATCGTACCCTGACCCAGGAAGATATCGACCTGCTGGAAAAACGCATGCATCAGTTGGCTGAAACCAACTACGATGTGGTGAAGAAGAAGGTCAGCTGGCAGGAAGCTCGCGACGTCTTTGCGGCGCGCGGCGAAATTTACAAGACCACCATTCTTGATGAAAACATCAGCCATGACGATAAGCCTGGCCTGTATCATCACGAAGAATATGTCGACATGTGCCGCGGTCCGCACGTGCCGAACATGCGGTTCTGCCATCATTTTAAACTGCAGAAGATCTCCGGTGCCTACTGGCGCGGCGACAGCAACAACAAAATGCTGCAGCGTATTTATGGCACCGCATGGGCAGACAAAAAGCAGCTGGCAGCCTATCTGCAGCGTCTGGAAGAGGCGGCGAAGCGTGACCATCGTAAGATTGGTAAGCAGCTGGATCTCTATCACATGCAGGAAGAAGCACCAGGCATGGTCTTCTGGCATAATGACGGCTGGACCATCTTCCGCGAGCTGGAAGTGTTTGTCCGCAGCAAGTTAAAAGAGTACCAGTACCAGGAAGTTAAAGGTCCATTCATGATGGATCGCGTCCTGTGGGAAAAAACCGGGCACTGGGAAAACTATAAAGAAGCGATGTTCACCACCTCATCTGAGAACCGTGAATATTGCATCAAACCGATGAACTGTCCTGGGCATGTTCAGATCTTTAATCAGGGTCTGAAATCCTACCGTGATCTGCCGCTGCGTATGGCAGAGTTCGGCAGTTGTCACCGTAATGAACCCTCAGGTGCGCTGCACGGCCTGATGCGTGTTCGTGGCTTTACCCAGGATGATGCACACGTCTTCTGTACTGAAGAGCAGGTGCGTGACGAAGTGAACAGCTGTATCCGCATGGTTTATGACATGTACAGCACCTTCGGTTTTGAAAAGATTGTGGTGAAGTTATCCACCCGTCCTGAGAAGCGCATCGGTACGGATGAGATGTGGGATCGTGCCGAGGAAGATCTGGCTGCGGCGCTGAACGAAAACAATATTGAGTTTGAGTTCCAGCCAGGCGAAGGCGCGTTCTACGGTCCTAAAATTGAGTTTACTTTGTACGATTGTCTTGATCGCGCCTGGCAGTGCGGAACAGTTCAGCTAGACTTCTCCCTGCCAAAACGCCTTGAAGCAACCTACGTGGGTGAAAACAATGATCGTCAGACGCCAGTGATGATTCACCGTGCGATTCTGGGGTCAATGGAGCGTTTCATCGGTATTCTGACCGAAGAATTCGCCGGTTTCTTCCCAACCTGGCTGGCACCGCTGCAAGTCGTGGTAATGAATATTACCGACGGACAAGCAGAATATGTTGAGTCTTTGACGCGTAAGCTGCAGAATGCTGGCATTCGTGTGAAGGCAGACTTGAGAAATGAGAAGATAGGCTTTAAAATCCGCGAGCACACATTACGTCGCGTCCCTTATATGTTGGTCTGCGGTGATAAAGAGGTGGAATCTGGCAAAGTTGCCGTTCGCACCCGCCGTGGTAAAGACCTTGGGTCGATGGATGTCGATGTGTTTGTTGAGAAACTTCAACAAGAGATTCGCAGCCGAAATCTTCAACAATTGGAGGAATAAAGTATTAAAGGCGGAAAACGAGTACTACCGACGCGTCCGAACAAAATCAACAGTGAAATCCGCGCAACTGAAGTGCGCTTAACAGGCATGGATGGCGAGCCGATTGGCATTGTCACATTACGCGAAGCTTTGGAAAAAGCCGAGGAAGCGGGCGGCGACTTAGTCGAAATCAGCCCGAATGCCGAACCGCCGGTCTGCCGCATCATGGATTACGGCAAGTTCCTCTATGAAAAAAGCAAATCTTCTAAGGAACAGAAGAAGAAGCAAAAAGTTATTCAGGTTAAGGAAATCAAATTCCGTCCTGGAACCGATGATGGCGACTATCAGGTCAAACTACGCAACCTGATTCGCTTTCTGGAAGAAGGCGATAAAGCCAAAATCACGCTGCGTTTCCGCGGTCGTGAGATGGCGCACCAGCAGATCGGTATGGAAGTGCTTAACCGCGTCCGTAAAGACCTGTGTGAAGATCTGGATTTGGCCATTGTCGAATCCTTCCCTTCGAAGATCGAAGGCCGCCAGATGATCATGGTGCTCGCTCCTAAGAAGAAACAGTAGGCTTTCAAGTAACACTAACCGCGCAGCGTTCGCGCTGTGCGGTTAACTGTTCGCCTGTCTGGGTCATGTTATTAACAATGCGAAGTGGATATTTTTAAAATGCCAAAGATTAAAACTGTACGTGGTGCGGCTAAGCGTTTCCGCAAGACCGCTTCTGGCGGCTTCAAGCGTAAACACGCAAACCTGCGTCATATTCTGACCAAAAAATCTACTAAGCGTAAACGTCACCTGCGCCCTAAAGGCATGGTGTCAAAAGGCGATCTGGGTCTGGTAATTGCCTGCCTGCCGTACGCATAAGTAATTTTTTCATTAAATCAGAATATTAAACAGGAGAGCTAAATGGCTCGTGTAAAACGTGGTGTAGTTGCTCGCGCACGTCACAAAAAAATCTTAAAACAAGCTAAAGGCTATTACGGTGCACGTTCACGTGTTTACCGCGTTGCCTTCCAGGCTGTTATCAAAGCTGGTCAGTATGCTTACCGTGACCGTCGTCAACGTAAGCGTCAGTTCCGTCAGCTGTGGATCGCGCGTATCAACGCAGCGGCTCGTCAGAACGGCATGTCTTACAGCCGTTTCATCAATGGTCTGAAAAAAGCAGCCATTGAGATTGACCGTAAGATCCTGGCCGACATCGCGGTATTCGATAAAGTGGCATTCTCTGCACTGGTCGAAAAAGCGAAATCAGCCCTGGCGTAAGTCAGATGGAAAAGGGAGCTTGCTCCCTTTTTTATTGCCTGTAACTTACGCAAAAGATTGACATTTTCGTCGCTGAGCATTTCAATAGACCCCCTGTATCGCATGACAAGGTAACCGCAAGCATGAACGCTGCTATTTTCCGTTTCTTTTTTTACTTTAGCGCCTGACATCCAGGGGCTTTTGCGCATAAGAAAAGAAACGAAAAATCGCGCTAAAAGCCTCCCTCGTGGAGGCTTTTTTGTTTCTGGCGCTAGCATATTGGACCGGCAGGTCCCAACGAGAACTGACCAGCCTGACTGGAAAAAGAGGAAACTATGTCCCAACTCGCAGAACTGGTGGCCAGCGCCACGGCGGCCATCGACGGGGCGACGGATATCGCCGCCCTTGACGCGGTGCGCGTCGAATACCTGGGTAAGAAAGGACATCTGACACTGCAGATGACTACGTTACGCGAGCTGCCAGCCGAAGAGCGGCCGGCAGCGGGTGCGGTAATCAATGAAGCGAAGCAGCAGGTCACCGAGCGTCTGAATGCGCGCAAAGATGCCCTGGAAGCTGCGGTGCTGAATGCCCGTCTGGCTGAAGAGACCATTGATGTCTCTCTGCCTGGCCGTCGCATTGAGAATGGCGGCCTGCATCCGGTAACCCGCACCATGGATCGCATTGAGACCTTCTTTGGTGAGTTAGGCTTTGGCGTCGTAACCGGTCCAGAAATTGAAGATGATTACCATAACTTCGATGCGCTGAATATTCCTGCCCATCACCCGGCCCGTGCCGATCACGACACCTTCTGGTTTGACGCCACGCGCCTGCTGCGTACCCAGACGTCCGGCGTGCAGATCCGTACCATGAAGGCTCAGCAGCCGCCGATTCGCATTATTGCGCCGGGCCGCGTCTACCGTAACGATTACGATCAGACCCATACCCCGATGTTCCATCAGATGGAAGGGCTAATTGTGGATAAAAACATCAGCTTTACCAACCTGAAAGGCACGCTGCACGATTTCCTGAACAACTTCTTCGAAGAAGATCTGCAGATTCGTTTCCGTCCCTCCTATTTCCCGTTTACTGAGCCATCAGCAGAAGTAGACGTCATGGGTAAAAACGGCAAGTGGCTGGAAGTGCTGGGTTGCGGCATGGTCCACCCTAACGTGCTGCGTAATGTCGGCATCGATCCGGAAGTCTACTCCGGTTTCGCCTTTGGTATGGGCATGGAGCGTCTGACCATGTTGCGCTACGGCGTGACCGATCTGCGTGCCTTCTTTGAAAATGATTTACGTTTCCTCAAACAATTTAAGTAAGGGCAGGATATCCAATGAAATTCAGTGAACTCTGGTTACGCGAATGGGTAAATCCAGCCCTGGACAGCGCTGCGCTGTCTGAACAAATCACTATGGCCGGTCTGGAAGTTGACGGCGTTGATCCGGTTGCCGGTGCCTTCCACGGCGTCGTGGTCGGGGAAGTGGTGGAGTGCGGCCAGCACCCGAATGCAGACAAGCTGCGTGTGACCAAAATCAATGTGGGCGGCGATCGCCTGCTGGATATCGTCTGTGGCGCGCCGAACTGCCGTCAGGGACTGAAAGTCGCGGTCGCCACCGTCGGTGCCGTGCTGCCAGGCGATTTCAAAATCAAAGCGGCTAAACTGCGTGGCGAGCCGTCTGAAGGCATGCTCTGCTCTTTCTCCGAGCTGGGGATTTCCGACGACCACAACGGCATCATCGAACTGCCAGCCGATGCGCCGATTGGCACTGACATCCGCACCTACCTGCAGCTTGATGACAACACCATCGAAATCAGCGTCACGCCTAACCGCGCTGACTGTCTGGGTCTGATCGGTATCGCCCGTGATGTCGCCGTCCTCAACGGTTTGCCACTGAACGTGCCGGAGATGCAGCCGGTCGCTGCGACGCTGAACGACACTTTCCCGATTCAGGTTGATGCGACAGAAGCCTGTCCACGCTATCTGGGCCGTGTAGTAAAAGGGATTAACGTAAAGGCGTCAACGCCATTGTGGATGAAAGAGAAGCTGCGTCGTTGTGGTATTCGTTCTATCGATCCGGTGGTGGATATCACTAACTACGTTCTGCTGGAGCTGGGTCAGCCGATGCACGCCTTCGATCTCGACCGCATCGACGGCGGTATCGTGGTGCGTATGGCGAAAGAGGGCGAAAAGCTGACGCTGCTGGATGGCACTGAAGCCAGCCTGCAGAGTGATACCTTAGTGATCGCCGATCATCAGAAAGCGCTGGCGATGGCTGGTATCTTTGGTGGCGAACATTCGGGCGTGAACGGCGAAACGCAGAATATCCTGTTCGAGTGCGCTTACTTTGATCCGCTCTCTATTACCGGCCGCGCCCGTCGTCATGGTCTGCATACCGACGCGTCACATCGCTACGAGCGTGGTGTTGATCCGGCGCTGCAACATACCGCACTGGAGCGTGCTACCCAGCTGCTGCTGTCAATCTGCGGCGGTAAAGCGGGCCCGATCATCGATCAGACCCATCAGGCAGCCCTGCCTGTGCCAGCGACGATCACGCTGCGTCGTGAAAAGCTGGACCGTCTGATTGGCCACGTGATCGCGGATGAGCAGGTGACTGACATTCTGACGCGCCTCGGCTGTGAAGTGACTGTGGGAGAAGGGCAGTGGCAGGCCGTCGCCCCGAGCTGGCGCTTCGATATGGCGATTGAAGAAGATCTGGTTGAAGAAGTGGCCCGTATTTATGGCTACAACAACATTCCGGATGTGCCGGTACAGGCGGGTCTGGTGATGACTCAGCATCGCGAAGCGAATCTGTCGCTGAAGCGCGCGAAAAACCTGCTGGTGGACAAGGGCTATCAGGAAGCGATTACCTATAGTTTCGTCGATCCGAAAATTCAGCAGCTGCTGCACCCGGGTGAGGAGGCGCTGTTGCTGCCGAGCCCAATCTCCAGCGATATGTCGACCATGCGTCTCTCACTCTGGACCGGCCTGCTCAGCGCGGTAGTCTACAACCAGAACCGTCAGCAGAGCCGCGTGCGCCTGTTTGAGAGCGGCTTACGCTTTGTGCCGGATACCCAGGCAGATTTGGGCATCCGTCAGGATCTTATGCTGGCTGGCGTCATCAGCGGTAACCGCGTTGAAGAGCACTGGGATCTGGCGCGTCAGACAGTTGACTTCTATGATTTGAAAGGCGATTTAGAATCGCTGCTCGATTTAACCGGCAAACTGGATGACATCAGCTTCCGTGCTGAAGCGAATCCGGCGTTGCATCCAGGACAGAGCGCGGCGATTTATTTGCATGATGAACATATCGGATTTATCGGCGTGGTTCATCCTGAGCTGGAACGTAAGCTTGATCTCAATGGCCGCACCTTAGTCTTTGAACTGCTTTGGAATAAGGTCGCAGACCGCGTCCTGCCTGACGCGCGCGAGATTTCTCGCTTCCCGGCGAACCGTCGTGATATTGCCGTTGTGGTGGCTGAAAACGTCCCCGCAGCAGATATCATCGCGGAGTGTAAGAAAGTTGGCGTAAATCAGGTAGTTGGCGTAAACTTGTTTGACGTGTACCGCGGTAAGGGCGTTTCTGAGGGCTACAAGAGCCTCGCAATCAGCCTGATTTTGCAGGATACCAGCCGGACACTCGAAGAAGAGGAGATTGCCGCGACCGTTGGCAAATGCGTTGCGGCATTAAAAGAGCGATTCCAGGCAACCTTGAGGGATTGAACCTATGGCGCTTACAAAAGCTGAGATGTCAGAGTACCTGTTTGAGAAACTCGGGCTGAGCAAACGCGATGCCAAAGAGTTAGTTGAGCTGTTTTTCGAAGAGGTACGTCGCGCTTTGGAGAATGGAGAACAGGTAAAACTGTCTGGGTTTGGTAATTTTGACCTGCGTGACAAAAACCAGCGTCCTGGCAGAAACCCGAAAACGGGTGAAGATATTCCGATTACTGCGCGTCGCGTAGTAACGTTCCGCCCAGGACAGAAGCTGAAAAGCCGCGTAGAGAACGCTACACCCAAAGAGACTGACTGAATTTCAGCGTTTCAAAAAGGCCGCGCAAGCGGCCTTTTTTCATGGTTTCAGTACGCAGTAATCCCGCTTCCCGCGCCCGTTAATCTCCCTGACGGCAAAGAGCAAACCGCCTCATCTGCCTTTCTTTTTTCTGCAATCCCTCTACAATCAAATCTCTGTTTTCTCAGCTAATCCCGCTTATGTCTCTGCTCGACCAGCTCGCGCGCCAGGCCGACCAGCGCGGCCAGAAATGGCTTATTGTGTTAGCACTTATGCTCTCTGCACTGCTCTGTCTCAGCCTGTGTGCCGGTGACAGCTGGATCGCGCCCTCAGACTGGTTCACGGAAAGCGGCAGGCTCTTTGTCTGGCAGTTGCGGCTGCCCCGCAGCCTGGCGGTGGTGCTGGTCGGTGCGTCGCTGGCGGTATGCGGTGTGGTGATGCAGGCGCTGTTTACAAATCCGCTGGCGGAGCCCGGCCTGCTCGGCGTCTCGAACGGTGCCGGTATTGGCCTGGTGCTTGGCGTGCTGCTGGGCAGCGGCTCGCTGTGGAGCCTCGGGCTGGCGGCGATGGCCGGTGCGCTGATTATTACGCTCATCCTGCTGCATTTTGCCCATCGTCAGCTCTCGGTCACCCGACTGTTGCTTACCGGCGTGGCGCTGGGGATTATCTGTAGTGCCATCATGACCTGGGCGGTCTACTTCAGTACCAGCCTCGATCTGCGTCAGTTGATGTACTGGATGATGGGGGGATTCAGCGGGATTGACTGGCGCTATGGCTGGATGATGCTGGCGCTGCTGCCGGTGATGCTGGCCCTGGGGGCGACCGGGCAGATTCTTAATCTGCTGGCGCTGGGCGAGACATCTGCCCGCCAGCTCGGACTGTCTCTCTTCTACTGGCGTAACCTGCTGGTGCTCGCCATGGGCTGGCTGGTCGGCATCAGCGTCGCGATGGCCGGTGCTATTGGCTTTGTCGGACTGGTGATCCCGCATCTGGTGCGTATGAGCGGCATCAGCGATCACCGTTATCTGCTGCCGGCATCGGCGCTGGCTGGCGCCGGTGTATTACTGGCAGCCGATATTGTGGCACGCCTGGCGCTGACGTCGGCGGAATTACCGATAGGCGTCGTGACGGCGACACTGGGCGCGCCGCTGTTTATTATTTTACTGGTGAAATCTTCACGCTAGCTTCGGCTGGCGACTCTGCATCCACAACAGCATCCACAACAGGAAACAGCATGAACATTTATCAAACTGAACTGGTTACGCTCGATGGGGAAAAAACCACGCTGTCACAATGGCAGGGCAAGGTACTGCTGGTGGTCAATGTTGCCTCGAAATGTGGTCTGACGCCGCAATATGAAGAGCTGGAGAATCTGCAGAAAGCCTGGCAGGATCAGGGCTTCAGCGTACTCGGTTTTCCCTGCAACCAGTTTCTGGAGCAGGAGCCGGGCAGCAGTGAGGAGATTAAAACCTTCTGCAGCACCACGTATGGCGTCACGTTCCCGATGTTTGCCAAAACCGAGGTGAATGGCGCAGGCCGTCATCCGCTCTATGCTCAGCTGATCGCTGCCCGACCTGACGCGGTGCGCCCGGAAGGCAGCGGCTTTTACGAGCGTATGGAGAGCAAAGGACGCGCGCCGAAAGAGCAGGGCGACATTCTGTGGAACTTCGAAAAATTCCTTATTGGCCGTGACGGCAGCGTGATCCAGCGTTTTGCACCTGACATGACGCCGGAAGATCCGATCATTCTGGAAACCATTAAGCAGGCGCTGGCAAAATAGATGCTGTTGCGCCTGCAACAGGCCGCCGTCCCCGGACGGCTGCTGCCACTGACCGGTGAGCTTGCCGCCGGTCAACTGCTGCACGTGGCAGGCCCGAACGGTGCAGGCAAAAGCACCTTACTCAGCGTGATTGCGGGACTGCAACCCGCCTCCGGCACGGTGCTGCTGGACGAACAGCCGCTGAGTGACTGGAATGGCGCAGCGATGGCCCGGGTTCGCGGCTGGCTGCCTCAGCAGCAGGCACCGCTGAGTCAGATGCCGGTCTGGCACTATTTGCGTCTGCATCTGAAACAGGCGGGGGGGCAGACAGACGATCGCCTCAGCACGCTGCTGAAACGGCTTCAGCTGCCGGATAAGTTATCGCGTTCACTGACCCGGCTCTCCGGTGGTGAATGGCAGCGCGTCAGGCTGGCGGCGGTTTGTGTGCAGATTGATCCCCACATCAATCCACACGGGCGGCTGCTGATCCTTGATGAGCCCATGACCGCGCTGGATATCGCCCAGCAAAAAGCGGTGGACGATCTGATTGCCGACCTGTGCGCGGCGGGCATCAGCGTTATCGCCAGCAGTCACGACCTCAACCACAGCCTGCAACAGGCGGATCGGGTCTGGCTGATGGATAAGGGAGCGTTGATTGCGCAGGGTGAACCGGCTGAGGTTCTGACGCCGCAGCGCCTGACACCGATCTACCAGATTGCTTTCCGGCAGCTTGAACTTGAAGGACGCACGCTGCTGACCGTATTGCCCTGACACTTGCTACCCGGCGGGCTTTACCGCTACATTAAGCCGGTTGCAACTTCTGATAAGGACATTTGGCGATGCGCCTGGGTTTGCTGATTTTAGTTCTGCTGCTGACGGGATGCAGTCATCACGCTCCGCCGATTAATGGCCGTCTTTCCGATTCGATCACCGTGATTGCGGAACTGAACGATCAGCTCGGTAACTGGCGTGGGACGCCTTATCGCTATGGCGGCATGAGTCGTAACGGGGTTGACTGCTCCGGCTTTGTCTATCTGACTTTCCGCGATAAATTTGCGCTGCAACTGCCGCGCACCACCTCAGCTCAAAGCGATATCGGCACCCGAATCAGCAAAGACGAGCTGCTGCCAGGCGATCTGGTCTTCTTCAAAACCGGTCGCGGGGAGAATGGCCTGCATGTGGGCATTTATGACACCGATAATGCCTTTATTCATGCCTCAACCAGCCAGGGCGTCATCCGCTCCTCGCTCGACAATGTCTACTGGCGAAAAGTGTTCTGGCAGGCCCGTCGTATTTAAACGCAGGTCCGGGGAATCAGACTTAAGTCCAATTTTAAATAGAGTTAAAACAGAGAGTAAAAGGTTTATTTTAAATGACAGTTATTGAGCGTGGGTTTTAATAAACATAATAAACGCTTATTTAATTCCACTAATAACCGCTGTTTTATCGCTACTATTTGGCTTAAGGGTGATCGCCTGCTGCCAAACGGCAATGGAAGAGTAAAGAAGTTCGTCTCTTCAATGATTTGGCACTATTGCCTGCGCCTGACCATTACTATACGATATCCCCATCGCCGCATATTCTGGCATTAAAATGAAAATTCATCTTTCGGCCGACTATCAGTCGGAAATCTGGTTTTATCCTGTCTGTGATGTTAATGGGCGACTGACTGCTGTCGAGCTGGTCACGCAGTTTGTGCATGAAAGTGCCCCCATCACCCTGCCGCAGGATCTGTTGCTGCCGCAGCTCGATGAGTCGCAGCAGCTGCGCCTGCTGCAAAGTCAGATTGGATTGCTGGAGCAGAATCGCGGCTTTTTTGAAGCGCATTCCGTGTCAGCATTTATACGTATTGATGAAGGCATGGCCCGGACGCTGCTGGCCAGCGAATTAGTGATGCGCAAAATAAACCAGTTGCCATTCATTCTGTTGAATATCACTGAAACGTTTCCGCAACTAAAACTGGGAAAAAATAATCCCCTGCTGGCAAGCCTGCATGCTGAGTTTAATTTAGCGATTTCTCATTTCGGCGCGGGTAAGACCCCCTCTAATGCGGTCTACGATAATTTATTCAGCTGCATCTGCCTGGACAAAGAGTTTATTCATTCGCTGGCAAAGCGCGCTTCATTCGTGCCATTTATTCAGAGCATTATCGATAATTTCCGCGCCCATTGTGACCGGCTCATTATTTGTGGCATTGATGACGACGTGCTGCTGGATAAAGTCAGCCAGCTGAGCGGTGCTGAGTTTCAGGGTGCGCTCTTCCCGGTGGTAAAATCTGACGCGCTGCATTCACTGATCTGCGCCGACGATCGTGTGCCATCCGCGCAGCATCCCGGCTGATACTTCCTGTTAATCCCCGCTATCAGCGTTACACTAGAGGACTAACCTTAAGTAACGCTGAGCATCGCATGGGAGAAACAATGTCCTCAGGCAAGGCCTCTTTTGACAACACCTGGTTCCGTGAACTTACCGGGTGTTACACCGCGCTGAACCCCACGCCACTGGCAGGCGGACGCCTGCTGTATCATAACGCACCGCTTGCAGCCTCAATGGGGCTGGATAGCGCGCTCTTTGCCGATAAGGGTCATGCCGTCTGGCACGGTGCCGCACTGCTGCCCGGCATGCAGCCGCTGGCGCAGGTCTACAGCGGCCATCAGTTTGGCGTCTGGGCGGGCCAGCTTGGCGACGGGCGCGGCATTCTGCTGGGTGAGCAGCGTCTGGAGGATGGCAGCAAGCTGGACTGGCATCTCAAGGGCGCAGGCCTGACGCCTTATTCCCGCATGGGGGATGGTCGTGCCGTGATCCGTTCCAGCGTGCGTGAGTTTCTCGCCTCGGAAGCGCTGCATCATCTGGGCATTCCCACTACGCGTGCGCTGACCCTGTCGATAGGTGATGAGCCGGTCTACCGCGAAACAACAGAGCGTGGCGCGATGCTGATGCGCATTTCACCGAGTCATCTGCGTTTCGGTCATTTCGAGCATTTCTTTTACAGCCAGCAGCAGGAGAAAGTGCAGCAACTGGCCGACTACGCCATTCGCCATCACTGGCCGCATCTGGACGCTGAAGCAGACCGCTATCAACAGTGGTTTACCGACATTGTGTTACGCACTTCGCGTCTGATTGCGCTGTGGCAGAGCGTGGGCTTTGCTCATGGAGTGATGAACACGGACAACATGTCGATTCTGGGTCTGACCATCGACTATGGCCCCTTTGGTTTTCTGGATGATTATCAGCCTGACTTCATCTGTAATCACAGTGACTATCAGGGGCGCTACAGCTTTGAAAATCAGCCAATGATCGGCATGTGGAATCTTAACCGGCTGGCACATGCGCTGTCGGGTCTGCTGACCACCGAGCAGTTGCGGACGGCACTGAGCGCCTACGAACCTGAACTGATGCGGATCTGGGGCGAACGGATGCGGGCGAAACTCGGTCTGCTGACGCAGCAGAGCAGCGATAATGAGATTCTGACCGATCTGCTGGCACTGATGACGCAGGAGCATAGCGATTACACCCTGACGTTCCGCCTGCTCAGTGAGACGCAACAGGCTGACAGCCGTTCACCGCTGCGGGATGAGTTTATTGATCGTGAGGCGTTTGATAGCTGGTATCAGCGCTACCGCAGCCGTCTGATGGATGAGCAGGTCAGCGATGCAGAACGTCAGGCCGTGATGAAGGCGGCCAATCCGGCGGTGATTCTGCGCAACTATCTGGCGCAGCAGGCGATTGAAGAGGCGGAGCGGGGAGAGCAGGGGGCGCTGGCACGTCTGCATCAGGCGTTACAGCAACCCTTTAGCGATCAGACAGCCGCTGAATATCGTCAGCGGCCGCCAGACTGGGGCAAAACCCTGGAGGTGAGCTGCTCCAGCTGATGCAGACTCAGAGGCGGTGAGAAACCGCCTCGGCCAGCAGGGCGAGCACCTTTTCGCTCTCCTGCCAGCCGAGGCAGGGATCGGTAATCGACTTGCCGTAGACCAGCGGTTCGCCGCTGACGACTTTCTGATTGCCCTCTTCCAGGAAGCTTTCAATCATCACACCGGCAACGGCCTGCGATCCCGCTTTAATCTGTTCTGCCACCTCTGCCGCGACATCCATCTGACGACGATGCTGCTTCAGGCAGTTACCGTGACTGAAGTCGATCACCAGTTGCTGTGGCAGATTAAATGCCGACAGACTTTCGGCCGCGGCGGCAACATCACTGGCATGATAGTTAGGCTGTTTGCCGCCACGCAGGATCACATGACCATGCGGGTTGCCGCTGGTCTGATAGATAGTCATCTGGCCCAGCTTATCGGGCGAAAGGAACATGTGGCTGGCGCGCGCGGCGCGAATCGCATCCACGGCAATCTGTACGTTACCATCGGTGCCATTTTTAAAGCCGACCGGGCAGGAGAGGGCCGATGCCATTTCGCGGTGGATCTGGCTTTCGGTGGTGCGTGCGCCAATCGCGCCCCAGCTAATCAGATCGGCAATAAACTGGCCGATCACCATATCCAGGAATTCCGTGGCGGTAGGCAGGCCCAGCGCGTTGATATCAATCAGCAGCTGGCGGGCGATGCCTATGCCGCGGTTCACATCGTAGCTCCCATCCAGATCCGGATCGGAGATTAAGCCTTTCCAGCCCACTACGGTGCGCGGCTTTTCAAAGTAGGCGCGCATCACAATCTCCAGCCGATCTTCATAGCGGCGGCGTAACGCGTTCAGACGCTCAGCATATTCCAGCGCCGCTTTCGGGTCGTGCAGCGAGCAGGGGCCAATCACCACCAGCAGGCGGGGATCTTCACCCGTCAGAATACGGGCAATACGTTTACGGGCAGCGGTGACATTGTCGGCAATTGCCGGAGAGACAGGATGCTCAGCCGCCAGGCTGGCGGGGGTAATCAGACTACCAATGCGTGCGGTACGCAGTTCGTCGGTTTTGTTCATGGGTTTCTCGAAAACGGTTCTTCGCAGCGGTGAAATACCGGGAAGTGATGGTGGTCACAATAAACCATTAGTCTGCGAATTCAACCCGGAATTTAATAATGAAATCAAAAGCGACGGCAGCGCCGCTTTACAGTTCAGCGCCGGTTACCCATCAGTACATGCGGCGAGTCAGGCCCATAATGTCGAGAATTTTGGTCGCAATCTCCTCCACGGAGTAGTTGGTGCTGTTGAGATAGCGGATCTGATGAGTGCGAAACAGCGCTTCCACTTCGCCCACCTCCAGCCGGCACTGACGCATCGAGGCGTAACGGGTATTTTCCGCCCGCTCCTGACGTATCGCAGCCAGCCGTTCCGGGTCGATGGTCAGCCCGAACAGTTTATTCTGATGCGCGCGCAGCGCGGGCGGGAGTTTAAGGTTATCCATATCGTCGGCAATGAATGGATAGTTGGCGGCGCGAATACCAAACTGCATTGCCAGATAGAGGCTGGTGGGGGTTTTGCCACAGCGCGAGACGCCTAACAGAATCACCTGCGCATCTTCCAGCCCGCGCAGCGAGATGCCGTCATCATGCGCCAGGGTGTAATCGATGGCCGCGATACGTGCGTCATATTTACCCAGGTTACTGGCATCCAGTCCATGGGTACGGTGTGCCACCGGCGCGGGCGATAACCCCAGCTCCTGCTGAAGCGGGGCGACCAGCGCCTGGACGATATCCTGACAAAAGCCGTCACTCTGTACGATGATGTCGCGCACTTCCGGCGTCACGATGGAGAAAAAGACCAGCGGCCGGACACCGCTCTGCTGATAGAGCGCGTTAATCTGGGCTTTTACCGCCAGCGCACGCTGAACATTTTCCACAAACGGCAGCGTCAGGCTGGTGATATTGACCGGAAACTGCGACAGCACCGCATGACCCAGCACCTCAGCCGTAATGGCTGTACCATCGGAGATATAAAAAACGCTTCTGTCAGTTGTCATAACGAAATCAGCCTCAGACAAGAGTGAGCATTCAGCATGGGCCATGCGATTAAATAAATCATCTCTGATTTTAATTTCTGGAATGTCTGTCCGGATTATTTGTCTGTCGTTTCATCACGATACTAAAAATGAAAGGGTGGCTCGTTGAGCGAGCATTCTTTTTAATCCGTCGTTAAGCCGCAAATAGCCACGCAGTTGTTGCGCAACAAAACAGAATGCTTAAGTGGCTGAAAATCTGCCATTTCCTGTGGCATCAATCATTTAGAGAAAAAAGGCGACTTTGCGCAACAGCAAAATAAAGCGCTCACAATTCTGAAACTGTGGCTGAAATTCTGCTTTAACGATTCAACAGATCGTTATTGAGAGGGTGATATGCCAGGCTGAAGACAGATTACTCCCTGTGTCCATTCATTGATAATTGATAAAGGATAAGCTCAATGTCCAGTAAAGGCGAACAGCCACTCGTGCTCTGGTATAACCAGCTTGGCATGCATGATGTTGACCGGGTGGGGGGCAAAAATGCCTCTCTGGGTGAAATGATTACTAATCTGTCGTCGCTGGGCGTTTCCGTGCCCAACGGTTTCGCGACCACATCCTACGCCTTTAACCTGTTCCTCGATCAAAGCGGGCTGAATCAGCGCATTTATGCGCTGCTGGATGAGACCGATATTGATGACGTTGATGCGCTGGCAAAAGCGGGTAAGCAGATTCGTCAGTGGGTCGTGGAGACACCGTTCCTGCCCGAGCTGGAGTCCGCCATTCTGGACGCCTATAAGCAGCTTTCTGCTGATGATGATGCCGCGTCGTTTGCCGTACGCTCCTCTGCAACCGCAGAAGATATGCCTGATGCCTCTTTTGCCGGCCAGCAGGAAACCTTCCTGAATGTACAGGGCATCGACGCCGTCATGGTGGCGGTAAAGCATGTCTTCGCCTCGCTGTTTAATGACCGCGCTATCTCCTACCGTGTGCATCAGGGCTATGACCATCGTGGTGTTGCGCTCTCAGCGGGAATACAGCGCATGGTGCGTTCAGACCTGGCCGCCTCGGGTGTGATGTTTACCATTGATACCGAGTCCGGCTTTGATCAGGTGGTCTTTATCACCGCCGCACTGGGGCTGGGGGAAATGGTGGTGCAGGGTGCCGTTAACCCGGATGAGTTCTATGTGCACAAGCCAACCCTGGCAGCCGATCGTCCGTCGATTGTGCGCCGCAATATGGGCTCGAAAAAGGTTCGCATGGTCTATGCCGATTCCCAGGCGCATGGCGAGCAGGTGCGGATCGAAGATGTGCCTGAGGCCGAACGCGACCGTTTCTGCCTGAGCGATGAGGAAGTGCAGGCGCTGGCGAAGCAGGCGGTGCTGATTGAACAGCATTATCAGCGCCCGATGGATATTGAGTGGGCCAAAGATGGGCACACCGGCAAACTGTTTATTGTTCAGGCGCGCCCTGAAACCGTACGCTCAAATGGCCAGGTAATGGAGCGTTACACGCTGCAGGGGCAGGGCAGCGTTGTCGTGGAAGGTCGTGCTATCGGTCATCGTATTGGCGCTGGCGTTGTGAAGGTCATCCACGATATCAGCGAAATGAACCGCATAGAAAAAGGCGATGTGCTGGTGACCGACATGACCGACCCGGACTGGGAACCGATCATGAAAAAGGCGTCAGCGATTGTAACTAACCGCGGCGGACGGACCTGTCATGCTGCGATCATCGCGCGTGAGCTGGGCATTCCGGCAGTGGTGGGCTGTGGCGATGCCACTGACCGGCTGAAAGAGGGGCATAACGTCACGGTCTCATGTGCCGAAGGTGATACCGGCTACGTTTATGATCAACTGCTCGACTTCGACGTCACCAGTTCGCAGGTCGATTCACTGCCTGAACTGCCGCTGAAGATCATGATGAACGTGGGCAACCCCGATCGCGCCTTTGATTTCGCCTGTCTGCCTAACGAAGGCGTGGGTCTGGCGCGGCTGGAATTTATCATTAACCGTATGATCGGCGTCCACCCTAAAGCGCTGCTGGAGTTTGACCAACAGACGCCGGAGCTGCAGCAGCAGATCCGTAAAATGATGAAAGGATTTGATGATCCGGTGGAGTTTTACATCGCTCGCCTGACTGAAGGAATTGCCACGCTTGGCGCCGCTTTTGCGCCGAAACGCGTAATTGTCCGACTTTCTGACTTTAAAACCAATGAATATGCCAACCTGGTGGGTGGAGAACGCTACGAGCCGGAAGAGGAAAACCCGATGCTGGGATTCCGGGGTGCGGGTCGCTATGTCGCTGACAGCTTCCGGGACTGCTTTGCACTGGAGTGCGAAGCGGTGAAACGTGTTCGCAACGAGATGGGCCTGACAAACGTCGAGATTATGGTTCCGTTTGTGCGCACCGTTGAGCAGGCGAAGGCTGTGGTGGAAGAGCTGGGGCGTCAGGGACTGAAGCGCGGCGAGAACGGGCTGAAGATCATTATGATGTGCGAGATCCCGTCAAATGCCCTGCTGGCGGATCAGTTCCTGGAGCACTTCGATGGCTTCTCTATTGGCTCAAACGACATGACTCAGCTGACGCTGGGGCTGGACCGCGACTCTGGCGTCGTCTCCGCGCTGTTTGACGAGCGTAACGAGGCCGTGAAGATGCTGCTTTCAATGGCCATAAGGGCCGCGAAGCAGAAGGGGAAATATGTCGGAATCTGCGGGCAGGGACCGTCAGACCATCAGGATTTCGCCGCATGGCTGATGGAAGAGGGCATCGACAGTCTGTCACTGAACCCGGACACGGTGGTGGAGACCTGGGTGAGTCTGGCGCAGCTAAATAAAACAGCCTGATACGGGTTGTTAGCACTCTTCAGGGCCCGCTATGCGGGCCTTTTCTGTTTATATCTGGTCAGATTCAGGCAAAAAAAAAGCCCATCACAGGGGATGGGCAAAGACTACACACAGCAATTCTTTACTCTACTCAGGGGAATGAGATTGTCTGAAAATCATCAGGTTGATTTCGAACATAGGAAACATGTTATTCATACGGCTGGCTGTCGTCTTTAAGAATCCTCTTATTAGTTTAAAGCCAATAATCTTTTGTGACCTTTACTTCGCCATTTGGCTTAAGAAACAGTGCAGAAAGTAATCTTTTTTGGCCCGAAAAGGTCACTTTCAGGCCAAAGGTGGCTTTTTTCTTAAAAATCGCTAATGGAAAACAGAATTTATCTGATCTGAGAGAAGGGGTGCGGTTAATCATCATTAACCGCACTAATCAATGCTTATGGGGGGTAGCGGCGCAGCGGGTTATTGCATCCCATCATACAGCAGGCGGGGTATCCTCGTGATCCGCCAGGGCATCAGCCACGGCCAGTTGGTCACTATCCGGGGCAGGCGCTTCATGAACCCAGACGGAAACCAGACGATAAGAGACCGCCAGAACCACTGGCCCGATAAACAGACCAATCATCCCGAACGCAAACAGTCCACCAATAACACCAGAAAGAATCAGGATCATCGGCAGATCGGCACCCATACGGATCAGCATCGGACGCAGCACGTTATCCATCGTGCCGACCACACAGCTCCAGACCAGCAGCACCGTTCCCCATGTTGTATCTCCGCTCCAGTAGAGGTAGATAATGGCGGGAACCAGCACCAGTAGCGGGCCGAGCTGTACCAGACAGCAGAGGATCATCAGTACCGTCAACAGCGTGGCGTAAGGAATGCCGGAGATCGCCAGACCGATACCGCCCAGCACGCCCTGCACCAGCGCCGTCACCACTACGCCAAGCGCCACGGCACGAATGGACTGCGCCGCCAGCAGTACGGCGGCATCACCGCGCCGTCCCGCCATGCGGAAAGCAAAGTGACGAATGCCCTGGGCAGCCTGTTCGCCACGCCAGTAAAGCAGCACGCTGAACAGTAACATCACGCCCAGATGGATCATAAAGCGTCCGAAATGACCGGCCTGCGCGACAAAAAAGCCGGTGGTACGGCCGATATAGGGCTGTATTTTTGCCATGACGCCGGCACCGCCGCTCGCCACCAGCGTGTCATAACTGACATAAAGCTTCTTGCCGACCATAGGTACATCGTTGAGCCATAGCAATCGCGGCATCATATGCCCCTGGGTAACCCAGGCAATTACCGGCGCGCTGTTATCAATCAGGCTGCTGACCAGCAGGGCGATAGGGATAATAAACAGCAGCAGCAGAAGCAGTGTCATCACGATCACCGCCAGGGAACGGCGTCCCCATAACAGTCGCTGGAATTTCAGCATCAATGGCCAGGTGGCAATCACCACCATACTGGCCCAGGCAAAGCCCAGAATAAACGGCTGCACGACCCATAAACAGGCGACAATCAGCAGCAGAATGAACATCAGGGTGAAGAGTATTTGCGGTAAATCCATATCCCGGTACTGGCTTTTCATCATTGACTCATAACCTCGTCTTAATCCTTCATTTTCAGGCATTCGGATGCCCGTTTTTATCATGATCTATTTGCTGAGGTTTAAACAGAGTTGCGGAGAAAGGTTTTTGCCTTTTCTGAAAAAAGGGCAGGCGCAGGAAAAATATGATAAAACGAGAAATCGCTAATCTATAAACGCAAACGTTTACAACACCTTCGGTCAGACAATCATGATCCCACAGATTTCGCAGGCACCGGGCCTCGTTCAACTGGTGCTGACGTTCCTTGAGTCGTTGAAAGAGCAGGGTTTTACCGGTGACATGGCAACCAGCTATGCCGACCGGCTCTCACTCTCCACCGATAACAGCATCTATCAATTGCTGCCCGACGCGGCGCTCTTTCCGCGCTCGACTGCGGATGTTGCGCTGCTCGCCCGCGTGGCCGGAGAAGCGCGCTTTGCCAGCCTGGTATTTACCCCGCGCGGCGGCGGTACCGGCACCAACGGTCAGTCGCTGAATCAGGGGATTGTGGTGGATATGTCGCGCTACATGAACCGTATCCTGGAGATCAATACCGATGAGGGCTGGGTGCGGGTTGAAGCGGGGGTGATCAAAGATCAGCTTAACGCCTGGCTGAAGCCATTCGGCTTTTTCTTCTCGCCGGAGTTATCCACCAGTAACCGTGCCACGCTGGGCGGCATGATTAATACCGATGCGTCCGGCCAGGGCTCACTGGTCTATGGCAAAACCTCGGACCATGTGCTGGGCCTGCGCGCCGTGCTGCTGGGCGGCGATATCCTTGATACGCGTCCAATGGCCACCGCGCTGGCTGAAACCCTGGCGCAGACGGCGACGCCCGAAGGCCGGCTCTATCAGCAGGTGCTGACGCGCTGCCGCGAGCATCGTGCGCTGATTCTGGAAAAGTTTCCAAAGCTGAATCGGTTCCTGACCGGATATGACCTGCGCCATGTATTCAGCGACGATATGCAAACCTTTGACCTGACGCGCCTGCTGTGTGGTGCAGAGGGAACGCTGGCCTTCGTCACGGAAGCGCGGCTTGATATCACGCCGCTGCCTAAAGTGCGCCGACTGGTGAATATCAAATATGACTCCTTTGACTCCGCCCTGCGCAATGCGCCTTTTATGGTGGAAGCGCAGGCGCTCTCGGTAGAGACCGTTGACTCTAAGGTGCTGAACCTGGCGCGCGAAGATATTGTCTGGCACTCGGTGCGTGAATTGATCGCCGATGTACCCGACAAAGAGATGCTGGGTCTGAATATTGTTGAGTTTGCCGGTGACAACGCCGCGCTGATCGATCAGCAGATTGAACAGCTTTGTGGCCGCCTTGACGCACTGATGGCGCAGCAGCAGGGCGGCGTGATTGGCTATCAGTTCTGTAACGACCTGGATGGCATTGAACGCATCTATAACATGCGTAAAAAAGCGGTGGGTCTGTTGGGAAATGCCAAAGGCCGGGCTAAACCGATTCCCTTTGTGGAAGATACCGCGGTTCCACCGGAAAAACTGGCGGACTACATCGTCGAGTTTCGCGCGCTGCTCGACAGCCACGGGCTGAGCTACGGCATGTTTGGTCATGTTGATGCAGGTGTACTGCATGTGCGTCCGGCGCTGGATATGTGCGATCCGCAGCAGGAGATGATGATGAAACAGATCTCCGACGAAGTCGTGGCGCTGACAGCGCGCTACGGCGGTCTGCTGTGGGGTGAACATGGCAAAGGATTTCGAGCCCAGTACAGTCCGGCATTCTTCGGTGAGACGCTGTTTAACGAATTGCGCCGCATCAAAGCGGCCTTTGATCCGCTCAATCGCCTGAATCCGGGCAAGATCTGTACGCCATACAACAGTAATGATGAAATGATGCAGGTCGATGCGGTGAAGCGCGGAACCTATGATCGTCAGATTCCGTTAACGGTCCGGGATGAATGGCGTGGCGCGATGGAGTGTAACGGCAACGGGTTGTGTTTTAACTTTGATGCCCGCAGCCCGATGTGTCCCTCCATGAAGATCACCCGCAACCGCATTCACTCGCCCAAAGGGCGGGCAACGCTGACGCGGGAGTGGCTGCGGCTGCTGGCCGGGCAGGGCGTCGATCCGCTCACCCTGGAAAAGCAGCTGCCCGAAAATCGGCTGTCGCTTCGCACTCTGATTGCCCGTACCCGCAATAGCTGGCACGCCAGCAAAGGGGAGTATGACTTCTCGCACGAGGTGAAAGAGGCGATGTCGGGCTGTCTGGCCTGCAAAGCCTGCTCCACCCAGTGTCCGATTAAAATTGACGTGCCCGCTTTCCGCTCGCGCTTCTTACAGCTCTACCACACCCGTTATCTGCGTCCGGTCAGCGATCACCTGGTGGCTGCAGTGGAGGGCTACGCGCCGCTGATGGCAAAAGCACCGAAAGTGTTTAACTTCTTTCTGCGCCAGCCGTGGCTGAAAGAGATAAGTAAAACCCATATCGGTATGGTCGATCTGCCTCTGCTTTCGGCCCCAAATCTGAAACAGCAGCTCAGTGGTCATCCCGCCATGAACATGACGCTGGAGCAGCTGGAAGGGCTGTCAGCCGCTGAACGCGCAAACTGTGTGCTGGTGGTGCAGGATCCTTTTACCAGCTTCTATGAGGCGCAGCTGGTTAACGATTTTGTCAGGCTGATTGAGAAACTGGGCTACCGGCCCGTGCTCCTGCCATTCTCGCCAAATGGCAAAGCGCAACATGTGAAAGGTTTCCTGCACCGTTTCGCCCGCACGGCGTCCCGCACCGCCGATTTCCTGAATCGGGTGGCAAAACTGGGGTTGCCCATGGTCGGCGTCGATCCGGCCACGGTGCTCTGCTATCGCGATGAGTATCGTCAGACGCTGGGCGAATCACGCGGCGACTTTAACGTCCTGCTGGTACATGAGTGGTTAGAGCGTGCACTGGCAGAGCGTGACGTGCAGGCCACGGGCGGAGAATCCTGGTATCTGTTTGCACACTGCACCGAGGTGACCGCGCTGCCCTCCACACCGAATCAGTGGCAGGCGATCTTCTCCCGTTTTGGCGCGAAGCTGGAGAACATCAATGTTGGCTGCTGCGGTATGGCAGGCACCTACGGTCACGAAAGTAAGAACCTTGAAAACTCGCTGGGGATCTACGCGCTCTCCTGGCATCCCCAGCTTCAGCGACTGCCACGCCAGCGCTGCCTGGCCACCGGCTATTCGTGCCGCAGTCAGGTCAAGCGTGTCGAGGGCAACGGAATGCGTCATCCGCTTCAGGCATTGTTAGAGCTAATGTAAAAAAATTGTGCGCGACGTCACGCCCTGGCTGGATTAGAATATCCAGCCTGCGTGACGCATGAAGTCACTTTGCAGCGCAGTGGCCTGGTTCCACTCCCCGACCATTGCCAGTTGATGGCAGAGGCGGGTCAGGGACAACCGCGCCAGTTGATAAGCCTGAAGGCGAAACAGGCGATCGCGATCGCTGTTTCCCATCTCCTGCACCAGTCGGTGATGCAGTTTACCCATGGCATGCAGGTAACTCTGGTCGTCACCGTTCAACTGGCAGATTTCTGCCATATCCTGACAGGCATCGTTAAACTGACGTAGCTGATGAATCGTGCAGTCGGCCCGGTCGAGTTTTGCCTGCGCCATATAAAAGTCGACGGTGATATCACGCACCGCAAACTGATATTCGTCGATTTTGTGCTGCAGCCAGGCTGAGACAGAAAGCGTCATAACGCCACCCTGAATGTGAATGATAATAATTATCATATTCAATTGAGCTGTGATTGCAATTGGCGGGCAGAAAAATTTATCGATTTATCCTGCCTGTCGGTATAATCGGAAATAACAATCTGTTTACATCGCAGAAAGGCGTAACCTATCAATAAGCATTTTTATCAAAAATGGTTATTTAAAAAAGAGTGATTTATTAATAGGTTAACACTGGCTTATTTATGCTGACGCGCTCACCACAAGGTGAGCTGAAGAGGCTATGCTTAA
This sequence comes from Pantoea sp. EKM21T, assembly GCF_011800405.1. Taxonomy (NCBI): domain Bacteria; kingdom Pseudomonadati; phylum Pseudomonadota; class Gammaproteobacteria; order Enterobacterales; family Erwiniaceae; genus Pantoea; species Pantoea sp. EKM21T. The sequence continues at coordinate 156,490 of NZ_JAALFV010000002.1, forward strand.
TAATTAAGCAAATAAAACCGCACAAGATGATTATCCCTGCAAAACAAGAGGTTGAAGTGATTGGTCAGATCACTACCATAGGGGGATAGCCTGAAAAGGTCCGGACTCAAGAGGTATCAACATGGCATCCGTTAATACAGACTCTTTCTCACCCGACGATTTTGTCTGGAAAGGGCTGACGCTGACTGAAACCGCAGCGCAACAAATTCTCAATCTGGCGGCTCAGGACCCCGATGTCAAGGGTCTGCGGCTCGGCGTAAAACAATCCGGCTGCGCCGGGTTTGGTTACGTCATGGATCTGGTGAAAGAGCCAGTCGAGGATGATTTGCAGTTCTCATTCCATGGCGCAACGCTGTTTGTGCCGCTACAGGCGATGCCATTCGTTGATGGCACCGAACTGGACTACGTTCGTGAAGGCCTGAATCAGATTTTTAAATTCAATAACCCTAAAGCTCAGCACGCCTGCGGGTGCGGTGAGAGCTTTGGCGTCGAGTAAGTGAAATATGTCACGACACAGCGAAACATCTGACGATGTACAAATCTGGGAAGGCAAGCTCAACTACAAAGAGGGCTTCTTTACCCAACTGCAAACCGAAGAATTTGCCAACGGCATCAATGAAGATGTGGTGCGGGCGATCTCGGCCAAGCGTAACGAGCCAGAGTGGATGCTGGAGTTTCGTCTTAAAGCGTTTCGTGCCTGGCTTGAAATGGAAGAGCCACACTGGCTGAAAGCGCACTACGAAAAACTCGACTACCAGGATTACAGCTACTACTCCGCGCCTTCCTGCGGCAACTGTGATGACAGCTGCGCATCAGAACCCGGTGCACTGCAGGCATCAGGCAGCGCGCCAGCCAGCGATTATCTGACGCAGGAAGTGGAAAACGCCTTTAATCAGCTGGGTGTCCCGGTGCGTGAAGGCCGTGAAGTGGCGGTTGACGCCATTTTTGACTCCGTTTCGGTGGCGACCACCTACCGCGGCAAGCTGGCGGAGCAGGGAATTATCTTCTGTTCCTTTGGCGAAGCGATTCAGGAGCACCCGGAGCTGGTGAAGCAGTATCTCGGCACGGTTGTTCCGGCGAACGATAACTTCTTTGCGGCGCTGAACTCGGCGGTCGCCTCTGACGGCACCTTCGTTTATATCCCGAAAGGGGTGCGTTGCCCGATGGAGTTGTCGACCTATTTCCGCATCAACGCAGCGAAAACCGGTCAGTTCGAACGCACCATCCTGATTGCCGATGAAGACAGCTACGTCAGCTACATCGAAGGCTGTTCAGCGCCAGTGCGTGACACCTATCAGCTGCACGCGGCCGTGGTGGAAGTCATCATCCACAAAAATGCCGAAGTGAAATATTCGACGGTTCAGAACTGGTTCCCGGGCGGCGAAGGTGAGGGGGGTATCCTGAACTTCGTAACCAAGCGCGCGCTGTGTGAAGGCGACCACAGCAAGATGTCCTGGACACAGTCTGAAACCGGCTCTGCTATCACCTGGAAATACCCAAGCTGCATTCTGCGCGGGGACTATTCAGTGGGTGAATTCTACTCAGTGGCACTGACCAGCGGTCGTCAGCAGGCCGATACCGGCACCAAGATGATCCACATTGGTAAAAACACCAAATCGACCATCATCTCCAAAGGGATTTCGGCCGGTAAAAGTCAGAACACCTATCGCGGGCTGGTGAAAATCATGCCAACCGCGACCAATGCCCGTAACTTTACGCAGTGTGACTCGATGCTGATCGGTCCTGATTGCGGCGCACATACTTTCCCGTATGTGGAGACCCGCAACAATACCGCTCAGCTTGAGCATGAAGCCACGACATCACGTATCGGCGAAGATCAGATGTTCTACTGTCTGCAACGCGGTATCAGTGAAGAAGACGCCATCTCGATGATCGTGAACGGCTTCTGTAAAGACGTATTCTCGGAGTTGCCACTGGAATTTGCTGTGGAAGCCCAGAAATTGTTAGCCATCAGCCTTGAGCACAGTGTGGGCTGATGCCGTCACACGCGTTGCCGGAAGCAATGTGAAGGAATAAGTATGTTAAGCATTAAAGATTTGCAGGTCAGTGTTGAAGATAAAGCCATTCTGCGTGGCCTGAATCTCGAAATTAAACCCGGCGAAGTGCATGCCATCATGGGCCCGAACGGCTCAGGTAAAAGTACCCTGTCAGCGACGCTGGCAGGCCGTGAAGATTATGAAGTAACCGGCGGTTCGGTCAGCTTCAAAGGTAAAGAACTGCTGGAACTGGCCCCTGAAGAGCGCGCCGGTGAAGGCATCTTTATGGCATTCCAGTATCCGGTAGAAATTCCGGGCGTCAGCAACCAGTTCTTTTTGCAGACCTCGGTCAATGCGGTACGCAAATATCGTCAGCAGGAAGAGCTGGATCGCTTCGATTTCCAGGACTTCATTGAAGAGAAAATTGAGCTGCTGAAGATGCCGGCAGATCTGCTGACCCGCTCAGTCAACGTTGGCTTCTCCGGCGGTGAGAAGAAGCGTAACGACATCCTGCAGATGGCGGCACTGGAGCCAGAGCTCTGTATCCTGGATGAGACCGACTCAGGCCTGGATATCGATGCGCTGAAAATCGTGGCGAATGGCGTAAACAGCCTGCGCGACGAAAAGCGTGCCTTTATCATCGTGACCCACTACCAGCGTATTCTGGATTACATCAAGCCAGACTTCGTTCATGTTCTGTATCAGGGCAAAATCGTGAAATCTGGCGACTTCTCGCTGGTGAAACAGCTGGAGGAGCAAGGTTATGGCTGGCTTACCGACGAAGAGTGATTCTGCGCTGCAACAGTGGCATCACCTGTTTGAGTCGCGCGGCGACGTGCGTTCTCTGCAGGCACAGCAGCACTGGCAGCAACTGATGCGCGTTGGCCTGCCAACCCGCAAGCACGAAAACTGGAAGTACACGCCGCTGGACACCTTACTGTCACAGCAGTTTGTACTGCCTGACGCGCCGCAGACCCTGAGCGCTGAACAGGTTGATGCACTGGCGCTGCCGCTGGATGCGATCCGTCTGGTCTATGTTGACGGTCAGTTCCAGCCAGCCTTCAGCAGTCGCGACTGCGAACTGTTTGAGGTTCAGCACAGCGTGGCCGCCGAGCGCCGTCCGCTGCCTGCTGCGGTTCAGCCTGAAGTCTTCCTGCATCTGACAGAGAGTCTGGCAGAAGAGGTGACGACCCTGCGTCTGGCACGCGGTAAATCCGCTGCGCGTCCGGTCTATCTGCTGCATATCACCAGCGGTCAGCAGACGGGTATGAACACGGTTCACTATCGTCATCACCTGCAGCTGGAAGAGAGTGCCGAAGCGGAAGTGATTGAGCACTACGTTTCACTGGATGAGCGCGCCCATTTCACCGGCACGCGCTTTACCTTTGCGGTTGGCGACAATGCAAAACTGACGCACACGAAGCTGGCCTTTGAAAGCAGCGCCAGCTATCACTTTGCGCATAACGATCTGGTCATTGGCAATGATGGCCAGGTCAGCAGCACCAGCTTCCTGCTGGGTGCCGGGCTGTCGCGTCACAACACCAGTACCCAGCTGAATGGCGAAAACACCACGCTGGCTATCAACAGCCTGGTGCTGCCGGTGAAACAGGAAGTGGCGGATACCCGTACTTACCTGGAGCACAACAAGGGCCACTGCGTCAGCCGCCAGATGCATAAAACCATCGTGCGCGACAAAGGCCGTGCGGTGTTTAACGGCCACATTAAAGTGGCACAGCATGCGCTGAAGACCGACGGGCAGATGACCAACAACAACCTGTTGCTGGGCAAGCTCTCAGAAGTCGATACCAAACCGCAGCTGGAAATTTATGCGGATGACGTCAAGTGCAGCCACGGTGCCACCATCGGTCGTATTGATGATGAGCAGATGTTCTACCTGCGTTCGCGCGGTATTGAGCAGGATGCTGCACAGACCATGATTATTCATGCGTTTGCCGCAGAACTGACCGAAACACTGGAAAATGAGGTGATGCGTCAGGCCGTGCTGCAGCGTATCGCGCAACGTTTTCCCGGAGGCGACATATGATGAACTTCGATCTCGAACGCGTCAGGGCTGATTTTCCTATCCTGAAGCGTGAGGTCAACGGTCATCCGCTGGCCTATCTTGACAGTGCGGCCAGCGCACAGCGTCCACTCTCGGTAATTAACGCCGAGAGTCATTTCTATCAGCACGGCTATGCGGCCGTGCATCGTGGTATCCATACGCTGAGCCAGCAGGCGACCAGCGACATGGAGAACGTGCGCGATCAGGCTGCCCGTTTTATCAATGCGCAGTCACAGGAAGAGATTGTCTTCGTCAAAGGCACCACCGAAGGCATCAATCTGGTGGCGAACACCTGGGGCAGCAGTAACCTCCAGGCTGGCGATAACCTGATCATCACTGAGATGGAGCATCACGCCAATATCGTTCCATGGCAGATGCTGGCCCAGCGCACCGGCGCAGAAGTGCGCGTCCTGCCATTAAATGACAACGGTGAGCTGGCGCTGGAGCAACTGGCGGGGCTGATCGACAGCCGTACGCGGTTGCTGGCGGTGACGCATGTTTCAAATGTGCTCGGCACGGTTAACCCGGTTAAATCGATCGTTGCTCAGGCAAAAGCGGCTGGCGTCATCACGCTGGTGGATGGTGCCCAGGCGGTGATGCATGACAAGGTTGATGTGCAGGATATCGGCTGCGACTTCTACGCCTTCTCCAGCCATAAACTCTATGGCCCGAACGGCGTGGGTATCCTCTACGGCCGTAAAGCGCTGCTGGATCAGATGCCACCATGGGAAGGGGGCGGTTCAATGATTGAGCGCGTCATGCTGCCCACCGGCACCACCTGGAACAGTGCGCCGTGGCGCTTTGAAGCGGGTACGCCGAATACCGGCGGCATTATTGGCTTTGGTGCGGCGATGGCCTATGTGCAGGCGCTGGGACTGGATACGATTCATCAGCGCGAGACGGCACTGATGAACTATGCGCTCGATAAGCTGGGCACCGTTCCGGATATCCAGATCTACGGTCCGCAGTCACGAGCTGGCGTTATCGCCTTCAATCTCGGTAAACACCACGCCTACGATGTTGGCAGCTTCCTGGATCAATATGGCATTGCCATCCGCACCGGACATCACTGCGCGATGCCGCTGATGCAGCATTACAATGTACCGGCGATGTGCCGTGCCTCCTTCACGTTCTACAACAGTGAAGAGGAAGTAGATCGTCTGGCTGCCGGTTTGACGCGCATTCATCGTCTGCTGGGCGGCTGAACAGTTTTAACGGAGTCCCTGATGGCGAATTTGCCTGAAAAAGAGAAACTGGTTCGCAACTTCAACCGTTGTGCTAACTGGGAAGAGAAGTACCTCTACATTATTGAGCTGGGTTCAAAGCTTCCGGAATCTTCTGAAACCTTACACCAGCCGGAGAACGTGATTTCGGGTTGTCAGAGTCAGGTGTGGATCAGAATGACCCCGCAGGCGGATGGTTCCATTGCGTTTGAAGGCGACAGCGATGCCGCTATCGTTAAAGGTTTGATTGCTATCGTATTTAGCCTCTATCAGAACCTGCCGCCCGCCGATATCCTGGCGCTGGATGTGCGCCACTGGTTTGGTGAACTGGCACTGATGCAGCACCTGACGCCCACCCGGTCGCAGGGGCTGGAGGCGATGATTCGGTCTATTCGCCATACCGCTCAGAACCTCAGCTAAGTTACACTCCACAGACGCCATCCGGCGTCTGTTTTTTTATCTGACGAGAAAATTGCATGAAACCTGCTTTACGTTTAGCCGGTGCATTGCTGCTGACCTGCTTTGGGCTCTCTGCACCCGCGTTCGCCACCGAATATCCGCTGCCACCACCTGACAGTCGCCTGATTGGCGAAAACGTCCTGACTCAGGTTCCTGACAATAAACAACCTCTGGAAGCGATTGCGGCGCGCTACCAGGTCGGCCTGCTGAGCATGCTGGAGGCCAATCCCGGTACCGATCCCTGGCTGCCCAAAGCGGGCACCCAGCTGACGGTGCCACTGCAGATGATCCTGCCCGATACGCCGCGCGAAGGGATTGTGGTGAATCTGGCCGAGCTTCGTCTCTATTACTATCCCAAAGGGGAGGATAAGGTCATTGTCTATCCCATCGGCATTGGCCAGCTGGGTGCGGCCACGCCAGTGATGGTGACGCAGATCAGCCAGAAGATCCCTAATCCTACCTGGACGCCCACGGCGAACATCCGCAAACGCTACGCTAAAGAGGGCATTACGCTGCCTGGCGTGGTCCCCGCCGGACCGGATAACCCGATGGGGCAGTTTGCCATGCGTCTGGCGCGCGGCACCGGCCAGTATCTGATCCATGGCACTAATGCGAAATTCGGCATCGGCATGCGCGTCAGTTCAGGCTGTATCCGTCTGCGTTCAGAAGATATCGAAGCGCTGTTTAACTCAGCCCCGAAAGGGACGCGGGTACAGATCATCAATCAGCCGGTGAAATATGCTGTAGAGCCGGATGGGAAACGCTACGTGGAAGTGCATCAGCCGCTGTCACGCAACGATAAGGACGATCCACAGACCATGCCGATTGCACTCACTGCCGGAGTGAAGCAGTTTATGAAAAGTGAGAAGAGTGATAGTGCCCTGATTAAAGCCAGCTTAGCGCGACGCTCAGGCATGCCTGTGCTGGTCAGCAGTGGGGAGCCGGTGCAGAGTGATACCGTGCCGCCTGCGGGGCTGGAGAGCGCATCTGTGGGGGCTGATATCCCGGTGACACAGGCTGAGGGCAACGCGGTTCAGCCCTGAACGGATAAGTGCCTGTGAAGGGCACTGAATTCGGAGCAAAAAAAATGGCGCCATAAAGGCGCCATTTTTAAACCAGAACTCTTACTTACGGTAAGAGTGAGCCTGGTTGTCCAGACGCTGGTTAGCGCGTGCTGCGTCATCTTTAGCAGCCTGAACGTCTGAACGCACTGCGTTCACGTCGTTGCTCAGCTGGTCAACTTTAGCGTTCAGAGTCTGAACGTCTGAAGACAGCTGGTCGATTTTAGCGTTGCTTGAGCAACCAGCCAGCATAGTTGAAGCCAGAACTACCGCGCCCAGTACCAGTTTAGTACGATTCATTATTTATACCCTCTAGATTGAGTTAATCTCCATGTAGCGTTACAAGTATTACACAAAGCTTTTTAAGTTGAGAATAAATTTTTGATGAGAAGATGCTTAAATTTGATCGTTCGCTCAAAGAAGCAGCGAATCACAGAATATGATAAAAAAATTTAGCGAAAACAGAGAGATTTAATCGGATTAACCTTAATATTAAGAGTATTTGAATAGTTATTTTCGATTGGAATTTTCTGACATTTGGTTTAAGTAGAAATAAAAAAAAGCGCCCGATAAAGGCGCTTAAAAATAATGGTCAGAGAGAGTTTTACAGAACGTGTACAGAAGCGGTGTTGGTAGTTCCGCTTGGTACTAATGCACCTGACACCAACACCACGACATCGCCTTTCTGGCCGTAGCCACTTTCCAGCGCCGCTTCTTTACCCAGACGATAGAAATCGTCGGTTGAAGCGATCTCAGTCACCAGACGTGTCTCAATCCCTTTGCTCAGGATCAGCTGACGGGCAGTCATCGGATTGGTGGTCAGCGCCAGGATGGTCGCGTTCGGGAAGTATTTACGTACGGCTTTAGCAGATTTACCCCCTTCAGTAGCAACCACAATCAGTGGCGCTTCCAGCTTCTCAGCGGTCTCTACAGCACCACGGCAGACGGCTTCTGTGATACGCATTTTGCGGTTATCACTCTGGCTGTCGATGCGGGACTTCATCACGCGATCGGTACGCTCACAGATGGTCGCCATGATGGTGACCGACTCAAGCGGATAACGGCCTTTGGCGCTCTCACCTGACAGCATGACAGCATCGGTACCGTCAAGAATGGCGTTTGCCACGTCACCGGCTTCTGCGCGGGTAGGGCGCGGGTTCTTGATCATGGAATCGAGCATCTGGGTAGCCGTGATGACCACTTTGCGTGCTTTATTACATTTTTTGATCATCATCTTCTGCGCGAAGATCACTTCTTCAACCGGGATCTCAACGCCCAGGTCGCCACGCGCAACCATGATGCCGTCTGAGGCTTCGAGGATTTCGTCGAAGTTGTTCAGGCCTTCCTGGTTTTCGATTTTGGAGATGATCTGGATATGCTCGCCGCCGTTCTGTTTCAGGTGCTCGCGAATTTCCAGCACGTCTGAACGTTTACGGATGAAAGAGGCGGCGACGAAGTCTACGCCCTGCTCACAACCAAAAATCAGGTCGCGCTTATCTTTTTCGGCCAGTGCTGGCAGCTGGATAGAGACGCCTGGCAGGTTAACGCCTTTATTTTCGCCCAGATCGCCATTGTTCAGGACTTTACACACCACGGTATTTTCAGTGACTTCGGTCACTTCCATACCAATCAGGCCATCATCGACCAGCACCGTGTTGCCGATTTTCAGGTCAGCAGTGAAACCCGGGTAGGTCACCGCAACGCGCTCGCTGTTGCCAATCACGCTCTGGTCTGTAGTAAAGGTAAAGGTCTGACCCGCTTTCAGAGCCGCATCGTTGCCGCCTTCCAGTTTCATGGTGCGGATTTCAGGGCCTTTGGTATCCAGCAGAATAGCGGCCTGACGGCCGGTTTTTTGCATAACGGCACGCATGTTGGTGATGCGTTGGCCATGCTCAGCGTAGTCGCCGTGAGAGAAGTTAAGACGCATAACATTCATGCCAGCTTCAAGCAGCTGAGTCAGCATCTCTTCGGATTCGGTTTTCGGGCCGATTGTACAAACGATTTTAGTCTTTTTCATGACGGATTTTCTGTAAGTTGTGATGGATGAATAAGGGCGGAATCCGATGGCAGCGCATCGAAGTGAAATTTCTGATTGAGACTGAAATGGGCAGTACTGAGTAAGAATAGGTGACGAAGGCCAGGCGTGCAGGGAAGTTGTGCGGTTACGGTTGGTAACCACCACGCTGTTGTTGCGCAAATCATTTGAGTTATCGCAGTAAGCACGTGATCGCTGAAACCTTTCAAGTAAGCAACGCGGGACAGTATAGACGCTAAGTATGCGAAAACCAATCAAAAAGCAGAAGGGGGAAGCGATGCAGATCAATAAAAGTGGAGTTGCGCAAGCTGAAGGAATTCTGAAAGTGGTGCGCTCTAATGGACTCGAACCATCGACCCCCACCATGTCAAGGTGGTGCTCTAACCAACTGAGCTAAGAGCGCATACTGAATATTGGTGCGTCCGAGTGGACTCGAACCACCGACCCCCACCATGTCAAGGTGGTGCTCTAACCAACTGAGCTACGGACGCACTTGGTGCGCTCTAATGGACTCGAACCATCGACCCCCACCATGTCAAGGTGGTGCTCTAACCAACTGAGCTAAGAGCGCAACATGCTGTCAGGGCGACAGCGGGGACGAATATTAACGGCAGCGTGTGAGGCTGGCAAGGGGAAAATAGTTTTTTCGCCATGACTGCACAGCAACTGTGCTAACCGTCGTTTTTTTCGTCATTGCGGGCCATGAATGACCCGCCTCGAACGTTATCGCGCTGCACGCGTCAGGATAATCTCCGCCGGTGATTGCTGTAACCGTCTGATGCGCCAGATCATCATCACCGCAGCCGAGGTCAGGCCGATAATAAAGCCGCACCAGAAGCCCGCAGGTCCCATGCGCGGCACCACCCAGTCGGTCAGCGCCAGCAGATAACCGGCTGGCAGTCCCAGCAGCCAGTAAGCAATAAAGGTAATAAAGAAAATCGACCGCGTATCTTTATAGCCGCGCAGGATCCCGCTGCCAATCACCTGTATCGAGTCTGAGAACTGATAAATTGCCGCCAGCAGCATCAGCTGTGCCGCCAGCGTCACCACTTCAGGGTTGTCGTTATAGAGCAGGGCAATCTGATGACGGAACGTCACGGTAAAAATGGCGGTTAGCGCCGCCATGCTGATGCCTACACCCTGTGCGGTCCAGGCCGCGACCCGTGCCTGCTCGGTGGAGCCCTGACCCAGACGATAACCGACGCGGATGGTGGTCGCGACACCCAGCGACAGCGGCAATACAAACATCAGTGAACTGAAATTCAGCGCAATCTGGTGGCCGGCCACGTTAACGATGCCCAGTGGCGAAACCAGCAGGGCGACCACGGCGAACAGCGTGACCTCAAAGAAGAGCGCCAGCGCCACCGGCAATCCCAGCGTCATCAGGCGGCTCAGAATCGGACGGGAAGGGGGTGACCAGCGGCTCTCCATACGGATATCGCGCATGCTACCCATCCGGCGCACCCAGAAGCGCATGCAGATAAACATCACCCAGTAGACCGAGGCGGTCGCCACGCCGCAGCCGACACCGCCCAGGGCGGGCATGCCGAAGTGGCCATAGATAAAGACATAGTTGAGCGGGATGTTGAACATCAGGCCTAAAAAGCCCAGCACCATGCCGGGTTTGGTTTTCGACAGCCCCTCGCATTGATTGCGGAGCACCTGGAAGAAGAGGTAGCCAGGCGCGCCGAACAGCAGGGCATGCAGATAGCCTTCTGCCTTCAGCGCCAGCACTGGATCAATGTCATGCATCGCCCGGATAAGATAACCGGCATGCCACAACAGCACCATAATCAGCAGGGAGACGAAAAAGGCGAGCCAGTATCCCTGGCGGATCTGTTCACCGATGCGTTCGCGGCGGCCAGAACCATTGAGTTGCGCAACGGTGGGCGTCAATGCAAGCAGAAGACCATGACCAAACAGGATGGCCGGTAGCCAGACAGAGGTGCCGACAGCAACGGCGGCCATATCCGTGGCGCTGACTGCGCCGGCCATAATGGTATCCACAAATCCCATTGCGGTTTGAGCCACCTGAGCAAGGATGACCGGAATCGCAAGGGCCAGCAATTGACGCGCTTCTGTTAAATACTTCTGCACGTTAACACCTGACTTATTGAATGAATTAAAAGGGGCAGGAAGCCCGGGGAATTTCGCGAGCTAGTGTAACTGGCATAACAGAATTCGCCAATCTTTGTCACACAATGCGGTTTGCTCCGCTATAAAGCGGCGGTGCGGGCTGAAATCTAACAGCCGACCTGAGCTGTGATAAACTAGCGTAAACTTCGCAGAGGCAAAGACTATGTTTACCGGTATTGTGCAGGGCACCGCAGAAATCGTGTCCATTGAAGAGAAAGAACTGTTTCGCACCCACACTGTCCGCCTGCCGGAAGAGCTCTTACCGGGTCTGGCGCTGGGCGCATCCGTAGCCCATAACGGTTGCTGTTTAACCGTAACGGCAATTGAAGGCGACCGCGTCAGTTTTGATTTAATTAAAGAGACATTGCGGGTGACTAACCTTGGCGATTTACGTCAGGGCGATGTGGTCAATATTGAGCGTGCAGCGAAATTCAGCGATGAAATAGGCGGACATCTGATGTCTGGTCATATTATGACCACCGCTGAAATCTGCAAGATTATCCAGTCAGAACATAACCGCGAGGTCTGGTTTAAAATCCAGGATGCGGCGCAGATGAAATATATTCTGCATAAAGGGTTTGTCGGCATCGACGGTATCAGCCTGACGGTAGGCGATGTGACTAAGACTAAGTTCTGCGTCTATCTGATCCCGGAAACGCTGGAGCGTACCACGCTGGGGGCGAAGACCTTTGGCGATCGGGTGAATATTGAAATCGATCCGCACACGCAGGCAATCGTGGAGACCGTTGAGCGGGTGTTAGCACAGCGCGATGCCGCGGCGGCGATGAGCATGCTGACCGGCCAGTCAAAGACAGAGAGTTAATAAAAGGCGCGTAAGCACCGCAGACAGCCCAATCGGTTTTACTCTGTCAGCATTATAAAAGCGCAGGGCGCCGGCTCAGAAGAGGAAAGCGTCCCGCCGCCCGGATAAAAACGCCGGGAGCGTTTTTGAACAACGCAAAGCGTTGGCCCGGCAACGGGCGTACCTCAGGGATGAGGTGCGTAATCGCGTGGGCCGGGCGTGTCAGGGATGACGGGTTTTGCGACTTTCCGATCTGACCCCGTTCCTTGCGCAACGCTCCCTGTTAAAGCAAAACAGGCCCTTCTTTTCAAGTGTTCAGCCGGGGCAGCGCCTTCTTAATTGCCCGCTTTTTAACCCCTACCGCGCCACCCGTAATCCCCCCTCAACACCGCGACTGAACACGATCTGCCACAGCTGAATATCACGCGCCCGGAAGGCACCGGCACAGGCATTCAGATAATAGGAGAACATCCGTTTAAAGCGTTCGCCATATTTATCGGCCAGCTCTGGCCAGGCCTGCAAAAAGCGTTCATGCCAGGCCATCAGTGTTTTATCGTAGTCTGCGCCGAAGTTGTGCCAGTCTTCCAGAATAAAATGGGGTTCGCTGGCATCGGCCACATGGCGCACCGAAGGCAGGCAGCCGTTGGGGAAGATATATTTATCGATCCAGGGATCGACACTCATATCGGTTTTAATCGCGCCGATGGTGTGAAGCAGGAAAATACCGTCAGGCTTTAAATTACGATCGACCACGTCAAAATAGGTCGCGTAATTTTTCGGTCCGACATGTTCAAACATACCCACCGACACAATACGATCAAACTGCTCATTCAGATCGCGATAATCCTGCAACAGAATCGTGACGTCTAATCCGCTACAGCGCTGCTGCGCCAGTTTCTGTTGTTCGGCGGAAATCGTTACGCCATGCACTTTAACGCCATAATGACGTGCGGCAAATTCCGCGAGTCCGCCCCAGCCACAGCCGATATCCAGCAGTGTCATTCCGGGTTCCAGCGCTAATTTACGGCAGATCATATCCAGCTTGGCTTCCTGCGCCGTCGCCAGTGTCGTCGCCTCTTTCCAGTAGCCACAGGAGTATTGCATGTAGGGATCGAGCATCAGTGAAAAGAGATCGTTGCCCAGGTCGTAATGCTCTTTACCGACAATCCACGCCCGTTTTTTTGACTGCAGATTGGTTAAGCGTGCGGCGGCAATGCGCAGCGTATCTTTGAAGTGATGAGGCAGCTGCTGATCGAGTTTATGTTTAAGTACCTGATGGAAGAAAATATCCAGCCGGTCACACTCCCACCATCCATCCATAAAGCTCTCACCGAGCCCAAGAGAGCCCTCCTGCAGAACACGTTTAAAAAAACCAGGATGATTAATATGAATATCCCAGGGACGTGAACCATTAATTTCGATATCCGCTTTTTCCAGCAGTTCATGAACGATGCGATACCAATGGTTTTCTTCGAGGCTCACTTCTTCTGCATAAGATGAACTCATAGATTTTCCACCACCTGTCCAATCTGAACCTGAACAAAGAGTAGCCAATTTATTCAGGCAATGAGAAACGATGCGGATGGCTCCGCAAACCGGTTATCTGTGTGATACAGAGGACTGGAACAGCCTGCAGCAGGTCGGGTAAGGTGAGAATAACGCGCGCGAATACCGTCCCGGCAGCAGGGTGCCAATCAGATTATTACGTTATTATATTGTTGATTTATTACAGATTTGTTGACCCGGATGAGTATATGCTCACGCGGGTCAATATTCAATAACTTATTGTTAGGGCGCTAACTAAAAAGTCAGTGTGTCACTGATTATCCTGGCAGGCAGTTTGCGCAGAGGCAACAACAGTTTGTGCGCTTGCGGCACGCTGCATGGCGTAACCCAACAGCGCCAGCACAATTGTCACCGTCATCATCAGTGTGGTGGTAAATAGCGGCTGAGTTAAGCCGGCCGACACCGCCAGGCTGGCAGCGAAACAGAGTCCTAACTGCAGTGTATTCTGCAACGCGGCGGCTTTACCGGTAGCGGTTGGGAAGGGCATCAGCGCACTGGACACCACAATCGGATAGATCGCGCCGTTAGCCAGCGCCATACCGCAGAACGGTACCATCAGACTCACCAGCGTGCTGCTGCCAGCAAGCGCAACAGCAAACAGCGCCAGAATGCTCAGGCTGTAGACGGCCAGCAGCCAGGGCAGCAACTGTGCGCCGTTAAAGCGGTTGAGCAGGGTGCGACAGCCGAAGCCACCAATTAAAAAGGCGAGCGTCTGGGGCACATAACTCAGACCGATATCGGCGGGCGACAGACCCAGATCCGCCAGAATAAAGGGCGATCCGGTCAGCCAGGCAAAGAAGCTGGCTGAGCAGGCGGAGTAGATCAGCACGTTGCCGCTGTAGACCCGTGATTTAAGCAGCGTGAAAAAGCCGGGCTGCGCACCTTTTTCTCCCGCGGCCTTGCGCACGGTGGGCAGACGCAGCGTGGTCAGAATCAACGCCACCGCAATCAGGGTCAGCACCAGGAAAATCGAACGCCAGTGGAAGTGGCCGATCAGCCAGGCACCCAGCAGCGGAGCCAGCGCCGGAGAGAGCGCAACCAGCGGCATAATGGTGGCAAAGACTTTGTTAGCGCGCGCTGCAGGATAGCGATCCACCACCAGCGCCTGCCAGCTTACGGCAGCGGCACAGACGCCAATCGCCTGGACAAAACGCAGCGCCAGCATCAGATAGATATCGTTCACCCACAGCATGCCTGCGCAGCCAGCGCCAAACATGGCCAGTCCGGACAGCAGCACCGGTTTACGGCCGATGCGATCGGAAAGCGGTCCCCAGAAGAGCTGACCCACGGCGAAGCCGCCCAGGAAGAGACTCATACTGGCGCTAATCAGACCGGGTGAAGTGTTAAAGGTTTGCTGCATCGCACCAAAGGCGGGCAGGTACATATCAGTGGCTAAAAAGCCCAGCATGCTCAGCAGGGCAAGGTAGGGCATAAACCCTTTATTCGACAGCATCTGATTCTCATTTTTGCAGGATAAACGCGGCAGAGTGTAAAAGGTGCGTTTGCTGCTGTGAAACGGTAATATTTGCCGATTGCTGTTAAAATTTTTGAAGGCAGATTATGTGGTCAGAATATGCATTAGAGGTGGTTGACGCTGTCGCCCGTGGGGGGAGCTTCAGCGCCGCCGCGCAGGAGTTACATCGGGTGCCCTCTGCCATCAGCTATACGGTGCGTCAGCTGGAAAACTGGCTGGCGGTACCGCTGTTTGAACGGCAGCATCGCGAAGTGGTTCTGACCCCGGCGGGTGAGCATTTTGTCCGGGAAGGACGCAGCGTCATCAAAAAAATGCTTGCCACCCGACGACAGTGTCAGCAGCTGGCTAACGGCTGGCGCGGCCAGCTAAGCATTGCCGTTGACCGTATCGCTAAACCTCAGCGCACCCGGCAGCTGGTCAAAGATTTCTATCGCCACTTTCCCGATATGGAGCTGATTATCAGCTATGAAGTCTTTAACGGCGTCTGGGATGCGCTGGCCGATGGCCGGGTGGAAGTGGCGATTGGTGCCACTCAGGCGATACCGGTGGGCGGACGTTTTGCTTTTCGGGATATGGGCACGCTTAACTGGCGCTGCGTGGTTGCGCCCGACCATCCTCTGACACAGGCGAGCCAGATAGATGATGACACGCTGCGTAGCTGGCCGTCCCTGGTGCTGGAAGATACTTCACGCGCGCTGCCGCGTCGTATGACATGGACGCTGGATAACCAGCGCAGGCTGGTGGTGCCGGAGTGGCAAACCGGGCTGGAGTGCGTGCAGGCGGGATTGTGTGTGGCGATGGTGCCGGGCCATCTGGCCAGGCCACTGCTCGACAGTGGCGAGCTGGTTGAACTGACGCTGCCGGTGGCGTTTCCGGACAGCCCATGCTGCGTCAGCTGGGCAGAGGATCGCGCATCACCGGCGACAGGCTGGTTGCTCAGCTATCTGGGTGATGCGCAAACGCTTAATCAGGAGTGGTTAAGCGAGCATTAACGGCGATAGTCGCGGAACGGGCCATCGGCCACGGAACGGCGCTCAATCAGCGTGGGATGGACCTCAATCGTTTGTGACACTTCGCGCTTACTGGTAATGCGGTCCAGCAGCATTTCCAGCGCTTTCTCACCCAGCTGGGCTTTAGGCTGATGCACTGTGGTCAGGGCCGGTGCGAAATAGCGGGCGTTGCGCACATTATCATAGCCGATCACCGAAATATCCTGGGGGACGCGCAAACCCATCTCGTCGGCGGCGCAAATCGCGCCCATCGCCATGATGTCACCGCCACAGAACACCGCCGTCGGACGCTGCTTCTGCGACAGGATCTGCTGCATCGCCTGATAGCCCGACTCCGGCTCAAAGTCACCCTGCACAATCCACTCGGCGCGTGGCTGAATACCCGCTTCTTCCATCGCCTTCAGGAAACCGGCATGACGTCCGCCACCGGTGTTACGCTCCATCTGGCCGGGGATTGCACCAATATCCCGGTGTCCGCGTTCAATCAGATAGCGTCCCGCCAGATAGCCGCCCTGAAAAGCATTATCCAGTACCGTGTCGGTGAAGTCGGCGCGCGATTCACCCCAGTCCATCACCACCATCGGGATATTGCGGTTCTCTTCCAGCATCTGCAGCAGATCGTCCGGATATTCAGAGCACATCACCAGCAGCCCATCGACGCGTTTCTGCGCCATCATGCTGAGATAGGCGCGCTGTTTTTGCAGATCGTTATGCGCATTACCCAGAATCAGCGTATAGCCTTTGTCAAAGCAGTGATTTTCAACCGCTTCGATAATTTCAGCGAAATAGGGCGCTTCGCTGGAGGTGGCAAGCAGGCCCAGCGTTTTGGTGTGGTTCACTTTCAGGCTGCGCGCCACGGCGCTCGGCGAGTAGTGCAGTTCTTTAATCGCCTGCCAGACCGCGTTGCGCGTCTCTTCAGCCACAAAGCGGGTTTTATTGATGACGTGCGAAACGGTGGTCGTTGAGACGCCAGCGCGTTTCGCCACATCTTTAATTGTTGCCATGGAAATCGGACTCCGGTGCTTATCTAACTCTATGATAAGCGTAGTGTTAAACGTTTGCGTCTGCTCAGGGTTTTTTCCGCAAAGATGCAGCTTTCATGGCCAGGAAACAGGCCGCTGGCGGCGTAAAAGCGCCTGAAAACGTGCGCAAACGGAATCAGGGTTGCGCGCGTTGCGCAACAAAGGCGGGATTCTAACAAGGCTGAACGGATAAAACGAGATTTTTACCGGGCCCTGTGGGAAAATGCGATACCCCTACTGATTGTGTGACTAAGGAGCAAGCAATGAGTACCGATCTTAAACTGGCTTTAATGACCACCGCGGGCTGTCTGCTGATGATTGTGGCCTTTAGTTTTACCGCTATTCTGCACTAAAAAAAAGCCGGGATTATCCCGGCTCTCTTCTGGTTGTTCTGCTGCTCAGCGTATGGTTTTTGGCGTCATCACCCGACGGGCACCAATATAGTGGCGCTGCCAGTAATCTTCTCCTAACGCGCTGATCTGAATATCTTTGCCGGTGCGTGGCGACTGGATAAACTTGCCATCACCCAGGTAAACGCCGACATGGTCCGCAGTACCACGACCATTGATACGGAAGAAGACCAGATCGCCTTTCTCCAGCGACTCACGCTTGATCGGCGCGGCATCACGCAGGTGGTACATCTCGTTAGCGGTACGTGGGATCTTAAACTTCACCAGATCTTTATAGGCGTACCAGACCAGGCCGCTGCAATCGAAACCGGTATGGGGAGAGGTGCCGCCCCACTGATAGGGTTTACCCAACTGACCCATCAGCTTGGTCATCGCGGTTTCGCGGGCCTTCTGGTAGCGCTGACGGTGAGATTTGCTCATCTTAATCGTGCCGGTCTCGCTGGTGGTGACCTCAGCGGTTTTCAGCAGGCGCTGATGACCATAACGTTTTTTCTCTTTGTTCTTACTGAGACGGGCGGTTTTTAGCGAGGTCTTCTTAGCAGGCGTCTGTTTCGCGGTGAGTTCGACTTTTTTCAGTTTTTTTGTTTTTAGTTTTTGAACCGGGCTGAGGCGAGTCTTTTTCGTCACCGTTTTGACCGGGCGACGCTTGCGACGCTCATCGTCGCGCGCACTCTTTTTCTCTGCTTTATGCGTACTGACGTTCACCGGCGCGTGAGGCGACGCAGCGGCGATGTTGAAAAACAGTTGCGCAAAGGCCAGCATGAAAAACGTAATGATTAAACGCATAGTCCGTTGATTAGTTAAGTTGTCAGGGCCACTACGCACCGCGACAAAGTTGAGATTAATCTGATCCAGGATCAGCGCCCAGGCCATTCTAGTCCAGTTCTTTTAAAAACTGTAATGCCTTTTAATATTAATCTTTGCAACCCACGCAATTGTGCTGAAAATGAACATTTTCAGCGTCTTATATCAACGAAATTATTACGAATTATTAATCTGTTACCTGCTGTTAATAATCAGGAATTCAGGTGTTCCGGAGCAGGACTTAACAATGATGGCGATTTAATCGGGCAGCGATCAAAATCTCGTTTTCAGTCACGCTGCGAAGTCGCTACAATAAACAAACACGATGTGACGAATTAAGGAAGGCAATTATGAGTACTGTAGAAAAAATTCAGCGCCAGATCGCAGAAAACCCGATCCTGCTGTACATGAAAGGTTCCCCGAAACTGCCAAGCTGCGGTTTCTCTGCACAGGCGGTGCAGGCGCTGTCAGCCTGCGGTGAGCGTTTTGCTTACGTGGATATTCTGCAGAACCCGGACATTCGTGCCGAGATGCCGAAATTCGCTAACTGGCCAACTTTCCCGCAGCTGTGGGTCGATGGCGAGCTGGTCGGTGGATGCGACATCATCGTTGAGATGTTACAGCGTGGTGAACTGCAGACGCTGATCAAAGAGACCGCAGAAAAATTTAAAGAAGCAGAATAAAAAAAGGCCGACATCACGTCGGCCTTTTTCATTGCGGCATCCCTTATGCGGATGTCGTGGCTTCTGCATCGCCTTCCGCGAAGGGCAGTGGCCAGCCGCCTAACCGTTTCCAGCGGTTCACCAGCTCGCAGAACAGCGTTGCCGTCTGCTGAGTGTCATAGAGCGCCGAATGCGCCTGCGTGCTGTCAAACTCCATTCCCGCCGCAATACAGGCCTTCGCCAGCACCGTCTGACCCAATACCAGTCCACTCAGGGCCGCGGTGTCAAAGGTGGCAAACGGGTGAAACGGATTGCGCTTCAGGCTGGCTCGTTCCGCCGCCGCTGACATAAAGTTCAGGTCGAAAGTGGCATTGTGCGCCACCATAATGGCGCGATTGCAGCCGCTGTCTTTAATGCCCTTGCGCACCATTTTGAAAATGGCGTGCAGCGCCTCATATTCACTGACCGCGCCGCGCAGCGGATTGCTGGGATCGATGCCGGTAAAGGCCAGGGCTTCGGGATGCAGCAGCGATCCGACAAAAGGTTCGACGTTGAAATGCAGCGTCTGGTCAATCTGAATCCATCCCTCTTCATCCATCTTCAGCGTGATAGCGGCAATCTCCAGTAACGCATCGGTTTGCGCATTGAAACCCGCGGTTTCAACGTCGATCACCACCGGATAGAAGCCACGGAAACGTTGATTGAGTGCATTAGGGGAATTCGATTCAGACATCAGGATCTCGTTGCAGAAAAAGGGCAGCGCGTATTATGGCAAAAAACGGGGCCGGGTGCAGCAGATGAAGCGCAGAGAAGGGGATTCAGCCCACCCGACCGGGCAGGCTGACAGGCAGGTTTAGTTGCCGAGGCCGTTACCGGCATCTTTGTTTTCGATCAGCTCGATTTTGTAACCATCGGGATCTTCAACAAAGGCAATAATGGTGGAGCCGCCTTTAACCGGGCCAGCTTCACGCGTCACATTGCCGCCATCTTTGCGGATACGTTCGCAGGCCGCTGCTGCGTCATCAACGCCCAGCGCAATATGCCCATAGGCATCACCGAGGTCATACTTATCGACGCCCCAGTTGTAGGTCAGTTCGATCACCGCACCTTCGCTCTCGTCGGTGTAGCCCACAAATGCCAGGGTATATTTGTATTCGGTGTTTTCGCTCTGACGCAACACGCGCATGCCCAGCACACGGGTGTAGAAATCGATTGAACGTTGCAGATCGCCAACGCGCAGCATGGTATGAAGTAAACGCATAACATCCTCTTTTAAATAAAACGCCATCGCCCGATGACCCAGGCGCTAAGTATAGCGATGAAAATCGCCATTGAATAATGGCTGCCGTCATCATCCCGGACGGCAGCCCGAACCGGTTAAAGCGTCGGGTAGTCGATATAACCTTCCGCGCCGCCGCCGTAGAAGCTTTCCGGACGCTGTGGATTGAGTGGGGCGTCCTGCTGCAGACGCTCAACCAGATCCGGGTTAGCAATGTAATCGCGACCAAACGCAACCGCATCGATCAGGCCGCGACCAATCAGGTCATCCGCTTTCTCAACGGTATAGGCACCGGCACCAATGATGGCACCCGGGAAGAGATCACGCACTTTCTGACGGAAAGCGTCGGTGTAAGGCTGACCGCCGGCCCAGTCTGGCTCAGAGAGGTGCAGATAGGCGATGTTGCGTTTTGCCAGCTCGCCGATATACCACAGCGCCGCTTCCTCTTCATCCGGGCCGTTGTCCAGATTCTGGAAGCTGCCGATAGGTGAGACGCGAATACCAATGCGATCGGCTGACCAGTTAGCGATCACCGCATCAACCACTTCCAGCGCAAAGCGACCGCGTTTTTCGATGCTGCCGCCATATTCATCAGTACGCTGGTTTGAGCCAGGAGCCAGGAACTGGTGCATCAGGTAACCGTGCGCCGAGTGCAGCTCAAGCAGGTCAAAGTCCGCTTCACGCGCGTTGGCCGCAGCCTGGCCAAAATCTGCCACAATCTGCTTAATCTCTGGCACTGTCAGCTCACGCGGCGTTGAGGTATCTTCGCGATAGACGCTGCCATCTTCAGCACGCAGTGAGGTACGGGTGCCAGCGGCAATCGCCGATGGCGCAACCGGTGCTTTGCCTTCCGGCTGCACGCTGTTATGTGAGATACGACCGGTGTGCCATAACTGTACTGCGATGTGACCGCCAGCCTGATGCACGCCTTCGTTAATCGCTTTCCACGCTGCAATCTGTGGCTGAGTATGTAAGCCTGGCGCACCGGCATAGCCTTTCGCCTGGAAAGAGATCTGGGTCGCTTCGGTGATGATCAAACCGGCGCTGGCGCGCTGGCGATAATATTCAGCCATCATCGGGGTAGGGATGTCGCCTGGCTCAATGCTGCGCAGACGGGTCAGCGGTGCCATAAATACGCGGTTTGGGACGGTAATTGCACCGACTTTTAGCGGACGAAACAGCTGGGTACTCGCCATAATAGCTCCTGATTAGTAGACCAGTCGTCTACAAACATGTTTTTTAAAAATCAGCGGCGTTCAAGCCACTGTTCGATGGTACTCAATGCCAGACGCAGTGGCTGCGCCTCGCGGGAAATTTTGCTCTGCAGGCTGGCACCCAGCCACAGCAGCGACAGCAATTCCGCCATCTGCGCGGGGGGCTGCGGCAGGCTCAGCGACTCCTGCTGCTCTGCGGCAATCAGGGTCCGGGCGTAGAGTGCCGTGATCTTTCCGGCACCCTGCTGCAGTGCATCACGCATCGGTTCTGAGAGATCGCACACCTCAGCGGAGACTTTGACGCCCAGACAGCCTACGATGTGGCCCTGCTGAACAAACAGATCAACGGCAGCACGAAAGTGGTTAAGCAGACGCTCCCGCGGCGTGCCTTCGGTCTGGTTAAGCTGCAACGCCACATCCTGCAGGAAACGCGCAAAATAGCGCTCCAGTAACGCCACGCCAAACGCCTCTTTAGAACGGAAGTAGTAGTAGAAGGAGCCTTTCGGCACCGCCGCCTGCGTCAGCAGTTCGCTGAGGCCCATTCCGGTAAAGCCGCGTTGCAGACAGAGTTGCTCACCTGTCTGGAGCAGGTGTTCGCGGGTTTCGTTGCGTTGTAGCGTCTTATTCATGGCAGTGAGATTAGTAGACCAGTCGGTCTAATGCAACGCAACTCTCACTATTTGGCACAGAGTGTTCACTCCTGAGTCAAAGAACAGGATAATTCTGACCGGGTGGGGCTTACTTCCTGCGCAACCAGGCTACGCTTTTTACTGGACTGTTTATTCTGTGAATCCGGAGGCGTGGTGGCCGAGCAGCTTGAGTTTTTCCCGGTTCCCAGCCCCTGTCGCGGCATCTGCCAGACGGATGCGCGCGGCTACTGCCTGGGATGTTTACGCAGCCGCGATGAGCGGTTCAACTGGCTGCGCTTTAGCGATGCGCAAAAGCGTGAGGTCATTCGTCTTTGTCAGCAGCGGCGTCAGCGTCTGCAACGGCAACAGAAAGGTGAGGAGCCACACGCGCCCCAACAGCCGGAGTTATTCTGACGACTTTGCGCTTTCCGTTATACTCTCTGACACGCTAATTTCAGCCAACGCGCAACAGGGAGATCGTCATGTTAGAACCGCAAGCCATCGCTTCACAGGGGCCCGATTTTTCACCGCTGGTCATGGGGTACTGGCGTCTGATGGAGTGGGGGATGTCGCCACAGGAACGGGTCGCCTTTATTGAGCACCATGTGAGGCTCGGCATCACCACCGTTGACCATGCGGACATCTACGGTGACTACCAGTGTGAGGCGGCGTTTGGCGAGGCACTGAAACTGGCACCCGGCTTGCGCGACCAGCTACAGATTGTCACCAAGTGCGGCATCGCCACCCGCGCCCAGCCTGAGCATCAGATAGGCCACTACATTACCGACAAACGTCATATCCTGCAGAGTGCTGAAAACTCACTGCGCCATATCCACACCGATCGTCTCGACCTGCTGCTGATCCATCGTCCCGATCCGCTGATGGAGGCTGACGAGGTGGCCGAAGCCTTTATGGCGCTGCATCACAGCGGCAAGGTTCTGCATTTTGGCGTCTCTAACTTCACACCATCACAGTTTTCCCTGCTGCAATCCCGTCTGCCGTTCTCGCTGGTGACAAATCAGCTGGAGATCTCACCCGTGCAGCAAAGTGTGCTGCTGGATGGCTCGCTGGATCAGTGTCAGCAGCTGCGTATTCGTCCGATGGCCTGGTCCTGTCTGGGTGGCGGTCGCCTGTTTAACGATCCCCATTTCCAGCCGCTGCGTGACGAACTGGAAGCCGTGCGGCAGGAAACCGGTGCCACCAGCCTTGAGCAGGTGGTCTATGCCTGGATACTGATGCTGCCATCGCGCCCGCTGCCAATCATCGGCTCAGGTAAAACGGCGCGGGTCAGCGAAGCCGCCGGAGCACTGAACTTATCCCTGTCGCGTCAGCAGTGGTTCCGTATTCGCAAGGCGGCGCTGGGATTTGATGTGCCCTGAAGCGTAAAACTGCGTCAATCTCCGGCAAAATAGTGCAATAGCGACCAGACTTATCTCAAACCCTGGTATGCAAATGGAGTCACCATGAAAATGAAAGCAGTTGCCCTATTCGCACTGATCGCCTGCGGCTCAGCACAGGCTGCCAGCGAGCAGGTTACGATCCATCAGGTTACCGCTGAAGGGATTGGGAAATCGCTGGGCACCGTTAAGATTGACGAGACACAGTATGGTCTGCAGTTCACGCCGGATCTGCAGGGCCTTCAGCCGGGCATTCATGGTTTCCATGTTCATGCTAAAGGCAGCTGTGAACCGGGCGAGTCTGAAGGCAAAGTGGTCGCCGCCGGTGCGGCGGGTGGTCACCTTGATCCAGCCAACAGCGGCAAACATCTGGGGCCTTATGCAGAGGGGCACCTGGGCGACCTGCCCGCGGTCTATGTCGATGACAAAGGCAGCGCCACTTATCCGGTGCTGGCGCCGCGTCTGAAATCGTTAAAAGAGATCAAAGGCAAAGCGCTGATGGTGCACGTCGGCGGTGACAATCATGCTGACCATCCTAAACCGCTGGGCGGTGGCGGGGCACGCTACGCCTGCGGTGTAATCTGAGTTTCCGGGCGGCAGGCGATGGCCGCCCGCTTTTCTCCTGCCTGTTTATGAATTGTTGTACCATCCCTGACATTTCCCCCCTATGATATTGATTCAGGTAAGAAAGCGTGATGGGGAAAGGAGCAGGAAAATGAAATTCAAGGGCGCATTACTGCTGTGTCTGCTGCTGGTGGGATGCGATAAACCCAATGATACGCAACTGGTCACCGAAACCGGACGCGAACTGCAGCGCACCATCGATACCAACCCAATGCGTATCACCTGTGAAAAGATCGCGAAGGGTCGTGAATGGCTGAGCCGCAACATGGTGCGTAAGCTGGAAGCGCAGGGTTGCGATCAGGTCTTTCGCAGCGCCACCGAAACCAATTTCACGGATAGCACTATTTATCGCCGCACCATGACTATGGTGTGCGGTGGCATTCATGGTCAGAGTTTTACCGGTACCGAACTGACACGCCGGTTTATCTTCTCACCCGATGAGAAAGTGCTGGTGATTGAACCGATGACCGAAATGGATAAAACCCGCTTCGAAGGCCATAAAACGCTGCAACAGCTGCAGGATGATTTTAACCGGCAACAGCAGCAATATTGCCAGTGATCACTCCGGCACCGCCTGCTTCAGCTGTGCCAGTGAACAGCGTAACCGCCAGATAATCCCCGCCAGCTCGCTGGCCTCATTGCTTTCCAGTGCCAGTAACGCGGTGATGGTCTCCTCCAGTTGCGTCAGCATTCGATCCAGCGAGCTGTGGCGCACGCCGCGGCTGCTGATAATCTGCTGTAAGTCTTGCAGGCAGTGATCGCGAAACCCCATCAGTGCGGCTGAACCGGCGCGCCATTCACGCAGCTGCCAGACGATATGCGAGCAGTTAAGCAGCACCACGCCCCAGCGCAGTAGCCAGACGCGTGCCTGCTCGTCCCGGCTGTGACTGAGCTGGCTGATACGGTGGTAAATCTGCGATTCGAAGCGGCTCTCGCTGAGCCGGGGCCGCTGCCGCAGCTGATCGAGAAACGCCAGCCGCAGCGCCCGGATATGCCGTCGGCTGCGCCGCGCATCGGAGCTGGGTCGCAGAATCTGGAACGCCAGCCAGGCGAGCAGCACCCCGCAGACTTTGGCGATGTTATCGTTAAAGAAGTCCTGATAATCCCATGTGGGCGGATTAGTCACCGCGATAAACGAACCCATAAAGACGATGAACTGTCCCCACATCCCGGCGCGCTGCTTCTGCTGCAGCTTAAAGAGTTGCAGCGTCACCAACAGCGGGAACAGAAACAGTAAAAACTGCCACAGCTGACTGATCTGCACCATCAGCCCAAACTTCATCACAAAACTAAACGCAAACAGCCACAGCAGGGTCTTCAGCAGCAGCGTGACGCTGCCGCCAGGTGAGGGTGATGAAGCGTAGAGCACACAGGCAATGGCGGTTAAGGTGAGCGCGGCGGCACCGGAAGACCATTGCGTATTGATCCAGAAGGCGCAGCCCAGCACGATAACGCAGAAGGTACGCAGGGCGCTCCAGCCCGCCTCGGCGCTGTCACTGTCGCGCGCCAGCGCCGGAACCGGCGGTGGCTGAAAGCGGGTGTCGGCATCGGCGCGATCCAGCAGGCGGATCCAGCGCAGCACGTTGAGGTACATCCAGCAGAAGTAGCGCAGCCGCTGACAAAAAGCGCGCTGCCGGTAGTCGCCATCCGCTGCCGGGGTCACGCTGCGCAGGATTTGCGCCAGACGATATTTATCACACGCCGGTTTCGCCAGCTCCGCCAGCAGTTGTTGCAGCGCGTCAAACAGCGCCTCTGGCGCGTCGGGCCAGTTCAGCAGCATGCGTCGCAGGCTGGAGAGCACGCTGGTGAGTCGCAGCTGCTGGTGCAGCACATAGTTCAGCACGTTGTTCTGTCGGCGAAAGCGGTAATGGCTCCAGAACGCCTGAATCCGCAGCAGATTCATGGTCAGGATCTGGCTGATGACATTTTCATGCGCGGTCCGGATGGTCTCGCTGGCTGAGGGCTGCAGCAGTAACACCGCATGTTCCAGCAGCCGGGCATGCATCTGTTTCAGTGAGGTAATCAGCGTCTCACCATCGGAAGTACTCGGCAGTACCATCATCATCAATCCGGCGCAGAGAATGCCGGAGATCACCTCGCAGACACGTGCCTGAGCGATGGTCCATAGCGAGGTGATATCGGTGATGTTAACGCTGCTAAAGGCGATGATGGCGGCGGTGTAGCCCGCCAGCGAAAAGGCGTAGGCAACGTTATTCTGGTAGTGATTCGCTATGCCGGTACAGAGCGCCAGCCAGCCGG
Source organism: Pantoea sp. EKM21T (assembly GCF_011800405.1). Classification (NCBI taxonomy): domain Bacteria; kingdom Pseudomonadati; phylum Pseudomonadota; class Gammaproteobacteria; order Enterobacterales; family Erwiniaceae; genus Pantoea; species Pantoea sp. EKM21T. The sequence continues at coordinate 182,615 of NZ_JAALFV010000002.1, forward strand.
CAATGGCAAAGGTAAACAGCCACGGCTCATTAAGCGTATGTCCGGCGATCAGCAGCGCAGCGCTGGCCCCCATCAGACTGCCAACGATGCGCCCCAGACTTTTACTGATCGCGCCGCCGACGGTGGGAAAGCTAATCACGGCGGCAGAGGTCATTGCCCAGTACGGCTCATCCAGATCCAGTCCGTAGGCGATGCTCAGCGCCAGGCACATCGCAATAGCGTTGCGCAACGCATAGCGCCACTGGCCGGCGTTCGCCTTAATCCAGGGCAGTTGATCCCAGGCCAGCCACTGAAAATTCATGGCTGGATGGTGATGGTGCAGCTGGTTCCCGCCACCAGGTCTGCATCGGCAGGGAGCGGGTCGAGACGAATACGCACCGGCACTCGCTGCGCCAGCCGCACCCAGGGCACGTTGGGTTTGATATCGGGTACCAGGCCGCTGTCGGTCTCAATGCTTTGGTCATAGATGGCGCGGCCAATGCTATCCACCTGACCCTGCAGCCGCATGCCATTGCTGTAGAGCACCACCTGGGCCGCTGCGCCTGGGTGAATATGGCGCAGTTTGGTCTCTTCGAAGTAGCCCATTACGTAGTAAGAGTGGCTGTCGACCAGGGCAAACAGAGGCGAACCCGCGGTGGCATAGTTGCCGGGACGCAGCGTCAGATTGGTGATCCAGCCATCCGCCGGTGCGGTCAGCGTCGTCTGCTGCAGATTCCAGCGCGCCCGTTCCCACTCCGCCTGTGCCGCTTTGGTGCTGGCGGCCGCCGCGCCGGCGCTTAATCGCGCGGCATCAAGGTCCTCTGCGGAGATGATGTTGCGCGGCAGGCTGCTGCGACGGTTAAATTCATGCTGCGCTTTCGCGAGATCCGCCTGCGCTTTGCTGAGCTGGGCGGCGGCATTGTCGAGCGCGATCTGCCACGGCACCGGGTCCAGCGTTAACAGCTGCTGGCCCTGATGCACAAACTGATTGTCTTTGACCTTCAGTTGCGTAATTCGTCCCGACACCTGAGGCGTGATATCCACCAGCTCTGCCCGTACTTTCCCGTCACGGGTCCAGGGCGACTGCATGTAGTAGTTCCAGAGCCAGCCAGCGGCCAGCAGCGCCAGGGCAAACACGATCAGCGTGGAGAAGTATTTTACCGCGTTAAATTTCATATCGATTATCCGTGACCGATTAGCCAGAGTGCGGCGGTAACGCACAGCACAAACAGGGAGAGATCAAACAGGGTGGGATGCCAGACATCGCCGGAGTAGATCCAGCCACGCACCAGAGGGTGGATCAGCAGCCAGAAAAAGAAGCCGAGGATCACCGCTTTGAATATCGGCGGGAAAAACAGTGAGGCGCCCACCACCAGATCGGTCAGCGGATTCGCACCTGAAAAAGCAGGAGTGAGCACGTGATAACATCCTTCGTTAACCCAAACAGCAGAGTGAAAGCGCTGCCACGTTATGGTGGCCTGGTCCGGGATTTGTAATTTGTCCTGTAAACTCGCAGAATAGTGTAAAATCTGGCTTGATAGCTAGCAAGCTAATTATAAGGAGATGAAATGGATACGCCCCTCGGAACGGATTTATCTCGCCTGGTGCGCATCTGGCGCGCGTTGATTGATCAGCGGCTGAAGCCGCTTGAGCTGACTCAGACTCACTGGGTGACGTTGCACAATATTCATCAACTGCCGCCCGAACAGTCGCAGATTCAGTTAGCCAAGGCGATTGGTATTGAACAGCCTTCGCTGGTGCGCACGCTGGATCAGCTGGAAGAGAAAGGATTAATCACCCGTTCGACCTGCGCCAACGATCGTCGTGCCAAGCGCATTAAGCTGACGCAGCAGGCCGAGCCGATAATCGAACAGGTTGAGAGTGTGATTGATGAGACGCGGGACGACATTTTGTCCGGCATTAGTCGGGAAGAGATCAGTCAGATGGTGACGCTGATCGCCCGGCTTGAGAAAAACATTCTCGAACTTCAGCATAAAGAGAAATAAAAAAACCGACGCCCAGGCGTCGGTTTTTTGTTTAGCTTCATTAGCGAGGTGAAACCGTCACCTGGCTGCCGTTGGATGCCATCACAACACGCTGGCCAACAGAGTAACGCGTGGCGGCCTGTTTCTGAACCACCATGATGGTGTTGCCATCATCCTTACGGATTTCCAGCTCAACGCCATCGGTTTTATTGACTGCGCCCTGTACGCCCTGGCCTGCTACGCCACCCAGAACCGCACCACCGGCTGTCGCCAGGCTACGTCCGCTGCCGCCACCAATGGTGTTACCCAGGAAGCCACCCAGCACCGCACCACCGATAGCACCGATGACATTGCTCTCATCGCCGCCCTGGATTTTCACCGGACGTACTGAGACTAAGGTACCGTACGAAACGCTCTGCACCTGCTTAGCTTCACTGGCACTGTAGGTATCACCCGACAGCGTACTGGTATTGCTACAACCTGCCAGCATCACACCGGCCAGAGCGACCACAATTACACGCTTAATCATTTGAAACTCCTTTAGTCGAGAAGGTGCCACGTTTACCGCTGTATCCTGCTCACAGTATAAGACACAAACCTGGCAAATTAATCCCTGTCCGAATAAAACACGGCTGGACGAAGCATAGACTATGCAGGATCAACAATAATTCAATCGTGGATTAAAAATAGTCCCATTACGTTATCAGTCAGCACGATTGGATAAAAAGAATTTAATCATAGAATTAGCGATCATTATTTGTCAGGCTAACCGCAGATGAATTGCACTTCCGGCCGGAAGTAAGGAATGGCTATGAAATCAGGACGCTATATTGGGGTAATGTCAGGCACCAGCCTGGATGGAGTGGATGTGGTGCTGGCTGCCATTGATGAAAATATGGTGGCGCAGCAGGCCAGCTACTGCCATCCGATGCCACCAGAACTGCGTCAGGCGATTCTGGCGATATGTCAGGGACAGTCCCTGACGCTGTCGCAGCTCGGCCAGCTTGATACCCGCCTCGGCCAGCTGTTTGCTGAAGCGGTAGTGACATTAATGAAGCGCGAATCGCTTGAAGCCAGCGATATCACGGCGATTGGCTGTCATGGTCAGACCGTCTGGCATGAGCCGCAGAGTGACGCACCCAATACGCTGCAGATTGGCGATCATAATCAGATCGTGGCGGCCACCGGCGTCACCGTGGTAGGGGATTTCCGCCGCCGTGATATGGCGCTGGGCGGGCAGGGCGCGCCGCTGGTGCCTGCCTTTCATCAGGCGCTGCTGATGGATGCCACTGAACGCCGCATGGTGCTGAATATTGGCGGCATCGCCAATCTCTCGCTGCTGATCCCGGGTCAGCCGGTGCGCGGCTTCGATACCGGCCCCGGCAATATGCTGCTGGACGCCTGGATCTGGCGTAATCAGGCTCAGCCGTATGACAAAGATGCGCAGTGGGCGCGCAGCGGGTCGGTGATTCCGGCACTGCTGGAGGCGCTGCTACGTGAGCCCTGGTTTGCGTTGCCGCCGCCGAAAAGCACCGGGCGCGAACATTTCAACCTCAGCTGGCTGGAGCAGCATCTGCGCTATTTCCCGGGTCTGGCTGCGCAGGACGTGCAGGCTACGCTGGTCGAGCTGACCGCCATCACCATCACGCAGCAGGTGTTACTCAATGATGGCTGCGACCGTCTGCTGGTGTGTGGCGGCGGCAGCCGCAATCCGCTGCTGATGGCACGACTGGCAGCGCATCTTCCGGGAACGGAAGTAACGACTACCGATGCGGCGGGTGTCAGTGGTGACGATATGGAGGCGCTGGCGTTTGCCTGGCTGGCTTTCCGCACGCTCTCCGGCCTGCCGGGCAATCTGCCTGCGGTGACGGGCGCACGGGAAAAAAGCGTGATTGGCGCAATCTTTCCGGCGAATTCACTCTACCGACGCTAAGCGGGGAGTCGGGGGCAATCTGCCCCCGCAGGATTACAGGTGGCCGTCAGGCGGCGCCGGAGAGATGCGTCAGGTTGCGAACGCCAGTAATCACCGAGGCAACCATGGTTTCACGTCGGGTAATCACCTCAACCTGATAAAACCGGCTGCGGTAGGCGATGGAATAGATAACGGGATGGTACTTATTACCTTCTCCGTAGCGGGAGTAGTGCGCTTCAAGCGCACGAGTCGCTGCGAGAATATGGGAGGGTTCTTTATCACCGCGGATGATTTGCTTCATTCAGTTCCTCAAATGCTGTCCCTGGAGTCACGTCGCACGCATGGCGCGTAGCGCTGGCCTAAACACTGAACATCTGACTGCTAAACATTTAATCACTGACTGGGTAATGACTGACTCTGCCGCGGGAAGATGACAGAAAGATGATCCCCCGAGGCTGTTAATTATTTAGCAGCCGCCGGGTGATCCAGCAAGGCAGGAAATCGCAAATTCATCCAAATAGCAGAGGCGGTCAGATCAGCTCCGGCCAGGCTACGGCCGCAACGCCATTGAGTACAGGTTTTGAGAACAGAAAGCCCTGAAACTGGGTCACGCCTGCCGCTTCAAGCCACATCCACTCTTCCGGCTGTTCAATACCCTCGGCGATAACACCGATCTCCAGCGAGGAGCAGCATTTCAGAATGGCATGAATGATCGCCTGCTTCGGCCCACTTTTATGCACATCAGCGATGATGGTTCGGTCGATTTTAATCTTGTCGGGCTGAATGCGCGTCAGCAGCGACAGGCCGGCAAAACCGGCACCGAAATCATCCAGCGCCAGGCTGATGCCGGCCGCCTTCAGCTGCCTGATGGCGGCTTCAAAGGCCTCAGGCTGCGAGATAATTTCATTCTCGGTGAATTCAACCATGATCTGCTCTGGCACCAGTCCCTGCGCAGCAATCTCATCCAGCAAAAACGGGACGGCGTCGGGCACTTCCACCAGCGTCATCGGCAGCAGATTGATCGACAGAGTCATTCCCTCAATCCCCAGCTGCTTCGCCTGGGCGAAGGCGATCTTTTTCGACCTCAGATCGAGCTGATAGAGCTGCTCACGTGACAGTCGGGCAAAATAGTCGAGCGGCGATTCACCGTGCGGGCCGCGCAGCAGCGCTTCCAGCGAGACGATTTCGCAGGCGAAGGGGTCAACGATCGGCTGAAAAGCAAAGCTGACCTCATCCGCAGCCACCAGCGATGCGTTGCCTTCACGCTGTTCTGACTCGTCACAGATAAACGTCCAGCCGCTGGCGGCCGGGATCTCAAAATAGTTCTCTTTTTCCCGCGCTTCGACAAAGGTGCGCAGGAACTGCAGTGCGCGATCGGCATAGGTCAGCTGATACTTTGTGGTGCACTTTGCCAGCACCGCCTCCAGTACCGTCTCTTTATCATGCAGCCGCAGATCGAACAGCTCCATACCGACGTGGCCAAAACGGCGTGCCGGGGCGTAATCGCGCAGCAGTTCGACCAGATTATGGTGGCGTGGATCCTGGCAAATCCGGCTGTAAACTGCATTGACCGCCGCCTCCGGACCTTCCAGCAGCTGGAAAAAATGCGTGCCATTGAATAATAAAATTCCGGTGACGCTTGAGGATTTATTGATTTTATTCGCTTTCCGCGCCAAACCATTCAGGATCTCAAGCGGCACATGTTCAGTAATGTGGCTGCGATAGATGATTGTCGACAACATAAAGGTTTCCGGAATTTTTTATTTTTTGTTATGGCACCTTACCAGAAGCTTCTTCCGGGGAAAACGAGGGCCAGTACGTCTTTCTCACTCTGACTCTGTTTTAATCAACCGGCAGCGTGGTATTGCCCGTTCCCAGAGAGCGCTGCATAAAAACGGTATCCAGCCAGCGACCCTGTTTAAAACCTACCGAGCGCAGGATACCTGTCATCTCAAAGCCTGCGGCGCGATGTACGGCAATCGAGCCCTGGTTCTCGCTGTCGCCGACGTTGGCGATCAACTGGCGGAACCCTGCCTGCTCAGCCCAGCGGATTACATGGTTTAACAGGCGCGAACCGACTCCGCGCTTCTGAAATCCGGGATCGATATAAATTGAGTCCTCCAGCGTATGCCGGTAGGCATGGCGCGGGCGATAAGGCGTCAGATAGCAGAACCCACGTACTTCTCCGTCGCTGACAGCGATAAACCACGGCAGGCCCGCCTGCTGAATCTTCCGCATCCGCTCGCCAATCTCTGCCGCGTCGGGCGGCACTGTCTCAAATGAGCCGGTGCCGTTAAGGACATGCCAGGCGTAGATCTGCTGAATCGCCGTGATGTGGCGTTCATCTGCCTCAAAAATTTCCATTATGCGGTTTTGCCCCGAAAGTCTGCACCTGGTGGAAAAACAACGGTATAGCGGGCGATGTGAGGGCGCAATATAAATATTACGCGCTCATGAAATTTTATGAGTGCGTCGTTCGCCAGGATTATTCCTGGCAGGAAGCAGATAAAAAATCACGTCGGTTTAGTGCCACTACTGAATGGTAATTAAGCCTATTCTGAAAACAGCGTCAGCCGGATGATCCGGGCCGGCGTTAAGGCTATTATCTTCGCGATTCTGATGGGGTTGATTTATTAACTGGAGGCGCAGCGTGATGCGATTTGTTGATTTTCTGAATAGTAAGCAGGGGCTGCGTGCAGCAAGAAATCACTGCTTTGAATTAAATGGTGTGGTACTGGGCCATTTTACTGCGTTATTCCTGCATGATAACCAGATTATTTTTACCAAAGATGGTAAGCAGTGTGCTGTGCCTTATTATCTGGGTCCCGAAGAAGATTTGCTTCAGCAGAAAATAAATCCACGCATTAAAAATATCCGCGCGATCTGAACGGACGCCGCGATGAGTTTATCGCTTCAGCCATAACACCTGCGTAATATTTCCTCATTCTCCGGGCGATAATATTGGCACTGTCTGGTAAATAGCATCGACGCTATTTCTAACTTCCCTGTTTTCTGCCAACCCATTCGTTTACGCCTGCTTATTTAGCCGACTCGCTGCTGTTCTGCGCGGGTGCAATAAACAGCAGCAGCAGGGCGCTGACCGCAAACAGCGTCAATGCCGTACTGGCACCCAAAGAGGCGTAGAGCTGACCAAACAGCAGCGATCCCGCTACCTGGCCCACCGCCAGCATAAAAAACAGGATGCCGACGCCGGTCGCCGGATCTTCAGCAGTGGCGCGTGCGCCCCACACCAGCAGCACGCCCGATAGCGTGACGTAACCTGCGCCACAGCAGGCAACCGCGATCGCTAAACCGGTGGATTCGCCCCGACTCCAGGCCAGCACCAGCAGTGGCACTGCCATCCCGCACAGTGAGAGCCGGTATACACCCTTCAGCCCGATACGGGCAGCGACCGGGCCGGTTGCCGCACCCACGATGCCTGCTCCTCCGGCAATCAGCCAGAGTAAGCGGGCGGTCTCTTCATCCACACCGACATGCTGTCGCAGCAGCGCTGACCCAAAGCTCCACCAGGCTGCACTGACCAGACCCGAAATCAACGCAATACTCATCAGCCGATGCATGGAGCGGCGATACAGCCGCTGGTGCCAGTGACGCACTCTGGTGGGACGACTGGCGGCGTGACCCGATAACACGCGCATCACCGGCAGCACACAGGCCAGCGACAGCAGAGCGAACAGCAGACAGGTGGCACGCCAGCCGCCGGGCAGAACGCTCAGGATGACCACCGTCAGGATAATGCCCGCGCTAGTGCCGGCATTGATCAGGGTATTGATGCGCGGCTGACCTGCAGCAGGAATTCGATCGCTGACCGCCGCCGCCAGAGCAGGTGAAGCCAGACCGGCACTCAATCCGGCAATAAAGAGTCCGGCCGCCAGCAGCAGCGTTGATGAGGCACAGGCGAGCAGCAGCAGACCCGCCGTCGCACTGAGTGAGGCCAGCAGCGCCGTCAGCCGGGTGCCATAGCGATCTGCCAGCGCGGCTGCGGTAAGAATAGTGAGGCAATATGCCACAAAGCTGCAGGCTGACAGCATACCCGCCTGCTGCGGGCTGAAGGGGATCTCCGCTGAGATAGCGGGCAGCATCAATCCCCATGAGAAGCGTGCCATGCCATAGGTCACGGCGATCAGGCTGAAGCCGGTCAGCGCCAGCGCGATGGGCGATCTCATCCTGTCGCCCTGTTCTGAAGTAACTGACTGACGACCTGCGCCGCCTGTTGAGCAGCGGCGGGACCGGTAATCAGCGCCGTGGTAATGGCACCCTCAAAGAGTATCCAGATAGCATCACTCAGCGACTTATTTTCAGCACCGCGCAGATGCGTCACACAAAGGGTGATATAAGCCCGCATCGTGGCCCGGAAGGCTAGCGCCTGAGCGGCCAGTTCACTGTCCCGCTCGGCATACTCTCCCCAGGCTTTAAGAAAGAAGCAGCCACGGGCACCGTTCGCTGCCGTCCACTCGCCCAGCACCCTGAACAGATGCGCTATCGCATCAGGCTGTTGCGGTGGCAGCAGATCGGCCATAAAGCGCTGCTCGCGCGCGTCGAGTACCGCTGCGGTCAGCGCTTCGCGTGAGGCGAAGTGATGATAGAGCGTGCGGGTAGAGACGCCCGCTTCGCGACAGATATTGTCGGTGCTGGTGGCGTGGAAACCGTGGGTGTAGAAGAGCCGCTCGGCGGCCTGGATGATATCGTTTCTCTTTTTCATGCTTTAAAAGTAAACCGATCGTTTTACTTTTTCAAGCCGGTCGCTGTTAATTACGCCCGCTGGTATTGATAAATCCCTGATGCCAGGGGAGCTGGCGTTCCGCTTAAAGGCACGCTGTGCACCACTTTCACTCTTATTCAGGTTCAGTTTATCAATACTCATAAATACCCCTGCGGGGATGATATTTTTCAGCTTCTGCTCTAATCATATCTGAGTAGCGCGTCACCCCTGGCGCGCAGGTTGATTTTATAAGGTATTGTTTTTAAGGTATTGTTTTGATTTTTTCTTTTTTAATGATGCATTAGCAGTATAAATGTAAGCGGGGCGACAGTGAGGGTGAGGGCGTTACAGCGCGTGGAATGCCTGAAGCGACATAAGCAATGAAAAAGGGCATATTCTCAAAGTCAGCCAGACTCACGCAATAAAGTGGTTTTAGGGATAATTCTCAGTTAGTTTAATAAAGCTTCAGATTACAAAAAAAACCTCTTACGAATTTTGGTTCGTTTTTTAAGATACATACAGCAACTATCAGGATGACTACCATGCTCAAAGCCAGCTACTATTATCTGTGCCCGCGTCCCATGGGTGGATGGATTTTACACAAAGAAGGTTGCGTTAATCTGTCAAAGAACGATAAACGCGTTTTTATTGGTTCGCTTTATACCCGCCAGCAGGCGCTGGCCGTGGCGAAAGTTCATCACGCTAATGCCATACTCTGTAATGCCTGCCTGAGCACTTTTATTTGCCCGACCAGCAGCACGGCAATTAAACCTGCACGCGCGGCAACGCCAACCCGCCATACGCCAAAACATTAATTTGTATGCAGGGAGTTATTGTTCTGCTGTGGCAGAAGCATAATAAAGGGAATTAATGCTGCGGGCCGGTTAGAATAAAAAAAGGCAGCGTAAAGACGCTGCCCTGTTCTTTATTTAAGCCTGTTTAGGCTGGCCATTTGAAGCGGTAATTCCGCCATCAACCGGCAGATTAACGCCGGTAATATAACTGGCTTCATCGCTGGCAATAAAGAGAATGGCACGGGCGATATCATCCGCTTCACCGGCCCGGCGCAGTGGAATACGGTCGTAAAAGCGCTCCAGCAGCGCCTGATCCTGTTTGGCATCTTCGGTCAGATCGGTAAAGGTAAAGCCGGGACAGATTGCATTGACCCGTACGCCATCTGCGCCGTAGTCCATCGCCAGCGCACGGGTGAAGTTGGTAATCGCCCCTTTAGCCGCGTTGTAGATGCTCATGCCCCAGTCGCCGCCTAAGCCGGAAACGGAAGAGATGTTAACCACGTTGCCTTTGCTCTTTAACAGGGCAGGCATGAAATAGTGTACGCCGTGGAAAACTCCATCAAGGTCAGTTTTCATCAGGGTTTTCCATGCGTCGAGATCGACCTCATGGATGCGGCCCTGCACGATGACGCCGGCGTTATTTACCAGCACGTCAACACGGCCATACTTCTTCAGGACGGTTTCTGACAGCTGTTTAACCTGTGCGGCTTCTGAGACGTCGCAGGCAGCCACCAGGTGATCGCCGGGCGTCATGTCGGCCAGCGTCTCTTCCAGTTTCTGCGCGGTACGGCCCACCAGCACCACTGATGCACCCTCTTCAGCGAAGCGTTTTGCGCTGGCTTCGCCAATGCCGGATCCGGCACCTGTCACAACCACAACTTTCTGCGTAAATCTGGACATTATGCCTCCTTTTCAGCATCAATTCTCACTGTTAACAACCGGTTAAGCCTGGCAGCAATCGCCAGAAACACAAGCGCAGCGCGAAATGCGCTGCGCCAGATGACTGCTTTTTAACCGGGTGAGCGGCTATGGACGTCTGAACAGGGCGAAGCTGCGTCCTTCCAGTTCGAAATCCTTCTCTTTGGTGATCACCAGACCGCGCTTCGCGGTGTCGCTGGTGGTCAGTTCCAGCACCCAGCCGCCTTCACCAAACTGCGGGATCTGGAACGGTACATTGCCTTCAAACGGATTGAACAGCATCAGGACGTCGTGCCAGATGCCTTCCTCGGTCTGGAGGTCCGGTCGGCCGATATAAACCCCCAGCGTTGAGCCTTCGTCCCACTGCTCAGCCTGCTGGAAGCCGCCACCGGCGTTAAACCATTTGATATCCATGCCATCACGCCAGTTTTCACGGCGCAGTAACGGCTGCTGAGCACGTAACGTCAGGATCTGGCGGGTGAACTCGCGCAGCGCCTCGGCAGATTCCGGCAGGTTATCCCAGTGTACCCAGGAGATTTCGCTGTCCTGGCAGTAGCCATTGTTGTTGCCCATCTGGCTGCGGCCAAACTCGTCGCCCGCCAGCAGCATTGGCGTACCGTGTGAGAAGATCAGCGTGGCGAGGAAGTTGCGCTTCTGACGCTCGCGCACCGCGTTGATGCCTTCATCATCGGTCGGGCCTTCAACTCCGTAGTTGTAGGAGCGGTTGTCGTTGTGGCCGTCGTTGTTGTCTTCGCCATTCTCCGCGTTATGTTTGTCGTTGTACGACACCAGATCGTTGAGGGTGAAGCCATCGTGCGCGGTGATAAAGTTGACGCTGGCCCATGGACGACGACCGTGCTGATCGTAGAGATCGCCGGAACCCAGCAGGCGGGCAGCAAAGTCTGTGGAGACGTTGTTGCCTTTCCAGTAGTCACGCACCGTATCGCGATACTGATCGTTCCATTCTGCCCAGCCTGGCGGGAAGCTGCCCACCTGATAGCCGCCCGGACCGATATCCCAGGGTTCACCAATCAGCTTTTTCTGCGACAGGACCGGGTCCTGCATGATGGCATCGAAGAAGCCGCCGCGCGGGTCAAAACCATCAGGCTCGCGACCGAGAATGGTACCCAGATCGAAACGGAAGCCGTCGATATGCATTGATTCTGACCAGTAACGCAGCGAATCGAGCACCATCTGCAGTACACGCGGATGCGAGGTGTTGACGGTGTTACCGGTACCGGTGTCGTTGATGTAATAGCGATGCTGGTCTGGCAACGTACGGTAATAGGAGAAGTTATCGATGCCTTTAAACGACAGCGTTGGCCCCAGCTCATTCCCCTCGGCGGTGTGGTTGTAGACCACGTCAAGGATCACCTCAATACCGGCATCATGGAAGGCTCGCACCATGTCACGGAAGCCCTGAATACCGCGCGGCCCGAAGTAGCGGGTGGCGGGGGCAAAGAAGTTCAGCGTGTTATATCCCCAGAAATTTTTCAGCCCTTTATCCAGCAGGTGCTGGTCATCCGGGAACCAGTGTACCGGCAGCAGTTCGACCGAGGTAATGCCCAGGCTTTTGATGTAGTCGACGGTCGATTTGTGGCTCATGCCGTCAAAGGTGCCGCGCATTTCAGGTGGCAGGGCGGTGTTGAGCTGCGTGAAGCCCTTAACATGGGTTTCATAGATGACGGTTTTCGGCCACGGCACATTCGGGCGGTTTTTATCCTGCCAGTCGAATTCGTTGGGATCGATCACCCGGCACTTTGGCGTAAACGGCGCGCTGTCGCGGCTGTCGAAGGTCAGATCTTTATCGTCATGATAGAGATCGTAAGCGAAGTGCGCCTCGTTCCAGGCGATGTCTCCCGCCAGTTCACGGGCGTAGGGATCGAGCAGCAGCTTGTTCGGGTTAAAGCGATGACCATTTTCCGGGTCATAGGGGCCATAAACGCGATAGCCATAGAGCGCACCGGGCTGCAGGCCCGGAATATAGCCGTGCCATACTTCATGGGTATATTCCGGCAGCTCCAGACGGGCAATTTCCGTTTTACCGCTGGGATCGTACAGACAGAGTTCAACCCGCTCGGCGTGGGCGCTGAACAGGGCGAAGTTCACGCCCTGACCATCAAAGTTGGCCCCCAGTAAATGGCTGTATCCCGCCGTAATTTCAAAACGCTGACTGTTTGACATTTATGCCTCGTTATTCAATGAACAGATTGACGCGTAATAAAAAAAGTTCTTTCCGGAATTCACTGTGCCACCAGCACGGCACACCACTGCGATGCCAGCCCGGTAAGCGGCAACTGGTCGCCCGCAGCCACCGTTTTACCGGTCAGCACATCCTGGTAGCGGCGCTGGCCCAGTGCGGTGGGCAGCGCAATGACCGTGTCAGCCCAGCGCGCAGCGGGCGGCTGGTCGAGATTCGCCGGCAGCTGGTTAAAGACCCGGCGTGACACAACCACTATCACCGCCTGATCCTGTCCGGTGCGGGCAAAGGCCAGCACATTATTCTGCTGCTCGCCCTCTGCCGACAGTGCCAGATAGTCACCGTGGCGGAACAGGTCAGGCTGCTGCTGACGCAGCCTCAGCAACTTCACAATCGCCTGCTGATTGACCTGACCACGCAGCCAGTGCGCCTCGCTGCCGTCGTGCTGTGGCGCGTTAAGCATCGCCGCCAGCGCGTCGAAATCGGGTTCGCGGCGGTTATCCGGATCGACCAGGCTGAAGTCCAGGGCCTCGCTGCCCTGATAAATATCGGGTACGCCAGGCGCCGTAAGCTTCACCACAGTCTGGGTCAGACTGTTGACCAGACCGGCACGCAGAAAGGGTTGCAGCGACTGGCAGAAGTCACTGAGGAAGGTGCTGTTGGCGGGCGCAAGCAGGTGACGGGCATAGCCCAGCACTGCCTCCTCATAGGCGTCGTTGTTGTCGGCCCAGTCGGTACGCAGCTTGGCTTCACGCAGCGCTTTTTCCACATAGACCACAAAGCGGGCTTCCAGCGCCGCCAGACCTTCCGCATCCTGCGGCTGCAGGGTGGTTGGCCAGACGCCCGCCAGCGCTTCATACAGCATCCACTCCACGGCCGGTTCAGGTGCCGGACCATCTTTCAGGCGTACGACCTGATCGTGGTTCATCTCCCGCCAGCGGTTGACGCATTCCGCCCAGCGTTGCGGCGCTTCGGTAAGGGTATAGAGTCGCGCACGCGCATCTTCACCGCGCTTGGTGTCGTGCGTAGAGGTGCCCGACAGCGCATCGGGCTGATGTTCGCGCCGCGCCTGCATTTCAGCGTGAAACTGATCCAGCGAGAAGTGGCGCGCCAGCGGTTCAGCGCCGACTTCATTCAGTGCCAGCGCCATGTGCTGACGGAAGAAGAGGGTATCTTCCACCGATTTCGCCATCAGCGGTCCGGTCAGCTGCTGGAAGCGGGTGCGGAATTGCGTGGCATCGTCGCGAGCGGAGTCGGCAACCTCTGCGCGCAGAATATGGGTCAGGAAATCAAGCGCCTGACTGTCGGGCGCATGGGCACTGGCTTTCACCTCGCTGACCACCTGTTGCAACAGCGCGGTGTCGGCTGGGGTCAGGCCCTGCGGCGTACCGTAGGTGCGATAGACCGGGAACGCCACCAGCAGTTCACGCAGCGCATTCTTCAGTTCCGCTTCCGGCTGTGGCGTGCCTTCTGCGTCGGCAATCTTCAGTGCCAGCTGCAGTAATCGGTTAAATTCACCGGCAAAATTGCGGTTTGCCATCAGCAGTTTGGCGGCGCGCAGCTCCGCTTTCATATCAACGGTTTTACCGATGACGGCCTGATACGCTTTGCGCAGTCCGCTCAGCTGATCGCTGTCGACCAGCAGATTGGCGAGTGCGGCCATAAATTCATATCCGGTGGTGCCGGAAACTGGCCATGCATCAGGCAGCTGTTCATTGTCACCCAGGATTTTCTCCACAGTGAGATAGCAGTCGGGACCGGCCGCCTGGCGTAACTGTTCCAGATAGCCGTGCGGATCGGCCAGGCCATCCACGTGGTCGACGCGTAAGCCCTGCACCGCACCGCTGTGAACCAGTTCCAGGATCAGCTGATGCGCGGCATCGAAGACCGTTTTGTCTTCCACGCGCACGCCTACCAGACCGGTGACTTCAAAGAAGCGACGGTAGGAGAGATCGTTGGGCGCATCGCGCCACGACATCAGCCGCCACGGCTGCTGGTCATGCAGTTCAGCAATCTCCGCCGCGTCGCGCAGGGCGAGTACCGCTTCTTCCCGATCCTGCCAGGTATCAGGTGCCAGCGGATAGAAATTGTCGAAGTAGGCCAGCGCCGGTTTGCCGGTCTGCGGATCGCGCTTCACGCTGATCTCGCCGTTGGCCAGCACCGCCTCAAAGGTGTCATCGAGGAACGGCAGCGTCAGGCGGCGTGACCAGTCGATATCGAAGTAATGCGCATAGCGGCTCTGTTCGCCATGCTCAATGACGTCGCGCCACCACGGGTTCTCCAGCGAGGCGGCCATGTGGTTGGGCACGATGTCGAGGATCAGCCCCAGCCCGGCCGCTTTCAGCGCGGCAGCCATGCGATCGAATCCTTCACGGCCGCCAATCGCCGGCTCGATCTGGTTAACGTCGGTCACGTCATAGCCGTGGGTCGATTCAGCAGTAGCGCTGAAGATCGGTGACGCGTAAAGATGGCTGATACCCAGCTGTTTCAGGTAGGGCACCAGCGCCGCCGCACGGTCAAACGTCATGCCGTTGCGGAACTGGATGCGGTACGTTGCGGTTGGAATATTCATTCTGCTTCTCTCTTAGCCAGACGTACCACGATAGCGTTGGGAATCAGTTCGCTGGCGGCCTGCGGCCAGGCAAACAGCGTTTCGCCTGGCAGATCGGGGATCGGCTGTGTGCTGTTGCCGACGTTCAGCGCCAGTGACAGCGTGCCCTGCGGGAAGTCCCAGCGCACCGCGAGGAAACCTTCCGCCGTTTTCACCACCTGACCGGCATCGCCACCGGCGGTCTGCAACAGCGGCACGATATGTTGCTGACGCAGGGCCAGCAGCTGACGCGTCAGCGCCAGCCACTGCTGACCTTCCGGCGTTTCTGTTCGCTGCCAGTTAAGCTTCGACTGTTCAAAGGTGGTGACATCGTTGGGATCCGGCACAGTTTCGCCGTGACCGGCATGGCCTTCAAACTCTCTGGCGCGACCTTCACGCACCGCTTTGGCCAGATCGCCGTGGAAATCGGTGAAGAACAGGAACGGCCGGGTTTCGCCATACTCTTCACCCATAAACAGCAGCGGAATATGAGGCGAGACCAGTAACATCGCCAGCAGCACCTGGGTGCGCTCTGCGCCGGCCAGGCTGATGAGCCTTTCGCCCTGCGCACGGTTGCCCGTCTGGTCATGGTTCTGGATGAAGTCGACAAAGGCGACCGGCGGCTGGCTGCTGCTTTTCACGCCGCGTGGCTCGCCCGACTGCGGCGAGACTTCGCCCTGATAGACAAAGCCTTCTGCCAGCGCCCGCGCTACCCGCTGTTCCGGCTGGTCGGCGAAATCCTGGTAATAGGCGTGGCTTTCACCGGTTGCCAGCACATGCACGGCGTTGTGGAAGTCATCGTTCCATTCGCCGGTAAACAGCGGAGCGTCCCCGTTTTCGTCACGCGGATGCAGGAAGGTGACGTTACGGCAATCTTCGGTGGTCAGATGAATAGGGCGATCGGTAATCGAGGCGCGGATGCGCTCAGCAATGTCAATCAGCACATGCTTGTCGCTGGGATCGTCAATCTGATCGATGGCGTCAAAGCGCAGGCCATCCAGATTAAACTCCTGCAGCCAGTAGAGCGGCGCTTCCACGATATAGCGGCGCACCGCATCAACGTCATAGGCGATACCGGCGCCCCACGGCGTCTGGCGCTCTTTGTGGAAGAAGTCTGGTGAGAGCAGCGGCAGATAGTTGCCCTCCGGGCCGAAGTGGTTCAGCACGATATCCAGCACTACCGACAGACCGTGGCCGTGTGCTGCGTCAATAAAGGCTTTAAAATCATCGGGTGTGCCGTAGGCAGCATGCGGTGCATAGAGCAGCACGCCATCGTAGCCCCAGCCGCGATTCCCGCCGAACTGCGACACCGGCAGCACTTCAATCATGGTAATGCCGGTTTCAGCCAGCGTTGGCAGCTTCTCAATCGCCGCCCGGAAGGTGCCCTCAGGCGTAAAGGTGCCGATGTGCAGTTCATAGACCACCGACTCCTGCCATGGACGACCCTTCCAGCTCGTGTTCTGCCACTGATAAGCGTCAGGATCGATCACCAGCGACGGGCCATTGACCTCTGCTTTCTGAGCGCGGGCGGCGGGATCGGGCACCGCTGTACCATCGGCCAGCACATAATCATATTCGGCATTGGCTGCCACACCAGCGACCTGAGTTTCAAACCAGCCGTCAGCCTGCGGCGTCATCTCAATGTCTTTACCGGAGAGCCGCAGCGTCACGCGTTGCTGACCGGTTGCCCAGAGGCGGAAACGCACCTCGTCGCTGGCAACCCGTTCAGCGCCCCAACTTTTAAAAAAAGATTTGGATTCCATTCAGTTGCCTCATTTAGCCTGGAAATGCGCGATGGTGGCCACCGCACGAAAAGGATGTCGATGACGCAAGCGTCAAAAATCTTAAAGCTATCAGCGAGACCAGGAGGCCAGGTGGGCTGGCGCGTCTCTTCAGTCAGAAAGCCGGACTGGTATTCAGCGTGGTGTGGCGGAAAACGGGCCGTGAGACCGCTTCCACGCGGCATACAGTGAGTAATCATAGACTAAGATGTTGCAATCGCAGGGCGGCAGGGGGTGGAGAGGCATTAATTTGCGTTAATTGCTGTGAATCTGCATCCGGCGGGGCGAAAGCAGGAGCCAGGCGCAGAAAAGCCTGCCGGATGGCGCCGATTCGCTATAAGCTTATGCGCGATGGCGCAGGTCGCTCCGGATGACCTGCGGCGCTGAACACTTCAGAAGGATGTTACGTGAGGAAAAGAGTTCTGTTAGCCGCGTTGTTGTTGCTGGTCTCCGCCTGTTCTAACCGGGTCGGACACAGGCTGGACAGCGCTAATCTGCAGCAAATTCATGCCGGTCAGACCACCAAAGCCCAGCTGATCGCGCTGTTCGGTCAGCCTGACAGTGAAACGCCTTACCCGGACGGGCAGCGGTTGCTGAAGTGGACCTACAGCGAGGCGCGCACCCTGAATACCACCGAAGGGCAGACGCTGACCGTGCAGATGAAAAATGACAAAGTGCTGAACTATGCGCTGAGTAAAAGTTAATGCGCTGAGCAAACGTGAATCACGGCGGCGGCAGATCGCCACCGCGCATTCTGGTTACTGCCCGCTGCTCTGCTGTGCATCCCGGCTGTCGGGGCGCGGCTGAGCCAGACGGGCAAAATCGGATCCTGCCGGATGCTGATAAATCTGCAGCTCAAAGTGGCGGGCCATCGCGTAGATATACTCAAAAATCGCTGCCTGAGTATTTTCATAATCGGCCCAGAAAATAGAGGAGGTGAAGCAGTAGATCTCTACCGGCAATCCATCCGGCGACGGTTTCAGCGGTCGCACCACGATATACATCTCTTTCTGAATGTCGTCACGCTGCGCCAGCCAGGCGGTCAGGTATTTACGGAACACCATCAGATTGGTGATGCCGTTCTCCATAAACCAGCGGTCGCCCACGGCATTGATATCACGCCCATCCAGCAGCTCAGTGATCGATTCGCCAGCGAGACGGATCTGGCTCATCGCCTGCAGCATCTCCTGATTCACAAAGGTGATCGACTTCTGATCAAGATAAAAGCTGCGCATGATGCGGCGTGCGCCCGAGGAGAACATCGCCTGCCAGTTGGTGTAGGTCTCGGTCAGGAAGTTCTTGGTCGGGATGCGCGAAATGGTGTTGTCCCAGTTGCGGATGGTGATGGTATGCAGGGCAATATCGATCACTTCACCACTGATATTTCTGTCCGGCATCTCAATCCAGTCGCCCAGTTGCAGCACATCGTTAGAGGAGAGCTGAATATTCGCCACCAGCGACAACAGCGTATGCTGGAAGATCAGCATCAGCACCGCGGCGACCGCACCCAGCGAGGAGATGATAATCGCCGGTGACTTGTTGGACATAATCGCCAGAATCATGATCGCGGCGATAATATGCACCAGAATTTTTCCGATCTGGATATAGCCTTTGATCGAGTGATTCTTGCGTTTTGATTTGCGCGAATAGGAGTTGTTAACAATCTCCAGCACTTCGTTGAAGAAGATCGACAGATAGACAAAAAACAGGATGCCGCAGATGGTCTGAATCGCCACTTTCAGATTTTCAGGCAGGCCCGGCATAAACTGCAGGAAATTGTAGACCACAATCACCGGCACAAAATTTGACAGCTTCTGAGAGAGGCGGACATCTTTATCCAGCGGCACGCCCTTTTTGTGGCTGCTGAAAAAGACCTTCCTGATCACTTTGACGATGAAAAATTTGCAGATCAGGTGAGTGACCATCCCGGCCATAATCAGCAGCAACAGGCTGAAGCTGATCGACAGTACCCTGTTTCCCTCAATAAAACTCATCAGACTCTGAATGTAATGCATGATAACCACGTGCAAAAAAGATAAGGGGCGAATTCAACCACAGCACGGGGACGGTTGTTAAGCGCCGAATGCGTTCAGGCTGAGCCGCACCGCTTTTTTTGCGTAACGGCGCGCTGGCAGCACCCTCCATCCTGCGGATTGTTACCCTCTCTGGTGCAACACTCAGATAAACGCCGCGCTGGCCGATAACAGCTTTATCTCCTCTGATATGAGCCTGCGGACATGCTTAAAAATCTTAAAATCACTCACGGTATCGCTGCTGTTCTGGTGGTCTTTGTGACGTTACTGACCCTGACCGGATTTCTGTTCTATAACGGCGTCTCAAAAGCCGACAAAAACTTCGTGGCGGCAGAGCAGCTTACGCTGCAGCAGCAGCATCTGAGTGACGCGGTAAAAACCCTGATTAAAACCCGCGTCACCATCAACCGCGTGGCAATCCGTTTCCTGAAAAATCAGCAGGATCCAAAATCACTGGCAGCCATGGCTGCGCTGCTGGAGCAGGCTGGAAAGTCTGCTGCTGCTGCCGATGCGGACTTCAAAGCCTGGCAGGCGCTGCCGCGCAAAGAGGGCCAGGGTGAAGCCCAGGCGACGCAGGTGCAGACCGCCTACCAGCAGATGCGTGACACCATGCTGGCCTCCATTACCTTTCTGAAGCAGGGCAACTATGCGGGCTATGGCAACCTTGAAGCGCAGGCGGCGCAGGACCAGCTCGACAGTGCTTATGAGGCCTGGCGTGCAGTGAACATCCAGCTGATGAAAGCGTCCTCGGAGCATAACCAGCGTAGCCTGACGGATGCGCTCTGGGCGCTGCTGACTATTGGCCTGATCACCGGCGTGATTGGGGTCGCGGTCTGGATTGGGCTGCAGAAATTGCTGATTGGCCCACTGGGCAGGCTGACCGGCCATATGCGCGCCATTTCGGGCGGTGATCTGACCTCTGATATTCAGCATGAAGGCCGCAATGAGATGGGACTGCTGATTCAGGAGCTGCAACAGATGCGCGATGCGCTGGTGGTGACCATTACCTCGGTCGATGACGCCACCCGCTCTATCTTTACCGGTGCAGCGGAAATCTCAGCGGGCAGCACCGATCTCTCTTCCCGTACCGAACAGCAGGCTGCCGCGCTGGAACAGACCGCAGCCAGTATGGAGCAGCTCACCTCAACGGTGAAACTCAATGCAGACAATGCGCAGCAGGCGACCACGGTAGCGAAAGAGGCTTCAGCCACGGCCATGCAGGGAGGTGAGACTGTCGCCCGGGTCATCGCCAACATGGATCAGATCAGCGAAAGCTCGAATCAGATCGCCGGTATCATCGCCATTATCGACAGTATTGCCTTCCAGACCAATATTCTGGCGCTGAACGCCGCCGTTGAAGCCGCGCGTGCCGGTGAGCAGGGTCGTGGATTTGCAGTGGTAGCGGGTGAAGTGCGCTCGCTGGCCGGGCGCAGCGCCAGCGCCGCGCAGGAGATCCGGGGACTGATCGACCGCTCAGCCGAGCGGATTAAAACCGGTGCCGGTCATGCTTCTCAGGCGGGCGTCGCGATGGAGAGCATCGTGACGTCGGTGAGTCGTGTCACGCAGCTGATCGAAGAGATCGCGGCCTCCTCGACTGAACAGACCCGTGGCATTGAGCAGGTCTGCAAAGCGGTCTCGGAAATGGATGGTGTGACGCAGCAGAACGCCGCGCTGGTGGAGGAGTCCGCGACTGCTGCCGCCTCACTGGAAGAGCAGGCAAGCTACCTGCGTAAAACGGTATCGGTATTCAAAACCGGCACTCTGCAGGTGGCGTTCTCTGCTGCGCCGGTGGCGAAAGCCCTTGCCGTGCCAAAACTTCAGCCTGCCCGCCTGGCGGACAACGATAACTGGCAGACCTTCTGATAAAAAAAACCGCCCCGAAGGGCGGTTTTTTATTTTGTGACGCGGCATGCAGCATCATGCCGCTGACATCAGGCCGGGACGGACTGTGCCTTCTGGCTGCGCGACCAGACGCGGTGCGCTTTCATCGCCTGAGTGAACTCAGACATCAGCGCGCTCTCCGCCGAGTCGCCCTGCACAATACCTTCTTCCTGATCCGCATCCTCCAGACCAAACTGTGCTTTAAAGCGGCGCGCTTCGCCCACCAGACCAATCACCTTGAGGTGCTTGTAGGCTTCCAGCAGGAAGTAACGGGCATCGCCGCTCAGCAGCAGGGCATCGATATTGCCATCCGGCACCATCACCGCATCAAAGGTCAGAGAGGGCAGACCGGCGAACGTCGCATCGACCGGCAGCACTGAACCGTCATCGGCGCGCACCTGGCCCATATGCGGAGCCAGCAGTTTGGCGTGAACACCCACCGCTTTCAGCGCCTGCAAAATCGCCAGCACATCAGCCGCCTTCACACCATCGCTGAGCAGCAGTGCGACCTGGCGACCTTTGATCTCGCCATCCGGAATGGCGTAGAGGCTCAGGCTGTCATCTTTGGTCAGGCCATTCACCGGCGCAGGCGGCTGAATGTTGAGCTGCTCATCCGTCAGAGCGAGTCCCAGGTTATCCGCCACGCCCTGCGCCAGTTTAGTATCGATGCGTGCCAGATGATCCACCACACGCTCACGGATATAAGCACGCGCCACTTTACTCAGTTCAAACGAGTAGGCGCCAATGATGTGCTGCTGCTCGACCTCAGTCTGGCTCAGCCAGAACAGGCGCGGCTGCGCATAGTACTCACCAAATGAGGGGCTGCGCTCGCGCACTTTATGGCCCTCAATCCGCTCCTGATAGCTCTCGAAGCCGCCGCCTTCTGCAGCAGGTGGGGTTTCACGCGGCCAGTTATCGTTGATCGAGTTCGGCTCGTAGTTCGCCGGATTGGTGTCGATATCCTGACGATGCATGCCCTGGCGCTGGAAGTTATGGTACGGGCAGGTAGGACGGTTGATCGGGATCTCATGGAAGTTCGGTCCGCCCAGACGACTGATCTGCGTATCGGTATAGGAGAACAGACGACCCTGTAACAGCGGATCGTTGGAGAAATCGAGGCCCGGCACGATATGACCCGGGTGGAACGCCACCTGCTCGGTTTCAGCAAAGAAGTTATCCGGATTACGGTTAAGTACCATCTTGCCGACAATCTCAACCGGCACCAGCGCTTCCGGGATCAGCTTGGTGGCATCCAGAATATCGAAGTCAAACTTGAACTCATCCTCTTCCGGGATCAGCTGCAGGCCCAGTTCATATTCCGGGAAATCACCCGCTTCAATGGCTTCCCACAGATCGCGGCGATGGAAATCGGGATCGCGACCGGTCAGTTTCTGTGACTCGTCCCATAGCAGCGACGCTTTACCGGCCACCGGCTTCCAGTGGAAACGGACAAAGGTCGCTTTACCTTCAGCGTTAATCAGGCGGAAGGTGTGAATACCAAAACCTTCCATGGTGCGATAGCTGCGCGGAATACCCCGGTCAGACATCGCCCAGATAACGTTGTGCATGGTTTCCGGCTGCAGAGAGACGTAATCCCAGAAGGTGTCATGGGCGCTCTGACCCTGCGGGATTTCGTTATGCGGTTCCGGCTTAACGGCATGCACAAAGTCAGGGAACTTATGCGCATCCTGAATAAAGAACACCGGTGTGTTGTTGCCCACCAGGTCAAAGACACCCTCTTCGGTGTAGAACTTGGCGGCGAAACCGCGAATGTCACGCACGGTATCAGCCGATCCGGCACCGCCCTGAACCGTGGAGAAACGCACGAAAACTGGCGTGGTCTGCTCGGGATCGCTGAGGAACTGCGCTTTGGTCAGATCTTTCAGGGAGCGGTAAGGCTGAAAATAGCCGTGTGCGGCAGAGCCACGGGCGTGAACGATACGTTCCGGGATACGCTCATGGTCAAAGTGCGTGATTTTCTCACGCATAATAAAGTCTTCCAGCAGCGTCGGACCGCGCGAACCGGCACGCAGTGAGTTTTGATCGTTGGCAATGCGTGTGCCCTGGTTGGTGGTGAGGGCGCGGTCGGTGCCGTTTTTGCGGCTGGCTTCAAGCTGGTCAAGTTTGGCGTTGTGCGTCTGAGGCGCTTTCAGACTGCCTGGGGCGGTGGGCTGCTTGCCTGGCGGAGTCGGTTCGGCTGGGGGCTGATGCGAACCATCTTTTGGTGCCAGTGAACCCAGACCCGGCTCTGAGGATTCCGGACCTGTGGTCGGGGCGCGCTCGCTCAGGGGTTTCTTCTCTGTTTCTTTCGACATTAATTCATGCTCCAGCTGTTATTTTACTTTCGACGACACTAAATATAGAACAACCTGAACAATACTGAGGTTAAATCGGGCATTTAACTGTGACGACTGTGCCTTTTTTGTCCGCCAGAAATGCGCACTTATCTCTCAATCCGGATTATCGCTTCGCTTATTCATGCCTTGTGCCGTCTGGCTTAACGGCGTTCCAGCCCGCGCCTGCTATACGGAAAGTGAGCTTTCAGAGGATGCAGAACCTGACGCCGCTGGAGGCGTTCATTGCCTGATGCAAGGCATTAACCGATTAATAAAATTAATGCTGGCGTTTGCTGCTTTTGGTTGAAGTTAGAAATGTTATATCATAACATTTCATTTTGTAACGTTGACCGGGGTATCAGACTTTGATGAATCATGCAGGTAAATGGATTGGGCTACTGGGCGCACTGTTAGTCAGCCAGCCGTCGCTGGCACACGGCACGCATGCACATGGAAAACCGCTGTCAGCCCTGGAGCAGAAAGCGGCAGAAGGGGTTTTTGCTGACAGCGATGTGAAAGATCGTCCGCTCGCTGACTGGGATGGCCTGTGGCAGTCGGTTTATCCGCTGCTGCAAAGCGGGGAGCTGGACTCGGTCTGGCAGAAGAAAGCGCAGCAGGATCACAGCAAAACGGCAGAGGAGTATAAAGCGTATTACCGCAAGGGCTACGCCACCGACGTCGATACCATCGGTATTGAAAATGGCGTGATGGAGTTCCACATCGGCGACCAGGTCAGCGCCTGCCACTACCGGTATGCGGGCCACAAAATCCTGACCTATGCCTCAGGTAAAAAAGGGGTGCGCTACCTGTTTGAATGCCAGGACGCGGGCAGCAAAGCGCCGAAATATGTGCAGTTCAGCGACCACACCATCGGGCCGCGTAAATCTGCCCATTTCCATATCTTTATGGGCAACGATTCTCAGCAAGCCCTGCTGGCGGAAATGGATAACTGGCCGACCTATTACCCTTACCAGATGATGAACTCACAGGTCGTGGAGGAGATGCTGCACCACTGAGTGCCGTGATCGGATGACCCGCTGGTCAGGGCGGGTACAGAGCGGTTATGCTCAGTTTATCCGGTGGGATAGCCGGGCGCACCGTTTAGAGGAGATGTTAAACGATGAGTAAGAAATCAGTTGCGTGGACGACGGCCCGCAAAGAAATTTTATCTGATCCGGCTGTTCGCGAACATTACGAGGCAGAAGTTCGGGCAGAGCACCTGCGCGAGCAGTTAGCCAAATGGCGGGAAAGCGCCGGAATGACCAGCGCTCAGGTCGCGGAGGCGCTCGGTGTCAGCCCGTCGGCAGTGTCACGCACCGAGCGTCGCGCAGATAAAGCCACAGTTGAAACACTCGCCCGCTATGCCCGTGCCTGTGGCGTTGAAAATCCCCAGATCTCTCTTTGATTGAGAGATGACGGCAGGTGCCAGAACAATGCTGGCCCTGCTATTTATCTTGCCTGCTATCAAGCAAACTTTCTTTCCGGTGCACACGTATCCCCTCCACGGGTTTTATCCCACCCAGGCCGGGCGGCGCGAGGCGGGTATACCCTTAACCACACGCTGATACGAATCCTCAACCAGCTGCTGAATCAAGCCAGGCGAGAGGTCGTCACCGGGATAGGCCGTGATCCAGTGACGTTTATTCATATGATAACCGGCGGTGATCGAGGGATAGATCACCCGGTGCAGCTCCGCCTGCTGCGGTTCGCATTTCAGGGTGATAATCGGCACACCCCGTAGTTCGGTCAGCAGTAAAAACACTTTTCCACACACTTTATAGACCTGATGTTCCGGCCCGAATGGATAGCTGCATTCAGCGGCGGGCAGCCGCTCAGCCGCTTCAATGGCGATGCGCTGGATCTCATGGCCCTGCATAGTGAGTCTCCCTGTAATTATTCAGCCTGAGTCTGCGGCCCGCGACTGGCTGGTCGCCAGGGGCCTGTTACACTTCTGATAAGCATAAATCAGGAGCAGACATGAAATTAGGCTTTGCATGTAAGTATCTCAACAGCGATGGCAAACAGTTTTTCCCGTTTCGCGCCACCACCCGTAAACGGTTTCTGAGTTTATCGCACGATGAACGCAATCAGCTGATCTATGAGATTACCGTCACCAACCTCAACAATCTCTACCTGACGCTTGAGCATCTGGCCACCTTACCTGAGCCACTCAGGATGATGCGTATTGGCAGCGATCTGTTACCGCTCTATACGGTTCCCGAGGCCACGCCACTGTTCACCGAATTTCTGCCCGAACTCTATCCGCTCTTTGCCCGCTGTGGCGAGCTGGCGCGGGCGCATCATATCCGTCTCTCATTCCATCCAGGACAATATACCGTGCTCGCCTCCGATAATCCCGATGTGGTGGTGCGCGCGCTGGAGGATGTGGAGTATCACACGCTCTGCGCCTGTCTGATGGGATATGGCAAGACCTTCCAGGATTTTAAAATCAACATTCATATGAACGGCAAGGCGGGATTCGACGGTTTCAAACGGTCGTTTAATCAGCTCAGCCCGGAAGCGCGGCGGATGCTGACGGTGGAAAATGATGAGATCTCCTGCTCGCTGGATGACGTGCTGCAGGCAGCACCGCTCTGTCCGGTGGTGCTGGATATTCACCATCACTGGGTAAAAGAGAGTGAGTTTATTCAGCCGGATGACGCGCGTGTTGCCAGAGTGATCGATTCGTGGCGCGGCGTGCGGCCGGTGCTGCACTATTCGATTTCGCAGGAGGGGATGATTCCGCAGGAGGGCTGGCCCGATCAGCAGCAGCTGGGCGTGAGCAAAAGCAAGCTGCGGGCGCACTCTGATTACTTCTTTAATCCGACGCTGAATACGTGGGCACTGTCGTTTCAGGATTTCGATATCATGTGCGAAGTGAAAATGAAGAATCTGGCGCGGGAACAACTCTACCAGTGGGGGATAACGCAGAAGCTGATAGCTAATCCCCTGGCCGAAGCGACCAGGGAATCGGCGAACGTTAAATAATGGCCACACCGCCCGTCACGGCGATGGTCGCTCCTGAAATGTAGCTGGCTTCATCACTGGCCAGCATCACATAGGTTGCAGCCAGTTCTGCAGGCTGACCGGCACGCTGCAGCGGCACTTCGCTGCCAAAGTTCTTCACCTGTTCAACCGGCATGGTCGACGGGATCAGTGGCGTCCAGATGGGGCCAGGCGCGACCGCATTGGCACGGATACCTTTTTCAGCTAGTAAGGCTGCCAGGCCGCCAGAGAAATTAATAATGGCGGCTTTGGTGGCGGAGTAGGCGAGCAGCTTCGGTTTCGGCTGGTCAGCATTGATCGAGGCCGTATTTATGATCGATCCACCAGCAGGCATATGCCGTGTTGCCGCTTTAGTGATGTAAAACATCGCGTAAAGGTTGGTCTTCATGGTCCGGTCAAACTCTTCGTCGCTGATCTCATCCAGCGATTCGCGCGTCATCTGATACGCCGCGTTGTTCACCAGAATATTAATCTCACCAAAGGCTTCGACGGCTTTATCGACCAGGGCGTTGCAGTGTGACGCCTCAGTAATATCGCCAGGCACCAGAACCGCTTTCTGTCCCGCTTCTTCAACCAGCCGGGCGGTATCCTGCGCATCCTCATGTTCATCAAGATAGGAGATCAGGACATCGGCCCCTTCCCGGGCAAAGGCAATGGCGACGGCCCGGCCAATGCCGGAATCGCCACCGGTAATAATGGCTTTTTTCCCCGCCAGGCGGCCGGAGCCCTGATAACTCTGCTCGCCGTGATCGGGCTGAGGCTGCATAGCCGCGGTAGTGCCAGGCCAGGTCTGCTGCTGTTCGGCAAAAGGGGGTTGTGGACGCTGAGTGGATGACATGACTATTCCTCCGTCAAAAGGTGGGACAAGCCTGTCAGGGCATCAAACCCTGACAGGCGAGTAATTACAGTTTCGGTGGTGTAACGCCGTCAATCTGCTCAGACTGCGCACCAGAACCGGGACGGGCATTGCCGAGCAGTGGCTCATCGCCCAGCATATCTGGCTGCTGTTTCGCGCTGAACTGACCATGGCCATCGTAAGCCGGGCCACTGCTCCAGCGACCTTCCGGCAGCGGTTTATCCAGCGAGGTATTCAGACAGTAGTAAGAGTGCTCCTGCGCCTCATGCTCCTGCGGGAAGCTGTTCGGGATCGGCAGCGACGCGTTCAGTCCGCCCATCTCTTCGATCACCGCCAGCCACTGCTGCTGGTGCATAGTGTCACGGGCGATCAGGAAGGAGAGGAAGTCCTTCATGCCCTTGTCTTCCGTCATATTGTAGAGCCGGGTAGCCAGTACGCGGCCCGTGGCTTCTGCGGTGACGTTAGCCAGCATATCGGCCGCCACGTTGCCGGAGGCATAGATATGACTCATATCAAAAGGCATGCCGTTGGCGTTAACCGGCATCGCTGCCAGACCGGAAGAGAGGATATGGCGCGGGTTCATTCCACCCAGAATTGCATTAACCACCGGATCTTTCGCTGACGCTTCCTGGTAAGAGAGCGGGGCGCCTTCAAGGTTAAGCGCCACGGCGTAGCCCAGCATTTCGATATGGCTCAGCTCTTCGGTAGCGGTCGAGATCAGCAGATCACGAATCCGCACATCACCGCGCGCGCCCATCGCCTGGAAAAAGTATTGCATCGCTACACGAATCTCACCTTCGACGCCGCCGATGGCCTGCTGGAGCAGCATGGCAAATTCTGGATCGGGTTTCTCTACACGAACCGGGAATTGAAGTTTTGATGAATGATGAAACATGATTATTTTCCTCGACTGTGTTTGCAGTGGATGCAGAAAAAGCCTGGACACAGATATCGGATAAATAAAGCGAAACGACAGCAATTAACCGGAATTTCAGGTTGAATAAATGGCGAAAACGGTGTTTTCCGGAGCTATATCTGGTCCGGTGGGGCAGGCAATCTTAGCGGTGTGAAGGGGACAAGTGATTCAGAGCAGGAGGAATAAAAAAAGCCCCATAACAGGGGCTGATTCCGGACGGGAAAAGCATCCATGCTAATTCGCGTTCCCTCATAACAGACACAGATTTTTAGCTGTCGCTGGTCGCCGAAGCGCGCTGCAGAACATGTTCAAGCGCCTGACGGTAAATATCCTGCTTAACCACGTCACGCTCACTCTCCAGGCGGTGAATCAGGCCCAGCACAATATCTTTATCGGATACATGGGTTTTCGCATGGGCGAGCTCGGCATGGACTGCGGCGATAACCTGTTTTTCAGTGGTCAGCGCTGTGCCAGAGTTCATGAAGTAATCAGAAATCTGAGACTCTGTATTCATCGTTGTTTGCATGTCAGGCCTCATAAGAAATGGGGGGAAGAACGCGTCGATTCAGATCCGGTTACCGGCTGACGCAAAAAAAAAATGCATCTGAAGGTGGAAATCCACAACACCTTCAGATGCGGTGCAAAGCACCTTTCGTTACAAGTGATTTAACATCACGAGACAAAGTTATACAAGAATCGCAAAGTTGTACAATGAAATTTGACAAAATTTAACTGGTCGGTGGTGTATATAAAAAGCATGTTTAAAGTGAAAAAAGAGGTTTTCGATGGTTAATTGAATAAATACAGTGGGTTGGTGAGATTTTCAGAGGGGTGGCGATTTTCAGACCAGCAGGCTGGGGATTGTGCTGACGACACATAAATGCGTTAAAATCGCTTTTTTCCGCAGATTTCAGCCAAAGTTGTACAGGTTTCAGCGCTGGAAAAGTGGCGGGTGCGATTGTGCTGCTGCAATCCTGGCCGTCTGACAGGCCATGCCGCATAATTCACTTCCCACGCCTGATGCAGAAGGCTAAGGTTGACCCCTTATTTATCACAAGGAAATGATCATGGTTCACGACTATTTCGCAATTCCGCCTGCGGGCATGACTCAGGAACAACATAAACGTTCGGTCGCCGTGGCTGCTGCTCTGTCAGTGGCAAAAGAGTCCGTCAGCGCCTCCACCTCTGCAACCGGCTCAAAAACCGCCTGGGATCTGCAGGCCGTGGCGAATGAAGTTGCTAATCTGGCCGACGCGATTCAGGATGCGCTGGAGAGTGACAGCGAGGTGTAAATACTAACCGGTATCGTCTGAGGCTGCTGCGGAGGCGGTGCAGGACAGGGCGGTGGCAGCGTTCAGGAGCCGGTAAAGTCCGGCAATCGGACGCTGCCGGAAAATCCGCTTATTCCATTGCGGGTGGCTCATATTTAATATACTGACGCAGGGCATCATGGATAGCCTGGTTATTGCCCTCTTCCAGACCGCGTTCGGCATACTCTTTCGCCAGCGCCGCCAGTACATCGTCAAACTTCCCTTTGTAATTGAGATTATTCAGCGCAATTTGCTGACCGAGTATCGCTTTTAATACCGTAGTCTCAACCCTTAACTGCGCAACTGCCTCTTCAAGATGTTTGATTCGATCGTCGTCTGCCATAATCCCTCCATGCTTAAAAAAGCAGAATAACCAGCCCGCCCGTAATATTCAAACCTCTCCGAATGCCAGAGAAGCGTTGTCAGATTTTCCTTAAGTAAAAATAATCAGCCGGTGAATTTATAAGATTCTTTACTGTAAGAAGAAATCGACGCTATTCCGGCGGTGCGGCGAAAGTAACCCGTTTCCGCTTACTCTGACGGCAATGCGAAAAAACGTTTAAAAAAAAGTGCATTACCATCAACCCTTTCGCTTAAAGATGTTCCATGTCACTTGATTAAAAGGGGGATTAGCTATTACTGTGTTTATATACAGTAATCTGAAAAAGGAGCGAAATTATGGAATTCATTAAACCTGCGGACATTCGTGCCGTTATGCCTTTACCGCTATATATCGAACGTGTGCCGTGCGGGTTTCCATCCCCGGCGCAGGATTATGTCGAACAACGTATTGATCTCAATGCGCTGATGGTCCAGCACCCCAGCGCCACCTATTTTGTCCGGGTCAGCGGCGAGTCAATGATTGAGGCGGGCATCAATGATGGTGACATGCTGGTGGTCGACAGTTCACTCACCGCCTCACACGGCGATATTGTGGTCGCCGCGGTCGAAGGTGAATTCACCGTTAAACGTCTCCAGCTTCATCCCTGTCTGCAACTGATGCCGATGAATACCAAATTTAAACCGATCGCTATCCAGACCGAAGATGCGCTGGAGGTGTTTGGCGTTGTGACCTTTGTTATTAAAGCGACCCACTGACCATGTTCGCGCTGGTCGACGTAAACAGCTTTTACGCGTCGTGTGAGACCGTTTTCCGGCCCGATCTTAAAGGTAAACCGGTAGTAGTGCTGTCGAACAACGACGGCTGCGTGATTGCGCGCAGCGCCGAGGCAAAGAAAGTCGGCATCAAAATGGGCGCGCCCTATTTTAAGATGCGTGAAGAACTAACGCGTCACGCGGTGCAGGTCTTCAGCTCAAATTATGCGCTCTACGCCGACATGAGCCATCGGGTGATGACCATACTGGAAGAGATGGCGCCGTCGGTGGAGATCTACTCGATCGACGAGGCGTTTATGGATCTCACCGGCGTGCAGAACTGTATGGCGCTGGAGACCTTTGGTCGCCAGGTCAGAGAACGAATAGGCAAAGAGACCCATCTGACCGTGGGCGTCGGCATTGCACAGACCAAAACGCTGGCCAAGCTGGCGAATTTTGCGGCCAAAAAGTGGAGCAAAACCGGCGGCATTGTCGACCTGTCGGACCCTGAACGACAAAAAAAGCTGCTGGCGCTGATTGATGTGGCGGAAGTCTGGGGCGTGGGTCATCGGATCGGCAAACGGCTCAACGCCATGGGCGTCATGACGGCGAAAGAT
This sequence comes from Pantoea sp. EKM21T, assembly GCF_011800405.1. Lineage (NCBI taxonomy): Bacteria > Pseudomonadati > Pseudomonadota > Gammaproteobacteria > Enterobacterales > Erwiniaceae > Pantoea > Pantoea sp. EKM21T. Next base: position 213,547 of record NZ_JAALFV010000002.1, read on the forward strand.
CTGGCCGATCAAAGCACCGAGGCCATCCGCAAACAGTTCAGCGTCGTGCTGGAGCGCACTGTCAGAGAGCTGCGTGGCGAATCCTGTCTGGAGCTGGAGTCAGTGACGCCGGTAAAACAGCAAATCATGTGTTCGCGTTCGTTTGGCAGCCGTATCTCCGACTACGATCAGATGCGCGAGGCTGTCTGCGCGTATGCCGAGCGCGCGGCGGAGAAGCTGCGCCGTGAGAATCAATATTGCCGTCAGGTAGGGGTATTTGTGCGCACCAGTCCGCATGCGACTGACGAACCCTTTTATGGCAATCAGTCGATGGAGCAACTGCTGATTCCGACGCAGGACACACGCGACATCATCAGAGTTGCAATGGCGTGCCTGGATAACATCTGGATTGAGGGACATCGCTATATGAAGGCCGGCATCGTGCTGGGGGATTTTTTCAGCCAGGGCGTGGCTCAGTTTGATCTGTTTGACGAACATCAGCCACGCCGCAATAGCGAAGAGCTGATGAAGCTGATCGACACAGTCAACAAGCTCGGCAGCGGGAAGTTGTGGTTTGCCGGGCAGGGGATCAACAAAGCCTGGTCGATGAAACGCGAGATGCTGTCGCCTGCCTATACCACCCGGATAACCGATCTGCCTGTGGTTGCGCTTAAGTGAAGGCTGACCCGATGTTCCTCTGCTGCTGAAGCCGCGGCCTCTGCTAAAAGCTTTTTTTATCACGCGATTAAAGTGGCAGGAAGTTATGCTTTGCCTGACCCGATGAGTAGTTTTTCATCGGGTATTTTAAGCAAATTACCAGGTAAATATAATGGATTTCAGGCAGTTTGAAGCCAGAGTGATGCTCTGGCCCGCAATACATTTCACAGCAATCATAAAATCCCGCCATCATGACGAATATGAGATTTATGCGATCGACGATAACAGCAATATAAAAACCCGACTCTTTCTCTGTTTTGCTGACAATGAAAACCACGCCAGCCTGCTTATTAAGCAATTTACGTTATGGCTGATAAAAATAAACGCGCTGAAGCGCAGCCAGCAGCGGGAAAAAGGCCGCACAGAGACAACATCCTTATCTGAATGAACCGCGTCCGGCTTGCACCGCAGACCAGACGGCGGCTGGTCAGACAGCGGCGAATCATATTAATGCGTCCGGGAAATAACGGACCGTCTGCGCGTGACGGGTGACGGACGGCCTGGCTTGTTACCCGCGCCTGGGATAGAATCGCCACTGATTTTGACAGCAACACACCCCCCAGGCCGGTAGCAATGATCACGACAGCCAAAACGTATAAAAACAAAGAGCGGGGACGCCCCAGAGAGTTCGGGATCGAACAGGCTCTGGATCACGCCATGATCGTTTTCCGGCAAAAAGGGTATCACGCGGCCTCAATGAACGATCTGGGTGAGGCGATGCATCTCTCCGCAGGCAGCATCTATAAGGCGTTTAAAGATAAGCGCTCGCTCTTCCTGCTGGTATTCGAACGCTATCTGTTGCTGAGAAATAGTGAGTTGCACCGTCGTCTGGCACCCTGTGCCAGCGGGCGGGGGAAAATAACCGAGCTATTGCAATTCTACCTGGATTCGGCACGTGCCACAGAAGGGCGTTGCGGCTGTCTGGTCGTCGCCAGCGCGATTGCGCTGCAGACGATGGATCAGCCACTCGCGCAGCGCATTGATGAGGTCGTTCAGCGTAATCAACGCTTCCTGGTCTCGCTGCTGGAGCTGGGACAACAGGATGGATCTATCGATAACACGCTGGACAGCGAGGCGGCAGCCGGTTTAATTCTCTGTATTGCTTTTGGATTGCGGGTGTCAGGTAAGGTCAGCGATGTGACTAACGAAGAAAAGACGCTGGCGCTGGCATTGAAAGTACTGGGGTAACCAGGCAAGGCCGCTCAATCAGTAAACAGACTTCCCGGACCTGGGCTTCCAGACAGAGAAATTCTGCACTTTCCTTTCCCCCCATCTGATTATGTGCCAGGCTTTCACGCTTTATCCTGTAGCGAAGAAAATTAAGGCGCGTTTCGTGAAAACCTCAATCTTACTGACACTTGTGGCAGCCATTGGCTGTTCTGTTTTTGCTGCCCGTGGTGGGTTTGAAACCCCTACAGCGAAACATCCAAAAACGCTGCAGGTGACTGAAAACGGGGAGCCGCTGACGCGCTGAGCGTGACGGCAGGTGGGGAGAAGCCGACGAAGGCCGGTTAACGGCCAGATGGCAGGCCGATGAGTGCAGAGCAATAGCACTCATCAATCTGCGTGGAAGCCGTTTCAGGCCGACACGGGAGCCGGGTGCAGAGCGTTGCAATTCACGTTCTGGTCACGTTCTGGCCGACATGCACTATTCCACTGCCACGCTGTCCCTGCTTCTCTGGCTGAGAGGCCAGGCGCGCGCCCGGCACCCAAAATAAACAGCAATGACCCGCACATAACTAACGATAATCTTTAAGATTAACCGGCGCCTGTCCGGTCTCGACCAGCCAGTTTAATTCGGCACGGTCGCGCGTTGAGGATTCGATAAAACCTTTGAGCCAGTTCCGCGCATCGGCAATCTGCGTGACCCGCTCATCGTTGCGCTCCTGTTCGGCCATTTCGCTCAGCTGGCGAATCAGTGCTACCAGCGTAATCTCCTGTTCGTCAAAAGCCAGATTAATTGCAGCTTCACCAAGAATCATATGACCCGTTGTTTTGTCGTGATAAACCATCTGCACCCTCCTGATTAAGTAGCGATATAAAGAGTCTAGTTAAAGGCGCTCTGGACTAAAAGGTGGGAAACAGCAGGGCGCTATGATTAAAATTTACCGAAAATAAAGTGAACCTTTAATCGAGGCGGTAAACCACTCATATCAAAGCATAAAAACAGGCTGAGGTTTTTTGTGAGAAATAAGCTGAGCTATTATGCTGGTTAAAAAAGCTGGGAGTTGCCGGAAATTCAGATAAGGGCGGAACGGCGCATTTCGTTATCAGATTATTATCTGCACCACTATCCGCACGGTTGCCTGCCATATTATGGCCACGCCGCAGCGGATATTTCTGATTTATAAACCACCGGGGAATAAAACCGGGCCTGTGCGCCACTTCGTGCCAGGCGCAGACAAAAATAAAGCCGCTCGTGGGCGGCTTTATTCATCGGGCAACAGCGATCGGATTATTTCTTCGGTACTTCAGAGACCGCTTTAACGTCCGCTTTATTAATCTGCTGCTTCACGCCATTTGCATCGGTATAAGCCAGCAGGCCGGCATCCGATTCAGAAGGCTTGCCATCACTAATAATGGTGCGTCCATCGTTAGTCTGAATCGCATAACTGGTACGGGTGCAGCCGGTTAATACGGTCATACCAATCAATGCGGCGAGAGGTAAAATCAGCGCTTTTTTCATCTTATTCACCTTATATTAGTTGTCGAGTTCACTCATATTACTGATCTCATTACGATTGATCTGCTCAGTTTTTCCTGTCTGAGCATCGCGGTAAGAAACCAGACCAGTATCTGAATCAATCTGCGGTTTGCCATCGGTGACAATCGTGCGGCCATCGGTGGTCTTAATCGACTGGTTTGAGGCACAACCTGCCAGCGTACCTAAAGTGAGAGCCAGCAACGCGACGGCTGACAGGGATTTCATTTTCATTTTCATTTTTTCTGCTCCATGAAGTATATCCGAACGTTTACAGCATAGTCGGCTTTATCAGGTTTGCTGGCCCTGTCGCGTCTCGCTGCCTGTTTTTTAAACAAAACCGGAGTGTGTGGTGCTGATTAGGGGGGATGACGGCGTGAAATAGCATTTATTGCAAATGTACCCAGCCGTTCTGTGCCATTTCAGCAGAGGATGCGCTGTACCGAAATAAGGTCGATGCTGATGCGGGAAATAAGCACGGCAGCCAGAGCGGATATTTCCGTAAAAGCCAGAATAGCGGTGCGGAAATAGTCAGCATGTGGGTGAATGTCTGGCGGGATTCACAGGTCCGATACCCTGAAGGCTATCGGACCCGTGGAGAAGGGGATCAGAGGATGGAGTCTTCGCCCGCTTTGGCGGCCGCTTTTTCTGCTTTCATGGCGCTGACCGGGTCTGATGCGCTCAGCCAGCGGTCAAATTTCTGGTAGGTGTCGATAAAGGTTTTAAAGTAGCTGCTGGCGATGGTGGCATTCTCTTTGTGGTTCATAAACGCCACTGCCAGCTTAAATGCATCTTCGTTATCAAATTTCATGTTTGTCTTCCTCGCTTAAGATCTATAGAGCGTAGCCTGAGAACGCGGCCTGTGCATTCAGACAACCGTCTGAAAAGGCGTAATAATTCAGCCTGACTGACAGCATCTGCCAGATTGGCGTGGATTCCCACTTACTTCGCGCGCAATCCTTCTTATAATGCCAGCTTCACTCGTGAAGGAGACCCGCTTATGTTGAAAGGATTAACCGTTGCCGCGGTGCTACTGCTGTCAGGCTGTAGCCTGATGCATAAACAGCCGCCGTCGCCGCAGACCCTGCACTATCGCTGCGGAACCATGCCCCTGACCGTGACGCTGGACGAGGCGCAGCAGCAGGTCAGTTTCATCATGGATGGGCAGCCTCTGACGCTGAAGCAGACGGTATCCGCGTCCGGCGCACGCTACAGCGATAACACCTATGTGTTCTGGTCCAAAGGAAACGGCGCATTTATCGAACGTAACGATAAAATTGTCGTGAATGATTGTGAGCTGCAACCTGCCAGCTGACTTGTTATCTGAATAGGCGAGCATTATGAGCGACAGCGAAACGCTACACACCATTGCCCATCTGCGGCGTGAATATACCCGCGGTGGATTGCGTCGTAAGGATCTGCCGGACGATCCGATCGCGCTGTTTGAACAGTGGCTAAGCCAGGCCTGCGAGGCAAAACTGCCCGATCCTACCGCCATGACCGTGGCAACCGTGGATGAGCAGGGCCAGCCATGGCAGCGTATCGTGCTGCTGAAGCACTACGATGCGCAGGGCATGGTGTTTTACACCAACCTCGGCAGCCGTAAGGCGCTACAGCTGGCGCACAATCCGCGCATCTCTCTGCACTTCCCGTGGCACTATCTGGAGCGTCAGGTGATGGTGCTGGGTGAAGTGGAAAAACTGTCGCCCCTCGAGGTGCTGAAATATTTCCACAGTCGTCCGCGCGACAGTCAGATTGGTGCCTGGGTGTCGAAGCAGTCGAGCCGTATTTCGGCACGCGGTATTCTGGAAGGAAAGTTCCTGGAGCTTAAACAGAAGTTCCAGCAGGGCGAAGTGCCGCTGCCCAGCTTCTGGGGTGGCTACCGGGTGAAATTTCACACGATGGAGTTCTGGCAGGGTGGCGAACATCGTCTGCACGATCGTTTCATCTATCAGCGCGATCACGACGGCTGGAAAATCGACCGTCTGGCACCCTGAATCTGCGCGATTCGCCCCTATCAGCGCTGGCACAGAAAGCGTCAGCGCTTTATGCTATAGCCCTGATTTTTTTCGATTCCGCAACTCAGCGGAAAGCTGTGTACCAGCATAGGTGCAGTCTGATCAATTTGGAGTCAGTAATGACCAGCAGTAACCTGATACAACAATTGCAGGAGAGGGGCCTAATCGCCCAGGTGACGGATGAAGACGCGTTAACAGAGAAACTGGCGCAGGGGCCAATTTCGCTCTATTGCGGCTTTGACCCCACTGCTGACAGCTTGCACTTGGGCCATCTGGTACCGCTGCTCTGCCTGAAGCGTTTTCAGGATGCCGGCCACAAGCCGGTGGCGCTGGTCGGTGGTGCAACCGGCCTGATTGGTGACCCGAGCTTCAAAGCCGCAGAGCGTAAACTTAATACCAGTGAAACCGTCAACGAATGGGTTGAAAAGATCCGCCAGCAGGTGGCGCCATTCCTCGACTTCGATTGCGGCAGCAACAGCGCCATCGCCGCCAACAACTACGACTGGTTTGGCGGCATGAACGTGCTGACCTTCCTGCGTGATATTGGCAAGCACTTCTCTGTTAACCAGATGATCAACAAAGAAGCGGTGAAGCAGCGTCTGAACCGTGATGATCAGGGCATCTCCTTTACCGAGTTCTCCTATAATCTGCTGCAGGGCTATGACTTCGCCTGCCTGAACGAGCTGCACGGTGTGTCGCTGCAGATTGGCGGTTCTGATCAGTGGGGCAACATCACCTCCGGTATCGATCTGACCCGTCGTCTGCATCAGAATCAGGTCTTTGGCCTGACCGTTCCGCTGATCACCAAGTCTGACGGCACCAAATTCGGTAAAACCGAAGGCGGCGCAGTCTGGCTGGATGCGAAGAAAACCAGCCCGTACAAGTTCTATCAGTTCTGGATCAACACCGCAGATGCTGACGTCTATCGCTTCCTGAAGTTCTTCACCTTCCTGAGCATGGAAGAGATCAACGCGCTGGAAGAAGAGGACAAAAACAGCGGTACCGCGCCACGTGCGCAGTACGTGCTGGCTGAGCAGGTGACGCGTCTGGTGCATGGCGAAGCGGGTCTGTCGGCGGCGAAACGCATTACTGCCAGCCTCTTCTCCGGATCCGTGAGCGAAATGACCGAAGCCGATTTTGAACAGCTGGCGCAGGATGGTATGCCAACTATCGTGCTGGGCGCTGACGATGATCTGCAGCAGGCGCTGGTGAAAGCAGAGCTGGTGCCGTCCCGTGGCCAGGCGCGCACCATGATCGGCTCCAATGCCGTTTCACTGAACGGTGAAAAGCAGTCCGATGCGGAATACCGCTTCAGCGACAGTGACAAACTGTTTAACCGCTATACGCTGCTGCGTCGCGGCAAGAAACATTACTGCCTGATTAACTGGCAGTAAGATTTCAGGGCCGGTTTCCGGCCCTTTTTTATGGCAAGGCAGGACAGGGCAAACAAGTGAAAAATATTTTAGCGATTCAGTCGCACGTTGTTTTTGGTCACGCTGGTAACGCGGCGGCTGAGTTTCCGATGCGCCGTATGGGCGCAAACGTCTGGCCGCTGAATACCGTGCAGTTTTCCAACCATACGCAATATGGCCACTGGACCGGCACGGTGATGCCTGCAACGCATTTAACCGACATTGTTAAAGGCATTGCTGACATCGACCGCCTGAAGACCTGTGACGCGGTCCTGAGCGGATATCTGGGCTCGGCAGAGCAGGGCGAGCAGATTCTGCAGATTGTCCGTCAGGTCAAAGCGGCCAACCCGAATGCCTGGTACTTCTGCGATCCGGTCATGGGCCATCCGGAAAAAGGCTGCATCGTGGCGCCGGGTGTGGCGGAGTTTCACTGTAAAATGGCGATGCCTGCCAGCGACATTATCGCTCCGAACCTGCTTGAACTGGAGATGCTGAGCGAGCGCACCGTCACAGACGTCGACGCGGCGGTAGACGCTGCGCGGGCACTGATTGCCCAGGGACCACGCGTAGTGCTGGTGAAGCATCTGGCGCGTGCGGGGCGTCGCAGCGATCGCTTTGAAATGCTGCTGGTGACGGCTGAAGATGCCTGGCACATCAGCCGTCCGCTGGTCGATTTCGGTGTCCGTCAGCCGGTCGGCGTGGGCGATCTCACCAGCGGTCTGCTGCTGGTTAATCTGCTACACGGCAAATCATTGCAGGATGCGCTGGAGCATGTCACCGCAGCGGTATACGAGGTGATGCTGAAAACCCATCAGATGGGCGAATATGAACTGCAGCTGGTGGCGGCACAGGATGCCATCGCCACGCCGACGCAGCACTTCGCGGCAGAAAAACTGTAACGCATCAGGGCCGGATAACCGGCCCTGTTGACTCAGGCTAAGCCTTCCGCTTTAAGCGCCGCCTGCACCGCAGGACGTTCCGCGACACGATCAAACCACGCGCCCAGCGCCGTAAAGCCGGATAAATCCAGTCCCAGCGCTTTTGCCCAGCGCGTCACCACAAACAGATAGGCATCCGCCACGCTGAAATGCAGCCCCATCAGCCACTGTTTGTCGCGCAGTGACTCATCGACATAGCGGAATTTTGCTTCCAGCTGGCTGCGGGTCTGCGCTTTCACCTCATCGGAGTAACCGGGGCGAAACAGTGGCCCAAAGCTTTTATGCAGCTCACTGCCGATGTAGCTGAGCCACTCCACGGTGTGATAACGCGTCAGGCTGCCAACCGGTGCCAGCAGATGGCGATCGGGCTTAAGATCCGCCAGGTACTGAACAATGGCAACGCCTTCTGTCAGCACAGAACCGTCGCTGAGCTGCAGCGCGGGCACCTGGCCTTTAGGATTGATTTGGCGGAAGTCATCGCCCCGTTCAGTGATTTTTGTGGCCAGATCAACACTCACCTGAGTGAAGTCGAGTCCGCATTCACGCATAACAATATGGGGTGAGAGAGAGCAGGCACCCGCTTTGCAAAACAGTTTCATGACCAGGTACTCCTTGTTGCAATGGGATCCTTGCATAGTAAAGAGTCAAAGCGGGATTACCAGTGACAAAGATCAGGGATCTGCGAAGGGCGTTGCGGCAAGCCATAAAAAAAGCCGGGCAGAGCCCGGCTTAGCTGAAGTGCAGCGTGAATTACGCCTGCACGTTATTTTTTTTCGCGTCAGGATCCTGCGCCATGCGGTTCAGCATCGGCGCCGTAATCAGCATCAGCAGGGCGATCACCGCCGTCACGATACCAATCTGCTGGAATACGCGGCTGTAGGTCGCCAGCGAAATCAGTGGATCGGTGACGTTTTCAGGCACGGCCATCAGGTTTGCCACTTTACCGGCAATCACCGCCGCGCCAGCGGTAGTCAGGAACCAGGAACCCATGATAAAGCCCATCAGACGCTGAGGCACCAGCTGTGCCACCATCGCCAGGCCGAGGCCAGAGATCATCAGCTCACCGATACTCTGCAGCGCATAGCTCAGGATCAGCCAGTTAACGGAAACGATACCGGCATCGCTGGCGAACTTCGCACCCACCGGCAGCACCAGGAACGCAGCGGAGCAGAGCACCATACCAAAGGCAAACTTGTGCGGCATCGGCAGTTTATCGCCCAGCTTGTTGTAGAGCGCCGCCAGCAGCGGACTGGCCAGCATAATCCAGAACGGGTTTAGCGCCTGGAACTGCTCGGGGGCAAAAGTAATGCCGAGAATGGTGTGCTCAACGTTGCGGATAGCAAAGAAGTTGAGTGACGTTGGCATCTGCATATAAAGCACGAAGAACAGAATCGCTTCGACCATCAGCAGGAAGGCAACAATCATCTTACGACGTGCCGCACCCTGCAGTGCAAAGGCCTCTTTGGCAAACACCAGCACAATACCCAGGGCAATCACCGCCAGCACCAGTCGTGCGATAGACTGGTGATGCAGCATCCAGTTGGCCAGTGCAATCAGTACGACGATGCCGACCAGCGTCATCAGCAGTTTTCCGATCTGCAACGGAGCGAAATCGGGTTTAGAACCGTAATCCTTAACCATGCGTTTGCAGAACAGGAAGTTAAACAGGGTGATGATCAGACCGATAACGCACAGTGAGAAGGCTACGCTATAACCATATTTCGCCGCTAACCACGGTGTCAGCATCATTGAGAAGAGTGAACCGATGTTGATCGACATATAGAACATGGTGAAAGCACCGTCGAGACGCGGATCATCTTTGTCATAGCAGGTAGAGAGCAGCGAAGAGGGGTTTGCCTTAAACAGGCCGCTACCCACCGCGATGGTCGCCATACCGATGTAGACAATGCTGACGTTATGACCGGAGAACGCCACCAGCGCATAGCCCAGCGCCAGCACCAGGACACCCAGTACGATGACGCGTTTGGTACCCAGCACCTTATCACCGAGCCAGCCGCCAATCGCGACCAGACCATACACCAGCGCACTGAATGAAGAGAACAGGGTAATGGAGTCTGATTCAGACAATCCCAGTTGCTTCACCAGGTAAACCGCCATAATGGCCTGCAGGCCATAGAAGCCAAAACGTTCCCATAACTCAATCGAGAAGATTAAGTAGAACGCCTTCGGCTGTTTAAACGCATTGAGACTGACAGCCTCATCAGTGTGTTTGTTTGCAGTTGACACATGTACCTCAGTTTTTTCATACCCTGTTTCGGGACAGGAATTAAGTCCGCGTCATGTGAGTTTTCCATGCGCAAGATTGTTATTAGAAGGGAAAAGCGGCGACTAATTTGGCTGATTACGGGCGGCAGGGCAAGAATTTTCTGACAACCCGCCCGACCCTGGAATGTTGGGTTAAAAAACTTATAGCAAACTGTTAATTGGTTTTTAATTTTGAGTGTAGTGAAAATAGCAGCGCATAAACGCTGGATAAGCGCCTAGCACTGGAGAGTATTAACATTAACTGCTAATGCGCGGTTAACCAGATAAATAGTTTGCTGAATGATAATCAGGCAGCACTAATGGCAGGTTGCTGGTTAATTCACAGTCAATCTGCCGAATTATCGGACATTACACGCCTGGCATTGCCGCAAAAAACGTCAAATGATGATCCTGTGCACAAACAGATGATTTATTTCAGAAAGGAAAAAAAGAAACCGGTTGCGTCGTCTCGTCTGACGCGGGAGCTGAGGGGGCTCGCAGGCGCTGGCAAGATAAAAATCAGCTCAGCCTGCCGGTGACAAGCCGCCCGTGCGTGTTAAAAAACGTATCGCGATAATCCGCTTTCAGCTCGCCCTCGACAGAAAATTAACATTACTGTAACCTCTCCATTTCCCCGAGAAGGATCTGTTTATGTCGTCCCCCCTGCGTTTATCTCTGGTTGGTGACTACCGCGCCGATGCGGTTGCCCATCAGGCTATCCCCCTTGCTATTGAACGTGCTGCCCGCTGGCTGAATATCACCGCTGAAGCGGAGTGGATCGCCACTGACCGACTGGATGAGTCAGAACTGCAACTCAGCGATGCCGTCTGGGTGGTGCCAGGTAGCCCCTATCGAAATGATGCCGGCGTGTTTGACACACTCCGCTGGGTGCGTGAAACCGGAAAGCCTTTTCTTGGCTCCTGCGGTGGATTCCAGTATGCGCTGATCGAGTATGCGCGCAACGTACTGGGCTGGCAGGATGCCAGTCATGCCGAGACGGACACCGAGGGGAGGATGGTGATTGCCCCGCTGAGCTGTTCGCTGGTGGAACAGCGCGGCGCGGTGAGGTTCGGACCCGGATCACGCATTGCCAGAGCCTACGGCGTGCTGGAGAGCGATGAAGGTTATCACTGTAACTTTGGTGTTAACCCGGAATTCAGTGCAGCGCTGGGCGATAATACGCTGCGCATTACTGCCTGGGACAACGCGGGCGATGTGCGTGGCGTTGAGCTACCGGATCACCCATTCTATGTCGCGACGCTGTTTCAGTCGGAACGCGCCGCCCTGCAGGACAAAGATTCTCCGCTGGTAATTGCCTGGATGCAGGCGGCGCTGGCGCAACGCTAAACGCGATCACTCTGTGACACTGTCACAGAGTGATGCTCATCAGCGCAGCATGGCCGGACGTTTTGCGTTAAAGGACCAGTTATCGATCAGAAACTGCATGCCCAGCGCATCGTTTCGGTTTTTGTCCGGTAGCGAGTTGTAGAGCGCATGTGCCGCTTCAACCCGCGCCATATTCAGGGTAATCCCCAGCCCTGGACCCTCTGGCAGTTCCAGATAGCCATCCCGAATCTGCGGCGCATGCTGCGTCAGCTGCTGCCCATCCTGCCAGATCCAGTGGGTATCAAAGGCGGTCAGGCGATCACCGGGTGCGGCGGCCCCCAGATGCGCCACCATCGCCAGCGACACGTCAAAGTGGTTGTTTGAGTGGCAGCCGGTGGTCAGGCCCCACTCATGGCAGAGCTGCGCCACGGTGTGTGCGTTACGCATCGTCCAGAAGTGTGGGTCGGCCAGGGGAATGTCGATGGCATTGAGCTGCAGCGCATGCTGCAACTGTCGCCAGTCATTGGCGATCATATTCGTGGCAACCGGAATGCCGGTGGCCCGCCTGAATTCTGCCAGCGTTTCCCGGCCGGAATAGCCATGCTCCGCGCCGCAGGGATCTTCCAGATAGGGAATGCGGCCCGCCAGCTGTTTGCCATAATAAATGGCCTCATCCAGCGACCAGCTGGCGTTGGGATCAACCGTTACCCGGGCCTGCGGGAAGCGCGCCAGCAGGGCGTTGACCGTCTCCACTTCCACTTCGCCGTGATGCACACCGCCCTTGAGTTTGAAATCGCGGAAGCCATAGCGATCCGCTGCCGCCTCCGCCAGCCGCACCACGCCTTCCGCGTCCATCGCTTTCTCATGACGCAGTTGCAGCCAGGCATCACCACCCGCGTGGCCCGCCTGATAGTTCATGCTGGTCAGATTACGGTCGGCGATATAGAACAGATAGCCAAGGACCGGCACCCGATCGCGCTGCTTGCCGCTGGCAAGTAACTCGGCCACCGGCAGATTCAGGTGCTGACCCAGCAGATCAAGCAGCGCCGCTTCAATCGCCGCGGTGGCGTTGTAAAACTTCTCCGGGTTCATCTGCGGAATATGAATGTCGTCGGTATGCGCGGTCTGCTGGTGTCGTGCGTCGCTGGCAAACAGCGTGGCGATGGTGGCATTCAGCCGCAGGAGTTCGCTGCCCTCAATCTGCGGACGAAAGCGCTCAAGCAGCGCCAGCGTTGAAGCGTGACAGGGACTTTCGCCGACGCCGGTACGGCCAGCCGAGTCAGTCAGGATCACCAGGATACGGGTAAAGTAGCAGTTGTGTGCGCCGCCAATGTTCAGCAGCATGCTGTCATATCCGGCGACCGGCACTACCCGCATTGTTTTAATGACTGGACTGTCTGACATGTTGATTCTCCATAGGATCAAGGGAAGGCGGGGATGGCTTGCGGCGCAGCAGCAGCCACAGTCCGGTCAGCAACGAGACGCTGGTCAGGGCATAGAGACCGCCGGTAGTGGAGCCGGTCTTCATCTCCAGATAGCCAAACACCGTCGGTGCGAAGAAGCCGCCAAGGTTGCCAACGGAATTCACCAGCGCAATACCGGGCGCGACAATCGAGGCGGGCAGCTCTCCCTGTGGCATCGGCCAGAAAAAGGTCGCGCTGACTTTCGAGCCGATACAGGCCACGATCATCGCCAGGAAGCCAAACCACGGGGAACCCAGCGTGGCCATAAAGGTGCCGCAGGCCGCTACCAGCATGGCGACACCCAGCGCTTTATCGAGCTTGTCGCGGTGGCGGTCTGAAAAGCGGCTCAGCAGGTTAATGGCAATAATGGCGCACAGCCAGGGCACGGCGGTGAGAATGCCGATGCCAAAACTGCTGAAGCCCTGAATGCGCTGAATAATCTGCGGCAGCCAGAACACCAGCGTATAGCCGGTCATGGTCATAGTAAAAAAGATCGCGCAGAAGAACAGCAGGCTGCGATTACGTAGCAGCGACATTTTGCCTGGCTCGCGGTTAAGCTCGTCACGCTGCGCCTCTTCATTCTGCAGCTGCTGCACCAGCGCCTGTTTCTCCGCGGCACTCAGCCAGCGCGCCTCGCCAGGTCGTGATACCAGCACCCAGGCAGCCAGAATGCCGACCAGCACCGACGCACCGCCTTCGAGAAACATCACCCACTTCCAGCCTGCAATCCCCAGGAAATTGTGCATCATCAGGATCGCGCCGGTGATGGGGCCGGAGAAGAGAAAGGCGCCAGCGGTGGCACTCAGCACCATCGCGGTGGCACGGCCGCGCCAGGCATTGGGCACCCACTGACGGAAATAGAACAGCACGCCAGGAAAGAAGCCTGCTTCCGCTACGCCAAGTAAAAAACGCAGCAGGTAAAACTGGATCGGTGAGGTGACGAAACCGGTCAGGACCACCACCAGTCCCCAGGTAATCATAATGCGCGTCAGCCAGACGCGGGCGCCGAAGCGCTTCATCATCAGGTTGCTCGGCACCTCAAACAGCGCATAGCCGATAAAAAAGAGGCCCGCGCCCAGCCCAAAGGCCGCCGCGCTGATCCCGGCATCGGTGCGCAACTCCGCTTTGATAAAGCCAATATTGGCGCGGTCGATCTGGTTAATAATCAGCATCACCACCAGCATCGGGATGATATGGGTGAAGAACTTTTTGATGGCGGAGGCGATCAGCTCATCGTGCTGCGGGGACAAGGCGCTATCCATCGGTCTTCCTCGTGAGAAACGTAAAGAAGAGCAAAGTGTAGGGCGCTGAAAAGGCCAGCTCTATGGGCATCCGCCCAGGAGCCGATGGGCGTACGGCCTGGACGGTTGTGTTATCAATATGTTACGGAGTGGCGTGGGCGAAGCGGCAGAGTAAAAATGTGGCAGCGATCAACTTCTCAGGACCAGCGTTCAGGGGAGACCTGAATGCCAGAAGTCGCGCCGACAGTGAAAGATGTAACAGTGCGGGCAGACAGGTTTCAGCCACTGAACTGACGGCGCTGGGCAATCTCTTCAGCACGCAGCAGCAGCGCCTGCAAATCATCCTCGTCAATATCCAGCAGTTCACCGTCCTGCAAAGCCTGATGCAGATCGGCGCGCGTCAGCGGCACCGGCATGGCTACCGGATCGGGTTTAACTTCTTCCGGGGCCAGCGGATGCGGATAGCGACGACCGGCCAGATTATTAAACAGCAGAGCCAGCAGGGCCAGGGTCAGTGAATTGAGCAGGATCGGCGTCAGGACAAAGTGATATCCAAGCTGCTGCACCGAAGGGCCGCCCAGAATAGCGGTCAGCGCAACGGCACCGCCGGGCGGATGCAGACAGCGCAGCTGGAACATTAACAGGATCGCCACACAGGCTGCGACGCCGCAGGCAAGGGCAGGATCAGGGATCAGCTGGCTGACGGTAACGCCCGCCAGCGCTGACAGGCTGTTGCCGCCGACGATTGCCCACGGCTGAGCCAGCGGACTGGCGGGCAGACCAAAGAGTAAAACCGCCGAGGCACCGACCGGCGCGACAAACCACAGGTTCAGTTCGCCCAGCACCCAGTGGCTCAGCAGGCTGGTCAGGATCAAGCCGATACCGGCACCCAGTCCGGCGATCACCACATGCTTTTTACTCACTGCCAGCGGATGTGGCCAGAGGCGCGCCAGAAACAGGCGCAGAGGATGGCTTCCGGCAGAAGCGCTTTTGTTCATTACTTTACTCACTGTGTCATAACATTTTCTTATCGTCAGGGGCGGCGATTTTCCATCATCAACATCAATGTAACAACCCGACAAACTGTACTGTTATTCGTACGAACAGGGAGAGCAGCGAAAAGGGGGATCGGGCAGGAGACGCGTTAGCAGAAGTGATCGCCGGATAATAAAAAACCCGCCGCAGCGGGTCTTTCATCAGTGCAATCACTCGACTTTGTCGGGATACTCGCAGAGATCTTCAATCAGGCAGGAGCCACAGCGGGGTTTACGCGCTACGCAGGTGTAGCGACCGTGCAGAATCAGCCAGTGATGGCAATCAACCTTATACGCCGCCGGAACCACCTTCAGCAGCTTCTGCTCCACCTCTTCCACATTCTTACCCGGCGCAAATTTCGTCCGGTTGCTGACGCGAAAAATATGGGTATCGACGGCAATCGTCGGCCAGCCAAAGGCGGTGTTGAGCACCACATTGGCGGTTTTACGGCCGACACCGGGCAGGGCTTCCAGTGCCGCACGATCTTCCGGCACTTCGCCGTTGTGCTGCTCAAGCAGAATGCGGCAGGTTTTAATCACATTTTCCGCTTTGCTGTTAAACAGGCCGATGGTTTTAATGTACTCCTTCACGCCATCCACACCCAGCGCCAGCATCGCGGCAGGCGTATTGGCCACCAGATAGAGCTTTGCGGTGGCTTTGTTCACGCTGACATCGGTCGCCTGCGCCGAGAGCAGCACCGCAATCAGCAACTCAAATGGCGTGCTGAAGTTGAGTTCGGTGGTCGGATGCGGATTATTCTGCTGCAGCCGACGGAGAATTTCGGTGCGTTTGGTCTGATTCACACCGGTTTCCCGACAGCGTCCTGAGGCGGCGCGGTTTCAGCCGCCTGAGCACGCAGTGCTGCCCGCTGTTTCATCTTCTGATCGATCAGATATTTTCCGGCCAGCATCATGCCCAGGCCGATAAAGGCGCCTGGCGGCAGCATCGCCAGCAACATTGGCGAGTCGAAATGGACCACTTCGATACGCAGCGACTTCGCCCAGGGACCGAGCAGCTGGTCGGCACCGTTAAACAGCGTGCCACTGCCGATAATTTCGCGCAGCGATCCCAGCACCACCATGGCGCAGGTCGCGCCCATGCCGATGGCGAAGCCATCCAGCGCGGCAAGCGGGATGCTGCTTTTAGAGGCGACGGCTTCAGCACGACCGACCACGATACAGTTGGTCACGATCAGCGGGATAAAAATCCCCAGCGACTGATAAAGACCATAGGCATAGGCGTTGATCAGCATCTGTACACAGCTCACTACCGAGGCGATGATCATCACATAAATCGGGATACGAATTTCCGATGGCACCCAGCGGCGCGAGGCGGAAATAAAGCTGTTGGTCAGGGTCAGCACCAGCGTGGTCGCCAGACCTAAACCCAGCGCGTTGGTGGCGGTTGCCGTGACCGCCAGCAGCGGACAGAGGCCCAGCAGCTGCACCAGCGCTGAGTTGTTCTTCCATAATCCACCGACCAGCAGGCTTTTAGCTTCACTCATTTGCGTCTCCACATACCGGTAACGAAGAGAGTCTCTCCGGAAGCGTTTTCATTAACAGCGCGGTGCGTTTGGTTGCATTGACCACCGCGCGTGGGGTAATGGTGGCACCGGTGAACTGATCGAATTCACCGCCATCTTTCTTAACCGCAAAAGCTTTATCCGCCGGACCATGAACCACTTTGCCATTAAAGCTGTTGATCCAGTCAGAGATACGCAGTTCGATCTTATCCCCCAGACCGGGCGTTTCGTGGTGTTCAATCACCCGCACGCCCAATACTTTACCCTGGAAATCGGCACCGACCAGCATCTGTATCGCACCAGAATAGCCGTCAGGTGCAGTCGTCTCCAGTGCAGCCGCGACCGGCTGGCCGCCTTTACGCGCCAGGAAGAGATGATGCGGCGCACTGTTGCCCAGCGCTGCATCCGTGACAACGTAACAGTCCTGCTGGATGTTGTTGTCATAAAGCTCAACAGGCACCACCTGGTCCAGCAGGTTTTTCTGCTGCAACAGGGTCTGATGTTCCACCGTCGGCCTGGTTACGGTATTTACCACTGCCGTGGCGGCGGTGGTGATCGCGGCAAAAATCGCCAGCGTTACCCCATTTTTGCGAATCGTCTCCAGCATCGCTTAATCCTTCTGATGGCCGTAAACGCGCGGCTGGGTGTAGTAATCGATGAGCGGCACGCAGATGTTCGCCAGCAGCACAGCAAACGCTACGCCATCGGGATAACCGCCAAAGCTGCGGATCAGCCAGACCAGCAGTCCAATCAGCGCGCCATACACCAGGCGGCCACGGTTGGTGGTTGAAGCGGTCACCGGATCGGTGGCAATGAAGAACGCACCCAGCATGGTGGCACCGGAGAAAAGATGAATCAGCGGGCTGTTCAGCGATTCTGGTGAGAAGAACCAGCCCAGCGTCGCGCAGAAGGCCAGTGACAGTAGCATGGCGGCAGGGACATGCCAGCGGATAGCATTTTTCCAAAGCAGGAACAGGCCGCCGGCCAGATAACCCACGTTAACCCACTGCCAGCCGAGGCCCGCCAGCACGCCGCTGTAAATCGGCTGCGCCAGCAGATGTTCAGCACTGTGCCCCGCGCGTAAACCAGTTTTAAACGTATCAAGCGGCGTCGCCTGGCTGATGCCATCAACACCCATCTGTAACTGCTGCATGGTTTCACCCGCCAGCGTGTGGCCCTGGAACACCATGCTCAGGCTGTCCATCAGCCCGGGTTTGATCGCCTGAAGCGTATCGGGCGGCAACCAGCTGGTCATCTGCACCGGGAAGGAGATGAGCAGGACCACATAGCCGACCATCGCCGGGTTAAACGGATTCTGGCCCAGTCCGCCATAGAGCTGCTTCGCAATGACGACAGCAAACAGGGTACCGATCACCACCAGCCACCACGGCGCCAGCGGCGGCAGGCTGATACCGATCAGGACGGCGGTCAGCAGCGCCGAGTTATCTGCCAGGGTGCTGGCAACGGGCGCTTTGCGCAGTCGCAGAATCGCTGCCTCTGTCAGCCAGGCAGTCAGCGTCGCCAGTAAGACCTGTAAAAAGGTGCCGTAGCCAAAGAAATAACACTGTGCAGCAAAACCTGGCACCGCGGCCAGCACCACCAGCAGCATGATATTGCCGGTGCTGCGGCGATTATGGGTGTAAGGAGAACTTGCGATACGAAAAGCCATTTAATCCTCAAGCGTCGTAGACGACTGCGCTTTACGCGCTTTGGCACGGGCGATGGCGGCAGCAATAGCGGCCTTGCGCGCATCATCGGGTTGATTCAGTTCAGGTGCCTGTTCAGGTTCTGCATTGGCGTTGTTTGCCTGCTCCTGGGCCTGCTCCGCTTTATCCACCGCAAAATGCGCGGCGGTGGCCAGTGCTGCGGCATCACGTGAAGCGGCATCCGCCTCACTTTCCGCCTGTGCGGCTTTCTTCGCTTTGGCGCGGGCGATGGCGGCCTGAACTGCGGCTTTACGCGGATCGATTTCAGCGGCGGCGTCCGGCGCAGCCTCTGCAGCGCTGTCGCCTGCGGCCTGCGGTGCCTCGGCGTTTTCTGCCTGTAAGGCTTTCTTCGCTTTGGCACGGGCGATGGCGGCCTGAACCGCGGCTTTACGCGGATCGGTTTCAGCGGCGGCGTCCGGCGCAGCCTCTGCAGCGCTGTCGGTTGCGGCCTTCGGTGCCTCGGCGTTTTCCGCCTGAGCGGCTTTCTTCGCTTTGGCGCGGGCGATGGCGGCCTGAACCGCGGCTTTACGCGGATCGGTCTCAGCGGCGGCGTCTGGCACGGCTTCTGCAGCGCTGTCGCCTGCGGCCTGTGCCTCGGCGTTTTCAGCCTGTGCGGCTTTCTTCGCTTTGGCGCGGGCGATAGCGGCCTGAACCGCGGCTTTACGCGGATCGGTCTCAGCGGCGGCATCTGGCGCAGCCTCTGCAGCGCTGTCGCCTGCGGCCTGTGCCTCGGCGTTTTCAGCCTGTGCGGCTTTCTTCGCTTTGGCGCGGGCGATAGCGGCCTGAACCGCGGCTTTACGCGGATCGCTTTCAGCGGCGGCGTCTGCAGCGCTGTCGGTTGCGGCCTGCGGAGCCTCAGCGCCTTCAGCCTGAGCCGCTTTCTTCGCTTTGGCGCGGGCGATGGCAGCCTGAACCGCGGCTTTACGCGGATCGGTCTCAGCGGCGGCGTCATGTGCGGCGTCTGCAGCGCTGTCGGTTGCGGCCTGCGGAGCCTCGGCGTTTTCCGCCTGAGCGGCTTTCTTCGCTTTGGCGCGGGCGATGGCGGCTTCTACTGCCGATTTACGCGGATCGACACTGGCCTCAGCCTGGTTATCCGCCGCATCAACCGGCACTGTTTTCTTCGCTTTCGCCCGGGCAATAGCCGCTTCAACTGCCGCTTTACGCGGATCGACGGTCTGACGCGTCACCGGCTGTGTTTCAGCCTGCGCCTCGGCCTGACGCAGACGCGCCTGCGCATGGCGGGCTTCACGCTGGGCTTCAAGCGTTGCCTCATCCGGTTCGGCCGTCTGGCGGGCTTTCACCCGCGCTTTGGCCGCAGCCAGTTCGCTGGTATCCGTGCGGGCAACGCGTTGCTTCGCCTCTTCATGACGCGCTTCACGAGCCTGCTTTTCACGCTCCAGTCGCGCCTGGCGTGCTTCGAAGCGTGCTTTGGCTTCCAGCGTGCGTTTCGCTTCCAGATCGATGGCGCGCAGTTCCGCTTTTTCCTGACGGTAATATTGCACCAGCGGAATATTGCTCGGGCAGACATAGGCGCAGGCACCACATTCGATGCAGTCATCAATATGGTGAGCGCGCGCTTTATCGTGATCGCCGCCCTGGCTGTACCAGTAAAGCTGCTGCGGCAGCAGTTTGGCCGGACAGGCATCGGCACAGGCTGAACAGCGAATGCAGGACTGCTCTTCGTCGTTGTTGCCCATCTCACTGGCAGATGGAGCCAGAATACAGTTGGTGATCTTCACCACCGGCACATCCAGCGATGGCAGAGTAAAGCCCATCAGCGGACCGCCCATGATCACCATCTGACGCGGCGCAGGCGTGAACCCGACATGGTGCAACAGATGGCTGATTGGGGTGCCGAGACGACTCCAGACGTTACGCGGCTGGGCGATCGCCTCGCCGGTCAGCGTCACAACGCGTTCGGTGATCGGTTCACCATTAATAATGGCCCGCTTAACCGCCCAGGCGGTGCCGACGTTCTGCATCAGCACGCCGATATCGGAGGAACGCCCGCCGTGCGGCACTTCCTTACCGGTCAGGATGCGGGTCAACTGCTTGGCTCCGCCGGAGGGATATTTGGTCGGGATGACCCGGATGTGCAGATCACGCTCGCTACCCAGCGCCTGCTTCAGTGCGGCAATGGCTTCAGGCTTGTTATCTTCAATGCCAATCAGCACCTGTTCAGCCTGTAACACCCAGGCGAGAATACGGCTGCCTTCCAGGACTTCGGCAGCGTAGTCCTGCATCAGACGATCGTCAGCGGTGATATAAGGTTCACACTCCGCCGCGTTAATAATCAGTGTTTTAACCCCGCGCAGGCCGCCCTTCAGTTTGGTGGCGGTGGGGAAACCCGCGCCGCCGAGACCGGCGATGCCGGCGTCGTGAATGCGCTGAACAATGTCGGCGCGCGGATGCTGACGGTAGTCAGGCAGCGGATCCAGCGGCATCCAGCGGTCGTCGCCATCTGGCGTCAGGAAAATGCAAAGCTCAGAGAGACCAGAAGGGTGCGCGGTCATATGCTGACCGATATCTTCAATCACGCCGGAGGTGGGCGCATGGACTGGCAGCATGCGGCCAGTGCCAAATGTCAGAGGCTGACCGCGCAGCACTTTGTCGCCAGGCGCAACGCAGATCTCACCTTCATGTCCGATATGCTGTTTCAGTGGGATAATAAAACGGTGTGGCAACGGCAGTTCGCTGAGCGGCGTGCCGTTGGACTGGGTTTTCATTTCAGGCGGATGAATACCGCCCTGAAAATCCCAGACCTTCTCTTTTTTCAGGAAGTTAAACAGATTAAGCATGAGTTTCTACCGGGATCACCCGTACAGGAATGGTATTTAAATCCCACTTCCAGTTAGCTGGCGTGGTGGCAACCGGACGCATTTCAATACAGTCAGTCGGGCAGGGCGCGACACAGAGATCGCAGCCGGTGCAGACATCGCTCAGCACGGTGTGCATGGCGCGGGTTGCCCCGACAATCGCATCCACCGGACAGGCCTGAATACATTTGGTGCAGCCAATGCAGTTGGCTTCATCAATAAACGCCACGGTGCGCACCGGCTCTTTCGCCGTTTCATCGCCATCAATCGGCTGCGGTTCAACGTTAAGCAGGGTTGCCAGCTTGAGCATGGTCTGCTCACCACCTGGCGCGCATTTATTGATCGCTTCACCATTGTTACCGACCGCATCCGCATAGGGGCGACAGCCCGGATAGCCACACTGACCGCACTGGCTCTGCGGCAGAATGGCATCAATCTGCTCAACAATAGGATCTTCTTCGACTTCAAAGCGGCGCGAGGCGTAACCCAGCAGCGCGCCGAACACCAGGCTCAGCGCACTTAATACGGCAACAGCAATCCAGATCGCGGTCATCAGAATTTCACCAGACCGCTGAAGCCCATAAACGCCAGCGCCATCAGGCCCGCGGTAATCAGGGCGATGGAGTTGCCTTTAAACGGGGCAGGAACATTGGCCAGCACCAGCCGCTCGCGCATACCGGCGAACAGCACCATCACCAGCGAGAAGCCGATAGAGGCACTGAAACCATACAGCGCGGCCTGCATAAAGGTGTGGTTAAGGTTGACGCTCAGCAGAGGTACGCCCAGCACCGCACAGTTGGTGGTGATCAGCGGCAGAAAGATACCCAGCAGACGATAGAGCGACGGGCTGGTTTTACGCACCACCATTTCGGTGAACTGCACCACGACGGCGATCACCAGGATATAGGCCATGGTACGCAGATAGACCAGATCCAGCGGCAGCAGGATCAGATGGTTGACCAGCCATGCGCAGATCGAGGCCAGGGTAATGACGAATGTCGTGGCGAGACCCATGCCAATCGCCGTTTCCAGTTTTTTGGAAACGCCCATAAAAGGACACAGGCCGAGAAACTTCACTAATACGAAGTTATTCACCAGCACGGTGCCAACAAAGAGAAGCAGATAATCGGTCATTTTTTCGCCTGGGAGCCAGAAAGCGGCTTATTATCATTGATAGCGCGGCGTATCTCAACACCTGCGCCATCCGCTGAGCGGCAGACCGCACTCAGAATTAAATTCCTGACATAACTCACAGCGTTATGGCGCGATAAAGGTCGTTTTTACCCGTTTTGAGCGTTTGAAGTAGGGCGCAAACACCGCAGCGGCCAGCAGCGACAGCAGTAATGTCTGGAGGGCACGGCTATCGGTAACGGGCGTAAAGGCAAAGGTTTTCAGCGCCAGCAGCACGGTAATCAGCAGCCAGAGCAGGTAGTGACGCGGCAGGCGGCGGGAGCGCTTAAAGAACAGCCAGCTGATCCAGAGACTATAAGCCCAGACCGCCACGGCGGTGAGCAGGGAAATAGCCCAGTAAGAGAAGAGTGTGCTGCCGTGAGAAAACAGCGCCACACGCCATTCCGGATTAAACAGTGGTGTCAGATACATCGCCAGCACCAGAACGGTGGTTAACAGGGTCATTATCAGCCAGGCCAGCGGCAGCAAAAGCCAGCCACCAATACGCGGCGCAGCAACCTGTTCATTCATCGTGGTTATTCCTGTCTCGGGGAGTCGAAGCGCAGCAGAATAACATGTCCAGAGGGGCACGCCCATCCGGACAAGATCAGCGGGATAAACCGCGATAAATCAGCCGGAAATCAGACCACGTAGCGCCACACCGTTTTAGGGACACAGCCGAGATCATATAACCGTCCGCCAGAGACCAGTTCAGCACGTCGGTGATCGGCAGCCCGGTACATATTGATGATTTCCAGATCATTCGTCAGGGAGTAATTAAGATGATCGAAAAGCTTTTCCAGACTGTCTGAATTATTTACTTTGCGGAATTTAAGCAGGTAATCGTGCGCAGTCATCATTGCCATAACAGATAGAAGTAACAAAGGAGTACTCAGTATAGGGGGCAAGCTTATGCTGTCCAGATCATGCGGCTTAAAAAAGGCGAAAATCAGATAAAAGCACCTTATTAGTCACTAAAACTCCATATCTGGCTTTTTTACTATTGTCTGACCCAGCAACTCAGCGTCTCTATCTTAAGCACCTCACTAACTTATTACGGACAGAGCCGGCATAAAGCGTTTAAAAGCAGAGGTTAAATATTATTTTTTTTCTTATTCAGCGCTGACAATGCATTAGTGGCTTCTTTCTCACCCTTTTAGCCCAAAAAAATTAACCATTCTGCACTTACTGCCAGAGAAACGTTTCGCGCCTGACCCAGACCAGCAACCTACTGTGCGGACTATCACAAATCCCATTTTTTGTTCATCGCAGGCCGGATAACCCGTTTTGTACGCCTGGCTGTAATCGTTTCCAGTGGCAGTAAGCATAAGCGATTCTGTTTATTACAATTATTTAACGAGCAGATTTTTTCTGCTCAGCCGTTTTATCCATAACTCCCTCGTCAGCCAAACCGTGTGACTACACGTAACCCCTTTAAATTGCTCTGTTTTGTGAAGTGTGTCGCCATTATGCACGCTTTTTTAGTCCAGTCTAAGCAGGCTCTCTACCCTAAACAGCAAACGCCTTTCAGAGGATTAAAAACTATGTGGAAACGTTTACTTCTGACCACGCTGGTCAGCGCCGCGTTAACCGGCCCGGTACTCGCTGCAGATATGACGGTCGGCTTCTCGCAGGTAGGTTCGGAATCTGGCTGGCGTTCGGCGGAAACCAACGTAGCGAAAAGCGAAGCCAAAAAACGCGGAATCACCCTGAAAATCGCCGACGGACAGCAGAAACAAGAGAATCAGATCAAGGCGGTACGTTCGTTCATCGCTCAGGGCGTTGATGCCATCTTCATCGCACCGGTGGTGCAGACCGGCTGGGAGCCGGTACTGGAAGAAGCCAAAGATGCCAAAATCCCGGTTTACCTGCTGGACCGCGCCATTGTGGTAAAAGACAAATCGCTCTATCAGGCGGTGGTGACGGCTGACAACGTGCAGGAAGGCAAGCTGATTGGCGACTGGCTGGTGAAAACCGTGGGCGACAAGCAGTGTAACGTGGTGGAACTGCAGGGCACGGTGGGTGCCAGCGTGGCAATCGATCGTAAGAAAGGCTTTGCTGAAGCGATCAGCAACCATCCAAACATTAAAGTGATCCGCTCGCAGTCGGGTGACTTTACCCGCAGTAAGGGTAAAGAGGTGATGGAGAGCTTTATCAAGGCGGAGAACAACGGCAAAAACATCTGCATGGTTTACGCGCATAACGATGATATGGCGATCGGTGCCATTCAGGCGATTAAAGAAGCTGGCCTGAAACCGGGCAAAGATATTCTGACCGGCTCGATTGATGGTGTACCGGATATCTATAAAGCGATGCTGGCGGGTGAGGCTAACGCCAACGTGGAGCTGACGCCAAACATGGCTGGCCCGGCGTTTGATGCGCTGGAAAAATTCAAGAAAGATGGCACGCTGCCGCCAAAAGTGATCAAGACCGAATCTAAGCTGTTCCTGCCTGCCGACGCGCAGAAGGAGCTGGATACCAAAAAAGGCATGGGTTACTGATTCACCGATCAGCCGCAGACCAGCCGCAGACCGCCCTACGGGGCGGTTTTTCATGACGTGAGGCGGAGTGAGCAGAATGACCACGCAAAATGAAACACCGCTGTTATCCATCAGCGGCGTCAGCAAAGGTTTTCCCGGCGTCAAAGCGCTGAATAATGTTTCCTTTGATATCCGTAAAGGGGAGATCATGGCGCTGCTGGGGGAGAACGGTGCCGGCAAATCCACCCTGATTAAAGTGCTGACCGGTGTTTACAGCCGTGATGCAGGGACTATCACCCTGAATGGTGAGCCGATTACGCCGCATAATACGGCGCAGGCGCAGGAGATGGGTATCGGCACCGTTTATCAGGAAGTGAATATGCTGCCGAATATGTCGGTGGCAGATAACCTCTATATTGGCCGCGAACCGCGCCGCTTTGGCATGATCGACCGTCGCCGGATGGTGCGGGAGGCCGATGCGCTGATGCGGAATTATGGTTTTTCCCTCGATGTAACACGTCCGCTGGGCCACTACTCGGTGGCGATGCAGCAGATTATCGCAATCTGCCGCGCGGTCGATCTTTCCGCCCAGGTTTTGATCCTGGATGAGCCGACAGCCAGTCTGGATGCCAGCGAGGTTGAGATGCTGTTTACCCTGATGGCGCAGTTAAAAGCCAAAGGGATGAGCCTGATTTTTGTGACGCACTTTCTCGACCAGGTGTACCGCATTACTGACCGGATTACCGTGCTGCGTAACGGGCAGTTTATCGCCACCCGCGATACCGCCACGCTGCCGCAGATTGAGCTGATTAAGCTGATGCTGGGTCGCGAACTGCTGGAGACGGCGCTGCAGCGGCAGGGCAGCACGCTGCGCAGCAATCAGCCGGTGGTGTCGTTTGAAGATTACGGCAGGAAAGGCACCATTGAGCCCTTTAACCTGGAAGTTCGTCCAGGCGAAGTCGTGGGACTGGCGGGGCTGCTGGGTTCGGGCCGCACCGAAACCGCCGAGGTGTTGTTTGGTATTCGTCGTGCCGACCGAGGAACAGCGAAGATCAAAGGCAAGGTGCAGCGCATTACTAATCCGGCGAAAGCCTCGCAGCTGGGCATGGGTTTTTGCCCGGAAGATCGTAAGACTGACGGGATTATCGGCGCGGCCTCGGTTCGTGAAAATATTATTCTGGCGTTGCAGGCGCAGCGCGGCTGGTTACGGCCAATTAAGAAGCGTGAGCAGCAGGCGATTGCCGATCGTTTTATCAAGAGTATGGGTATTCGTACGCCGCATGCAGAGCAGCCTGTGGAGCTGTTATCGGGCGGCAACCAGCAGAAGGTGCTGCTGTCGCGCTGGCTGGTGACCAAACCGCAGTTTTTAATCCTCGACGAACCAACGCGCGGCATTGATGTGGGCGCGCACGCCGAGATTATCCGTTTAATTGAATCCCTGTGCGCCGATGGTCTGGCGCTGCTGGTGATCTCCTCTGAACTCGAAGAGCTGGTCGGTTATGCCGATCGGGTGTTGATTATGCGCGATCTGAAGCAGGTGGCAGAAATTCCGCTGGAGCAGCTTTCGGTAGCGTCGATCGTCAATGCTATCGCGGACGGAGGGGTAAAACATGCTTGAGTCCCCTATGACATCTGAAAAAACGCCACGTAGTAAGCTGAAACTCCCGCCAGGGATGCCGCAAATCGCCGCGCTGCTGTTGGTGCTGTTGATTGACAGTCTGGTGGCCAATAACTTTTTTGCCGTGCATCTGCAGGATGGGCGTCTGTTCGGCAGTCCGATCGATATTCTTAACCGTGCGGCACCGGTTGCCCTGCTGGCGATCGGGATGACGCTGGTGATCGCCACCGGCGGCATCGATCTTTCCGTGGGTGCGGTGATGGCGATCGCAGGCGCGACGGCTGCGACATTGACCGTAGCCGGACACGGTGTGCCGTTTATTATTCTCTGCACGCTGGGAACCGGTTTAGCCTGTGGCGTATGGAATGGCGTGCTGGTGGCGCTGCTGCGTATTCAGCCATTTGTTGCCACGCTGATTCTGATGGTCGCCGGGCGCGGAATCGCTCAGCTGATTACGCAGGGGCAGATTGTGACGTTCGACAGTGACAGTCTTGGCTGGTTTGGTAACGGCTCGCTGTGGATGTTGCCGGTCCCGGTCTGGATCACACTGGTGGTAGCGCTGGCGGTCTGGTTGCTGACGCGCAAAACCGCGCTGGGTCTGTTTATCGAAGCTGTTGGGATTAATCTGCGCGCGGCCCGTAACGCGGGTGTGACAGGCTGGCTGGTGGTGATGTCAACCTACGCCATAAGTGGCGTTTGTGCCGCTGTTGCGGGGCTGATCGTCGCGGCGGATATACGCGGTGCGGATGCCAATAACGCCGGATTATGGCTGGAGCTGGATGCGATTCTCGCCGTGGTGATTGGCGGTGCGTCGCTGATGGGTGGCCGTTTTAATCTGGTGTTGTCGCTGATCGGCGCGCTGATTATTCAGTCGATGAATACCGGGATTTTGCTCTCCGGCTTCCCGCCTGAGCTGAATCAGGTGGTGAAAGCGGTGGTGGTGATGTGCGTGCTGTTGCTGCAGTCACCACGGTTTATTGCGATGTTGAAACGGAGACGCCCGACATGATTAAACGTCATCTTCCGCTGATGATCACCTTGCTGGTGTTTGTGGCGGGTTACCTGTTTTGTCTGAGTCAGTTTCCGGGCTTTGCCTCCACCCGGGTAATCTGCAATATCCTGACCGATAATGCTTTTCTTGGGATTATCGCCGTCGGCATGACCTTCGTGATTTTATCGGGCGGTATCGATCTGTCGGTGGGTGCGGTGATCGCCTTTACCGGCGTGTTTCTTGCCCGGGCGATTGGCGATTTTCATATCGATCCCTTGCTGGCCTTTGCGCTGATTCTGTCGCTGGGCGCGCTGTTCGGGGCCATGATGGGCTGGCTGATCGATGCGCTGAAGATTCCGGCATTTATCATTACGCTGGCGGGGATGTTTTTCCTGCGCGGATGCAGTTATCTGGTGTCGGAGAACTCAATTCCTATCGATCATCCGTTCTACAGCATGCTTTCCAGTCTGGCGTGGAAAGTGCCGGGCGGTGGGCGTCTCAGCCTGCTGGCGGTGATTATGCTGGTGGTGGTGTCTGGCGGGATTATTCTGGCGCACCGCACGCGCTTTGGAAACCGGGTTTACGCCATCGGTGGCAATATGACATCCGCCCAACTGATGGGCGTTTCGACCCGTGCGACCACCATTAAGATTTATATGCTTTCCACCACGCTGGCGACGCTGGCCGGGATCGTGTTCTCGATTTATACCTCGGCAGGTTATGCGCTGGCAGGGCTGGGTGTGGAGCTGGATGCGATCGCGTCAGTGGTGATTGGCGGCACGCTGCTGTCGGGTGGTGTCGGTACAGTTTTGGGCACGCTGTTCGGTGTGTTGATTCAGGGGCTGATTCAGACCTGGATTAACTTCGACGGTACGCTGAGTTCCTGGTGGACCAAGATCGCCATCGGAATTCTGCTGTTTGCGTTTATCGCCCTGCAGCGGTTACTGACGGTCATCTGGGATCGTCAGCAGAACGCGCCCGTTAAGCGATTACCTTCCTGAGTTCTTCAGTACTCCGGTCAATGGCGGCTCGCAGGAGCCGCCTTTTACTGCGCAAGACGCAGCACCATTACCGTGACTTCTTCACCCGCTATTTGCCGCTGTTCCACCGCCTGCCATCCTGAACGCTGATAGTACGCCTGTTGATCGGGTGTATAGAGCCACAGTTCACCCATCTGCTGTTGTCTGGCTCGCGCAATCGCCTGCTGTATTAACGCTTTTGCCACGCCCTGACCCCGGAATGCCTTGTCCGTCACCACCTCACCAATCCAGAATTCTCGTGCCGGAATGTCATCCAGTTCATAGCGAATGACGCTGCAGGTCGCGACCACCGTTTCGCCATCCGGTGTGGCAATAAGAGTAAATTCTGCCGAAGGTTTCTGATTGCGCTGTTTTAAACGCTCAAGGATGGCAGGCGGGTGAGACCATGCAGGAAGGTGTGACCATTCAGTGTGCAACAGTTGTGCAGTTTGTCCGGCATAGCCGGGATGTTGGTTTAGCTCGGCAATGTGCATGGCGCTGGCGACCTTTGTTTTGTCAGGCTACAAGCAATACAGGCTGGTGGGGGAAAGTGCAAGTTCATGAAAGGGTTAAGTTATAGCAAAGACTTAGGTTCTCTTTTGTATGACAGGAAAAACAATCGCTATTGGATTTAGGTGCAAGGTCAGGAAAGGTACGCCTGATCGCAAAGGATTCCCGCATCCATGCGGATCGGCCGCGCCTCCCTGGCGCGGACGCTTTGCTCTTCAGGCATACCATTCCTTCCCGGTTGGGCTGATGCATCGCTTTAAGAAGCAGGACAGTGGATATTTCTATTGATGGCGGATTAATACAAATTGCTGTTGGCTGATGAGAGAGGTCAGGAAAGGTATGCCTGATCGCAAAGGATTCCCGCATCCATGCGGATCGGCCGCGCCATCCCTGGCGCGGACGCTTTGCTCTTCAGGCATACCTTTCCTTCCCGATTGGGCTGATGCATCGCTTTAAGAAGCAGGACAGTGGATATTTCTATTGATGGTGGATTAATACAAATTGCTGTTGGCTGATGAGAAAGGTCAGGAAAGATATGCCTGATCGCAAAGGATTCCCGCATCCATGCGGATCGGCCGCGCCATCCCTGGCGCGGACGCTTTGCTTTTCAGGCATACCTTTCCTTCCCGGTTGGGCTTGATCATGGCTTTAAAAATATGCGCTGAACTATCAAAATTACGGAACGCCCGTCATTCCCGACTGAATAGCACAGTATTTATAAAAAACGATGCCGCATAATCCTGCGTCGGCCGTTTCATTAACTTACTTAAGAGCGCTGTTAATTAAAAAATCGAACAGCGCCCTTTAGTTATTAACGTTTCAAACGGTAATACGCTTCGTTCCAGCGCAGTGCGTCTTTAAACGCAGGTAAACGCGTGTGCTCATCAATCACCAGCACTTCAATGTCGTTCATCTCACCGTACAGATACATATCATCCAGCGTCAGCGCCTGGCTGAACACCGTATGGTGCGCGCCGCCGCCCAGAATCCACGCTTCGGATGCCGTTGCCAGTGACGGCTGGGCTTTCCACAGTGCGCGCGCAACCGGCAACTTCGGCAGCGGTTTCGGCTGTTCGATAGCATCCACCACGTTAACCAGCAGACGGAAACGATCACCCATATCAATTACGCTGGCGTTAATCGCGCGACCCGCTGGCGTTGAGAAAATCATGCGCGCCGGGTCGGCTTTATCACCAATGCCCAGGAACTGCACATCGATCAATGGCTTCTCTTCAATGGCAATTGACGGGCAGACCTCCAGCATATGCGAGCCGAGGACCAGATCGTTACCGGGTGAGAAGTGATAGGTGTAATCCTCCATAAAGGAGGTGCCACCTTTGCGATCGCCAGCCAGCACTTTGAAAATACGCAGCAGCGCAGCGGTCTTCCAGTCACCTTCACCTGCGAAGCCATAACCCTGACCCATCAGACGCTGAACCGCCAGACCTGGCAACTGCGTCATGCCGTGCAGCGTCTGGAAGTTGGTGGTGAAAGCGTGGCAGCCTTCTGCTTCCAGGAAACGTTTCAGACCCAGCTCAATGCGCGCGGCATCCAGCACGTTCTGACGCTTTTCGCCGCCGGAAGCGGCAACATCGGTAAAGCGATACAGGCTTTCATATTCGTCGACCAGCGCATTCACGTCGCCATCGCTGACGCCATTGATCACCTCAACCAGATCGCCGACGCCCCAGCCATTCACCGAATAACCGAACTGAATCTGCGCGGCGACTTTATCGCCTTCAGTCACGGCCACTTCACGCATGTTGTCGCCAAAACGCGCGACTTTCAGCTGCTGACTGGCCTGTTTTGTCAGTGCTGCACGCATCCAGTTGCCGAGGCGCTGCTGGCTGGCGCTATCCTGCCAGTGACCGGTCACCACGCTGTGCTGCAGGCCCATACGGGCGCCGATGAAACCGAACTCGCGGCCGCCGTGTGCGGTCTGGTTCAGGTTCATAAAGTCCATGTCCATGCTGTCCCACGGAATCTCCGCATTGAACTGGGTATGGAATTGCAGCAGCGGCTTATTCAGCACGCTCAGGCCACCGATCCACATTTTGGCCGGGGAGAAGGTGTGCAGCCAGGTAATGATACCGACGCACTGCTTGTCATAATTGGCATCGCGACACAGAGCCAGCGCTTCATCCGGTGATTTAACCAGCGGTTTCAGCTCCAGACGCAGCGGTAAACCGGCCTGATTTAAACCCTCTACCACCTGACGTGCATTCTGTTCAACCTGGCGTAACGTCTCCGCCCCGTAGAGGTGCTGCGTGCCGATGACAAACCACACGCTGTAGCTGTTTGACTGTTCCATAAAATCACTCCTTTACTTTGAGCCTACCTCAATAGGCTATTTTATTTGTCAGTCTGAACCTGGGCAGTGTTCACACAGGTTGCTTTAGCAACCTGAACGCCCGTCAGGGCGGCCCTGAAAGGGCGAGCGTAGCGAGTAATCCTCACGTACTCCGTGTACTACGGATTGTTCCGCGCTGTCCGTGTCCAGACTGCCTGCAACATTACGCCTGCTGAGATAGGCTCTTAGCGGAAGCGGGGCGTGCGGCGTATTGCGGTTCAGCCGCCACGCACCATTGTTGATAGCGTTGATAAAGTTGTTGATAGCGGGCGACGCGCGCCGGATCGGGCTGCAGCGTCACGGCAATCGGGCTGGCCATCACCTGCTGGGCGTCGGGAACGCTGGCGTGCACACCGGCGGCGACGGCGGCGAAAATGGCCGCACCCAGCGCACAGCACTCGTCAGAAGCGACGATATCCAGTGGGCGGTTCATCACATCGCAGCAGGCCTGCATAATCGCCGGGGATTTCCGCGCGATGCCGCCCAGGGTCAGAATGCTCTCGACCGGGATCTGCTGCTGTTCGAAGCACTCCATAATTGCGCGTGCGCCAAATGCGGTGGCGGCGACCAGACCACCAAACAGCGCGGGGGCATCGGTGCCCAGATTGAGGTCGGTAATTACCCCTTTCAGCCGCTGATTGGCATTTGGCGTGCGGCGACCGTTAAACCAGTCCAGCACCACCGGCAGATGGTCGAGCTGCGGGTTTGCGGCCCAGGCCTCGGTCAAATCTTTAATCAGACTCTTTTGCATCTCAGCCAGCTGAGGCTTCAGCTCCGGATGCTGCTGCGCCGCCAGCTGCAGCGGCCAGCCCAGTAAACGGCTGAACCAGGCGTAGATATCACCAAAGGCAGACTGACCCGCCTCCAGCCCGATAGCGCCTGGCATTACGCTGCCATCGACCTGACCACAGATGCCTTTGATGTCGCGATCGCCGACCTTTTCACTATCCGCAATCAGGATGTCGCAGGTCGAGGTGCCGATCACTTTCACCAGGGTATAGGGTTTGGCACCGCCACCGACCGCGCCCATATGGCAGTCAAATGCGCCACCCGAAAGCGTCACGGTTTGCGTCAGGCCAAGACGCTGCGCCCATTCAGGGCTAAGCGTGCCGACAGGCAGATCAGCGGTCCAGGTATCGGTAAACAGGGGAGAGTCGAGCTGTTGCGTTAACAGCGGGTCCAGCGCATTGAGAAAATCCACATCGGGCAGGCCGTTCCAGTCGCCGTGCCACAGCGCCTTGTGCCCGGCCGCACAGCGGCCGCGGCGCAATTTGTCAGGTGCGGTGGTGCCGCTTAACAGGGCTGGCACCCAGTCGCACAGTTCGACCCAGGAGACAGCGGCGTCACGCACGGCCGCATCTTCACGCGACACGTGCAGAATCTTCGCCCAGAACCACTCAGAGGAGTAAATCCCGCCAATATAGCGGCTGTAATCCAGGAAGCGGCCGCTGTGGCACAGCTGATTGATCTCTTCCGCTTCTTCTATAGCGGTGTGATCTTTCCACAACACAAACATCGCGTTGGGGTTGTCGGCGAACTCCGGACGCAGCGCCAGCACGTTGCCGTCGCGGTCAATAGGGGCAGGGGTCGAACCGGTGCTGTCAACACCAATGCCGACCACGGCGTTGCGCTGATCTTCACTCAGTGCATTCAGCACGCCGAGCAGTGCCTGCTCCATGGCGTCGATGTAATCCTGTGGATGGTGACGAAAACGGTTAGTGTGCGGATCGCTGTATAAGCCCTGTTGCCAGCGCGGATAGCTGAACACCGCACTCTGCAGCTCTTTGCCGCTATGACAATCCACGGCCAGCGCACGCACCGAATCACTACCAAAGTCCAGCCCAAGGGTGATGGCTCCAGCACGCATCGGAATCTCCTGTAGTTAGTTAACTCCTGTATCCTGGGTTCGGCGCGCCAAATCAGTTAGTCATCGCTGGCTGACAATATGCACTTTTCTGTCATCGGCAGTGATTTTGTGATCCATTGCAAAAGTTAAGGTCCGGTTAAATTTGCTGAATATATGGATCATTTTGTCGTGATTTTAAGATGTGATACCGCTCTACATTTTTCTTCGCTAATACCGCTAAAACTAGCCCAGCGTCTGGACAGTCTGTCAGCACATGCCAGCCTAACGCACTGATTTATGGCTGTACCCACAAAACAAAACAAACTGGTAGCGTTTACACCGATTCGTTATTAGCAGCGAAAAATAACCTGGTACCGGAGAGCATCATGCATAAATTCACTAAAGCGTTCGCGGCCATCGGCCTGGCAGCGGTTATGTCACAATCCGCTATCGCCGAGACCATGAAGCTGGGATTCTTAGTCAAGCAACCAGAGGAACCCTGGTTCCAGACTGAATGGAAATTCGCCGATAAAGCGGGCAAAGATCTTGGCTTTGACGTCATTAAAATTGCCGTGCCGGATGGTGAAAAAACCCTGAATGCCATCGACAGCCTGGCGGCTAACGGCGCGAAGGGTTTTGTTATCTGTACGCCCGATCCGAAACTCGGCTCTGCCATCATGGCAAAAGCACGTGGCTACGGTCTGAAAGTCATCGCGGTCGATGACCAGTTCGTCACCGCCAAAGGCAAACCAATGGATACCGTGCCGCTGGTGATGATGGCTGCGACCAAAATTGGTGAGCGTCAGGGTCAGGAACTCTATAAAGAGATGCAGAAACGCGGCTGGGATGTGAAAACCACCGGCGTGATGGCGATTACCGCCAACGAACTCGACACCGCTCGTCGTCGTACCGGCGGCTCCATGGACGCCATCAAAGCCGCTGGCTTCCCGGCAGCGCAGATCTACCAGGTCCCCACCAAATCTAACGACATCCCTGGCGCGTTTGACGCCGGTAACTCTCTGCTGGTTCAGCATCCTGAAGTCAAACACTGGCTGATTGTCGGCATGAACGACAACACCGTGCTGGGCGGCGTGCGCGCGACCGAAGGTCAGGGCTTTAAAGCGGCTGACGTCATCGGTATCGGCATCAACGGCGTGGACGCCATCAGTGAACTGTCGAAAGAGAAGGCAACCGGCTTCTACGGATCGCTGCTGCCAAGCCCGGATATCCACGGCTACAAAAGCAGCCAGATGCTCTACAACTGGGTCAGCAAAGGTGAAGAGCCACCAAAATTCACCGAAGTTACCGATGTGGTGCTGATCACCCGTGACAACTTCAAAACTGAACTGGCGAAAAAAGGACTGATGTAACCCTGAGCCTGCCAGGCAGTTTGTCGCCTGGCATCCTTAATAGCCAATTTCGCGCCGCCCGCCATAACTGGCCGGTGGCGCGAAAGAGTGAGGAAAAACATGAACACTGATTCAGCATTTCTGTCGTTTCATGGCATCAGTAAAACCTTCCCTGGCGTCAAAGCGTTGCAGGATATCTCCTTCGACTGCCGTGGCGGTGAAGTCCATGCTCTGATGGGCGAGAACGGCGCAGGCAAATCGACGCTGTTAAAAATACTCAGCGGCAGTTATCAGCCGAGCGGCGGTGAGATTCGTATTAAAGGCCAGCCGATGAGCTTTCAGCGCACCACCGATGCGCTGGACGCGGGCGTCGCCATTATTTACCAGGAACTGCATCTGGTGCCGGAAATGAGCGTGGCAGAGAACATCTATCTCGGTCAGATCCCGCACAAACATGGGCTGGTCAACCGTAAGCTGATGCGTTTTGAGGCGGGCCTGCAACTGAAAAATCTCGGCATGGATATCGATCCCGATATGCCGCTGAAATATCTGTCGCTGGGGCAGTGGCAGATGGTGGAGATTGCCAAAGCGCTGGCGCGTAACGCGCGCATTATCGCCTTTGATGAGCCAACCAGCTCCCTGTCGGCGCGTGAAATCGACAACCTGTTCCGCGTCATCCGTCAGCTCCGTGAGGAGGGCCGGGTGGTGCTCTACGTTTCACACCGCATGGAGGAGATCTTCGCCCTCAGCGATGCCATCACCGTCTTTAAAGATGGCCGCTACGTGCGGACGTTTACCGATATGGCTAACACCCATCACGACGATCTGGTGCAGGCGATGGTTGGACGAAACCTCGGTGATATCTATGGCTATTCACCGCGTGCCAAAGGCGCGGTGCGGCTGGAGCTGGACAAGGTCGAAGCGAAGGGCGTGCGGACGCCGATTTCGCTGAAAGTCCATGCCGGTGAAATCGTCGGCCTGTTTGGCCTGGTCGGTGCCGGTCGCAGTGAACTGCTGAAAGGGCTGTTTGGCGGCACGCGTCTGCGCGGCGGTCAGGTGATTCTGGACGGCAAACCGCTGCCGCTGCGGGAGCCGATCGATGCCATCCGTGCGGGCATTATGCTCTGCCCGGAAGATCGCAAAGCCGAGGGCATTATTCCGGTGCATTCGGTGCGCGACAACATCAACATCAGCGCCCGTCGTCATAACCTTACTGCGGGCTGCCTGATTAAAAACGGCTGGGAAAATAAAAATGCCGACAGCCATATCCGCTCGCTAAACATCAAAACGCCCAGCGCCGATCAGCTGATCATGAACCTTTCCGGCGGCAACCAGCAGAAGGCGATTCTGGGACGCTGGCTGTCAGAGGATATGAAGGTGATCCTGCTGGATGAGCCAACGCGCGGTATCGATGTCGGTGCCAAACATGAAATCTATAACCTGATTTATCAGCTGGCGAACCGGGGCATTGCGGTGCTGTTCGCCTCCAGCGATTTACCGGAAGTGATGGGCCTGGCCGATCGCATCGTGGTGATGCGCGAAGGTGCCATTGCCGGTGAACTGCTACACGACGACGCCACGGAACAGCAGACGCTGAGCCTGGCGATGCCCAAAACCACTCAAGCGGCCGCCGTGGCCTGACAGGAGATCATCATGGCTTCATCCACGACCTCAAATACGCCGCAGCCCGCTTCACGCGGCGGCCTGCAGTTAGGTCGCATCTGGGACAACTTCGGCATGCTGGTGGTATTTGCATTGCTGTTTATTGTCTGTGCGATCTTTGTGCCGAACTTCGGCTCGTTTATCAATATGAAAGGCTTAGGGCTGGCGATGTCGATGTCCGGCATGGTCGCCTGCGGCATGCTGTTCTGTCTGGCCTCCGGTGATTTTGACCTGTCGGTCGCTTCCGTCATCGCCTGTGCGGGTGTGGTTACCGCCGTGGTGATTAACATGACCGAAAGCCTGTGGATTGGCGTGGGTGCCGGTCTGGTACTCGGTATGATCACCGGCTTTATCAACGGCTTTGTGATTGCCCGCCTCAAGATCAATGCGCTGATCACCACGCTGGCGACCATGCAGATTGTCCGCGGGCTGGCCTATATCTTCTCTGACGGTAAAGCGGTCGGTATCGAAGATGAGCGCTTCTTTGAACTGGGCTTTGCCAACTGGCTTGGCGTGCCTGCGCCCATCTGGCTGACCCTGGCTACGATGCTGATCTTCGGCTTCCTGCTCAACAAAACCACCTTTGGCCGTAACACCCTGGCAATTGGCGGCAATGAAGAAGCAGCACGTCTGGCCGGTGTGCCGGTGGTGCGCACCCGCATCATCATCTTTATCCTCTCCGGTCTGGTTTCAGCGGCGGCGGGCATCATCCTGGCGTCACGTATGACCAGCGGCCAGCCAATGACCTCCATCGGCTATGAGCTGGTGGTGATTTCTGCCTGCGTGCTGGGTGGCGTTTCGCTGAAGGGCGGCATCGGTAAAATCTCCTATGTGGTGGCAGGGGTGCTGATCCTCGGCACGGTAGAGAATGCGATGAATTTATTGAATATCTCGCCATTCTCACAGTATGTGGTACGCGGTCTGATACTGTTAGCTGCGGTGATTTTTGACCGTTACAAACAGAAAAAAGCCTGATTGAGCGAGCCGTTGGTCCGCAGAGGCAGAAGTCTCTGCGGGCTATCCGAACAATAACAGACTGAGTGAGGACGCTATGTATCACCGTGAATTACCGGCCGAGCAGCAAAACCCCTTGTTGCCGGGCTATTCATTCAATGCCTGGCTGGTGGCGGGGCTGACGCCCATCACCGCAGATGGCCCGCTCGATTTCTTTATCGATCGCCCGCACGGCATGAAAGGTTACATTCTGAATCTCACTATTAAAGGTAAAGGGCGGGTATTTGACGGCGAGCGGGCATTTGACTGCGAACCTGGCGAAATGCTGCTGTTTCAGCCGAAAACGGCTCACTATTATGGTCGCGCGCCGGACAGCCCGCAGTGGTTTCACCGCTGGGTCTATTTCCGTCCGCGCGCCTACTGGCACGACTGGCTGCGCTGGCAGGATGAGCAGGAGGGCGTGGGACGACTGCTGCTGCCTGAATCGCTGCGTGGCGAATTTGATCGCCTGTTTGCCAGTATCGAGCAGACCCACAATTCGGGCCGTCGGTTTGCGGAAGAGCTGGCGATGAACCTGCTGGAACGGCTGCTGCTGCGCGCCGTTGAAGAAGATCCTCGTAGCCATCAGTTAATTCGCGATCCGCGCGTGATTGAAGCCTGCCAGTACGTCACCAACCATCTCG
Organism: Pantoea sp. EKM21T; assembly: GCF_011800405.1. Lineage (NCBI taxonomy): Bacteria > Pseudomonadati > Pseudomonadota > Gammaproteobacteria > Enterobacterales > Erwiniaceae > Pantoea > Pantoea sp. EKM21T. The sequence continues at coordinate 251,318 of NZ_JAALFV010000002.1, forward strand.
CCAGCGAGGTTAAGATTGAAGAGGTGGCGCGCCACGTCTGTCTGTCGCCGTCGCGGCTGGCGCACCTGTTCCGCGAGCAGATGGGTGTGAACCTGCTGCGCTGGCGTGAAGATCAGCGTGTAATCCGCGCGAAACTGCTGCTGCAGACCACCCAGGAACCGATCGCCTCGGTAGGACGTGAAGTGGGCTATGACGATCAGCTCTACTTCTCGCGGGTGTTCCGCAAGCGGGTCGGCGTCAGTCCCAGCGACTTCCGCCGCCGTAATCAGGATGCGCACGACAGCCTGGCCGCTCAGACCGCCTGGCCGCTGGCGCGAAGTGCTATCTCTTAGTTTTTTCGGGGAATTCCGGCTTGTCGTCATTTGGTTAATAGTCTTAAATCAATCAGGTTATCAACTAAGAGCCTGGTCAATCAGGCTCTGAGAGGAATACAAATGAGCGATAAATTACGTGTTGGTCTGATCGGCTACGGTTTTGCCAGTAAAACGTTTCATGCTCCGCTGATTGCGGGGACGCCAGACGTCGAACTGGCAGCCATTTCCAGTAGCGACGCCAGCAAAGTCCACGCCGACTGGCCTGCTGTTAAGGTGGTGGCCGACCCTCAGGCACTGCTGGACGACCCGACGCTGCAACTGATTGTTATTCCTACCCCCAACGACACGCACTTCCCGCTGGCAAAAGCAGCGCTGAACGCCGGTAAACATGTGGTGGTCGATAAGCCTTTCACCGTGACGTTGTCACAGGCGCGTGAACTGGATGCGCTGGCGAAAGCCAAAGGGCTGCTGCTGTCGGTGTTCCACAACCGCCGCTGGGACAGTGACTTCCTGACGCTGAAATCGCTGATTGAGGCCGGTACGCTGGGTGAAGTGCGCTACTTTGAATCGCACTTTGACCGCTTCCGTCTGGAAGTGCGTAATCGCTGGCGTGAAATGAAAGGTGCAGGCAGCGGAATCTGGTATGACCTGGGGCCGCATCTGCTGGACCAGGCGCTGCAGCTGTTTGGCCCGCCGGTCGCTATCACGGTTGATCTGGCCGAGATGCGTCCGGGCGCGCAGACCACCGACTACTTCCACGCGACGCTGACTTATCCGCAGCGCCGTGTTGTGCTGCACGCCAGCATGCTGGTCGCGGCAGAATCTGCCCGTTATACCGTCCACGGCACGCGCGGCAGTTACGTCAAATATGGTCTTGATCCGCAGGAAGATCGCCTGAAGTCAGGTGATTTCCCGCCGCAGGAAGACTGGGGCTATGACATGCGTGATGGCACTCTGACGCTGGTTGACGGAGATTCCCTGACCGAAACGACCCAGCTGACCCAGCCAGGCAACTATCCCGCTTACTATGCAGGCATCCGCGATGCGATTGCCGGACGTGGTAACAATCCGGTGGCAGCGGAAGAGGCGATTCATGTGATGGAGCTGATCGAGTTAGGTCTGCAATCCGCCGAGAAACGCCAGACGATGTCGCTAAAGCGCGTTTAATCGGTCGGTGCTTAAAACGCAATAAGTAAAAAAGCGAAACGGGCCGGATATCCGGCCCGTTTTTTGTCGCTACGCTTCAGGATTACTGCACCCGGGCGCGAAGAGCCGCTTTCTCTGCTTCGCTAAGGAACGCAATCGTCAGACCATTTTCCTGCGCCTGACGAATCTGCGCCGCGCTCAGACCGGCAGCCGGAGCGGCGTGATGATACTCATGCGCCAGTTCAATGCCCTGAACCGCCGGATCATCCGTGTTAATCGTCGCCAGAATGCCATGCTCCAGGAAGGTCTTCAGCGGATGCTGCGCCAGTGATGGCACGGTGCTGGTCTGGATATTGGAGGTCAGGCAGGATTCAATACCAATACGGTGCTCCGCCAGGAAATCCATCAGCGCGCGATCTTCAATCGCTTTCACGCCGTGACCGATACGTTCTGCACCCAGCTCCCGAATCGCCTGCCAGATGCTCTCGGGTCCGGCCGCTTCGCCCGCATGGACGGTAACGCGGAAACCGGCATCGCGCGCCTGGGTAAAGTGGCTCAGGAACTCGCTGCCCGGGAAGCCCAGCTCATCACCCGCCAGATCGACCGCGGTGATGTGATCGCGATGGGCAAGCAAAGCTTCCAGTTCGCTGAGGCAGGCATCTTCGCCAAAGGTACGGCTCATAATACCGATCAGACGCACGTCGATATCGTGCTGCTGACGGCCTGCGCGCACGCCCTCAATTACCGCTTCAACCACACCGGCAATCGGCAGGTTGTGGGTCATCGCCATATAACCAGGGGAAAAACGCAGTTCAGCATAGTGAATACCCGCGCGGGCGGCATCTTCGACATTCTCCTGCGCGATCCGGCGGCAGGCATCCAGATCACCCAGCACTTTCACACCCCAGTCGAGCTTCTGCAGGAAGCTCACCAGGTCAGGCTCATTCTGGCCGACCTGCACATGCGGACGCAGCGTCTCCAGCGTGGAAGCAGGCAGGGCGAGGTTAAACTGGCGACCTAAATCGAGAATGGTTTGTGCACGGATGTTGCCATCAAGGTGGCGGTGAATATCAGTCAGAGGAATTTTAGAATCGATCATGGCGCACTCGCTCAGTTGTCGGTGAAGTGCAGAGCATTATAAAAATATCTTGCGCAACAGCGCCAGCTATTTGCGCAACAGCTGCGCCGGATGCTGCTTAATTACGCATAACCGGCGAGCAATGGTTGCCTCGCCGGCTAATGTCAGCCCTGCAACTGATGGATCGACGCAATCAGGCGTGAAACGCCCTCATCAACTTTGCTGCGCGGACAGCCAACGTTAAGACGCAAAAACCCTTTGCCTGCATCACCGTAGGTCGATCCGGGCATAATTGCGACCCGTTGCTGGATCAGCGCCTGTTGCAGGGCCTCTTCTGGAATGCCCAGCGGATTGATATCGAGCCAGGCGAGATAGGTCGCCTCGGGAATGTGCCAGTCAAGTGCGGGAAACTCAGCGTTAAGCCGATTGGCAACCAGTGTGAAATTATCATAAAGATAGCTGCGCAGGGCATCCAGCCAGGGTGCGCCTTGTTGGTAGGCGGCAACGTGTGCCGTGACGGCCAGCACGGCCGGAGAAGAAAGGCCGTCAGCATTTTTCAGCGCCTGAAACCAGGCGGCTCTGTCTGCCGCATCCGGGATAATTCCCCACGCACCGGTCAGGCCTGGTACGTTGAAGCTTTTCGACGCCGAGGTAAACAGCGCCCAGTCACTGCGCGCCACGCTGGCCCACGGAGTATGGGGCTGATTACCCACTACCATATCCATATGGATTTCATCGCTGATCACCCGCACGCCGTGACGATCGCAGAGCGCCGCCATCTGTTGCAGCTCAGCTGCTGTCCACACTTTGCCGGTGGGATTGTGCGGGCTGCAGAGCAACAGGATCTTGCAGCGCGGGCGCGCCAGCCGCGTCTCCAGCGCGGCCATATCACATCGCCAGCTACCGTTATCCCGCTGCAGCGGCATCTCCAGCACCTGTCGCTGATTGCCGCGTACCGTTTTATAAAAAGCATCGTAGGCGGGGGTGTGGAGCACCACTTCATCATCCGGGTTGCTCCAGCGGCGCAGCATCTGCGCCACCATATAGATCACCGAGGGTCCATAAACCAGCGTGTCAGCATCGGGCTGGTAGCCGAAACGGCTGGACATCCAGTGGCAGCAGGCGGAAAGAAAATCGTCATGCTGCCAGCGACTGTAACCCAACACGCCGTGTGCTACGCGCTGGGCCAGCGCCTGCTGAACCGCTGGCGCAGTTCTGAAGTCCATATCCGAAATGGTAAACGGCAGCAGATCGGGGACGCCAAAGCGGTCAGCCACGAAATCCCACTGGGTAGACCAGCTGCCGCGGCGATCGATGACTTCGTCAAAGTTAAACATTAATCGGCTCCGGCACTTCAGGCAGGGACATTCATCAGGTGTGACAGTTCATCTTTCACCGACTGCACCTGTGGACCGATAACCACCTGCAGGCTGGTCTGATTAAGATGGACCACACCTATCGCGCCGTTGGCTTTCAGCGCCGCATCATCCACTTTACTCATATCCGCCAGGGTCAGACGCAGACGCGTCAGACAATTATCCAGCGAGGTAATATTCTCCACGCCGCCAAGTGCCGCGAGAATAGCCGGTGAGTTATAGCCAGATTTGCCTTTACCGGCATTGCTGACCTGCTGCGCAACCGCACTGGCACTTTCCACTTCGCGTCCCGGTGTTTTGATATTGAAGTGCAGAATGGCGAAACGGAAAATCAGGTAGTAACCGACAAACCATATCGCTGCGACAACGGGTACCCAGTACCATTTGGTCGACAGCCCGTGCAGCACACCAAACACCACAAAGTCGATGATATTGCCGTCTGTATTGCCGATAGTGACGCCCAGTATCGCCATGATGCTGAAGCCAACGCCGGTCAGCAGGGCGTGGATCAGATAGAGGAACGGGGCGACAAACAGAAACAGGAATTCGATAGGTTCGGTGGTGCCGCCGACCACGCAGGCCACCACACCGGAGATCAACAGGCCTTTGATCTTATGACGATTCTCCGGGCGAGCGCAGTGATAGATGGCCAGGGCAGCACCTGGCAGACCACCCAGGAAGGCAGGCATTTTACCCTGTGACAGGAAGCGGGTCGCGCTTTCAGCAAAACCGTGGGTTTCCGGGCAGGCGAGCTGCGCCTGGAAAATGGTTAAGGCACCGCTCACGCTCTTGCCACACACATCCAGTGTGCCGCCTGCATCGGTAAAGCGCATGATGGCGACCAGAATATGCTGCAGGCCAAACGGCAGCAGCAGACGTTCGCCGGTTCCAAAGATCATCGGGCCAAAATCACCCGCGCTGTTAATCATCCAGCCTAATCCGGTGATACCCCGCGCGAAAAAAGGCCAGATCAGCGGGACGACCAGTCCCAGTAAACCAATCACCAGCGTGGTGATAATCGGCACAAACCGGGTGCCGCCAAAGAAAGCCAGCGCATCGGGCAGTCGGATGTTATGAAAGCGCTCATGCAGCCAGAACACCACAATACCCACAATGACCGCGCCCAGAATGCCGGTATCGATCGACGGGATCCCCAGGATCGGCTGAACGTTGTTAGCTTTCAGCACGGCGGCATCGGTGGTTGGCAGAATGCCGTGGATATTGAGCCAGAAGTTGATGCTGAGGTTTAGCACGGCATACCCCACAAAGCCGGCAAACGCTGCCACGCCCTTGTTCTCGCGCGCCATACCCAGCGGAATCGCAATGGCGAACATCACCGGCAGATAGCTAAAGGCGAACGATCCCAGTTTGGCCATCCAGAGAAACAGATATTGCAGCCAGGGGTGATCCAGCACAGGTAACAGGGTCAGGACATCACGACTGCTCAGCGAACTGCCAATCCCGAGCATGATGCCGCAGAAGGAAAGCAGGGCAACCGGCAGCATAAAGGTTTTGCCCAGACTCTGGAAAAATTCCCAGACGGACATTTTTTGGTGAGAGGGTGACATGAACGCTCCTGGATAAACGGACCACTGAGTGAAGTGGCGGGATGATAAAACGTTTTACCTGGATCTTATGCGCGCTGAATCACACTCTTCAGGTCATGGACGATATAATTCTGACGTCACAAGGTGTAACGTTTTACCTTGTTTTCTAATGCTGTAGTTCAGTTGAGTAATCTGATGAGTAAAATCACCATCAATGATGTTGCGGCGGCGGCGGGCGTGTCGGTGACCACGGTATCGCTGGTGTTATCCGGCAAAGGACGGATCTCTGCGGCCACCATGGCGCGCGTGAACGAGGCCATTGAGCAACTCGGTTTCGTACGTAACCGTTCGGCAACCATGTTGCGCGGGGGTGAGAGTGGCGTGATTGGCTTGATCGTCCGCGATCTCAGCCAGCCATTTTATGCCGAAATGACGGCAGGTCTGAGTGAAGCGCTGGAGAAGCAGGGCAAATTGCTGTTCCTGACGCAGAGCGGCGCCCAGGGACAGCATCTGCATCGCTGCTTTGAGTCACTGGTCGCTCAGGGAGTGGATGGCGTGGTGCTGGGAGGCGGTGCCGATAAGGCCAGTCAGATTGTGACGCGGGCCAGAGAGGTGAATATGGCCTTAGTCTGTGCCGCGCGCGCCAGTAGCCTGGAGGAGGTGGACGCTATCCGCCCCGATAATGCTCAGGCTGCGCGTCTGGCCACAGAATACCTGATTCGTCAGGGGCATCAGCGCATTGCCTGGCTGGGCGGCCATAGCGCATCACTGACCCGGGCAGAACGTCTTGGCGGCTACTGCGCCACCCTGCTGCAATATGGGCTGCCGTTCCGGCCTGAATGGATTATTGAATGTGGTAACACGCAAAAAGAGGCGGCTGATGCGGCGATACAGCTGTTTCAGCACCATCCGCGGCTGACCGCCGTGCTGGCCTATAACGCCACTACCGCGCTGGGATGCTATTTTGGGCTGTTGCGCACCGGGCGAACGTTCGCCCGGGGTGCAGTCGACAGCTATTACGATCAGCAACTGGCTCTGATGGGCTTTGGCGATGAACCGCAGGCGGAACTGACCGATCCGCCGCTGACGTTTGTCACCAGTTCAGCCCGGGAGATTGGCCGTGTGGCAGCTGAGCGTATCCTGCAACGGATAGCGCAACCCGATGCCGCCCGGCAGAACGTGATTATGCCGCCGCAGCTGGTTATTCGCGGCTCGGCATAAAAAAGGCGACCCGGAGGTCGCCTTTAAAGGAAGAGTAGAGAATTACTGCGGCATCCCTTCGCTGGTCGGCATACCCAGCATATAGCGGGAGAGGAACTGCTCCAGCGTCATTTTGTCGCCGTTCATGTTCACCTGACCGTTGGTATACTGCAGGCTGGTGACGATATTGTTATCCTGCTGCTGGGTCAGGCGGAACATCTGACCCATCGCCGCCAGTCCTTTCACCTGCTGATCTGCCAGCTTCTGTGCGTCATCGGCCTGATATCCTTCAGCCAGTCCCACTTTATGCATGGTTTCGGTCGCCATTGGCATATTGATGACCAGCTTGCTGTCCAGGCTCTTCAGTACCCGATCAACCATGGCGCTGAGTGTCTGGGCTTCGCCGGTCACCGCAGAGGGATCGTTGAAATTAGCGTTCAGGTTAAAGGTGCTTTCACCTTTATCATTTTTCCAGCTCAGCGGGGCGATACTGATCGCAGGTGAGCCCTTCAGCAGCATCGGCAGGTTGCTCATCAGAATCTGATGCACACCCGCCTGGTAGCGGATAGGATCTTCCGCGACGCCAGGCTGGCTCAGCAGTTCCTGCATCTGCGCGTTGTAACGATCGGAGAAGGCTTTTACCGCCTGCGCATCAAACTGTGACAGTTTCATCTTCAGCGCTGCCTGACCAAAATCCTGCTTCTGCAGCTGAATGCCTTCAACTTTGTAGTCGATATTGCCGCCAATCTTACCGGCGCTGTTATCGAAAGAGGAGGTGCCTTTCATTTTGTGCAGCGTCAGGGCGTCCTGACCATTGATGCTGGCGTTGACCTTCTCAATATCCACTGACTGGTCACCAATACGCACGCCTTCCGGGCTGAGATGGGTGTTACCGCTCAGCTTCAGACCATTAATGGTGAACAGCACCGGCTGGCCCATCTCATTTTTACTGGTCAGCGCGAGGCTATCAACGTCACTGTCCAGCGACACTTTGTCGCCTTTGTTATCCGCGCTGACGTTGAAGGTGCCCCCATTGGTGGCCAGACGCTCGCCGCTTTGCGCATTCTGATAATCAACCGGCAGAACGCGCAGCGCCGTATCGGTGGCACCGCTGTAGCCGATACGGGTATCGGCGTTAATCAGCGACTTGTTGCCGGTCAGCTCAAACAGCTTTTTCACCGCATCGGTGTTAGCCAGTTCGGTATGAACCGACGCCATGCTCGGGATCAGATTGAAATGCTTCAGCTGAGCAAACGGGAAAGGGCCATGATCGATGGTTTCGTTCAGGATGATGCTCTGGCCTGGTTTAAGCAGAGGATTATCTTCCGTCTGCGAGTTGGCCTGAATCACCAGATTCACTTTGCTGCTGAACACGCCGCGCTGATAGTCCTGATAGCTGATCTTCAGTCGGCTGTTAGGGGCATAAGCATTCAGCTGGGCATTGGCGTTCTGCACCAGCTCATCCCTGTGGCTTTCAATCTGCTTGCCGGTGAACCATGCCGCGCCAGTCCAGACTACGCCCAGTGCGATGATGACACCTACGGCAACATTGGTCTTTTTCATTGCTGATTCGTCCTTATCCTTGAGTCCGCTTATGCCGCAGGTTTACCCCAGCGACTGAAGAAAAACGCCCGCAGGCGTTTAAAAGCTAATAGGTTGAAATAATAGCAGTTAACAGGCACTCCGTCAGCCGCTTCACCCTAAGTCGTTAAATACCCGCGCCAGTCGGCCCGTGCCTGCGACCGTTACGGGGGATTCGCTGGCGGCAATGAAGCAGGATTCACCTGGTTTCAGCGTCACCTGCTGCTCGCCTTTGGCGATCACCGTCTGGCCTTCGATGCAGAACAGCAGTGCGGCGCTCTGCTGCGCCAGCGGCTGTGGCTCTGCGTTCAGGGTATGAATGGCAAAGGCAAAATCCTCCACCGGAATCGGGAAGCGCAGCGCGTTGCCCTGTTGCTCTGGCTCGGTCAGCAGGGTGCTGGCTGGCTTCTCTTCAAACTTCAGGTTCGCCATCAACTCGGCAATATCGATATATTTCGGGGTTAAACCGGCCCGCAACACGTTATCAGAGTTTGCCATCACCTCCAGCGCCACGCCTTTCAGATAAGCGTGCGGGGTCTCCGCGTAGAGGAACATCGCCTCGCCCGGTTGCAGCGTGATTACGTTCAGCAGCAGCGGCGAAAACAGGCCGCTGTCGTCAGGATACTCTGCCGCAATCATGCGAATGGTCTGCCACGGCTCACCCTGTTGTGCATCAACCGCGGATTTCAGGATGCCCAGCGCCAGCGATTTCGCCTCACCCTCCAGTGACAGCAGGGTAGAGAAGAGCGCGGCCAGCGTATCCTGATCGGGATGCTGCAGAAAATGGGCTATCTGTGGATGTGCGCCCGCAACCGGCTCCAGCAGTGAGACCATCTCCGTCAGGGTGCGAAAGCCATTCATCGCCTGGAAGGGCGTCAGCGCGTAGACCAGCTCCGGCTTGTGGTTGGCATCTTTATAATTACGCTCAGCAGCTGTCAGCGGAATACCCGCCGCATTCTCACGGGCAAAGCCCACTTCGGCCGCGCGTTTGCTGGGATGGACCTGAATCGACAGCGGCTGATCGGCAGACAACACTTTGAACAGGAAGGGCAGTTCACCAAAACGCTGTGCCACCGCTTCGCCCAGCATGGCGGCAGGCGCGGCATCAATCACGTCACGCAGCGAACGCTCGCTGCCCTGGTCAATCACGGTGGAGGGGCTTTTCGGATGTGCGCCCATCCAGAGTTCCGCCATCGGCAGCCCCTGTGGATTAGCGATTCCGTAAAGCTCAGTCAACGCAGTTTTGCTGCCCCATGCGTAGTTTTGCAGCGTATTGTTCATTTTTTGCATTGTATAACCCTTTATCACGGGAAATTATTGCCAGTATTAAAGCAGAAACTGCCGGTAAAAATACATCTCCAGCGCAAAAGGACGCTAAGCTCTGATAATGTTAAATTATTGTGTATTACTATCCTGACCGCCCGGCAGTCGATCGTAATGACGTACCGGGCGGTCATTCTTTTAAAAACCAGATGAAGGAGACGTATTCATGGCAGCCAATCGCATTGAGAAAGATTCAATGGGCCCCATCGACGTACCGGCAGACAAACTGTGGGGCGCGCAGACACAGCGCTCACTGGAACACTTCCGCATCTCAACCGAAAAAATGCCGACCGCGCTGGTGCATGCACTGGCATTGACCAAGCGCGCCGCGGCCAGCGTTAACCGCGATCTGGGACTGCTGCCCGCTGACCGCGCCGAGGCGATTGTCAGCGCGGCCGATGAGGTGCTGGCTGACAAGCATGCGGATGAATTCCCGCTGGCGATCTGGCAGACCGGTTCCGGCACCCAGACCAATATGAACATGAATGAAGTGCTGGCGAACCGCGCCAGTGAAATCCTTGGCGGCGAGCGCGGAATGGCGCGGCTGGTTCATCCCAACGACGATGTGAACAAGAGCCAGAGTTCCAACGATGTCTTCCCGACGGCGATGCACGTTGCCGCCGTTATCGCCTTGCGCGAACAGCTGATCCCTCAGATTCAGGTACTGAAGAAGACCTTAAGCCAGAAGTCCGACGCCTTCAAAGATATCGTCAAGATTGGCCGTACTCACCTGCAGGATGCCACGCCGCTGACTCTGGGCCAGGAGATTTCCGGCTGGGTGGCGATGCTGGAGCATAACCTGAAGCATATTGAGCTGAGCATTCCGCACGTGGCGGAACTGGCGCTGGGCGGCACGGCAGTAGGTACGGGCCTGAACACCCATCCGGAATATGCGGTGCGCGTGGCGAAGGCGCTGGCCGATCTCACGCAGCAGCCATTTGTCACTGCGCCAAACAAGTTTGAGGCGCTGGCAACCTGTGATGCGCTGGTGCATGCGCATGGCGCGCTGAAAGGGCTGGCCGCCTCGCTGATGAAAATCGCGAACGACGTGCGCTGGCTCTCTTCCGGCCCGCGTTGCGGCATCGGCGAAATCGCCATCCCGGAAAATGAGCCAGGCAGTTCCATCATGCCGGGTAAAGTTAACCCGACCCAGTGCGAAGCGATGACCATGCTCTGCTGTCAGGTGATGGGTAACGATGTGGCGATCAATATGGGCGGCGCATCCGGTAACTTTGAGCTTAACGTGTTCCGTCCGATGGTAATCCATAACTTCCTGCAATCAATTCGCCTGCTGGCGGATGGCATGGACAGCTTTAATCATCACTGCGCGGTCGGCATTGAGCCGGTGCGTGAGCGCATCGATCAACTGCTTAACGAATCGCTGATGCTGGTGACGGCGCTGAATACCCATATTGGCTATGACAAAGCGGCAGAAATTGCCAAGAAGGCGCACAAAGAGGGGCTGACGCTGAAAGGCTCGGCGCTGAAGCTGGGTTATCTTACCGAAGAGGAGTTTGATGCCTGGGTTCGTCCGGAAGAGATGGTCGGCAGCATGAAGTCGTAAGGTTTGAGTGAGTCAGAGGCCAGCGAAAGCTGGCCTTTTTATTTATATCGGACAATCGACCCACAGATGCAGTCTGGGGATCAAAAGATTCAGCGGTTCTGCAGCAGGTTTATAACGATGGTTAATATTATCGGCATCGTAGTTAAGCAATTCGCCCAGTACCGGAACCTGCGTGCGATCGCGACAGATAACCAGAATCGGAGAAGGACAGGCCAGCTGAGTCTGTTTTTGTTCATCCGCGCGCCAGACGCGGGCAACCGGCTGAACTTTCACCGGGCGCTTGATTTTCAATCGTGCCGAGGCGGGCAGGGCACGCACGCTTGCCAGCTCTTCCTGCACTTTTTCCGCCCACTGTTCACGTGACCACGGCGCTTTTGCACGTCTCGACTTCAGGCTTTTTTCCAGCTGGGCGATCACCTCTTCACGCTTGAGATTCTTGATAATGTGCTTGTTGGCCCAGCCGAAACGCAGGCTATCCGGTGCGCTCAGCAGGGTGATAGTGCGATAGGCATTCAGGGTGATCAGTCCGCGCAAATGCTGGTGGACGAACTCAAAACGCGCTTCACTCGGCAGGCCTGAGTCCACCGTAATCAGCTGCTCCAGCCGTGCTTTCAACTGATTGATGACGTCGACCAGCGAGCCGATCTCCGCCTCCTGCTGCGCGTCGCATTCGATACAGAGCGCGCCAGGCAAGCGCACGGCAGCCTTGGTGCTCAGCTGTTCTGACTGATGCTGCATAAACAGGCGGCAGTAGTGGTCAAGCGCCATCTTTAACGCGCTCTCCCCGAGATGCTGCTCGACAGCAATCCGGGTGATCGCTTCATGTTCGCGACCTTTAACCACCGGCGGCAGGCTGAAGACGCGGGCGATCAGCAGAGGCTGCGCTTCAATCTGCTGACGCAATTCACCCAGCGCCAGTTCCAGGTCATTTACACATTGATGCATATCAGCCACTAAGTCGTAGCGCGTCATGTTGTGCCTCCATAGTTACAACGTCCACAATGTGGCAGAAGCCTGGCGAGGATGCAAGCGTCATATAGTTACAACATACTATAGGTGGTTTACTTAAAACCGTGCGGCCTGCATAGCTGTCCAGTCAAAAGGGCATCACGCATTTTGGCTTATCGCAGAACATGTTATAAAAACGGTTCGCCTGCTAACCAGGAGATTGCCTGTGAATCAGAACAATAAACCCGGCATCGCCGCCATTATTACCCTGGGCTGGGTGCAGATCCTGTCATGGGGCGGGTCGTTCTACCTGATGGCGGTGATGGCGAATCCGATTGCGGCTGAGACAGGCTGGTCACAGCAGTGGATTTATGGCGCACTCTCGACCGGGATTCTGGTATCGGGCCTGCTGTCACCGCTGGCAGGCAGGATTATCGCCCGCACCGGTGGCCGCCTGTTGCTGGCACTGAGTGGCATGGTGATGGCGGTGGGGCTGATGATCATGGCTTATAGCCACTCTCTGCCGCTGTTTCTGTTTGCCTGGGTAATTATTGGCATCGGTATGGCGATGGGCCTTTATGACGCACTGTTTGCCACGCTCGGCACCTGCTATGGCGGTCAGGCGCGTGCAGCGATCACCGGTATCACCCTGATATCTGGCTTCTGCACCACGCTGGTCTGGCCGGGAACGGCGTTGTTAATCCACGGATTCGGCTGGCGGAACGCGTCGCTGATAATTGCGGCACTGATGGTCGTCTGCGTGCTGCCTGCCTATCTGTTTGCCTTACCCGACAGTCACGCTAAGCGGCCGGAGAAACGACTGAGTCCGCAGCCTGGCACGGCGGAGATTGCGCCTGCGCTGTTCTGGCTGCTGTGTGCCATTTTCACTCTGGCGTCCGTGATCATGACAGCTATTTCCGTGCAGCTTATCGCCTTGTTGCAGGCGAGTGGTCATACGCTGACCTCGGCGCTGGCGATCAGCGCCGTACTTGGCCCGTGTCAGGTGGGATCCCGACTCGTCGATATCGCCTTTAAACGCAGTCATCCCATCCGTACCACCTTTTTTTCCGTCGGGCTGGTGGCACTGGGCTTGCTGTTGCTGGCACTGTTTCCGCAGATGGCGTTGCTGAGCATGGTGTTGTATGGCGCAGGAAATGGCTTACGTGCCATCGTGCGGGGAACTTTACCGCTGGCGATGGTCAAACCAGAGTCCTATGCGATTGTGGTGGGTAAAATGGCCCGCCCGGCGTTGATGGGGCAGGCACTGACGCCGCTGATAGGTGGATATGTGTTTGAAAAGATGGGTGCATCGGCGACGCTGTGGTTGCTTTGCGCCCTGGCAATCTTTAACGTGGTACTGGTTATGGCGCTGAAGCAGCGATTACCGGCGACAGCGGCCACCACGGCATAACGGAACGGTTCTCCTTGCTCCGCAGGAAGAGGGCCGTTAGCAGGCTAAGCACCTTGTGCTATCGGGCCTCAGCCTTTGGTGAATACGTGCCTTGTCACCGCCGGTTTGCTTCAAAAAAGCAACAGTGTTTGTTATATTTATTGCTCATTGATTGTTCACTTATGCGGCAATAAAACAATAAGATGCACCGCAACTCAGGATAAAGAAATGCTTGATTACCGCTTCCCGACAGCTTTGCAAATGGTTCTGAGCGTAGCGATGGCGGAGCAAATGGGAAAACGCTCTACCAGCGCGATTCTGGCCTACGGGCTGGAAGCGAATCCCAGTTTCATACGAAAATTAATGGTCCCGCTGACCCGTGACGGCATTATCGTCTCCACGCTGGGCCGTACCGGTTCGATTCATCTGGGCCGTCCTGCTGCGGAAATTACTCTGCGGGATATCTATGTCTCAGTGATCGAAGACAAAAAAATCTGGGCCGCGCGTCCCGACGTCGCGCCACGCTGTCTGGTCAGTGCCAACCTCTGCTGGTACTTCAAGTCGATAGCCGATGAAGCCGAGCAGGCGTCGCTGGATGTGCTGGCAAAACGCACCGTGGCAGATGCACTGAACGAACTGAAGAAACGCGACACCAGCAACTGCACCGCCGTGCCGGAACCTGAACCCGAAGAGATTGATGATCTCTGCAAAAAAAGCCGCTGATTAGCGGCTTTTTTATGCCTGCTGGTCACTAACTTCCTGCCTCAAATCTGCCATAAGCCAATAACTCACTTTCCTGGGGTCGGTTATCACGCTGAAGCTGATCAATCATTTGAAAATTCAGCATCCATCACAACATTAATGTTGTATTGATTATCACCAATGTTATTCTTGCTGTTATACACAGCGAGGGAACGCGATGAAGTACAGTGAATTCAGACGCTGGCTCATTCAGCAGGGCGCTATTTTGACTAAGCACCGCAGTGGAAGCAGCCATTTCAAGGTCTTCCTGGGCGACAGGCAATCCATTTTTCCGGATCACGGAGCAAAAGAAATGCCTGAAGGTACGCGCAGAAAAATTTTAAAAGATCTGGGCCTGTGAGCCCGATCAGAGAGGTAACTCTATGTTTAATTATGCCGTCAGATTAACTCATGACGCCAAAACCGATACCTATGAGGTCTCGTGTCGTGATTTGCCGTTACTGCATTCCGTCGGTGACACCGTTGAGGAAGCACTTGCAGAAGCCGAAGATGGACTGGTGACGGCAATCTCTCTCGAGATGGATACGCGTCGTCCGATTCCGGTTGCCAGTAAACCGCTGGAAGGAGAGTACATTGTCTCTGTGCCTGTACTGGTGGCAATGAAAGCGGCACTTTACAACGCAATGATTGAAACCGGCACCCGTAAAGTCGATCTGGCACGCCAGCTGGGCGTGAATGGCCCACAGGTTGATCGACTACTGGATGTAGAGCACTCATCGAAAGTCGAAAATGTGGAGCTGGCGCTGGCTCAGCTGGGACGCAAAGCCCGGATTGAAATTCGTACCTGATCATCTGCCCGCAAGCAGAACGCTGGAGGTCAAAGATGAATAATAATTCAGATCTGGCTAATGTCGCCGGGCAACCCGCCATGATCAATGAAACCTCGCTGAATGCGTTTATCATTGAAACGCTGAATGAAAGATTGAAGCGGCGCTAACCTGCAAGGCGGGGTCTGCTGGAATCAGTGAATCACAGGCAAAAAAAAGGGGCGATCATATGGTCGCCCCTTTTAACTTTTACGGTTTACGCCGTCACGGACGATGCACTACCTGACCGGCGCGTCACCAGCTTGCGCAGGGCGACGTAGAACACCGGCGTCAGGAACAGGCCGAACAGCGTCACGCCGAGCATGCCGGAGAAGACCGTAATACCGGTAACGCCACGGACCTCTGCACCCGCGCCTTCACCCAGAATCAACGGTATTGTACCGGCGATAAAGGCGATGGAGGTCATCACAATCGGACGCAGACGCAGGCGACACGCTTCCAGCGCCGCTTCCACAATCCCTTTGCCCTGAATCTCCAGCTCCCGCGCAAACTCGACGATCAGAATCGCGTTCTTACAGGCCAGCCCCATCAGCACCACCAGTCCGACCTGCACGAAGACGTTGTTGTCACCGCCAGTCAGCCAGACGCCAAACAGCGCAGAGAGCATGGTCATCGGCACAATCAGGATCACCGCCAGCGGCAGCGTCCAGCTCTCATACAGTGCGGCCAGCACCAGGAACGCCAGCAACACGGCCATCGGGAAGACAATCAGCGCGGTATTGCCCTGCGTTGACTGCTGATAACTCAGATCGGTCCACTCGATGTTCATGCCGTTTGGCAATAGCTGACCGGACATCGCTTCGAGCTGACTCATCGCCTGCGCCGAGGAGAGTACGCGTGGGTCGGCATCACCAATCAAATCCGCCGCCGGATAGCCGTTATAGCGGATCACCGGGTCGGGACCGTAGGTGGTGGTAATGTTGACTATGCTGCCAATCGGCACCATCTCACCGCGATCGTTTCGGGTCCGCAGGTTAGCGATATCTTCGATGCTGTCGCGGAAATCCCCGTCAGCCTGCGCCATCACCCGCCAGGTGCGGCCAAAGCGGTTAAAGTCATTCACATACGACGAGCCAAGATAGGTCTGGAGCGTGCTGAACAGCGCGGTCAGCGATACTCCCTGCGCTTTGGCTTTATCCCGGTCTACCTTCACATCAAGCTGCGGAACGTTGGCCTGATAAGAGGAGATGGGGAAGTGCATCCCTGGCGTCTGCATGATGCTGCCCGACAGCGTATTAATCGCCGTCTGCAGTGCGCCATAACCCAGACCCGCCCGGTCCTGCACATAGAGCGAATAGCCCGAGCCCTGGCCCAGCCCCAGAATCGGCGGTGGCATAATCGAGAAGCCAAAGCCCTGCTGGATTTGAGCGATCTTCGCATTGATCTCAGCGTTGATCTCCGCCGCCGTATGTTTGCGCTCATTAAACGGCTTCAGACCGAAGAACACCGTGCCGCTGTTCGGCGTATTGGTGAACTGCAATGCATTCAGGCCAGGGAACGCGACCGCATAGGCGACGCCTTCGGTCTGCATACCGATTTCGCTCATCTTACGAATCACTTCATCCGTGCGCGCCAGAGAGGAACCTTCCGGCATCTTCACGCCACCAATCAGGTAGAGCTTATCCTGCGTCGGAATAAATCCACCCGGCACGGTGTGGAACATAAATCCGGCACCCGCCAGCAGCAGAATATAGACGCCAAACACGGCGCCACGGCGACGCAGCGTACGGCCCACCAGCGATTCATAACCATGGGCACTGCGCTGGAAGAAGCGGTTAAACGGCCTGAATAGCCAGCCAAACAGCGCATCAATGATCCGCGTCAGCCGGTCTTTCGGCGCGTGATGATCTTTTAGCAGCATCGCCGCCAGCGCAGGCGAGAGCGTCAGCGAGTTAATGGCAGAGATCACTGTAGAGATGGCGATGGTAGTGGCGAACTGCTTGTAGAACTGCCCGGTGACGCCAGAGAGAAACGCCATCGGCACAAACACCGCGCACAGCACCAGCGCAATGGCGATGATCGGCCCGGAGACCTCACGCATCGCCTGATGCGCAGCGGCGCGCGGCGACAGCCCCATCTCAATGTTACGTTCGACGTTCTCCACCACCACAATGGCGTCATCCACCACGATACCAATCGCCAGCACCAGCCCGAACAGGCTCAGCGTATTCAGCGAGAAGCCAAGCAGATAGAGCACGCTAAAGGTACCAACTATCGAAACCGGCACCGCCAGCAGGGGGATGATGGAGGCGCGCCAGGTCTGCAGGAACAGAATCACCACCAGCACGACCAGAATGACCGCTTCCAGCAGGGTCTGCACCACGGCTTTAATCGAGTCGCGGACAAACACCGTCGGATCGTAAGGCGCGGCCCATTTCACGTCGTTGGGAAAGCGGGTCGCCAGCTCATCCATTTTGGCGCGAACCGCATTGGAGAGGTCGATGGCGTTGGCGCCAGGTGCCTGGAAGATACCGATACCAACCGCATCTTTGTTATTCAGCTGCGAGCGCAGGGCATAGCTGCCCGAGCCCATCTCAATCCGCGCCACATCGCGCAGCCGCACCAGCGAACCATCTTCCGAGGTTTTCAGGATGATATCGCCAAACTGCTGCTCGCTCTCCAGTCGTCCCTGGGTGTTGATTGACAGCAGAAAATCGCTCTGTTTTTTCAGCGGCTCGGCACCCAGCTGACCGGCAGAGACCTGCACGTTCTGCTCCTGCATCGCCGTCACTACGTCAGAGGCGGTCAGACCACGCGCCGCCACTTTATTAGGATCAAGCCAGACGCGCATCGCATACTCGCCTGCGCCGAAAATCTGAATCTGACCGACACCCGGCAGCCGGGCGAGCTCATCTTTCACCTTGAGGGTGGCGTAGTTACGCAGGTAGAGCGAATCGTAGGTATTGTTCGGTGAGAACATGTGGACGACCAGCGTCAGGGTCGGCGACATCTTCTGGGTGGTGATCCCCAGCCGACGAACATCTTCCGGCAGACGGGCTTCCGCCTGCGCTACGCGGTTCTGCACCTGTACCTGCGCCTGATCAGGATCGGTGCCTGGACGGAAGGTGACGGTGGTCACCAGCACGCCGTCAGAACCGGCTACTGACTTCATGTACATCATGTTTTCGACGCCGTTGATTGCCTCTTCCAGTGGCGTCGCCACGGAATCCGCAATCACTTTCGGGTTAGCGCCTGGATACTCGGCGCGCACCTGCACGCTGGGTGGCACCACGTCGGGATATTCACTGACTGGCAGCAGCGGGATGGCAATCACCCCGGTCACAAAAATCAGGATCGACAGCACCGCAGCAAAAATGGGCCGGTCGATAAAAAAGCGGGAAAAGTCCATAGCGGCCTCGGGTTATTGAGCGGCTGCCGCACGCATGGCGACCGGCTGAGCAGTGACCGGCATGCCGGGCATAAATACTTTTTGCAGACCGGCGATGATGACCTTGTCGCCGGATTGCAGACCCGATTTAACGATGCGCAAACCATCCACCATCGCGCCAGGCTGGATATCGCGCCGCTGCGCTTTACCTTCGCCATCCACCACGTAGACATATTTGCGATCCTGGTCGGTCAATACCGCTTTATCATCGATCAGCACCGCCTCGAACTGCGCGCTGCCGGGCAGACGCACGCGGGCAAACAGGCCAGGCGTAAACTGACGCTGTTGATTGTCGAGCAGGGCGCGCATACGAATGGTGCCGGTGCTGGCGGTCAGCTGGTTATCCAGAAAGTCAATTTTGCCCTGGTGCGGGAAACCCTGTTCGCCGACCAGCGCAATCTCAACCGGCAGCGCATGGCGCTGCTGGCCCTGACGCGCCATCGCCTGATAGTTCAGGAAGGTGTTCTCATCGACATCGAAATAGACATACATCTGCTGCTGCGACACCAGCGTGGTTAACACACTGGCGCTGTCGCCGGCGGTCACCAGGTTACCGGCGGTGATCATCGCCCGGCTGGCGCGGCCATCAATCGGCGCGGTAACGCGGGTGAAGTCGAGGTTCAGCTGCGCCATATCGACCGCGGCCTCTGCTGCCAGCACATCCGCCTGCGCCTGACTGGCGGCAGAACGACGCTGCTCCCACGCTTCGCGGGAAATCGCCTGCGTGCCGATCAGCTTCTCGCTGCGGCCCGATTCGCTGCGGGCCAGACTCGCCTGACTGCGCGCCCGGGCCAGTTCCGCTTTGGCCTGCTCCAGCGCCGCGCGGTAACTCCGGTCATCAATGGTAAACAGTACCTGACCTTTTCTGACCTCATCGCCTTCACGATAGTTAACGGCATCAATGTAGCCAGAGACGCGCGGACGCAACTGCACGCTCTGCACCGCTTCAACCCGGCCATTGAAATTATCCCACTGACTGACCGGTTTGATCAGCACGGGTGCGGCACTCACTTCAGGCGGCGGGGGAGCGGCGTTTTGCGCCACACCTTTATCGCAGCCGCTCAGTTGCGTGATGAGCAGTACCATCCCTAAGAGGGTTAAACCCTGACGAACCCGGTTCGTAATCATTGTTGTTATTCCGCGATAGATATAAACAGGCGGCCTGCAGGCCAATATTTGCAACTTTTAAGATTGCAATTAATCGCGGTGAGTGTAGGCTTGCGTGGCTGGCAACTGCAAGAATAACAGATACACTTTATGTGCGGTTTAGGGCAGGGCGATGAAAGCCTGAACAACTTAGCTAAAACCACACAAATAGTGCGGCATTTAATGTACTAATAAAACTTGCATTAAATGGCATAGTCAGCCACCCTTAAGTGTAACTGCAACTGATACTAATACTTTTCGCCACGGCGACAGGAGAGACTGGAATGATGAGTGATGCTTTTATTCACGATTTAATCGACTGGATTGATAACAACATCGAAGCACGTCTGGATCTGGATACCGTTTCAGAGCGCGCGGGCTACTCCAAATGGCACCTGCAGCGCATGTTTAAAGAGCACACCGGTTATCCACTGGGTGAATACATCCGGGTTAAGAAGCTGAAGAAATCAGCCGACCGCCTGACCAGCACTGATGAACCGATTCTCAATGTGGCGATATCGTTAGGTTTCGACTCCCAGCAATCCTTTAACCGCAGCTTCAAACGCCAGTATGGCGTCGCGCCGGGTGCATGGCGTCGGCACAGCGGGGATTCGCACGCAGCATAACCTCGCCAGGGCCAGCTTGTCTGGCCCGCGCTTTTCTCTGCGCGCAAAACTGGTATCATCTGCGTCCTGTCGTCACGGATGCCATCATGTCAAAAAAACTCTGGATTGGACTTTTTCTCGTCCTCGCGGCCTGTTTCTACGGCCTTAAACCCTATCTGAATTCCGTTTCAGCCCCTGCCCAGGCGGATATCGCCACCCTGACTGACGCCCATACCGTGGCGCGCTGGGTGCTGCAGCATCAGCAACTGCCGGACTACTACCTCACCAAAAACGACGCGCGCAAGCGTGGCTGGAATCCGGCCAAAGGCAACCTGTGTGACGTGTTGCCAGGCAAAGCCATTGGCGGCGATCGCTTTACGAACCGTGAAAAGCGTCTGCCCGCGCGTGCGGGCCGTCAGTGGTATGAAGCGGATGTGAATTATCGCTGCGGGCATCGCGACGCCGATCGCCTGGTTTACTCCTCTGACGGGCTGGTGTTTCTCTCCACCGATCACTACCGCAGTTTCAGGCAGGTGCCCTGATCATGCTTAATCTGACCTTTGACCTGCGTCAGCTCACCACGCGCGCGGCGTTTTATCAGCAGTTTGCTGAGCAGAGCGGCTGTCCGCAGACCTTCGGACATAATCTGGATGCGTTATGGGACTGGCTGACGGGCGGGATGGCGCTGCCTGCGACAATGTGGTTGCAGCACTATGCCGCGCATCAGGCCGATTTAGCGCCGGTGCTGGCGCTGCTGGAAGAGGCGGCGCAGTCGCTGGAGGGCGAACTGCGCCTGATCATTGATTAAGCGCGTAGCGGCTTGAGCAGCGCAACCAGCGCTTCGCGTGCTGCCAGTGGCAGATCGCCGCCGCCAGTGTAACCATTGTTCTCAATGATGACCTGGTTCAGCCCCACCAGCCAGTCGTAGATATAGTAGGCCGTGTGGTTGGCCGGGGCGGCAGAGAGTCTGGTCAGACGCTGACCGGAACTGAAGCTGACGCTGGGAGCCGGAGGCCGCGAGAAAATCACCTGACCCCGGTTAACGCGGCTGGAAGGGCGTTCATTTTCAGGACGCTGTAAAAAGCCGAGCCAGGCCACAAAATCCCCCAGCACCGTCATCGCCCGCGTCACCTGACGATCCGCGCGTGATTCATGGCTGACGCTCTGCGTATCGGGCTCATGCAGCGCCTGCTGCAGCTTTTGCGCGATATCGGTGCGGAATCCGGCCGTGATCAGCTCTTCAACCAGCCACTCCATCGTTGGCTTATCCACGTTCAGCAACGCCAGCAGGCTGCGGTTTTCCGGCAGCTGACGCAGATGATCCAGCCACAGCAGCAGCACCTGACGCGGATAGTGCTGCGCGCTCTGCAGACTCTGACGCGGCTGAACCGGCGCTTCAGCCGGGCTCTCACTGAACAGGTCAAATTCAAACCCGATGCCAAACTGATTTTCCGGGGCCTGAATACTGGCCGGTTTGCTGCCTTGCAAGGCCGACTGATTGAGCCACAGCTGACGCAGCGCCTCACGCGGCGGCTGCAGGCGTTCCAGCAGCTCGCCATGCAGGCCGGTCCGATGCTGTAAACACTTCAGTAGCGTATCGGCGATATTCTGTTTGCGTGCCGCCTGTTCCGGGCTGGCACCCGCTTCGGTCCAGGGCAATAAACGCCGCTCCACCACAGTGTGCTGAATCTGCGCCAACTGAGCCAGCAGCATGTCGCGGCGCGCTTCCGGCTGCATCTCATCCTGCAACCAGCTCGCCATGCGGTCGACGCCCGCGCGATCCAGTGCCAGCATCGATCCCCAGTGCTGACCGGGCTGTCCCATCTGACGCTGCACCGCTTCATCCACATTGACCTGCTGATGGCGGGCGTCGAAAGGGGTAATCGCCCAGATCAGACGCGGTTTCTCTGCGGATTCCTGTGCAGGCTGCTGACGCTGCCATTCGCGCAGCGTTTCGCTGGCGAGGTCGGCATCCTGACGCTGGCTGGCTGCGGTACAGACCAGCAGCAGATCGATTGCCTGACGCGCGGCGTAAAAACCGGGCAGCAGGGCACGTTTCTGTTCCAGCAGTTGGGCACGCAGCGGATCCTGCTGCTGCAGGCGCTGACGATCTTCCTGGGTTGCCGCGTCACCGGACTGGCCTGGCGCGGGCAGTTCCAGCATATCGGCATCATCATAGAGCGCGGTTCGCGGTGTGGAACTCAGCGGGACCAGCACTTCCAGCGTCAGCAGCGCCAGTAATCCCAGTGGCACGTTCTGCGCCTTACCGATGCGGTTACCATTCAGCGGGCAGACTTCCACCAGCTGCTGCTGATCCTGCTCACTGGCCGGCACAATCAGCTGCTCGGCCGGCAGCAGTGATGTGTCGGTCAGCAGGCTCAGTGGAGCAAGCACCCGGCTGCTGTTACGCAACTGGTGACGCAGATGCAGCAGGGTGCGCAGCATCTCATTCAGTTCAGGCTGACCAGGCCACAGCAGTGAAAAAAGCTGTACCCGGTCGTCAACGCTGAGCCAGGGCGCCAGCTCAACCGCCTGCGGCCAGAAATGACGATCAAGCCGCGCATCGTGGTGCGCACGGCGACGGCACCAGGACCAGAGTGTTACAAGCGCATCGCCTTCCAGACCCGCCAGCGGCGTGGCGAGACGATGACGCTGCAGGCGCTGCAGTGCGCTGTCGATCTGTGCGGTGTCGGGCGTTGTCGCGCCGGCACAGGCGACTATCAGCCGTACGATCTCCGCTTCACTCAGCAGCGTCAGTTCAACCGGCCACTCGTTTGAAAGCGGCTCGCGCTGATGGCTGAAACGGGTGGCGGTAGCAAAATCGAGGTTGCCGGGATTGATATGCTGAAACCAGTTCAGCAGTTTATCACCCATGCGGGTCACTAACTGGCCCTGTGCATCGGCCACCATTTCGTTCAGCAGCCAGGCTTTACCCGCCTGCGACTGGCCAAACAGCGCCAGCGTCACCGGACGCGCCACCTGCTGCGCCAGCGCCTGAGTCTGCACGCGCGCCTGGCGCAGTTGCAGCGTCAGGGTTTCTGCTTCCAGCGCCAGACGCGGCGACTGCTCACGGCTGCTCTCAATCCAGGCCAGACTGTTATTCAGGGCGTCCTGCAACAGGCCAAGACGTTTTGCCAGCGTTTGCGGCTGACGGGGTTTCAGGGCTTTCATCGTTTACACACGCTCCCGCTGTCAATCCAGTATTGCGCATTGGCATTGCCGGTCGCCGACAGGGTATTCAGCTTAAGACTCAACTGCTCCAGCGGCACGCGGGTGCCATCATCCAGGCGGGCATCGCTCAGCACCAGACTTTCCGGGCCGGACGCGTCGGGTCCGGCTTTTACCGCCAGCCGGATGCGCAGCACGCTCTCACCGGCCACTTTACGCGCCAGGGTCGCGTCGTTCAGCGTCAGGCTATAGAGCGGCGAGGCGGGCCAGCGATCGTTATCAAGCTGGCGGAAGCCGAGACAGACGTTGCCGCGAATACGGAAACTGCGCTTTTTATCCAGCACATAGCCGGGATCGTCGAGGTCAATTTCGCTGTAGCAGAGGTTCTCGTCCGTCAGCGCCTGGTTTTCGTCGAGCATGCCAAGATAGCGAATCGTCGAGTAGGGTTCAAAATCGCCTGCGCGGAACCAGAAGCTGCTGAGGCGCAGATCCAGCGCCAGCAGGCAGAGCATCGCGCCGACCGCCGCGGTCGATTTCGGGTTGTCGATGCGGCCATGTTTGTTAAACGGATACCAGTCGCTGGTGTGATAGCCTTCCAGCGACAGTATACGGCTGCCCGGCAGCGGTTGCAGATGACGCACCAGCGCCTGAATGCCCGGGAAGCGCGACGGGCGACCGGTCAGCAGCAGCACGTCACACTGATAGAGCGACACCACTTCACACATTGAACGCAGCGCCGGGATAATCGCCATCCGGTGCTGCATAAATTCACCGTGCAGCTGTGACAGGCTCACCACCAGCGGTACCTGCAGCAGGTCAAAGCGGCTGTTACCGCCCAGCTCGCGCTGAATCTCGCCGTTGACGAAGGCCAGTACCGCTTCGCCCGGCGGCTGATCGACCAGCTCGCCAAACAGTGCGTTGATCTCCGCGTGGCTCTCCAGCGGATCCCAGTTTTCGTAGCGTTCCAGTACCGCCTGCGCCAGCGGAATAAACAGTTGTAAGGTGATCTGCTGACGCAGCGTGGCCTGACCGTCCATGCGGCTGTCGTGACCAAACAGCTTGTTCATCAGCGGTTCCGCCAGCGTCAGGCCCGCTTTCTGCAGATGCTGCTGCAGCGCCGGTAAAATCCACAGCTGAATCACATCCAGCAGGATATCGTCGCCCGCGACTTTAAAGCCTTCGCGGAACAGCAGTCGCGGCGTGATTTTGACGTTGTTGCCCTGACCATCATCCAGACGATACTGGGTGATGGCGAGGTCAGTAGTGCCGCCGCCGATATCAATCGAGGCGATGCGCAGGCTCTTGCCTGGCAGTTCGTCAGCATCGCGCGGGCGATCCGGACGGGCCATGCTGCTGAAAAAGTCTTCGGCGCGACCGGCAAAGTTGACCTGGGTTTCATTAAACAGCCAGACCATCTGACCACAGGTCGCTTCATCCCACTCCATCTGCACATCCGGCAGCGGTTTCGGGTTCTGACGTGGCAGTGCTGGTGAAAGGTCATCTTCGTCAGCCAGCCAGCCTTCCGCTTTCCAGACCAGCGCCAGCGCTTCCTGCATCCGGCGGCGGAAAATTTCACGCTCCGGCTTCGGCATCGCTGACGGCAGCGTCAGGATCACATGGCGCAGCTGACGCGGCGCGTGGCTCTGTGGCATCCGCTGACGCTGTGCCGCGCTGTTCATCTGCATCAGCGCCTGAGCCAGCAGCTCACACAGCATAAAGGTCATCAGCGAACTGCGGCTGTAGTGCGGAGAAAAGACCGGCAGACGATCGTCGGGTGCCAGCGTCGAGAGCGGCTGGCCTTCGTCGTTGAGCAGGGTGGTAAAGGGTGCGGCATAGGCCAACGGTTCAGCCTGCTCGCCGGGCGTGTTAAAACGCCAGCCTGGCTGATAGCGCGCCTCATCCCACAGATAACGGCGCGGGCTGGAGAGGCCGGTGCTGCCTTCCAGTCCCACACGCTGCAGGGCCAGACGGCTCGCTTCACGGCCGACGCGGGTCAGAGAAGGCCACATAAAGGCCTGCTCACGACCGCTCTCCAGCGAGAAGTTCGCTTTGCCAAAACGGGTCTCGGCAAACTCCAGACGGCTATCAAACAGCTCGTTGTAAACCTGATGCGGCTGCGACAGATCGCGCAGCTGCAGCTCATAGGTCTGCTTCAGGCCGTTGCTCTCTTCCGGGTGATCTTCCACCAGAATGCCGCAGGTATGGGAGTTACCGACATCCAGAATGATATCGACATTGACCGCCGGGGTCTGCAGCGTGGCAGCCTGAATATGGATCTCGCTGAGGTCGAGCTGTTCGCCCAGCAGTTCCAGCAGATTGAGGTAGTGCGCCTGATACTCAAACTCGCGCAGCGCCTGATTAATCGCCTGTTCGCGGCGATCGGAGACGCGGTCGGTAAAGGATTCGCGCAGCCAGCCGTCAACCCAGGTCAGGTCAAGAAAATCACCCAGCTCGTAGTTGTGCCAGGCGAGCGCAAAGGTCACACCGTTCTGAGCATCAGCCGTGCTGAGGCCGAGCTGTTCACCGCCATCCTGTTCCGCCACGCAGCGGGTATCAAAGGCCAGGCTGACGCGATGGGTATTGCCCGCTGCATCGGGCGCGGGCAGCGCAACCAGACGCATCCGCGCCCAGTTTTCAGGACCGCCGATAAAACGACGTCCGCTGGCACAGCGCAGCATCGGCAGCGGCAGCCAGCAGGCTGACAGCAGAGAGAGCGAGTCCGCCAGCGCGATATCAGACTCCGGGCGCACCACTTCCGCAGCGCCGCCATCTTCCGGATAGAGCAGGAACTTACCGCTGTTGCCATCGACGTTCAGGCGCAGCAGCGGGCCGTTGGCGGTCTGGCGCACAAACTGGCGGCGCGCCGGGGTATCTGAGAGTTGCAGGCCGAAATCCAGAAACTGCACGCCGCTGTTTTCAATCAGCGAAATTTTTTGTTTGTCATCGATCAGGGGAGCCAGCATCGTTATTTACTCTCACGCTTAATCGTCATCGGGAAGACCCGGTCATCAGCATACTGCGCTTCACATACTGCGGCGCCGATACTCGCATGGCAGACCAGCAGCGGCATACGGTAGCGCGAACTGTTCTGGCACTTCGCCGTGTAGCGGCTTTCAATCACCAGGTTACCGGCGCTGGTCATGGCCGCGCTGACATCCGCTTTACAGGTAGTATTGCCCTGGGCGATCTGCACGCTGCCTTTGCCGTTTTTAAACTGGAAGCGCATTACCGGAGGCTTACCGGTTGGCGTCGGCATCTGGTCGATAGTGACACGCCAGCGGCCATCAATCACCCTAACCTGGCCATCGCGCACCGCATCCGGCGTCACGATCAGGTCATCGGGTTTGGCCGGAACCGGCGCCGTCACCGTTGTGGCAAGGGTAGCAGATGCGTCTGCCGGTGCGGTATCGGTGGTGGTGTTGGCCGGTTTCTGCGGCTGCGATTCAGGGAGTTTTTCCGGTGCTGCCTGCTCTGCAGGTGGCGTGACAGACGGTGTCGCCGCAACCGGTGCCGGAGTCGCAGCAGGGGCCGGAGTGGATACCGTCGCCGGGGTTGACGCTGGCTTCGCAGTGGCAACCGGTGTTTTTACGGGTTCAGAACGATGCAGCAACACGGCCACCGTCACGGCAGCAGCAATCGCCACCGGCGGTAACAGATACCAGACGCGGAAACGGCGGCGAGCCGCTACAGGCGTCGCCGGCTGAGCTTCAACGGGTGCCGCAACCGGCAGCGGTTCAGCCACAGGTTCAGGTTCGGGCTCAGTGATTATCTCTGGTTCAGCGATGACCGGCGCGGCAGGCAGCTCAGGCAGCGGTTCAACCAGCGCCACCGGCAGGTTCTCTTCCAGCGTGTCACGCAGGCAGGCCAGCGCGTCATCGCGGCTACGCGCCTGGGCATCGACAAAGCCCCAGAAGGTGATGACCGGTTTGCCATCAACCAGATAGACATACTGCTGGTCGGGGAATTGCAGGGTTTTGCTCAGCAGCGCACCAAACAGCCGCATTGATGGATTCTCTGCCGCGCGCGCGCGCGTACTGAGATCCTGCATATCCTGCTGACAGGCGGTGAGCTGTTGCAGCGCCGCGCGACGTTCATGATCGCTGGCACCCAGCCAGGATTTGACCCGGCCGCTAAAAGGGGCATACCAGTCGAGGCGATCGCCCCGTTCATTGGCCTGAGGAATGGCCAGGCAATCTGCCAGTGCGCTCTGACGGCGCAGGCGCAGGGTTTCACGAATTTGCAATGCTGAAGCGTAGACCGGCTGGCCATTTTCACCTAACGCCAGAACTGCATCTAAATTACCGCTGCGCAGAAAAGTTTTTGCCACCTGTTGGGCCCTTATCGGTCGTTGTCTGAGGCAGAAAATCGCGTGTTATCGACGATTAGGTTGATTTTACGCGGGGCAATGACAAATCAAACGGCAGAAAAAGGGGGTAAATCCACTGTTTTTTTCACCGGCTGACGGAAAAACCACCGCTATTTCAGAGAGTATGACGCAATCAGCCGGATTTGCGCACCAGCAACAGGTGGGCGATGACGCCACCCGCCAGTCCCCAGAAGGCCGGACCAATGCCCAGCAGCGAAACGCCGGATGCGGTGATCAGAAAGGTGATCAGCGCGCTGTCGCGTTCGGCAGGCAGATCCAGTGCGCGGTGGAGGCTGCCACCCAGCGTGGCAAGGAGAGCCAGACCCGCCAGCGCCTCAATCAGCACCACAGGCAGGGCACTGAACAGCACGGCGATCAGCGCACCGGACGCGCCCGCCAGCAGATAGAAGATCCCCGCCAGCGCCGCCGCACGCCAGCGTTGCTGAGGATTTGGGTCGACCTCATCGCTCATGCAGATGGCCGCCGTAATCGCCGCCACGCAGACCGAAAACCCCCCTAATGGCGACAGCAGCAGCGCAATTAATCCGGTCCAGCTCATCAGTGAAGAGACGGGTGGACGGTAGCCGTGCGCCTGCAGCGTGGCGATGCCGGGGGCGTTCTGTGACGCCATCGTCACCAGGAAATAGGGCACGCCGATCCCCAGCAGCGTGGTGAGGGTAAAGTGCGGCATCACGACTTCCGGCATTGTCAGCCTAATCGGCTGCGGCGGAAAGTGGATGGCGTGCTGTGCCAGCGCGACGGCAACACCCACCAGCAGCGTGACCAGAATTGCATAGCGGGCCAGCCAGCGGCGGGCCAGCAGCCAGGCCAGGCACATGCTGCCGCACAGTACAAAGTTACTTTGCAAATCGGCAAAGGTCTGCAGCCCGAAGCGCAGCAGAATACCTGCCAGCATCGCCGCTGCCAGCGAGGCAGGAATGTAGTTCATCAGCCGGGCAAACAGGCCGGTGACGCCGCACAATACGATCAGCAGGTTGGCGAAAACAAAGACGCCTACCGCCTCATTCAGCGAAATGCCGTGAAAACTGGTCGCCAGCAGCGCAGCGCCGGGCGTTGACCAGGCAGCCAGCACCGGCATGCGGTAGCGCAGTGACAGGCTCAGCGAAGCGATCCCCTGCGCAATGCCCAGCACCGACAGCCAGCCGCCAATCTGCGCGGGCGTGGCGCCCGCCGCCTGAAACATCTGATAGATAATCGCGCCACTGCTGCTGTAGCCCACCAGCACAGCCACGAAGCCGGAAACCAGCATCGGCAGGGTAAAACGGGGAGGTTCCGCTCTCGTCATGGTCAGACTCTTTATGAGATTGTGCGTTATAGCGCACATGGTCGCATGATGCGCTATAACGCACAAGTGTTACACTATTGCCATAACGTCACTCACCAGGATGACGAGAAAGCAGGAGAAAAAATGGCGGATTTTCAGCAACACCTGAGCAGCGCGCTCAGACAGTTGCGGCAGGCCAATGGCTGGAGCCTGACGCTGACGGCGGAGCGAACCGGCGTCAGTAAAGCGATGCTGGGCCAGATTGAGCGCGGCGAATCGAGTCCCACCGTGGCGACGTTGTGGAAGATTGCCACCGGTTTCAACGTTCCTTTTTCCTTTTTTATCGACGGCAGCGTACTGCCTTCAGGCGCCGCGCCTGGATTCAGTCAGCCCAATGCCGACATGTCGGTACGGTCGCTGCTGCCTTACGATCCGCAACTGCGTTTTGATCTGCTGGCGGTGGAGCTGGCAGCGGGCGCGCAGAGTCATTCTTCGCCCCATGAAGCGGGCTGTGTGGAGCAGGTGGTGATCATCGAGGGCGAACTATTGCTGGGCGTCGGTGACCTCTGGCGACGTCTGCTCGCCGGGGAGGCGTTCCAGTTCAGGGCCGATGTGCTGCACAGCTACCGTAACCCGCTCAGCACGCCGCTGCGCTTCCACAGTCTGATCCACTATCTGCAGCGCCCGGACGTTACAAAATGATACCTGAGCAAACTACACAGTTTACCTTCGTATCTTTATACTTTCGCTTATCGATGGAGACGTGTAATGAGCGATCTGACTGAATCCGCTGCAATGCTGCGCATGCTGGTGGGCAAGCTGGGCCGCCGGTTGCGCGAGTCAGCACCGCCTGGCGAATTAACCTGGTCGCAGGTCGCGGTGCTGGGTCATCTGGTTCGCGATGGAGCGATGACGGTGACGCAACTGGCGGCGGCCGAGGGCGTACGCACCCAGTCAATGGGCGCGACCGTCGCTGGGTTACTGGCGGCAGAACTGGTGACGGGCGAGCCGGATCCCCATGATGGCCGTAAAACCCGCTATCTTCCCACGACGTCCAGCCTGGCGGTGATTACGTCGAGTCGCGCGATGCGCGATGACTGGCTGGTCCGGACGCTGGAAGCGCGACTGAGTCCGGCAGAACAGCAGCAACTGACCGACGTTCTCCCTCTGCTGCAACGACTCACTGACTATTAAATCTGAGGATTCAACATGGCTGTAACCACACTTGATGCAAAAACTGCGCTGATTGTTATCGACCTGCAACATGGCATTGTGGCGCTGCCGCTGGTTCATGAACCGCAGCCGGTGATCGAACGCTGTGCCGGACTGGCTGAGGCGTTTCGCGCGCACGATCTGCCGGTTGTGCTGGTTAACGTGGCTGGTGGGGCGCCGGGCCGCAATGAGCAGGCACGTCACAGCGGCGAACTGCCCGCCGACTGGGCGACGCTGGTTCCGGCGATGACCCCACAGCAAAATGACCTTACGGTCACCAAGAAAACCTGGGGTGCGTTTCACGCCACGGCGTTGCACGATGAGCTGCAAAAGCGCGGCATTACTCAGGTAGTGATTTGTGGTATCGCGACCAGTATCGGCGTGGAGTCCACCGCACGACAGGCGTATGAGCTGGGTTACAACGTCACGCTGGCGACCGATGCGATGACCGATCTCAACCTGGATACGCACAACAATAGCGTGAACCTGATCTTCCCGCGCCTGGGTGAAACCGGCAGCTGTGAGGATATTAAGGCGCAGTTAAAATCGCGCGCCTGATTGGCGTGTGACGTTAAGCGTCGGGCCACCGCGACGGTGGCCCGTTTAGGGCAGACATAGCTCTTATCAAAAAACTGCGCCATGTTTCTCCCCAGGGGGCCGGACGAAACTCTTCATCAGCAATCGCTGACATAATGACATTCAAATCGTCATCCTCATTCTGAAGCAGGATGTTTATTTCATTCCGCGCTTCAATAACAGGCATGTCATGATCAATATAGCTCTGGAGCATTTCTTCGAGGGTACTGCCAAAGTCGTCATGGTGGCAGCTTAAAAACACTCTTAACATGCCGGTTAGCGCCGGGTATTGTTTCTCGGGTTTATCACCCCATCCACGGATAAGACGTGAGAACATAGTAAGGTTTCCCGTTATAAGTTTGCTTAAGCAGCACCACGCGCACAGCGTAACAGGTTTCTTTTGTCGCTTTACCCTGCCTGAATCCATAACCCACAGCAGCCCTGCTACGATATACCAGTTCCAGAGGACTGGCGTTATTCCCCCAGTTCGCCCAATGAATGATCCTGAATCGGTTAGCTTTCAGGGCTGAGCTGATCGCTTTTTCTGCAATCTGAACTGAATAATATGATGATACTGAGTGCATATTTGGGCTGAGGGCCAGCCTGGCGAGTAAATCATTATCAGAAATTGCAACGTGCTTAGCAATGGTGTGGCCGCCAGCCCTTACAGAGCTGACAGCCTCATGCTCAGCAATTTTAAACGTACCCGCCCGGACGTATACAACACGGGCTGCACTAACAGTAAGTCCAAAGGCAGCTGGAACACCCACATCTATGACCAGACCGATATTCCATGCTGCTGTGTCGTCAGCGCCAAATTTCTTTGCGAGAGCAACAGCCGTCTGGTAGGTGGCAGTTCGGGTATTCTGGCCGGTCAGCACCCGGTTAGCTGCAGCATTAATGCTATCCATACTGTGAGCACCAACGACAATACATGCTGCCTTGGTTATCCCGGTGGGTTCGGGAGCCATACACAATGCGGTTGCACCAGCCAACTCCAGACTACCCATGAGCAGGTCAAGACCACCCATAAGACGGTTGCTCATTCCCTCGGATTCAGTAACTGACTTATCGGAAATCACCGCAGCAAGATGTACCGGAGACATTGCAATTTGTAGCTCGTTGTCCATAACAATCAATCCTTAAAAGAAATTCAATTCGCGCGCCTGATTCGCGTGTGAAGGGAAGATCCGGGCTACCACAACCGTGGCCCGAATTGTTTTAGCGGAAGGCGTAACCCAGCGTTAAACCGACGCTGTAATTGCGGCCCGGCGCAGATTCGAAGTAGCGTCCATTACTCTCATTCACAATCACTGAACCCACATAGTGCCGATCAAACAGGTTATCGACCCGGCCAAACAGATCCAGCGTCCAGTTCTCAACCAGCCACTTATAGCCACTGTTAACCGCTGCAACGGTGTAGGACGGGGTGTTCACGCTATTCTGATCTTCAGCGGCGATCTGGCTCAGATAACGCACCTCACTGCCTGCATAAAAGCCCTGTTCCGGCAGGTAACCGAGTCCGGCGTAAGCCATGTTACGGGCAATACCAGGAATGCGGTTGCCGTCACAGCTGTCGCTGCCGCAGGCATTAGTGCGATAGCGCGCATCCAGCAGGGTGTAGGCCATCTTCAGCCGCCAGTCCCAGGCAAACTGCTGATCCAGGCTTAACTCCAGACCGCGACGGCGGGTCTGACCGGCATTTTTATAGGTAGTGCGTCCGCCACTGCTGGCATCCGCCACAATCTCATCCTGGGTATCGGTCTGGAACAGCGCCGCGCTGATCAGGCCATTGCCGATGCGTTTCTTACTACCAATCTCCAGCGTATCGCTGGTGGCCGGTTTCAGCCCCAGATTCAGACCGGTCGCGCCGTCTGAACGGTAAGAGAGCTCATTAATGGTCGGGGTTTCAAAGCCGCGACCGGCGGAGATCCACGCGTTCCAGCCTGGGTCAAAGGCATACTTCAGTGCCGCAGCGGGCAGCCATTTGTGATAGCGCGCATCACCGCTGTCGTCGCCGTTACCGGGCTGAATATAGAAGTCATCAGAGTCAAAGTTAACGGTGCTGAACCGCACACCCGCATCCAGCGACAGCTTATCGGTCAGTTGCCAGGCGGTCTGCAGATAGGGATCGAGCGTCCACATCAGGTTACGCTCATTGCGGCGCAGATTGCCCTGTTCGCCCAGCTGTGTCACCCCGTTGCTGACCGTGAAGTTTTCATAGCCCTTGCGGCGCTCGGTCATGGTTTCGTAGTCGAGTCCGCCGGTCAGCGCCACCGGAATCGACAGCAGCGTGTCGCGATGGGTCCAGCGGGTATCGACGCCCTGATAGTGGCGGGTCAGGGCGATCACGCCACCGGGATGAGACGGGTTGCGCTGCACGGCTGCAGGGATCGACTGGAACTGGGTAGTTTCGCGCATGCCCGCATAGAGCATCACGCTGAGGTCGTCATTTTCACTCATCTGGCGCTGATAACGCAGGCCGCCCTGAGTCTGATCGACAGTCTTACGGGTGTTATAAAGCGGGACGTTGCTGACCACCTGACGTGGATTCTCACGCCACTGCGCCTCGGTTAAGCCGCCGGGATCCTGCGCGTCAATGTGAACGCTGTTAAACAGCAGCGTCAGGGTGCTGACATCATCAATACGCACACCCAGTCGGGCGTTGCCAAGGTTCTTCTGCGCAGCGCTGTGATCACGATAGCCGTGAGTGGTGAAGCGTGAGGCGGAGACGGTGTAGTTAACATCCCCGGCATGGCTGCCGTCACCGGTCGCACCGCTGGCTTTCACGCTGTTGCGCCAGCTGCCATAGCTGCCGTACCAGCTGCTGGCTTCAAGCGTGGTCGGCTGCTGACCCTGCTGAGTGGTGACATTGATCACGCCACCCGAAGCGTTGCCATAAAGCGCAGAGAACGGGCCGCGCAGCACCTCAACATGATCAATTGAGCCGATATCGATATTGGAGGTCTGCGCCTGACCATCCGGCATGGTGGCCGGGATGCCATCCACATAGATGCGCAGCCCGCGTACGCCGTAGGTTGAGCGGGAGCCAAAGCCACGCATCGACAGCTGCAGGTCCTGTGCGTAATTTTGCCTGTTCTGGATCTGCAGACCCGGCACGCTGCTGAGGTTTTCCGACAGGTTAACGCGCGGTGCTGCCTGGCGCATATCGTCGCCACTGACCACGCTCAGGGCCGCAGGCGTATCGAGTTCGTTAAGGCCCGTTTCCGGCGGTGCAGCCGTGACGACCAGGGTATTGTCATTATCCGCCGCCAGCAGCGGCAGTGGCAAAATGGCAGGCAACATCAACAGCGTCGCCTGGCGCAGAGAGATTATTTTCATTATATGTGGCCTGAAAAAAGAGAGGATATGAACCAGGTGGAACAATTTCCGCATATGGTAAGGGTTTGATGCGCTGGGGTACATCGTTTCGGGCTGGATTTTTTCTCTGTTTACCGCCAGGCTGGAATCCATCTTTTGCAGTGATATGGCGTCCGATTCACCCGGATGCAGACAAAAAAACTCACGGGAGTCAGCATGAAACAACCTGAAGTGGCGGTTCTGGGATTAGGCGCAATGGGGCACGCATTTGCCGCCAACCTGCTGAAAAATGGCTTTCGCGTTCATGGCTGGAACCGCACCCGCGCGCGCGGCGAAGATCTGCTGGATGCGGGTTTGCAGCTGGCTGACTCGCCAGCCGAGGCGGTGCGTGAAGCAGATGTCGTGATCGCCATGCTGTCTGATGGCGACACCACTGAGCAGGTGCTGCATCAGGTCAAAGAGGCGTTTAAGCAGGGCGCGACGCTCTGCCAGATGGGCACCATCGGCGTAGAAAAAACCGACGCGCTGATCGCCTTTTTCGCAGAAAAACGCCCCGATTTGTTACTGATCGATGCGCCAGTCTCCGGCACCAAAGCACCAGCAGAGAATGCGCAGATTCTGGTGCTGGCCAGCGGCGATCAGAGCCGGGCGCAGGCCGCAGAAGCGGTATTTGCTGCCATCAGTAAAGGCACTCAGTGGCTGGGCGAGGCGGGAAAAAGCACCCGGATGAAGCTGGTGATCAACAGCTGGCTGATTGGCATGATGCAAAGCCTGGCGGAGAGTACCCGGCTGGCAGAGCAGTTCGGCTTTTCCACCGACGATCTCTGGCAGGTGCTGGAGGGCGGTCCGCTGGCCGCACCCTATGCGAAAATGAAGCTCGGGATGATCGCCAGCGACGACTTCACGCCGCAGATGCATCTGGTCTGGGCGCTGAAAGATGCCCGCCTGGCGCTGGATGCCGCAGAGACGCCGCTGCCGGCGCTGGAGAATATCGCCCAGCTCTGGCAGCAGGCGGTGGAGGCCGGACACGGTGAAGAGGATCTGGCGGTGATCTACCGCTACCTGAAGGCGCAATGAGTCAGCAGCATTTTGACTTCAGCACGCGTCCGCTGGTGCCGCTGGCGCACGATTACCTGCACGGTGCCAGCGAACCCTGGCACCAGCACGCCTGTGCCCAGCTGATCCACACCCTGAGCGGCGTGGTACGGGTGGAGACGGAGTATGGCAGCTGGATTGTGCCGCCGAGTCGCGGCGTCTGGCTGCCCGCATTTACCCGTCATGCGTTGCAGATTACCGGCAGTGTGGCGGCGCGCACGCTGTTTATCGATCCGCTGGCGCGCGCCGATCTGCCCGCCAGTTGTCAGGTGGTGCAAATCTCACCGCTGCTGCGCGAGCTGATTGTTACGGCGCTGATCCTGCCAGAGCGTTACGCCGCAGGAAGTCGGGCCGAGCGGGTGATGGAGTTGATTCTGGATGAAATCCGCGGCATGGATGTGCTGCCCTTTGCGCTGCCAACGCCCGACAGTCCCCGTTTACAGGCGCTGTGCGAGCTGATTCAGCAGACGCCCGGTGAGAGCTGGACGCTGCTGCGGGCCAGCGCCCACCTGAATGTCTCGGGCCGCACTCTGGCCCGCCATTTTATGCGCGAAACCGGCCTGCAGTTCAGCGACTGGGTGCGGCGTGCCCGACTGGCTATCGCCCTGACGCGACTGGCTCAGGGCGACTCCGTGCTGCGGGTGGCGCTGGAACTGGGCTATGAAAGCCCCAGCGCCTTTAGTGCGATGTTTCGTCGTCTGCTGGGCGTCTCTCCGACTGACTATTTTCCGCCTGCAGAAACTGGCCTGCCGCGCTGAGCAGCGCCTGCAGGGCGGCGCGGGCGGTGTCATTGTCGATACTCACTCCCCAGGCTCGCGCGCCACGGGCATCCACGCAGCTGATATAGGCCACCGAGCGGCTGTCACTGCGTCGTCCCAGCGTATGCTCGTGATAGTCCTCAATGGTCAGATGCAGATCAAACGCGCTGCGCAGGGCATTGACCGCCGCCGACAGCCAGCCGTTGCCGCTGCCGGTCAGCATCAGCGATTGCGTCTGATACACCACGCTGGCGCTAATCTGCGTCTGCCCGCCACTGTCACTCTGGCTGTCAGCCCGCTGTAAGGCCACCGCGGGCTGCGTGACGCCATACTGGCGGCAGAAGAGCTGCCACAGCGCGTAGTGCGTCATCTCTCCGCCGTGCCGGTCAGTCTCCTGCTGAACACAGCGGCTGAAATCCT
Source organism: Pantoea sp. EKM21T (assembly GCF_011800405.1). Lineage (NCBI taxonomy): Bacteria > Pseudomonadati > Pseudomonadota > Gammaproteobacteria > Enterobacterales > Erwiniaceae > Pantoea > Pantoea sp. EKM21T. The sequence goes on from NZ_JAALFV010000002.1 coordinate 287,714, forward strand.
GCTGCAGCGCTCGCGGCATTTGTAACCCGTGATTCTGCTCCAGCAGCCAGGCGGCCCCGCTTTTTCCCGACTGGCTGTTAACGCGGATCACCGCCTCATAGCTGCAGCCAATGTCGGCCGGGTCCAATGGCAGGTAGGGCATCTGCCACTCTGTTTCCTGCTGTTCGGCGCGGATGGCGAACCCTTTTTTAATCGCATCCTGATGAGAACCAGAGAAGGCGGTGAAGACCAGCTCGCCCGCATAAGGATGGCGCGGATGAACCGGCAGCTGGTTGCAGCGGGTTACCACTTCAATCACCTCATGCATCTGGCTGAAATCGAGCTGGGGCGAAACGCCCTGGGTATAGAGATTCAGCGCCAGCGTCACCAGATCCACATTGCCGGTGCGTTCACCGTTACCAAACAGACAGCCCTCGACCCGGTCAGCGCCCGCCAGCAGCGCCAGTTCTGCGCAGGCAACGCCGGTGCCGCGATCGTTGTGCGGATGCACGCTGATGCAGACGGCATCACGGCGGCTGAAGTGACGGCAGAAATACTCAATCTGATCGGCATAAACGTTGGGGGTATTCACCTCTACCGTGGCAGGAAGGTTAATGATCATCGGGCGCTGGGCGTCCGGTTGCCAGACATCGGCTACCGCCTCGCAGATCTCCAGCACAAACTCCGGCTCGGTAAAGCAGAAGGTCTCTGGCGAATATTCAAAGGTCCAGTGGGTTTCCGGCTGCGCCTCGCATTCGGCGCGGATCTGCCGTGCACCAGCGGTGGCCAGCGCCACGATTTCCGCTTTGCTCTGTTTAAATACCCGCTCGCGAAACAGCGGCGCGGTGGCGTTATAGAGATGTACGATGGCGCGTGGCACACCCTGCAGCGCCACAAACGTGCGGGCAATCAGGTCCTCCCGCGCCTGAGTCAGCACCTGTAACGTCACATCCTCCGGGATACGCTGCTGCTCAATCAGGTCGCGGACGAAATCGAAATCAGTCTGCGACGCAGAGGGAAAGGCGACCTCGATCTCCCGGAACCCGCAGCGCAGCAGCAGATCCCAGAAGGCCATTTTGCGTTCCCGATCCATCGGTTCTGCCAGCGCCTGATTGCCGTCACGCAAATCGGTGGAGAGCCAGCGCGGCGCCTGGGTCAGCTGGCGTGAGGGCCACTGGCGATCGGGCAGGGTGATCAGCGGGGAGGGACGATATTTATCAGCGGGTCGGGTCAGCATAAGAGTCTCCTGTGGTTTTTTTATCAGTCTGCCGACACGCCTCCGGGTCCGCGCGCGCAGGGCTGACAACCTGACGCGCAAAAGTGACAATACACATCAAGGCGAATACTCAAACTGTAACAGGGCTGTTGCGCCTGAAAGCGCAGATGGCTGATGGAGCATTGAAGGGCTTTAAGTCGATGGCAGATTTGGTGCTGGATAGGCGCTGTAGTCGCGTACTAAGCCCACATAATGGGCTAGTAACGTTATGTGGCGATAAGCTTAGTTTTCACCTGAGAATGCTCAATATCAGAACAGCCAGCGCTGTTCCGAGATAGCAGATTCCTGCAAACATCCACAGTCGTGATAAATATATCATCCACCGACTTACTGACAGTCTGTTTTCGCTGAAAAAGGAATAAGCAGGACTATCCTTGTTAAGGGAGGATATTCGTTTATTCATGCTCAGCTTAATGAAAAACCTGCACACCTGGTATGCGCCAAAAAAACCGACCATGTGATAGAACGAATAGGGGGGAGGGAACTGATATTTTTCCAGAAACAATGAAATGAGTTTGTCATATTCTTTTTTGTTAAAAAAATAAAGGAAGAAAGATATGAAAATAAAAAAGCTGCCTGCCAGGCCAAAGAACAACCCCATTCTTGATATATAAAAATCAGTCACCTGTTGACCCCAGTAAATAATCAACTGCTTTTTCGCCGGCTGTACTACCGATATAACCGCCGACCACGGAACCCACAGCCGCGCAAGCAACACCTCCGGCCCCTGCGGTCACTATCCCAATGGCCGCGCAACCCGCTAACGCAGCAGAACCCCCCCATGCACCAGCATACATTGCACCACCGGTGCCGACAGCAAACCTTGTGTAATCTCTTACAGCTATTTTCCTGCATTCATTTTCGCGCCCTTCTGAGCAGGCATTCACCACATCGTTACTTGTCCCGACGAAAGCAAACCCGATACCTATATATCCTCCGGTCTTAAGGAAGCGCGCTGCCCTTGCTGCATTGCCGACATAATACGAATATCCTGGAATGCCACCTAACCCAACGGTAGACCACTCATGCACAATCGAACGACTGGAGAGGTTTAATGCTCGCTTCATATTGTCATACTGTTGGAATTTCACGATATACCGGGCGAGAGATTTTAACAGGGGTTTATTGACGAGTTCCTTTAGCTGATTAAGCAACTGATTACGTTCCACAAAGAACTGCTGGCTGATTAATGTCCCCTGAGTACGAAATTGATTCTGATAGCTGGCTTCAATTTTTTTCAGTGTCTGCTCAATAGCTTTAAAATACTTTTCGCCGACATCGCCCACAGTGCCGAAAACCTTGTCTCCGGCACCAGTCAGCGCAGCAATCATTCCGTAATGTTTCTGCATAAATCCGGCATCGTCGCTACCCAAGCCTATAAGCGCTGCGTTGGTTTTATTTTTAGCCTGTCTGAGTGTCGTCAGCATCTGCATTGTCAGGTGATCAGGCGTGTACGGATCAGCAACAATTAAAATTTGGCCCGGTTTCAGATACTGCGTATCCGCATTAAGTTTCATAAACAGACTGGCAGCCGGGGAGCGAATATCCCTGAAGAGTTCCCGTGCCTGATACTCCAGCGTGCCAGGTCTTTCCACAACACAATATCCGGGGGCTATGTTACGCGCCATGCTTCCATTCTCCATCAGTATTGGTGTTAAAGGAACAGCACTTCATATTCCTGAAAAACTGAAATAAAGATAAATAAATTTACTGCGTTACGCAAAAACAATTCTAAAGTGTTGTGGTACAGTTTAAAGCCGATATCTGCCCATTAAGGATCAGGATCCGGGCTGTCACCCTTAGTGATGCACACCTGCCTTCCAAATCGCGCCTGCTTCTTTGATTCTGCCTGGCCCATGATAAAAATCCTCTGCACCGTACCATGCAATATTCAGGACAACACCCTGCGTGCGCTCTGGTTTGGTGAATCCGCCGGGCAGGGTTAGCATGGTCGCCTGTTTATTTGGGTGGACTTATATGCTGATTTTTGACGGTCACAACGATCTATTGCTTAATCTCTGGCTGCATCATCGTGATGCGCCCGCGCAGGCGTTTTATCAGGGGATTGAACAGGGCCACCTCGATTTTCCGCGCATTCAGCAGGGCGGGCTCGGCGGCGGGCTGTTTGCGATCTTTGTGCCTCCGCAGGAGTACATTGCCCGCACCGTTCCGGCACGTGCCGACGAGCCGTTTCAACCGCTTCAGATCATGTGGCAACAGCTTGAGATCCTGCAGCAGCTGGCTGATGCGTCAGGCGGGCGGGCGCGACTCTGCCGCAGTCATGACGAAATTGCCGCCTGCCGCGCCGCAGGCGTACTGGCGATGGTGGCACACATCGAAGGTGCTGATGCGCTGGATGAGGAGGGCGAGCAACTGCACGCCTTCTGGCAGGCGGGGGTGCGCAGCATCGGGCCATTCTGGAATCTGGCCAGCCGCTTTGGTGAAGGCGTCAGCGGCACCTTTCCTGGCTCGCCCGACACCGGGCCAGGCCTGACCCGCGCCGGAGAGAGGCTGATTCAGCAGGCGAGTGACCTGAAGATGATGATTGACGTGTCGCATATGAATGCAAAAGCCTTTTGGGACACCGCCCGGCTCTCCAGCGCGCCGCTGGTCGCCAGCCACTCCAACGCGCATGCTCTCTGTCCGCAGCCGCGTAATCTGACGGATGACCAGCTGGTGGCAATCCGCGACAGCGGCGGTCTGGTCGGCATTAATTTCGGCAACGCTTTTCTGCGCGCCGACGGTAAACGCGACGCTGACACGCCATTAACAGAAATTGTTAAGCATTGTGATCACTTGTTGAAGATAATGGGCAGCGACCATGTAGCCTTTGGCTCTGATTTCGACGGGATTACCCCACCGGCTGCGCTGGGCGATGTCAGCGGATTGCCGCGATTGCTCGCCGCTTTTCAGGAAGCGGGCTATGATCAGACACTGACAGAGAAACTGGCATGGGGAAACTGGCAGCGGGTTTTACATCTGACCGGGCTGTGATAACAATTTCCTGATGTTCCGGGCTTGATCCCGACGCGCCATTGGCGCAACATCTGCCTGGAAATTGTGACGGCGGTCTCATTCAATGCCGGTCACACTGATTTCAGGCAGCTCATTTACTGTTAACCAAGAGGAAGTAACTCATGTGGAAAAAACCAAATTTCGTTGATATGCGTCTCGGTCTGGAAGTGACTCTCTACATCTCCAACCGTTAATCGTTCTGCCCGCCCTCTGAGCGGGCATTTTTTTTCAACTTCTGGTTTTCCTCTATGTTTATCAAAATCCTCGGTTCAGCCGCGGGCGGCGGGTTTCCGCAGTGGAACTGTAACTGCGCCAACTGCCACGGCGTGCGTAACGGCACGATTCAGGCCCAGGCACGCACGCAATCGTCGATTATCCTCAGCGATAACGGCGAAGATTGGGTGTTATGCAACGCTTCACCCGACATCAGCCAGCAGATCCTGCATACGCCAGAACTGACCCGCAAAGGGGTGTTACGCGGCACGGCGATCGGCGCGATTATCCTTACCGACAGCCAGATCGATCACACCACCGGGCTGCTGAGCCTGCGTGAGGGCTGTCCGCATCAGGTGTGGTGCACGCCGGAAGTGCATGGTGACCTCAGCACCGGCTTCCCGATATTTCCTATGCTCACCCACTGGAATGGAGGCTTACAGCACCGTCCCATTGCGCCACTGACGCCGTTCAGCGTCGATGTCTGTGATGATCTTCAGTTCACCGCAATTCCGATTATCAGTAATGCACCGCCTTACTCGCCGTATCGCGACCGGCCGCTGCCGGGCCATAACGTGGCGCTGTTTATTGAAAACCGCGCGAATGGCCAGACGCTGCTCTACGCGCCAGGCCTGGGCGAGCCGGATGCGGTGATCCTGCCGTGGCTGCAAAAAGCGGATTGCCTGCTGATTGATGGCACCGTCTGGCAGGATGATGAGCTGCTGACCACCGGCGTGGGTCATAACACCGGCAAGGCGATGGGCCATCTGGCGCTGGCGGAAGAGCAGGGGCTGATGGCACTGCTGGCGTCGCTGCCGGCAAAACGCAAAATTCTGATCCACATTAACAACACCAATCCGATCCTTAACGAGCAGTCACCGCAGCGTCAGTTTCTGACGGAGCAGGGAATAGAGGTGAGCTGGGACGGAATGGCGATCCACCTTCAGGGCTAAAACATGCAGATCACTGACACGCTGTCGCCGCAGGCTTTTGAACAGGCCCTGCGCGACAAAGGCGCTTACTACCATATCCATCACCCGTATCACATCGCGATGCATAACGGTCAGGCCACGCGCGAGCAGATTCAGGGCTGGGTGGCGAATCGCTTCTATTACCAGACCACCATTCCGCTGAAAGATGCGGCGATCATGGCCAACTGCCCCGATCCGGCTACCCGTCGTAAATGGGTGCAGCGCATCCTCGACCACGACGGCAGCAACGGCGAAGAGGGCGGCATTGAGGCCTGGCTGCGGCTGGGCGAGGCGGTCGGGCTGACGCGCGAAGAACTACTTTCAGAGCAGCATGTGCTACCAGGCGTGCGGTTTGCGGTGGATGCGTATATTAACTTTGCCCGCCGCGCCAACTGGCAGGAGGCGGCCTGCAGCTCACTCACCGAGCTGTTCGCCCCGCAGATCCACCAGTCACGGCTCGACAGCTGGCCGCAGCACTATCCGTGGATCAAAGAAGAGGGCTATTTCTACTTCCGCAGTCGTCTGGGTCAGGCGAACCGCGATGTGGAACATGGCCTGGCGCTGGCGCTGGAATATTTCACCACCGCTGAGACGCAGAACCGCATGCTGGAAATTTTGCAGTTTAAGCTCGATATTTTATGGAGCATGCTGGACGCCATGACCATGGCATACGAGCTGAAACGTCCGCCTTATCACACCGTGACTGATAAAGCGGCGTGGCACACCACCCGACTGGTATAACAGATGAATGAAAACTCGATTGCCGCGTTTCGTCGCGGCTACCGTATGCAGTGGGAAGCCGCCCAGGATACTCATGTGGTGCTCTATCCCGAAGGCATGGCGAAGCTGAACGAAACCGCCGCCGCCATCCTTGAACTGGTGGATGGCAAGCAGGATATCGCCGCGATTATCGCAACGCTGGATAGCCGTTTTCCGGAAGCGGGCGGCGTGGGTGCAGACGTTTTAGAGTTCCTGCAATCAGCCTATGAACAGAAGTGGATACAGTTCCGTGACCCCGCATAAACCTGACGTGAATCCGCCGCTCTGGCTGCTGGCCGAGCTGACCTATCGCTGTCCGCTGCAGTGTCCCTACTGCTCCAACCCGCTGGATTTCGCCCAGCAGGAGAAGGAGCTGACCACCGAGCAGTGGATTGAGGTGTTTCGTCAGGCGCGGGCGATGGGCAGCGTGCAGCTCGGATTCTCGGGCGGCGAGCCGCTGGTCCGTAAAGATCTGCCGGAGCTCATCAAAGCGGCGCGCGACCTCGGCTTCTACACCAACCTGATCACCTCGGGCATCGGCCTGACGGAGAAGAAGCTGGATGCGTTCAGCGAGGCGGGTCTGGATCATATCCAGATCAGCTTCCAGGCGAGTGACGAAACCCTGAATGCGGCGCTGGCCGGTTCGAAAAAAGCGTTTCAGCAGAAGCTGGAGATGGCGAAAGCGGTGAAAGCCCACGGCTATCCGATGGTGCTGAACTTTGTTCTGCATCGTCATAACATCGACCAGATCGACAGGATCATCGATCTCTGCATTGAGCTGGAAGCGGATGACGTAGAACTGGCGACCTGTCAGTTCTACGGCTGGGCGCAGCTTAACCGTGAAGGCCTGCTGCCCACCCGCGAGCAGATCGCCCGCGCAGAGGCGGTGGTGAAAACCTACCGCGAGCGGATGAGCACCACCGGCAATCTGACCAACCTGCTGTTTGTGACGCCAGACTACTACGAAGAGCGCCCTAAGCCCTGCATGGGTGGCTGGGGCGCCATCTTCCTCAGCGTTACGCCAGAGGGCACCGCGCTGCCGTGCCACAGTGCGCGTCAGCTCCCGATAGAATTTCCCTCAGTGCTGACGCAAAGTCTGGACGATATCTGGTATAACTCATTCGGCTTCAACCGTTATCGCGGTTTTGACTGGATGCCAGAGCCATGCCGCTCCTGTGATGAGAAAGAGAAAGATTTTGGCGGCTGTCGCTGTCAGGCTTACATGCTGACCGGCAATGCCGACAACACCGATCCGGTCTGCAGCAAATCACCGCATCACGGCAAAATCCTTGACGCCCGGCGTGAGGCGGATTGCAGCGACATTAAAATTGGTCAGCTGCAGTTCCGTAACCGCAGCAACTCACAACTGATCTATAAAACACGGAACCTCTGATGAAAACGCGTTGCCTGGAGATAAACGGTCTGACGGTTGAACTGGTGCATCAGCCCGATGCCAGCCAGGCCGCCGCCCTGATTCAGGTGGGCGCGGGGAGTCACGACGAACCCGATCGCTGGCCCGGACTGGCGCATCTGCTGGAACATCTGCTGTTCACCGGCAGCACCGGCTGGCCTGATGAGGGCCGGTTGATGAGCTGGATTCAGACGCAGGGTGGCAGGGATAACGCCACCACGCTGGCCCGGCGCAGCGCGTTCTTTTTTGAGGTTACGCCGTCGCTGCTGGCTGAGGGGCTGGCGCGGCTGCAGGATATGGTCTGCCATCCGCTGCTTGATAATCAGGCAATCGGTCAGGAAGTGGCGGTGATTGATGCGGAATATCAGCTATTGCAGCGTCATCAGCCGTCACGCATTGAAGCGGCACTGCTGCACGCCGCAGCGTCACCTGCGGAATTCCACCGGTTCCATATTGGCAGCCGGGCGAGTTTTGGCGATGAGCTCTCTGCACTGCAGCGGGCCCTGCGCCAGTTCCACCAGCGCTACTACTTCGCCAGCAATATGCGGCTCTGGCTGCAGGGGCCGCACTCACTGGATGAGCTGGAACAGCTGGCGCGTAACGTTGCTGCCGCGCTGCCCACCGGTCAGTGGCGACAGGATCTGCCACCGCCGCAGCTGACCAGCGATACCTGCTGGCAGCTGGCAGAGACCGCACCTGGGGCGCTATGGCGCAGCTGGATACTGGATAACAGTGACAGTGACAGTGTCACGTTATGGCGTGAATTTCTACTGGATGAAGCACCCGGATCGCTGCTGGCTACCCTGCGTGAGCAGGGGCTGGCGGAGTCGCTGGAGCTGAAGTGGATCTATCAGGCGGGAGGCGCGCTCTGGCTGGCGCTGGGCGTTGAAACGCATCAACCCGAAACCGTTAATGTCTTGATCGACAGTTATCTGGATGCACTGCGCCAGACGAATGAGCCACAACATCAACACTACCACCAGCTGGCGCAGCAGCGATTTGTGACACTGTCACCGATGGAGCAGTTACGCCAGCGCGCAATCGGCTTTGCGCCAGATGAAGCCGTGCCTGCGTTACAGCCGCTGCTGGCGCGTCTCACCGACGCGCCGGGCACGCTGCTGTTCTGCACGTCGCACCCGGCTGAGGAAACCCTTCAGACGCAGGGATTCAGCCTTGCGCTGACCGCCTGGCAGCCAGCCCCGTCTGAGGCGCTACCTCCGGCGCATTTCACATTCTACCCGTTCGAGACTGCCTTAACGTCTGAGCCGCTGCCCGCACAGGCGGTGGCATTGCCGCATCATCAGCCTGATGACCTGCAGGCGACGCTGATCCTGCGACCAGAGTTCTGGTCAACGTTCACCGAAGCGGCAGGCGAAGCGCTGGGGCGGCGGTTACGTCCGCTGTTTGCCGCGTTGCGTCATCAGGGCGGCAACGGCAGCTGGCAGGAGGTGGAGGGCGTGTGGCAACTGACGCTACAACTGACGCCGGATGAGGCGGTGGCTGACCGGGCGCTGAGCCAGATTGTCGCCGCACTGACGCTGCCGGTTGAGGCGGCGCAGCCTTCTTCGGGGGAAAGCATCGCGATTCGTGCACTGCTGCGGCAGTTGCCTTATCAGCTGGCCGCCACTATTACGCCACATTGCTGGCGGGCGGCGCTGAAAGGCGGCAACGCGGCACTGCATTCACTGATTGCCCGGCGGCTGAGCGCACTGTCGCTGCCGGTTAACCCTGACACGCCGCCAAAGCGCATGACGACGCAAACCGGTATGACGCGCCTGCCACACAGCAGCGCGGACAATGCTCTGCTGCTGTTTATCCCGCTGCATCGTCCTGAACAGCTGGCGGCGCTACGCGCGCTGGCGCTGATCTACGAGCCGCGCTTTTTCCAGCGCTATCGCGTTGAGCAGCCTATCGGTTATGTGGTCAGCAGCCGCTATATGCGCTGTGCCGATGAAGATGGGGTGCTGTTTGCGCTGCAGTCGCCCGATTACAGCGCGCTGTCACTGCTGCGCTACTGCCGCAACTTCCTGCGGTCACTGAACGAGACGCTGGCGGGTTACGATCTGGCGGCACTGAAAGCGCGTCTTCTGAGCCGGGAAGTGGATCAGCCACTGGCGTGCTTACGCGCAGAAAATGGCCTGGCAGAACCGGATGCGGCGCAGATTGAGGCGCTGACACTTGCGGATCTGCAACAGCTTCACCGCACGCTGATTCAGGATCGCCGCCGCTGGCGGGTGCTGTTCACCGGCGGTGAAAATGTGTAGCGCCCGGTATAAAGTTGCTGAATTTATTTGAAAATTACCGACAAATCTCTTCACTGTCTATTCCGGGCGAACTGGGCCACACTCAATTCACTTTGTCCGCATAAGGAATTGACCGTGAAAAACTTCAAACGTATTGCACTGCCCCTGTTAGCCGCTGCCACCCTCTACGCCCCGTTGTCTCAGGCTGAGGCGATGCACTACCAGCTGAATCCTGAGCATACGTCGGTGATTGTTGCCTGGAACCACTTCGGCTTCTCAAACCCTACCGCTGATATCCCTGATGCAACCGGTAACCTGGTGTTTGATAAAGATCATCCAGAGGCATCACGCGTTGACGTGACCCTGCCAGTCAGCAAAATAGACAGCCACGTGGCTGCGCTGACCAAAGAATTCAAAGGCGCTGAGTACTTCGACACCGCTAAATATCCGACTGCGACCTTCCACAGCACCAAAGTGGTGGCGAAGGGCGACAACAAATTTGATGTTGAAGGCAACCTGACCCTGAAAGGCATCACCAAGCCAGTTACGCTGCACGCGACGCTGAACAAGCAGGGCGAGCATCCGATGGTGAAAAAGCAGGCGATTGGTTTTGATGCCACCGGCATCATCAAGCGTTCTGACTTCAAGCTGGACAAATATGTCCCAGCGGTAAGCGACGAGGTCACTCTGACTCTGTCTACTGAAGCCTACGCCAAGTAAGCTTTTTGGGACGTAGCGGCTTGCTGCTACGCCCCTTATTCGTTTTTTCTGCGCCTTCTTCCCCTCGGAAATCTATTCTGCCCGCCTGTTTATCTGCCATAAAATAATCCGGATATCTCCTCATCAACTATTTTCTGAACGCTTTATCTGGCCCGGAACCGGGAAAAATGAGGCGAAAGTCACAAATTTGCAACAGCATGGAATAAGCCCCTCTGTGCCGCTGTGTGGCGAAATAAAATTCAGATGTCTTCTGAAATAACTCATTGATTTATATCGTTTCACTCTAATCGGCCTTCCCGCGAATAGTGTGATTTTGATCTCAAAAACCGCCGTTCAGACACCCCTGTCAATAACTCCGCCCAAAAAATACCGCTCGTAACTGTGATCTCCTCTGCAAATAGCAACCCCACGAACCGGAAGAATGGCCCTCAGCAGATTAAGACAGCGAGGTGAGGGAAATGCGAATTGGAATGGTGATCAGTGGCGGTGATGTAACCGGCATTAATAATTTTGTCTTCCAGTTAGGGCGTCTGACGCAGGCGGAGATCGTGATATTTGATGGTGGCATTCCCGGCCTGCTGGCAAATAACCATCGTGATATCAGCCAGCGTGATCTGCTCGACTTTTCAATTGCCTCAATTCCGGTTATGCAATCGGGACGCACGCAAAAGAAACTGGTGCGCAGCGAATATGAATGTATTGCCCGCCAGCTGAAAAACGCCCGTATTGAAGTGTTAATTATGGCGGGCGGTGACGGGTCGCTGCAATTTCTCCATACCCTGTCGGAGTCTGGCGTTAATTGTTTCGGCGTCGGCATGACTATCGATAATGATGTCTTCGGCAGTGATTACACCCTGGGTTTTTCCACCGCCTGCGAGCAGGTATTAAAAGAGGTCGCGAAACTGCGGAATACCGGGCGCGCCTTACCTGGCCGGGTATTTATGCTGGAGTTACTCGGCGGCTACTGCGGCGAATTAACCCTGCAGTCGGCGATTAAATCCAATGCGGACATTGCGCTGATCCCGGAGTGCCAGATTCCTTTGCCACAGCTGGCGCAGCGCATCACCCAGCGACTGGCAGAACAGAACAGCGTGATCATTCTCTGTTCAGAAGGCTACACCCGCGAATATTCGCCCGGTTTTCAGGGGGCTATCGACACCTTAATCAAACAGCTTGAGCCGCTTATTGGCGTACGCGTCCGTAAAACTATCCTCGGTTACGGGCTGCGGAATGGTGATCCCACCTGCGAAGAGATTTATCAGGGCACCATTATGGCCAGTGAAGTGGTGCGTTGTATTCAGTCAGGCATGCGGAATAAAGCGGTCATTATTAACGGCAGCAATAAACCGATTCCGATTGATTTAATAAGCATGCAAAAACGCCTGGTCGATATTGACGGGCACCATTACAAACTCGCTAAACAACTCAATATATTGTGAGGAGAAAACCATGCTGAAAATATTATGTGTCTGTGGTTGTGGCTTAGGATCCAGTTTTGCGATTGAGATGAGCGCAAAAGCGGTTTTAAAAAAACTGGAGATTGAGGCCGATATCGATCACACCACCATTTCAGAAGCGAATGCCTTTAAGTCGGACATGATTCTGACGCAAAAAGCCTTTGCCGATGTGTTAAATGCCGATGCCAGTCCGGAACAGATTAAGCGGGTCATTATTCTTAACCGGCTCACCGATAAAGCGGAAATAGAGCAGAAGATCCTGGCCTTTTTAAAAGAACGCAACGTAAAGGTCGCCGCCCATGAATAGTGTGATCGACTTCCTGGTAAAAGATCTGCTGGGGCAGGCGTCTATTCTGATCGCCTTTATTGCCCTGATTGGTCTGCTGCTGCAAAAGAAATCTGCAGGCAAGGTGGTGGAAGGCACCTTTAAAACCCTGCTCGGTTTTTTAATTATGATGGCGGGTATCAATATTATTGTGGGAACCCTGACGTTCCTCAATACCATTTTTACCCACGGCTTTGGCATGCGCGGCTATATCACCGATGTTGCCGCCATTGCCGGGCTGGCTAACCGTGAGCTGGGGTCTGAAGTGGCACTGACGCTGCTGGTGATCTTTATCGTCAATATCATCATCGCGCGACTGACGCCCTTTAAGTACATCTTCCTCACCGGCCAGGCCCTGCTGTGGATGGCGACGATTGGCGCGGTGATTGGCTATAAAGCGGGGCTGACCGGTCTGCCGCTGATCCTGACCGGCGGTATCTTTGGCGGGATCATGGCCGTGGTGATGCCTGCGCTGGCGCAGCCGGTGGTACGGCGTATTACCGATTCGGACGACGTTGCCCTGGGTCACTTCTGCACCATTGGTTATCTGGTCACTGCGGCGGTCGCCAAAGTGGTCGGCAAAGGATCGCGATCCACTGAAGATCTTAAGCTGCCCGATAACTTCAAGTTTCTGCAGGATACCTATCTGTCGATGGCGCTGGTGATGGTGCCGATGTACCTGATCCCCGCCGTGGCGGCCGGTCCGGCGTTTATCGCCCAGTACAGCAACGGCATGAACTACCTGATGTACGCCTTTATGCAGTCGATTCAGTTCGTGGCCGGAGTCTTTGTGCTCTACAGCGGCGTTCGTCTATTGCTGAACGAGCTGGTGCCTGCCTTCCGCGGTATCGCCATGCGTGTCGTGCCGGATGCCAAACCGGCGCTGGACTGCCCGGTTATGTTTCCCTATGCCCCGAACGCGGTGATTGTTGGCTTTCTCGCCACCACGCTCGGCTCAATTGTCGGCATGCTCGTCTTCCCGATGTTTGGTCTGGCGATGATCCTGCCTGGCCTGCTGACCAACTTCTTTGCCGGTGGCACCGCCGGGGTATTTGGTAATGCCATGGGCGGACGGCGCGGCGCGATGATCGGCGGCTTCGTCCACGGCCTCTTTATCACCATTCTGCCCGCCATCCTGGTGCCGATGCTGGAGAGCTATGGCTTCACCGGTGTGACCTTCAGTGACTCAGATGTCATCAGTACCGGCCTGGTGCTCGGCCACGCCTTCCAGAATAACTGGCTGTTCGTCGCCCTGTTTATTGCCTTTGTTACCGCGCTTGCCTGGTTTGTTAATGGCAAATCCACAAAACCTCAAGAGGAAAAAATCCATGAAACTTTATAACTTCGCCGATCTGTTACAGCTGGCTAAACAGCGCGACTTTAAAGCGGTGGGTTCTTTTAATCTTCACTGCCTGGAGATGCTGCCCGCCTATTTTAAAGCGGCAGAGAAAACCAATAGTCCGTTAATGATTCAGATCTCCACCGGCACGGCGAAATATCTCGGCCATAAATTACTGGTCGATGCCATTAAATCGCTGTCAGAGAGCAAAAATGTCCCGACCTGTCTGCATCTCGATCACTGTTCCGATTTAGCGGCAATTCAGACAGCGATTGATGCCGGATTCAGTTCCGTGATGTATGACGGGTCCCATCTGTCAATTGAGGAGAATATTGCCAATACCCGCCGGGTGATTGATATGGCGCGTCCGCACAATGTTTCGGTAGAAGCCGAACTGGGTGCGATTGGCGGCTCGGAAGATGGTAAATGTGTGGAGATGGAGGCGATTGCGTTTACGCCGGTGGAAGATGCGCGCCGCTTTGTCGAAGAGACCGGCGTCGATATGCTGGCGATCTCCATCGGCACCGTGCATGGGCTTTACACCGGCAAAGCGCATATTCAGCATCAGCGGCTGGCAGATATCACGGCGGCAACCCACACGCCACTGGTGCTGCACGGCGGCACCGGCGTCAGCGATGAAGATATGCGGCTGGCGGTCAGCAGCGGTATTGAGAAGGTCAATGTCGGCACCGAAATGAATGTTCAGTGGGTGGCGCAGTGCAAATCGACCTTTGAAAAAGGCAAGGTCAATGACAGCGTGCGTAATTTCCTGGTGCCGGCCAATGATGCGGTAACCAGTGTGCTGGTAGAGAAGATGCAATTATTCCGGTAATCGCCCGTTTCGCTATCACCGGCTTATTGCGTCAAACCTTTTATAATTACCTATTAATCTGAGCCACCCCGACATGCTACGGGGCAGGAGAGCCTATGTTTGGATTCTTAAAAAAGTCTCCGGCTGTGGAACAACCCAGCGAGCAGCAGCAGGATCATCTGGCGGAATTAAGTCGCGAGAAAATAACGCAACTGGAGCAGCAGCTGGCTATTAATCCGCGTGATGGCGAAACGCAAAAACAATTAATGCTGGAATATAACCGGGCATTAAGCTTATTTGCGAAAAGCCGTCGCTATCGCAATGAAATTGATGCGCTGTTTGTCAAAATCGATGAATTACGCAATGTGGTTCGCCAGTCGATTTAAGGAGAGCTGATGACGATTAAGCAGTTATTGCAAGAGGCAAACGCTATTCAGATTGGTATCGACGCCACGGACTGGCGTCAGGTTATCGCGCTGGCTGCCGAACCCCTGGTCAGTGGCGGCTATCTCAATGCCTCTTATCCTGATGCGGTCATCGCCAATACGCTGGCCCATGGCGCTTACTACGTGTTTGAGGAGGGGATCGCCATTCCCCATGCGCGACCGGACGCGGGGGTGATCCGCGACTGTTTCAGTATGATTCTGTTAAATGAGCCGATCTCGTTTGAGGGCAGTGATAAAGCGGACATTGTGATTATGTTTGGCGCGCGTGACAGCAATGCGCATATAGAAGAGGGGATCCGCGCGATTGTGTCGCTGCTGGAAGATGAGGAAACGCTGGTCCGGTTACGTCAGGCCAGCAGTGTCGCGGAGGTCATCGATATCTTATGACGCAAAACATCCCCCCCAAACGCGTGGTGCTGGTTAACGGTATTCCGGCATCGGGTAAAAGCACCCTGACGCGCGTGCTGTCACAACACTTTGGCTGGCCGGTGCTGACGCTCGATAGCCTGAAAGAGCCGTTTATGCACGCTTTTGCGCCGGTCGATCGCCAGCGTAACCGGCAACTGGGCTGCGCGGCCTATCAGGCGATCTGGAACATCGTCGCGCAGGCTCCCGCCAGTCAGATCTGGCTGATCGACGCCTGGTTTGGGTTCCAGCCCCGTACGCTGCTGGAGCAGGGACTGAAACAGGCGGGCGTCGAAGAGGTGCTGGAGCTGTGGCTGAAGATTGAGCCGGAGGTGGCGGTGGCGCGCTATCAGGCGCGGCTGTCGCAGCGGCTGCCGGGCCATCCAGGGGCTGAGTATCTGCCGGAACTGCGCCAGCTGGCACAACAGGCCACTCCGATGGCGCTGGGCCAGGTGTATGAGGTTGATGCCTGCGCCCAGGATCACGCTGCCGTCATTCACTGGCTGCAGCAGCAACTGACCAGAACCCGCTACACTTCAGTTCATCATCAGAGGAGTGAGGAGTTGCAGGATGTCGTCGCCCCCTTATCTGCAAACCGGTGAAAGCGCCGTGCTCTACGACGGTGTCTGTAAGCTGTGCAACGGCTGGGTTCAGTTCCTGCTGCGTCACCATCTGGCGCGGCAGGTCCGTTTTGCCTCGGTGCAGAGCGAGCAGGGCAAAGCGCTGCTGCGCTGGGCCGGACTGCCGGAAGAGAACATCAGCACCATTGTCTACATTGCCGATAACCAGCACTGGCTGCGGGCGCAGGCGGTGTTCCGCGTGATGCAGCACCTGCCGGCACCCTGGCGCGGGCTGGCGGTGCTGCGCCACTTTCCCGACGCGATCAGTAACTTTGCCTACGACCGCATCGCGTTAAACCGCTATAAGCTGTTTGGGCGTTACAGCGCCCAGCACGCTATCCAACCCGATTATCCTGGTCGATTTCTGCATGAGGTTGATTCAGCTCACTAATCTTTAACAGCCAGTCGCAGGTGGCAATGAGATCAATGAGAACAATGATGTTATTGTTATGTCCACCGAATGTTAGATAAATGTGATGCTTTCAGGAAGCGGTAAGAGGGATTTATGCCGGTTAATTTCGATCTAAACGATCTCTACGCGTTTCGCGCGCTGGTGGAGTTTGGCAATTTTCGCCTGGCGGCAGAATCGATCTGTCTCTCACAGTCGGCGCTGAGCCGCCGGATAGATAAGCTGGAAACCTCGCTGGGGATCAAACTGTTTGAGCGTACCACGCGCCGCGTCACGCTGACCCTGAAGGGGCATGCGTTTGCTCAGCGCTCGGATAAGTTGCTGGCTGATTTTGAGGAGGTCATGGCCGATCTCAGTGAGGTGAGCTTAGCCCGCACTGGCCTGATTACCGTGGCCTGCGTGCCCTCAGCCGCCTACTACTTTATGCCCAACATTATCCGGCTGTTTCAGGCGCGCTATCCCCGCGTACGAGTCAAACTGATCGACAGCAGTGCGGCTAACGTTTATGACGCGGTGATTGGCGGTCAGGCCGACTTTGGCATCAGTTTTTCCAGCCGCTCGCAGCCGGATGTGCATTTCCAGCCGCTGATGGATGATCCCTACGTGGCGGCCTGTCGGCGTGACCATCCTATAGCTGGCAAAAAGAGTCTGAGCTGGCAGGCGTTTTATCAGTATGAATGGGTCGGGCTGGATAAAACCTCCGGCAATCGCAACCTGCTGGATCAGGCGCTGCAGGCGATCATGCCGGAGAAACCCTGTATCTGTGAAACCCGGCACGTCACCACCATGCTGGGGATGGTTGAGGCGGGGCTGGGCATTGCTGCCGTCCCCGCTATGTCGATGCCTGGCTACGATCACGCCCTGCTGATGGCGGTTCCATTGACCGATCCGCAGGTGAAACGCACCGTGGGTCTGCTACGTAAAAATGGCCGGACGCTGTCGCACATTGCGGGCGAACTGGAGAACCTGATTATTGAACAGTATCAGCGTCTCTGACCGGTTTTGACGCTTTCACGGTGTGCAGTCCGCTGGCGTGCACCGCCTGTTGTGCCTCAGAGGAGGCGAGCCAGCGCAGCAGCTTAGCCGCCTCATCCGGCTGAGCTGACTTGCGCACCACGGCACCGGCGAAGCGGGTGGTGTATTGCAGCTTGTCCGGTAGTTCGCCAATAAAAGTGACGCCCGGCACCGGCAGCAGCTCACTGACCTGCTGAAAGCCGATAGCGTATTTACCGGCCGCGACCTCTGAGGCCACCGGGATGCGCTCAACCTTCACCGCTTTCCCCTTAACCTGATCTTCAATGCCCAGGCGGCTGAACAGCTGGCTGCTGACATACTTACCGCTGGCGCTGTCAGAGTAGGCGATGGAGCTGGCGTTCAGCAGAGCAGTACGCAGCGCGCTTTCGCTGCCGATCTTAACCGGCGTGGCACCCTGTTTGATCACCGCGCCGATGCGGGAGTCTGCCAGCTCAACCCGTGTACCCGGCAGCGTCTCGCCCTGCTTTTGCAGATCGCTTAGCGCATCGCCGACCATAATCACCACATCGGCCGGTTCACCACGCGCCAGTCGGGCCGGAATCGCCTGCGGGGTTTTGCCCATAGACGGACCGGCGACGGTGTTGATAGTGATCCCTTCACGCTGGGCGAAGCGGGGCGAGAGCGTATCCCACGCTGCTTTAAACCCGCCGGAGATCATCACCGTCAGCTCTTTTGCCTGCGCCGTGGCGCTGCCCGCCACGCTGAACAGCAGAGCAGCGTAAAGCGACATCGTTTTCAGTTTCATTTTACGTTCCTCAGCTAACGGTTTCATGGGCAGGCGATACGGCACTGCGTGTACGACGATAGAGATAAAGTGTTGCCCCCAGGGCGCAGACTGCTGCAAAACTCATCCAGTAGCCTGGCGAGGCTTTATCGCCGGTCATCTCAATCAGGCCGGTTGACATCACCGGCGTAAATCCGCCAAACAGCGCAGTTGCCAGGCTATAGGCCAGCGAGAAGCCCGCCACGCGCACTTCCGCTGGCATGATTTCGGTCAGCGCCGGGATCATCGCGCCGTTGTAGAGACCATAGATCATTGAAAGCCACAGCAGCACGCCCAGCATCATCGAGAAGCCCGGTGCGGCGGCCAGCATGCTCAGAGCCGGATAGGTGGTGACTATTGCCAGCAGGGTCATGGCGACCAGCACAGGCTTACGGCCAAAGCGGTCGGAGATCGCACCGCCAATCGGCAGCCAGATAAAGTTCGACACCGCCACCAGCAACGTCACCAGCAGGCTGTCAGAGGCGCTGAGCAATAGCACTTTCTTGCCAAAGGTCGGCGCGTAAACCGTAATCAGGTAAAACGCAGTCGTGGTCATTGCTACCATCAGCATCCCGGCAATCACCACCTGCCAGTTGGCGAGCAGGATGCGGAACACCTGCTTCACATCGGGATGGCTGCGACGGTTGTTGAACTCCTGGGTCTCTTCCAGCTTGCGACGCAGCACGAAAATAAACGGCACAATCAGGCAGCCAAACAGGAACGGAATGCGCCAGCCCCATTCACGAATGGCGCTCTCTTCCAGCACCGCGTTGAGGATAAAGCCCATCGCCGCCGCCACCATAATCGCGACCTGCTGACTGCCTGACTGCCAGCTGGTGTAGAAGCCCTTGCGGCCTGGTGTGGCAATCTCTGCGAGATAGACCGACACGCCGCCCAGCTCTGCACCGGCGGAGAAGCCCTGCAGCAGCCGACCGATCAGCACCAGCAGCGGCGCCCACAGGCCAATACTCTGGTAAGAGGGGATCAGCACGATCATAAAGGTGCCTGCTGCCATGATGGAGAGCGTGACGATCAGCCCTTTACGACGGCCAACCTTATCGATGTACGCCCCCAGCACTACCGCGCCAATCGGGCGCATCAGGAACCCTGCGCCAAACACGGCAAAGGTCATCATCAGTGAGGCGAACTCACTGCTGGCCGGGAAAAAGGTATGGGCGATATAGGTGGCATAGAAACCGAACAGGAAGAAGTCGAACTGTTCGAGAAAGTTGCCTGAGGTAACACGGAATATTGCGCCAATCCTGGCGCGGTGAGTCATGGGTGAGGTTGTCTGCATCAGTAGCTCCAGTAAGGTATGACGCTTTTTGCCGCGCCTGTCACTGAAGAGTGGATCAGCGCCCGGCGCTAAATAAGTGCAAAAAGGGCATCGATTAATGTGCCAGCCGCATGATTGCCAGGCGTTATCACTTAAAGTGTTTCGCATTCAACAGGTTAAATGGCGGGATGGTTTTTTTGTGCCTGTTAGTGAGCCTGTGAGGAGTTTGCGGAAATGTGACAGATTTCATAAGCGTGTTGCAGGCGAATAGGGGGAATCTGGCTTGTCTGAGGCCATCAGCGCAGAGTCTGGCGGCAACAAAAAGGTTCAGAACGCAGGCAGCAAGGCGTCAGGGAAAGGTTATGCCAAAAATCTGATGTAAATGTCGGACGCCCGCTACGGTAAAAACCACTTCACGGTAGCCAGGCTGCCGGGTTAGCCAGCCTTGCGTTTCAAAGGCACTCAGCAGCGCTGCACCCGCGTAGCCGCCGAGATGGAACCGGCGCTCACTCCAGTCGAGACAGCCACAGCAGGCTCTGCGGCGTCCGGGCTGCGACAGATCAATCTGCAACGCCGCAAACTGCTGCAGACCCAACAGGGTGACAGCGCTGCCTTCCGGCGTGATCCAGCCCTGTTGCGCCATTACGGCATAAATCTGCACCGCAATCTCACCGGCCAGATGGTCGTAACAGGTGCGGGCGGAGCGAAGCGATGTTGGGGTGGTGCTCGCCGGCGCGGCAATCCGTCGCCAGGACACGCCCATCATGTTCTCAATCAGCGTAGCGATGTCACTGCCGGTCAGTCGGTAATAACGGTGACGCCCCTGCGCCACGCAGACGATCAAGCCGCTGGTGATCAACCGGTTCAGATGGGCGCTGGCGGTTGAGGGCGCCACGTCGGTGACGGCACTGAGTTCGGTGGCGGTCCAGGCGCGTCCATCCATCAGCGCGGACAGCATCTTCACCCGTGACGGATCGGCCATTGCGGCGGCGACGCCCACAATCGCATTCTCAAGTGCTTCGCTATCGTCAGGTGCGTTATGCGGTTGTGGAGTTGCCATCAGATTACAGTGCCCATTCTGTGGTCAGCCCGGCGGCTGATCGATTGTTATCGGTAATCAGGATCAGCTGGTTAGCGTGATCGCTGTATTGCACCAGGATGTTGATTCCGGCATCGGCAAGGCGTGCAGTGATCGCCCCCAGCTCGCCGGGACGCTGTTGCGGTAACCTGCGAATAAGCGGGACGTTAACTGCCTCGACGGCGATACCTTCTGCTTCAAGCACGGCCCGCGCCCGTTCGCCTTCCTCAACCAGAAAATGAGCGTGGCTCTGCTCACCAAAGGAGAACAGGCCGCCGCCTTCCAGGCCAATCCCATGACGGCCCAGCAGCGTGGTGAGCCGGGAAAGTGTGCCTGGACTATTTTGCAGGATGACATGAATATCGAACATGTTAATTTACTCCCTGTTGTGAGGCATATTCTCTGATCAGCGTGACGATGCGAAGACGGTAACCGGCAAAAAGGGTCTCGCGGCCTTCACGCTGTGCGGCCTGGTGACAAAGGTTGCGCTTCCAGGCCAGCACCGATTCTTCATCGCGCCACCAGGAGAGCGAGAGAATTTTTTTCTCATCGGTCAGGCTTTGAAAGCGCTCAAGAGAGATAAACCCGCTGTTTTGCATCAGCAGCGGTTTAAGGTCGGCAGCCAGTTGCAGGTAACGCATCTGGTGTTCGGGTCGGGCTTCGGCTTCAAATAGTACGGCAATCATCGCTATCCTCCTTTGGGTGATAGCGCAAAAATAGCGGGCGGGGCGGGTTGATGCTTCGGCCGGTAACGAAATATGGCTGCAGGGGCGACCTCCAGCCGGTGCAATCTTGTAATGGAGCAGATGATATGTTCAGCGGACTCAGTGCGTTCCCCCTTACTCCCTTTGCGGCAGGCAAGCCCGATGAAGCGGCTTTTTTGCGGCTGCTGCGCAGGCTGACTGATGCAAAAGTCGATTCCCTTGGCGTGCTGGGGTCCACCGGCAGCTACGCCTATCTCACCCGCGCGCAGCGCAGGCGTATCGCAGAAATGGCGGTGGAACATGCAGAGTCAATTCCGGTGATGATCTGCATTGGTGCGGTGGGCACTGACGAGGTGCTGGCGCTGGCGGAGGACGCGCAACAGGCGGGCGCGGCCGCGTTACTGCTGCCGCCGCTGGGTTATCAGGCGTTGAATGAAGATGAGGTGTTCACGCTTTTCGAGACCGTAACGCGACACGCCTCGGTGCCAGTCTGTATCTATGACAATCCCGGCACCACCCATTTTACGTTTTCCGATGCGCTGCTGAGCCGGATCGCCGCACTTTCCGGTGTCGGGTCAGTGAAAATTCCTGGGGTACCGGCGGAGCAATCTGCGGCTAACGATCGCCTCGCTCAGCTGCGCGGCACGCTGCCAGATTCCGTGTCGATTGGCGTCAGTGGCGATGCTTCTGCCGCCAACGGGCTGATTGCGGGCTGTGATGGCTGGTATTCGGTGTGCGGCGGACTGTTTCCGCGCGTTGCAAAAGCGATGACCGAAGCGGCGGCCGCAGGCGACCATCAGAGCGTCAGGGCGCAGTCCGATCGCCTGCAGCCGTTATGGGCGCTGTTCCGCCAGCATGGCGGCAGTTTCCGGGTGATCAGCGCTGCGGCGGGGCTGCTGGGACTGACCGAACGCGACTGCCTGCCGCGCCCGCTGCAGCCGCTCTCCGATGCGCACTGCCAGCAGATTGCTGACGTGCTCGCGGCACTCGACCTCTCTTAAGATCCCGCGCCAGAAGGCATTAACCGTGGCGCACCAGGTTAAAGCCTTCTTCCTCCTGCGGCGCTTCGAAATAGCGGGTAATCAGCGCGAACTGCTCGTCCGTTGCGGCAAAGGCGTGTTCGCCACCCTGATTTCGGGCGTGCAGGCGCGATTTACACAGCGCATCCGGTACGTCCAGATAATGCAGGCGATGGTCGGCAGAGGATGCCTTAATCACCGACATCATCCAGTCGCGATTCGCCCGGGTGTTGGCAGGAAAATCGAGCACCACCGACACCCCTGCGTTAAGCAGCGCGACCAGATGAGGCGTCATCGCCTTTCTGAGTTTTGCCGCATAGCGCACGTAATCGGCCACCGACTGCATCTCGTCCTGATAGAGCGCGGCGAGCCACTGATCCTCGCTGATCACCACGCAACCGGGGGCGGCGCTCAGCTCCGCCGCCAGCGTCGATTTCCCGGAGGCAATTTTTCCACACAGCAGATGCAGCGTGGCGGGGGCAAAAGTCATGGTCATATCACTCCTGTGTCAGCCTGATAGTGAACCGCGCGCATTACGCGAAGGGAAAGTAAAGCAGGTCTCGCCGAAGCGGGATTCAGGCTAACAAAACAGGGGAGAGATAAGCAATGAGAGGCAAAAAGTTGCTGGTGAGTAAAACCCGGTTTACCGCGCGTAACAGTCTCTGCTGCTGCGGGCGTTACTGCATTCAGAAAAAACCGCGGCTTTCGCTGGGCATGTTGACACGCCTGAACGGGGAAGTGCGGTCAGGCGTTGAGTGCAATATCAGATACGCTTTCAGAAAGGGGGGAATTGGCGCTGAACAGCTGGCAACTGACTTCATTTTTGTGCCATCAGCAACGTCAGCAGTTCGCGGCAGCATGCCTCTTCTTCTGCACTGTCTGCGGATGCCAGATGGCGCAGCAGTTCCATACAGCTTTTTTCCTTGCCCGCTTCCAGTAACTCTTCGATCAGAAAGTTGAGTTTGTCCTGTTCAGACACCGCAAAGGATGAACTAAACTCATTTTTGACCGGGCCACTGTGATTCACCGGCAACGTGAGGGTGTTTTGCATTGGCATAATATTGTCCTGTTTCGGGTTAAAAAATGTTCGGCGATTGCTATTAAACTTATACAACGATCCGGAATTTGTACAGAAATCTGCCCGATTGATTTTCAGGACGAAGCTAAGCGCAGCGCGGTTGCGGCGTAAATGTCAGCTAATCATTAAGTTAGCGGGATAAGGAATTTCAGAAAAATTCTGCGGGCCTGAAGCAGGATGCGGAGGCGGGAAAAACCAGGTCAGTCCTGCGTCAGGTCAACAGGCGGCCCATCGGGCCGCCTGCACTATTCAGCGGTCAGGAAATCTTCGCGCTGCGGTGTAAACGTATCCAGTAACGTGCCCGCCTCAAGACAGACACAGCCATGAACCACATTGGGCGCTTTGTAGAGCGTATCTCCTGCGCCCACCTCACGCGTTTCACCATTGATGGTGAATGCAAAACGTCCGCTCAGCACATAGGTCAGCTGCTCGTGGGGATGGTGATGCAGCGGGCCGACAGCCTCTTTCTCAAAAAACACTTCTACCGCCATCATAGTGCCGCCGTATGCCAGCACGCGGCGGGTCACGCCGTTGCCCAGATCTTCCAGTGGTCGCTCTTTATGGTAGATAAACATCGCAATCCTCCTGCGGTTGCCCCTGCTGCGGTGACCGTTTTGTGATGGATCTCACAGCACTCGGGTGAATTAGTTTATGCACTTTAGTGGTTTTTCACTAAAATGAAACGGTGTTTCAATTAATTTATAAGGGTAGATCATGAAAATCGCGTTAATGATGGAAAACAGCCAGGCCGCTAAAAACGTTACCGTGCTGAAAGAACTGGAAGGCGTCGCACAGCCGCTGGGCCATCAGGTCTTCAACGTCGGTATGAGCGATGAGCAGGATCACCACCTGACCTATATTCATCTCGGCATTCAGGCCAGCGTGTTGCTCAACAGCCAGGCCGTGGATTTCGTGGTCGCGGGCTGCGGCACCGGGCAGGGCGCGCTGATGTCGCTTAACATTCATCCGGGCGTTGTCTGCGGCTACTGTATCGATCCGGCGGATGCCTACCTGTTTGCCCAGATCAACAACGGTAATGCTTTATCTCTGCCATTCGCCAAAGGCTTTGGCTGGGGCGCTGAACTTAACCTGCGCTTTATCTTTGAAAAAGCCTTCACCGGCGAGAAGGGCAATGGCTATCCGCCAGAGCGTAAAGAGCCGCAGGTGCGTAATGCCGGCCTGCTGAATCAGGTCAAAGCTGCCGTGATCAAAGAGAACTACCTCGACACGCTGCGCGCCATCGACCCTGAACTGGTGCGTACTGCCGTTAGTGGCCCACGCTTCCAGCAGTGTCTGTTTGAGCATGGCAAAAATCAGGAAATCGTCGCTTTTGTGCGTCAGCTGACCCACTAACGCATCCGGGGTCATAAGGCCGGTCTGACCGGCCTTTTTTTATTCTCTCTTTCCCGACATCAGCTGAATGTCAGCTCTGCTGCGCAAGCGCCGGATTGTAATGACGACTCGCCTCTACCAGCATCCGGGTGTAGGGCATCGCGGCGCGGTCGGCCACCAGCGTCGGCAGATCCAGCGTCTCCAGCACCTTGCCCTGTTGCATAACCGCCACGCGATGGCAGAGGTGCGCCACCACGCCGAGATCGTGTGTCACCATCAGATAGGTCAGGTTCTCCTGCTGCTGCAGATCGCTGAGCAGATTGAGGATCTCCGCCTGCACCGAAACATCCAGCGCGGAGGTCGGCTCATCCAGCAGCAGCACGCGCGGCTCTAAAATCAGCGCCCGGGCAATCGCCACGCGCTGACGCTGACCACCGGAAAGCTGGTGCGGATAACGCGTCTGCCAGGCACGATTCAGCCCGACCTTATCCAGCATTGCCACGACGCGCTGCTGGCGCTGCCCGATACCCTGAATCTGTAATGGCTCTTCAAGAATATCGCCCAGTGTGTGACGCGGATGCAGCGAGCCATAAGGGTCCTGAAACACCATCTGCACCTGACGGCAGCGCGCCCGATCGATGCGGTGTGCCAGCGGCTGTCCATCAATGGTCAGCTCTCCCTGCCAGTGATTAAACAGGCCCGCCAGACACTTCAGCACCGTGGTTTTGCCCGAACCCGACTCACCGACCAGCCCGAAGATTTCACCCTGTTTAACCTGCAGGCTCACGTCGAACAGCACCTGATTACGGCGACCCTCTTCACCAAAACTCAGGTTGAGATTTTTCACCTCAATCATCGTAACTCCTTAGTCAGTTAGCCAGCTGGCGTGACGTTGTAACACCGGCAGACGGGTGCGCCGCCGATCAAGGTCGGGCAGTGCTGCCAGCAGTCCCTGGGTGTAGGGATGCTGCGCGCGGTCAAGTTCGCTGGCGGCCAGCGACTCCACCACGCGCCCGGCATACATCACCAGCACCCGATCGCAGAAGCTACGCACCAGATTGATATCGTGACTGATAAAAATCAGTCCCAGACCGCGCGCTTTCACCAGATCATCCAGCAGCGCCAGCACCTGCAGGCGAACCGAGACATCCAGCGCAGAGGTAGGCTCATCGGCAATCACCAGTTCCGGCTCGGTGATCAGCATCATGGCGATCATCACGCGCTGCCCCTGGCCGCCGGAAATCTCATGGGGATAGAGCTGATATACCCGTTCAGGATCGCGGATCTGCACCTCCTCCAGCATCGCCAGCGCCCGCTGACGTGCCGCCGATTTCTGGCCGCGATGGTGACTGCGCCAGGCTTCGGCAATCTGTTCGCCAACCCGGATCACCGGATTCAGCGAATATTTCGGGTCCTGCATAATCATCGAGATGCGTTTGCCACGAATAGCGCGCATCTCTGCCGGGCTGGCGTGCAACAGGTCGATATCGCCAAACTGCATCCGGCTCGCCTCAATGCGCGCCTTAGCCGGATGCAGCTGCAGCAGGGCGCGACCCACGGTCGATTTACCGGAGCCGGACTCACCGACAATCGCCAGCTTCTCCTGACCGAGCTGAAAGGAGATGCCACGCACCGCCGGGGTTATCTGGCGTCCGTTAACAAAGTTCACGTGCAAATCGCGCACGTCGAGCAACGGCGAGGCGTTACTCACTGCGGGGATCGAGCAGGTCACGTAGGCCATCTCCTAAAAAGTTAAATGCCAGGCTGTTAATCAGGATCGCCAGACCGGGAACGGTCACCACCCACCAGCACTCCAGCATGTAGGTGCGGCCACTGGCGATCATCGCGCCCCATTCCGGATCCGGCGGCTGCGCGCCCAGCCCGAGAAACCCCAGCCCGGCGGCGGTGAGGATAATGCCCGCCATGTTCATGGTGATGCGGATAATCACCGACGGCAGGCAGAGCGGAATAATGTGCTTCCAGAGCACCCGCAACGGCGACGCGCCCTGTAAGCGCACCGCCGAGATAAAGTCCGCCTGACGCAGCGACAGCGTTTCAGCGCGGGCCAGACGGGCAATGGGTGGCCAGGCGGTGAGCGTAATCGCAATCACCACATGCTCCAGACCTGGCCCCAGCGCGGCAACAAAGGCCAGCGCCAGTACCAGGCTCGGGAAGGAGATAAAGATATCGGTGACGCGCATCAGCACGCCGTCGACTTTGCCGCCAAAATAACCGGCGGTGACGCCCAGCAGCAGGCCCAGCGGCCCGACGGTGACCGATACCAGCAGCACGATGTAGAGCGTGATGCGTGCGCCCCACACCAGACGACTGAAGATATCCCGGCCAAACTCGTCGGTGCCGAACCAGTGGGCCGCGCCGGGAGGCGTCAGCGCATTGTTCAGATCCTGAACCAGCGGCTGATACGGCGCGATCCAGGGCGCGAACAGCGCCACGATGCAGAGCACCAGCACAATGCCACCACCAATCGCGGTCAGGGGATTACAGGCCATGCGCCAGAGGAAATAGCCGCAGCGGGCAGCAAAACGCTGACAGCGCACCAGCCGCTCACGGGAATGACTCACAGACGCAGCGTCAAAAGAGATCGTCATACTTTGGTCCTCGGATCGAACACCTGATAGAGCAGGTCGGAGATCAGGTTAAGCAGCACAAAAATCAGGCCCACCACAAGCACACAGCCCATCACCGCATTCATATCGCCCAGCATCAGGCTGCCGGTGAGGTAGGAGCCAAAGCCGGGCCAGGAGAAGACGGTTTCAATCAGCACCGCGCCCTCCAGCAGCGAGCCATAGGCCAGCGCCACCACGGTCAGCAACTGCACCAGGATATTGCGGAAGGCGTGCTGCCAGATCACCTGCCATTCAGTCAGGCCTTTGACCCGCGCGGTCAGAATGAACTCCTGCGACAGCTGCGCGAGCATAAAGCTGCGCGTCATGCGGCTGATATAGGCCATGGAGTGAAAGCCGAGCAGCGAGGCGGGCAGCACCAGATGATTCAGCGCATTCCAGAACACCTGGCTGTTGCCCGCCAGCAGGGCGTCAATCAGCATAAAGCCGGTGCGACGTGGCACGATGCCATCCAGGCTGAAGTCCACCCGACCTGCGCCGCCGACCCAGCCGAGATGGGCATAGAACAGCAGCAGGCCAATCATGCCGACCCAGAAGATTGGGGTGGAGTAACCGGCCAGGCTGAGCATCCGCACCACATAGTCGATGACGCTGTTGCGACGCGCCGCCGCCAGCACACCCAGCGGCACGCCCAGTCCTGCGCCAATCACAATCGCCAGCGTGGCCAGCTCTACGGTTGCCGGAAAGACGCGCACAATGTCATGCACCACCGGCTGACCGGTGAGCAGCGCATGGCCGAGATCGCCATGCAGCAGCGCGTTAAGGTAGATGCCAAACTGCACCCACAGCGGTTTATCAAAGCCGAGCTGGTGATAAACCTGCTGATAGGTGGCCTGATCGGCGTCGGGGCCGACAATCGCCAGCACCGGATCCAGCGGCATTACCCGGCCAATAAAAAAGGTCAGTAGCAGCAGGCCGAACAGGGTAATCACTACCTGCACCGCGCGATGGCTGATGCGGCGGCACTGAGTTCGGGTCAGGGTCAGGATCATAGGGTGCCTCCCGCTTTGGCTTCAGGGGTTTTCCAGACATCGCGGAGGAAGGTGGTCGCTGAGGGATGCGGCTGATAAGCCTGCACCCGGTTGCTGACCACCACGGAGTCGAGCATTTGTGAAATCGGCATCAGTGCAGGCACCAGCTGGTCATAGCGCTGCTGGATGGCGTAATAGGCCTGCTGCTGGCGGGTTTTGTCGCGCTCTACCAGCGCCTGATCGATCATGCTGTTGAGCTGCGCGTCGTAGAAACCGGTGCGCCACCCCTGGAAGTTGGTCAGCCGGGCGCTGTCAGCATTATTCGGGTTATAGACCAGCGAGCGCAGACTGGAGTGGGGATGTGGCTCCACGCCGCTGCCGCCGCGTCCGACCAGCAGACTGAACTGGCGATCGCGCATCGCGCCATAGATCTGGTTACCGGTGCCGGTGATGATTTTTGCGCGGATCCCGCCCTGGAGCAGCGTCGACTGAACCGCGATGGCGATGTTCAGAAAGGGCTGATCGGCCAGCACCCGCAGCGTGGTGTCGAAGCCGTCCGGATAACCCGCTTCAGCCAGCAGTGCGCGGGCGCGCGGCACATCGAGCCGGTAACCGGGGTCGGGCAGCGTGGCGGGCATGCCAGCCTGAATCGGGCGCTGATGCAGCTCGCCATAGCCGGTCATCAGACTTTTATTGATGCCCTGATAATCGACCAGGTAGCGTACCGCCTCCCGCACTTTGATATTGTCGAAGTGCGGATCTTTCATGCTCATCGCCAGGTAGTAGATCGTTCCTTTTCTTACCGCATCAATGGTGAGGTCGGGGTCGTGCCGCAGGGCGCGCACGTCGGGGATCGCCATGTTACTGGCGATATCCAGATCGCCTTTCTCCATCATCAGCCGCAGGGTTTGCGACTCCTGCAGATGGCGGAACACCACCCGCGACATCTTCGCCTCGCCGCGCCAGTAATCAGCCGCACGACTCATGCGCAGCACATCTTTTGCCTGCCACACATCCAGCCGGAACGGGCCGGAGCCCGCTTCATGGGTCGTGAGCCAGCGGTTGCCCCAGTCGCCATCCACCTCATGCTGCTGCACGGTTTTGCTGTCCAGCACCACCATGCTGCCCAGCGCCGCCAGCGAGTAGATCACCAGTTGCGGATCGTTAGGTCTGGGCAGGTTGATCACCAGCGTGCGGTCGTCGGGTGCGGTAATCATCTGGTCAACGTTGTCGCGGCTGAAGCCGTACGATTTCCACACCGACGCCTGCGCGAGGTTCAGATGCAGCACCCGCCGCATCGACCAGACCGCATCGGCGCTGGTCAGCGGATTGCCGGAGTGAAACCTGACGTTGTCGCGCAGGTGAAAAGTCAGGGTGCGGTTATCCGGGCTGACTGACCAGCGTTCCGCCAGCGCCGGGCGCACCTCGGTGAGTTGCTGCGGGTTCAGCTCGACCAGTCCGTCATAGAGATTTACGACAATGCCGACCACTTCGTTGCCGGTCATAGCGGCCGGATCCAGGGTGAGCAGGTTATTCATATTCATGCCGACGATCAGCTGGTCATCCGGGGTCTTTGCCTGGATTGACGCGCTGCCCGTCAGCACCAGCAGTGTGATCAGCCACGCGCCACATCGTTGTGTCAGGGTCATAGGTAAAGTCCAGCAGGTCAGAGGTTTTCCCGTTTACGACTCTGCCTGCTGCTGGCCACCGGGATGGCAGGCAGCAGGCGGGCGACGGGGTTATTATTGTTTGCCGTACTTCGGTAGTGCGATTTACCAGCGGTTCAGCGTGTGCGTCTCAATCCAGCTTAAGTTAATATCCTCACCCAGCCCGCTGCGGGTCGGCAGGGTGACAAATCCCTGATCGTCCATCGGATCGATTAGGCTGTTGAGGTAGGCGGGCGGTGTTTCATAATCCAGGAAGGGATGCAGCAGGCCGCGCTCATACCAGCGGCAGTTACGGATCGCCCCGACCACCGCCAGGCTGGCCGCACCGTTGCCGTGCACTTCGCAATCCATGCCAAAGGCTTCAGCCAGATTCGCCACTTTCAGGGTGGGCGAGATGCCGCCTACGCCATTGGCACCGGCTCGCAGAATGTCGCAGGCTCCGGCACGCACCCAGTCGGCGCGGCTGTGATGTTTACCGCCCAGGCTCTCCGGACCAAGCACGTCGATAGAGAGGTTTTCGGCCAGCCAGGCGTAAGAGGCCATGCTCTCTTCCTCCATCGGCTCCTCGAACCAGGCGAAATTAAGCTTTTCCAGCGCCTTGCCGATGGTCAGCGCGTCACTGCGGCTGTACCAGTGATAGCCATCCAGCATCAGCGCGATATCGGGGCCCACCGCTTCACGCACCGCCGCGCAGGCTTTGATATCCATCGCCGGGCTGGGTGCGAAGGAGACCGGCGGCATCCAGGTGTGCAGCTTGATCGCCTGATACCCGCGCGCCACCAGCTTTTCCGCGAACTGCGCATACTCATCCGGCGTTGATAATCCACCGCTCAGCTCGTCACCACACATGGTGCTGCCGTAAGCCGGGATCTTCTCGCGATAGCCGCCCAGCAGTTTGTGGACAGGCTGTTTCAGCTTCCGTCCAATCAGATCCCACAATGCCTGCTCCACAGCGGAGAGCGCCCGCTCGGTGAGCTGATGGGCGCTGCCGCGCTGCCAGTGCACCAGATCCTGCCAAAGACGCTCCCGGTCAAAGGCGTTCTGACCGATCAGCACTTTGCGGAAAAAGGCATTAACCACATGGGATCGCACCACTTCCGGCGGCGCAAAGGCGTAACCACAGTCGCCTTCCTCGCTGGTCAGGGTCAGTAGCGCCATCTGCGCATCATTTTCCGGGCCAGGGTGGGAGTGTCCGGCGCTGTCGGCGCAGCGTTGGGTGGGATAGGTAAAAAGGGTGACATCAATGGCGCTGATCTTCACGGTTAAGCTCCTGTGGCAGTCTGTCCTGATGAATTATTAAAACGCTGTTTCATTTTCAATCTAGCCTTCACAATTCATTAACGCATTAGCCAAAACGATACGATTAATGGCTAATATGTGTGCAACTGCCCAGGGTGTTGTGAACATATTCACGAAAGCTGACCGTTTTGTGAGCAGCGACACGCTCCGCTTTTTCCTCTCAAGGGATCTCTTTGAGCGCTACTCCGCCAGTTAACCCCGCCGCAAAAAACATTTAACCGGATGACTTCCCCTGACCACTGTTTTAGGTGATAGTAACGCCGCTTTACATTAATAATTCTCATTATCATTTGTGCGGGTTTTTACAATGAAAAAATGGTTTTTAGCGCTGGGTCTGCTCACGCTGGCAGGGACGGCTTCGGCCAAATTGATTACCGATGTCGCAGGCCGTCAGGTCGAGGTGCCGCAGGAGGCAAAACGCATCATTCTGGGTGAGGGTCGTCAGATGTATCTGCTGGCGGCATTTGATACTGATGCCCCATTTAAACGGGTGATTGGCTGGCGTGACGACTTCCCGAAAGCGGACTGGGACGGCTATCAGGCTTACGAAAAACGCTATCCGGAAATTAAAAAATTACCGACCTTTGGCGGGGCGAAAGATGGCACTTTCAACGTCGAGCAGGCGTTAACCCTGAAGCCCGATCTGGTGCTGATGAATCTGGAATCCAAAGCCGCCACCGATGAAGGCAAGCTGATTGAAAAACTGCAGGCAGTAGGCGTGCCGGTGGTGTTTATCGATTTCCGCGAAGCACCGATGGTGAATGCTGAGAAAAGTATCCGCATCATGGGCGAACTGGTGAACAAACCGGCGCGTGCCCAGGAAATTATCACCTTCCGCCAGCAGCAGATTGACCTTGTCACCTCGCGTCTGAAGAACTTTACCGGCTACCGCCCGAAAGTGATGATTGACCGTGCAGGCGGCTACAGCGACGAGTGCTGCATGTCGTTTGGCAATGAGAACTTTGGTCAGATGGTCGAGATTGCGGGCGGTCGTAACATCGCTAAAGATCTGATCCCTGGCACCTTCGGCACCGTTAACCCGGAACAGATTATCGCCAGCCAGCCGGATGTGGTGGTGGTGACCGGCGCTAACTGGAAGAATTACAATACCGTGGGCAAATGGGTCGGCGTCGGTCCGGGTGCCAATGTCACCGAGGCTACCGCGCGTCTTAAGGAGCTGATGATGCGCGATGCTTTTAAAACCCTGCCGGTGGCGCACAACGGCAATGTCCACGCCATCTGGCATCAGTTCTACGACAGCCCTTACCAGTTTGTGGCTATCCAGGCGCTGGCGAAATGGCTGCATCCCGATCTGTTTGCCGATCTGGATCCGGACGCCACCTTCCGCACGTTCCACGAGAAGTTCCTGCCGCTGCCTTATCAGCCAGGATACTGGGTTACTTTACCCGCTGATAAACCCTGACTGACCGGCGATGACAGGGACGTCATCCGCCTGATTTGCAATTCCTCCCGAATAAACCCTCTGTTTCTCTTCAGATTTACTAATCTTTTACAGGCGCGGAGTCAGTTGCTCTGAGCAGCGCGACGTCTGACGCGGTCCGCATTCACGTTAAAAATGGAGAGAAACATGCGCAATACCCTGGGAAGATCGGCCTTTGCCGTGACGCTGTACGCTCTGCTGGAGCCGGTGCCGCTGGGCTTTTTTGTCGCGGCCTGGCTGTTCGATATTCTCTATAGCCAGACCTTTGTGTTGTTCTGGACGGATGCCGCAGGCTGGCTGATTGCGCTGGGACTGATACTGGCGATTGTGCCGCGACTCATCGCGCTGGTTTATCTGTTCCGCGGCAGTGACAGTGCGGAAAAGAGTCATTTCTGGCTCTGGCTGGTGGCGATTGTGATCGCTATCGTCAATGCGTTTATTCACAGCCGTGATGCCGCCGCTGTCATCCCGCTGGGCGTGACGCTTTCGACGCTGGTGGTAGCGCTGCTGCTGCTGGCGAATGTGCAACTTGCGTTACGTCAGCGTAGCGCTTAAGGAGGAGCCACCATGAAGATACCGCATAAAACGTTGCTCGCGCTTACCCTGACAGCACTGCTGGCAGGCTGTGATGATGGTGCGCTTGTCGATCCGCAAAAGCAGATCGGACCGAATCCTGAACTGCCGCAGGCACAGAACTTCTTTATGCCGCCGATGCAGGTGCCGGAAGGCACGCCGTGGAAAGCGGGCGAAATGCCAAAAGTGGCTGACGGGCTGAAAATCGAAAAGATCGCTGACAATCTGCAGCATCCGCGTCAGGTTTATGTGCTGCCGAATAACGATGTGCTGGTGGCGGAATCCAACGGCCCGGCCAAACCCACCACCCGGCCTAAACAGCTGATTATGGGCATTGTGCAGAAAGCGTCAGGTAAGGGCGGCGCTGGCGGCAACCGGATTACGCTGCTGCGCAACGTCAATGGCAAATGGGAGCAGCACCGCTTTATTGAGAATCTGCACTCGCCGTTTGGTATGCAACTGATTGGCAATACCCTTTACGTCGCGAATGCTGACAGCCTGGTGAAGTTCCCCTATCGCGAAGGGGAGACGGAGATCCGCACCGCGCCTGAAGAGGTGACGGAACTGCCGGGCGGGCCGATTAACCACCACTGGACCAAAGCGCTGTTGGCCAGCCCCGATGGCAGCAAGCTCTATGTGGGTGTCGGCTCCAACAGTAACGTCACCGAGAACGGCATTGGCGCAGAGTATCGCCGCGCCGCGGTGCTGGAAGTGGACGCGGCCAGCGGTGCCAGCCGGATCTACGCCAGCGGATTGCGCAATCCGACCGGCTTACAGTGGGAACCGCAGAGCGGAAAACTGTGGGCCATCGTCAACGAGCGTGATGAAATCGGCTCCGATCTGGTGCCTGACTACATGACCTCAGTGCAGGACAAAGGCTTCTATGGCTGGCCCTACAGCTACTTTGGTCAGCATGTGGATACCCGTGCCGAACCGCAGCGTCCCGATCTGGTTGAGAAAGCGATTAAGCCTGATTATGCCCTGAGTTCGCATGTCGCTCCGCTGGGGCTGCTGTTCTACGGCGCAGATAACATGCCGCAATACCAGGGCGGTGCGTTTATCAGTGAACATGGCAGCTGGAACCGTACGCCGCTGAATGGCTACAAAGTGGTGTGGGTGAAATTTGAAAACGGCAAGCCAGTGGGTCAGCCGCAGACGGTGGTCTCGGGCTTCCTGACGGACGACGAAAAGCAGGTGCGTGGATTACCGGTCGGTCTGGCCAGCGACAAACAGGGCGGTGTCCTGATTGCTGATGATGCGGGTAATACCGTGTGGCGAATCAGCGCCGCGAAGTAAGCATTGCGCTGCTTTTTTAAGCAGAAAGCAGGCATAAAAAAAGGATTTGGCATTTCGCCAAATCCTTTATTTTTTGTTCGCTACCCGGCTGGTAACCGCGCTGCGAACGAGGTGCTCAGCACTCTCCACAAACAAGATTGTAAAATGTGCGGCTAAGGATTTCAAGTTTCGCCAAAATGCTGTATGTTTATACAGGTGTTGAGTGTTGAGCATCGCCTCATTGTCGACTGGCCGCTCCCAGGGGCACGGTTTTAAAATCCCGGCAGGCATCAGGTGGTGCTGGCCTGTGGCTTTAACCATGAGTGCCGCTCAGCTCTCTCCACAAAGATGTGCTTAGGCGCCCGGCGGGTAGAGTCAAAGCCCTGGTTGCCGAACAGCGCGCTCCTGTAAAAGGAGAAGGAAAGTGATGGAACTGACTAAGCTGATTCTGGATCTTATCCGGGTCATCTTGCAGATCATCGTTGCCCTTATGCAACTGACCGGTCACGCAGGTTAACCGGAACTTGAAACAAGGCGGAGCTAACCACTCCGCCTTTTTTCTTTGTCAATTCTCTGTCATCGGAGGCGGGTAAGGTGGTGCGGCAAAGCACGCCGCCGGGGCGCTGCTTATCCAGACCGGGAGTTTTATGTCCATTGCCGCCGTTATGCCCGCCCGATTAGCGCACACCTGGATTGATGAGAGTGTGAAGATGCGCGAAACCACTGTGGGTCAGCAGTGTGAGATCCTGGCGCACAGCACGCTGGAATATAGCGAGCTGGGTGACTTCTCCTATGTCGGTGAACACTGCTGCCTGGCCGATACCCAGGTGGGGCGCTTCTGCGCCATTGCTAATCAGGTGCGCATTGGCGCGCCGAATCATCCTATGGACCGCGCTTCCCAGCATCGCTTTACCTACTGCCCGGAGTATTACCACCCCGACGCCCGGCGCGATCAGGGGTTCTTTTCCGCCCGTCGCGCCGATCGGGTGATAATCGGTCACGATGTGTGGATAGGTCACGGCGTAATTGTGCTGCCTGGCGTCACCATTGGAGATGGTGCGGTGCTGGCTGCGGGTGCAGTCGTGACGAAAAACGTCGCGCCCTACAGCGTCGTGGGCGGGGTGCCGGCCAGGCCACTGCGGGTGCGCTTTACACCGGCTATCGCCGCACGTCTCCAGCGCATTGCCTGGTGGAACTGGCCCCTGGAGAAACTGCTGGCGAATCTGCCCGATTTTCAGCACGGTGACATCGAAGCGTTCTGCCAGCGGCACGGTGCATAGCCACCCCACGGCGCCGTCAGCCGGTTTGTACGCCGAAATAGCGCACAACCCGCTGGCCATAGAGCCCGACGGCCAGTCCGGCGACGATCAGCAGCAGCGCGGCGATTTTCTGAGGTGAAACCGTTTCGCCAAATATCGCCACTGAACCCAGGATGCCGAACACCGGTACCAGCAGCGACAGTGGCGCGACCGTAGAAACCGGATAGTGTTTCAGCAGCCAGTTCCACACCCAGTAGCCCAGCAGGGTATTGGGATAGACCTGAAACAGTATCGACAACACCGCCTTCACATCCAGCTGGGTGAACAGTGCGTGATAGCCCGCGCTGCCATTGACCAGCCCGTCCAGCAGGAAGAGTGGAATGGGTGCAAAGGCGCTCGACCAGACCAGAAAAGCAAAAACCTGCCGGGTGCCCGCTTTTTTATTGATGATATTGGCAATACTCCATGCGACCGCGCCTGCCAGCACCAGCAGCATGCCGGAAAACGTCACTGAGCCATCGGTAATGAAAAAAATGCTCAGCAGACCGGCGCAGGCCAGCGCACACCCGGCGATCTGATAGCGGCTGAGACGCTCTTTAAATACCCAGCCACCGAGCAGCAGCGTGAAGAAGGCGCTGAACTGCAGCAGCAGCGAGGCGATGCCCGCCGACAGTCCGGTTTTAATCCCCAGATTCACCAGACCCCACAGGCCAATCCCGAAGACCAGGCCATAGCTGATCAGGTAGCGCCACGGCACGTCCGGTTTCTTAATAAAGAACAGCGCTGGCAGGGCGCAGAGCGTAAAACGGATGCCTGCCAGGATAAACGGGTCGACCGCCTGCAGGCCGAGTTTGATAACGGAAAAGTTAACCCCCCAGATGGCGGTGATCATGACGGCGAGCAGCAGATGCGTTAATTTCATGATTGACGTACTCCGGACCAGCAGAGAAAGGCAGAGGCACTGACCGCTGCACCGGCATAGCAGACAGCCTGCCATCCCCAGTGTGTATAAAGCTGAGTGGCGGCGATGGCCCCCAGCGCACTGCCCAGCGAGTAAAAGCACATATAGGCACCCACCAGACGACTTGCCGCCTCAGGTCGGGCGGCCACGATCAGGCTCTGATTAATCACATGCACCGTCTGGACGGCGAAATCGAGCAGGATCACCCCGAAAATCAGCAACAGTAACGAGATGTGAAGCGCGGCTATCGGCAGCCAGGAGAAGGTCAGCAACGCCAGGGCTAAGCCAGTGGCACGCTGCCCCTGGCCCAGGTCAGCCCATGCGCCTGCTCTGGAGGCCGCCAGCGCACCGGCAAGTCCGGCCAGGCCGAACATCCCGATGTGGGTGTGTGACAGTGACAGGCCGGTAAGTGGCAGTACCATCGAAGACCAGAGCATACTGAAGGACGCAAAAATCAGCAGCGCCAGGATCCCGCGTCTGCGCAGCTGCGGTTCCGTGAGGAAGAGACGGAAAACAGACAATAAGAGGTGAGGATAAGATGTGCGCCGCGTCTGACCTGCTGTGGCGGGCAGCACTTTCGCCAGGATGAGCGAGATCAGGAGTAACAGGCAGGCAGCCGTCAGATAGACCGCCCGCCAGCCCGCCAGGTCAGCAATCATCCCGGAAACAAACCGCGCCAGCAGGATGCCGATCACGATGCCGCTGGTCACGCTGCCCACCACCTGTCCGCGCTGTTCTGGCGATGCCAGCATGGCGGCCCACGCCACCATTAGCTGCGTGACCACCGCCATTAATCCCACCAGCAGCATTGCGCAGAGCAGCGTCATCAGGTCTGGCGCAACCGCAGCAGTGATTAACGCCAGCACGGAAAGCAGCAACTGGATAATCACCAGTTTTTTGCGGTTCACGCAGTCGCCCAGCGGCACCAGAAAGATCAGCCCGAGGGCGTAGCCGCTCTGCGTAGCCGTTACCACTGTGCCAATGGTGCCGGTGGAAACCTGCAGGCTGGCGGCGATCGACTCCAGCAGAGGCTGTGCCGAGTAAACATTGGCGACCGCCAGCGCAGAGGTGAGTGAGAACAAAAAGATCATCCGGGACGAGAGCACCGGGATCGCGGCTGGGGGCGAATCGGCTTCAGGATCACGCGCCTTGCCAATCGTACAGGTCATGTTGCTTTCCTTTCTGGTTTTTATTTGAAACTGGATTGGCGATATCTTTAACCGGGCTGGTTTTTTTTTGCAACTTCTTTTCGGAGTGGCTAAACTGCCATCATGAGACAGGCAGCGTGAGAGAAGAGCATGGCTAAGCAGGAATCCCTGAGAACCAGCGAGTGTCCGGTCGCCAGAACCCTGGAGTCGATAGGTGAGCGCTGGTGCATGATGATCGTGCGTGAAGCCTTTGATGACGTCCGCAGATTCAGTGACTTCCAGCGGAATTTAAGGCTGGCGAAAAATATCCTGGCGTCACGCCTGAAGCAGCTGGTGGAGATAGGGGTGTTTGAGATTGCGCCGGCCTCCGACGGCAGCGCCTACAGCGAATATGTCCTGACCGAAAGAGGCCGTTCGCTGTTTCCGGTTGTGGTCGCGATGCGCCAGTGGGGCGAGCGTTACCTGTTTGAGAAGGGCGAAACCCACTCTGTGCTGCTGGATAATGCGGAAGGA
Source organism: Pantoea sp. EKM21T (assembly GCF_011800405.1). Lineage (NCBI taxonomy): Bacteria > Pseudomonadati > Pseudomonadota > Gammaproteobacteria > Enterobacterales > Erwiniaceae > Pantoea > Pantoea sp. EKM21T. Next base: position 326,150 of record NZ_JAALFV010000002.1, read on the forward strand.
AAGCCGCTGCCGCGCCTGGAGGTTATCTCTTCACAGGGGCAAAAACTGGAACCGGCCGACTGTCATCGTCAGCGGGTGGTGGCTGAAGGGTAATCGTCAGGGTTTTTCCTCTTCCGCACACTCTGAGACTGGCAGGCCTGACATCGTACGCGTTACCCGATCATCGCTGTCGCCTGTAGCGGTGATCGAACAAAATGCCTTACTCCCGTTTTACGCCCCGCCATAAGGGCGTTATCCCCGGAAACAGGTCCCCGCGCTTCCTCATCCTTTCCTGCCCCGCATCTTGACAGGCCTGTCGATATCATCACATTTTCCAATGACCGGTTGCCTTGTAACTTCCCGATGCGCATGACAATATCGCTGCTTGTATAGACATGTACTCTCAACCCTGGACTGGGCAAATCACGCTTTCAGTCAACACGTCTCTCACTGTACCAGCGAGGAATCTATGTCGGTCAAATCATCTGTATCAGATTATTCAGGCTCAGAGAAACAGGGCCTGTCAGAAACCCGCTCCATTGATTACATCCCGCTGGGTGAACGTCATGGTCATCCCTTTAACCAGTTTACGCTCTGGTTTGGTGGCAATCTGCAAATCACGGCTATAGTCACGGGTGCGCTGGCCATGGTGCTGGGTGGAGACGTCGTGTGGTCTCTTATCGGCTTACTGGTGGGGCAGATTCTGGGTGCAGCGATCATGTCTTTGCATGCGATCCAGGGTCCGCGCCTGGGTTTACCGCAGATGATCACCAGCCGTATGCAGTTTGGCGTGTTTGGTGCTGTTATTCCTCTGGTGCTGGTGTGCATTATGTATGTGGGATTTTCAGCCAGCGGGACAGTATTAGCCGGGCAGGCGCTGGCTAAACTTATCCATGTCAGTCATTCAACCGGGATGATCCTGTTCAGCACCCTCATCGTGATCATTGCGGTGCTGGGCTATCGCGTGATTCATCAACTGGGCAAGCTGGCGAGCGTCATTGGCGTTTTAGCCTTTGCTTATCTGTTTATCACGCTGTTCTCTGCGCATGACTTATCAGCTGTGTGGCAGAATCAGCACTTTACCCCGGCAAATTTCCTGCTGGCGGTCTCACTGTCTTCATCCTGGCAAATTGCCTTCTGTCCTTATGTCTCTGACTATTCACGCTATCTGCCAGCTGATGTCTCTGCGAAGAAACTCTTCAGTTCAGTCTTTTTTGGCACTGTACTTGGCACGCAGGCTTCAATGACGCTGGGGGTGATTGTCGCTGCCATTGCCGGAAGTGCGTTTGCAGGCAATGAGGTCGGTTACATCGTGAGCATGGGTAGCACGGCGACCATGGCCATGGTGATTTATTTCGCCATTTGCTTTGGAAAAATCACGTTTACCACGCTGAACGCCTACGGCAGTTTTATGTCACTGACCACCATTGTCTCTGGCTTCCGGCAGAAAACCACGCTGAGTCGGGGTGGGCGCATTCTGTTTGTGGTGCTTATGGTTACGCTGGCCTGCGTCATTGCTCTGCTCAGTGAACCGGCCTTTCTGAAATCCTTCACCCACTTCCTGCTGTTTCTGCTGGCTTTCTTTGTGCCGTGGAGCGCGATCAGCCTGACCGATTTCTATCTGATCACCAGGGGCAGGGTTGATGTCCCGGCACTGTCGCAGCCGGACGGGCGCTATGGACGCTGGAACCTGGCCGGTATTACCGTCTATTTTCTGGGCGTGCTGGTGCAACTGCCGTTTATCGATAATCCGCTGCACCATGGATCGCTGACCTGGATTTTTGCCGGTAATGATGTCTCGTGGATCATCGGCTGGTTTGCGACGGCACTGTTATGGCTGATTGCCAGCCGCTGGGATCGTCGGGGCATCCCCGAACAGTCAATCTATCCCGCCCAATAACAAGGTCAGGCCGCCTGAGCGGCAGCCTTTCAGGGAGTGTCACTCTTCGCGGGTGTGTGATCACCCGCGTGTCAGGAAATCCTCTTTTAAGATCAGGCGGCAGAAACGTCCGCTGCGCCGGTCTGCGCCTCGGCCACCAGCGGCTTCTCCGGTTGCAGCAGTGTCATTGCCAGCATACTGCCAAAGGCGATCAGCGCGGTGACGGTAAACATCGCGTTGTAGCCGTAATATTCCGCCAGCCAGCCGCAGAGCATCGGAGAGATAATCGCTGCCAGATTGGCTATCGCCAGCGTCATGCCACTGTAGGTGCCCACCGACGCTTTAGGGGTGACATCAATCACCACCGACCAGTAGACATTGTTTACCAGTGCATTCAGCGCATTGCCCAGGGTCATCAGTGCAATAATCCCCGCAGCCGACTGCACATAGGGGATCGCCATAAAGCAGCAGGCGGTGCCGCACAGCGTGACGGCGGCAAACAGATTGCGCGCCAGACGCAGATTACGGAAGCGAGCCAGCAGGGCATCGGCAATGCGACCGCCCAGCAGCACCGTGATACAGGCGCCGCTCCACGGGATCATCGCGACGTACCACAGTGAGTGCAGGTCGTAATGGAAATTATCCTGCAGATATTTCGGCATCCAGGTCACCAGGGTAAAGGTGATGTAGAGGAATGAGAAGTAGCCCAGCGCGTTGCAGACCAGGGTGCGGCTGGTAAAGAAGCGCCACCAGGGCAGTGGTACGCTGTCGCTCGCGCTGCGGCGCTGACCGGTCTGGATAAGCTGACGTTCTGCGGCATTGGTATGTGGACTTTTCTCCGGGCTGTCGCTGAAGGTGCGGGCAAACAGCGCCATCGCCAGCAGGGAGAAAACACCGAGCAGGATAAACATCATGCGCCAGTCATGGGTCAGCAGCAGCAGGCCCACCGCAATCGGGGCGGTCAGCAGCGCGCCAACCTGGGTCGAGAGCAGGCCGATGCCCAGTGCAAAGCCGCGCTCATTATCGGGTGCCCAGTGAGCAATCGCCTTGTTCATCAGCGCATAGGCCGGGCCTTCGGAAAAACCAAACATGATGCGAAGGGCAGCAAAGCCCATAATGGCGGATCCGCCAAACAGCGCCATGCCCAGTTCCCCCGCCCAGGCGGTGGCGATCTCCAGCAGCGACCAGAGTACGCCTGCCAGCAGCCAGACTTTTTTCGTGCCGATGCGGTCGGCAAGAAAGCCGCCACACAGCGAACCAAACAGATAGCCAAAGCCAAAGTAGCCCAGCACGGCTCCGAGCTGGACTTTGCTGAAGTGATACTCCGCCGCAATGGCGTTAGCCGCAAACGACAGGGCGCCGCGATCGATATAGTTGATCAGGGCGATCAGGAACAGCAGTGAAAATATGGTGTAACGGTAACGGCTGATTGTCATCTCACTTCTCCTGATTAAATGTCTCAGGAGAGCAGAAGCAAAATTGATGCCGGAAAGGGTATTTATCCGGCAAACCGCGGACAAGCACAGAATTCGGCCCCCTGAGCCCGCCCCGAATAGGCTTAACTGATCCCGCTAATAATTCGCCTGCGCTTCAATGCGGTGCAGCCGCTGCCTGTCGGTGGTGAGGCTCAGGCGGCGTTATGATGGTTGGGGCTGACGTGTGGCAGCGGGATAACCACGGCTTGCGTGACTGCTTCTGTATCAGCCGTCCCGACCTGGGGTATTTCGCCAACGTGTTGTAAAATCTGCTGCTGATAAGTCGCATCTGCCACCGTAGTCTGTTCACTCAGCAGTACGCCCGCCTCATTGACGTTTTTTCCGTCCACTTTTATTTTGCTGGTGGCACTGGCCAGCATCCACTCATATTCAATATCGACGTGGCCGCTATCAATACAGCGGATACCGTGCTGACTTAAATCATATGCCAGCACGGTTGCGGTCGGCCCTAATGAAATCAAGACCAGGTCAAAGTTGACGGCATTCTTTAAAACGGTATCAAACAGACGATCATAGACGGAAAAGGCATTACGGTTCAGCGTCGTAATACGTTTCACTTCGCTGGCTCCCTCCAGTAAATCATTGCCTAATCCCAGACGTGTGCCACTGCCTTCCACAATTAATACCCGGCGGCCCTGATAGAGCTGTTTAAACTTATCAAATATCGTCCGGGATAATTGCTTGCCTTTATAATCGTGATAGGGACGGGTCACCGAGGTATTTCCATACTGGTACTGTTTATTCAGCAGACCCTCATAATATTTAAAATAAAATGATTTATGGAAGAACCAGAACAGGGCCGACCCGCCCCGCATATTACGGGTGGTACGAAAGGCATCCGGCAGACAGATCAGACAGTTCGGGTTGGCTCCTGAATCTTGCTGCAGCAAGGCTTTGAGCCGTGCAGAGAGATTCGGGTCAAATGGCTGAAAACCGATATTTTTATACCAGGTCATTTCCAGTTCACCGTCGCCATAACGGGCCAGAGATAATTGTGGGTTACGTAATAACAGATCGACAGTCTCTTCTATCGACATGACGGAATAACGCTTTACCCGTGCCTGCGCGGCAGGATAGCGAATGGCAGCATTAAGAAACTTAAAAGGGAAACGAAACTTGCGATAAATAGCGTGAAGTGCGGTCATAGTTAACCTGCCTGGTTCATTGCTGCCAGAAAAATCCCGCCTGCTGGCCGGATAAACGAATATAAGAGAGCTGATATATATCACAGATAAAATAAGCGTCATGCTACGGAATATCTGAAATCGTTTTCATCGGCAAAATCCCTTTGTTCATTAATCTATTTCCTGAGTGTTATTTTTCAGGAAAATAATAAAAACGCGTTCAGGCTGGCACAATTAAATCATTTGAACAGCAGCGACACCGCACCAGCGTTGATGAAGCCGCCAAGAATAACAGCAGGGCAGTAACATTCCCGATTTCAGCAATAAGAGTTATTTCAGAACAGAGTTAATAAACCATTATGATTATTTGACTCTGAAAATCTTTCGTCGGGCACACTTTAGCTGGCGTTACAGAAGGGCGGCTTGTCTGTTAATTAATCGCCTTTGAACAAAAGGTGCGGTCGTTAGCAGCCTATGGTTAATTTTTTGTGATGGATATCCCGTAATCAGCCCTTCAGAAAGTAAAAAAAGCGGCCTGACCGCATTAACAGGTGACATTTATAATAAATATTTCTAATGATTAACGCTTATACACGTTTTTACATATTTCGTGCGTAAGTTAAAATCTCGTTGAATTTATGTTTCCAGCTTAACCTTTCAATTGCCGCTAATGACCCGAGGATGGATCATGATCAATAAAATAACCAGTATAATCATGGTGATATTTGCTATCGCCCTGATTTACATGGGAGGACAACTCCTGCTTGCAGGAGGCAGCGCGTTCTATGCGCTGATGGGCGTGGGCGTTCTGCTCAGCGCGATTCTGCTGTTGATGAACAAACGCAGTGCGCTGACGCTTTATGCGCTGCTGATGTGGATCACTCTGTTCTGGACTATCTGGGAAGTGGGCTTCGACAAATGGCAGTGGATCCCGCGCGGCGACCTGTTTGGCGTGCTGGGTCTCTGGCTGGCGCTGCCGTGGGTGGTGCGTCCGCTCTATCAGGGGCAGCGTCGTTTCCATCCTTTCCTCGGGGGTTCCGTCGTCCTGATGGTGCTGCTGGTCATCGGTCTCTGCTTCTACGATCCGCTGCCGCAGCAGGGCACCATTAATACGCCGCGCAACGCCTCTGCGACCGGCGGTGCCGCTGAAGAGTGGAGCGCCTATGGCGGAACGGCTGATGGTCAGCGTTTTTCGGCGCTGAAGCAGATCACTAAAGATAACGTGAAAGATCTGGAAGTGGCCTGGACCTATCACACCGGCGATCTGCGTCAGGGTGACGATGCGACCGAATACACCTTTGAAGCGACACCGCTGAAAGCCAACGGCATGCTCTACTTCTGTACGCCGCACAACGAAGTCCATGCCCTTGACCCGGAAACCGGTGCGGTGAAGTGGAAAACGACGCCGGATAAAAACCGCTCTTATCTGCAGCAGCACCAGACCTGTCGTGGCGTGAGCTACTTCGATGCCGGTCAGCAGGCGCAGCAGCAGACGGGCGCATCGCCGGCCATCTGCCGCAAGCGTATTTTCAATGCCACCACCGATGCCCGCCTGCTGGCGCTGGATGCCGATACCGGTAAAGCCTGTGCTGACTTTGGTGACAACGGTGTGGTGAATCTGCGCGCCAACATGGGCGAGGTGCGTCCGCACGCGCTGATGCAGACTGCCGCGCCACTGGTGGCAGGCAACCTGGTGATTGTCGGCGGTTCGGTGATGGATAACGGCTTCAACAGCGGTAACCCATCAGGTGTGATCCGTGCCTATGATGCCGTCAGCGGTCGTCTGGTGTGGAACTTCGATCCGGCTAACCCGGATAACACCGCACCGGTCGCTGAAGGGGCAACCTATCCGCAGGATACCCCGGTCGCCTGGGCCACCCTGAGCGCCGATCTGAAAAACGGCCTGGTCTATGTGCCGTTTGGTAACGCCTCGCCGGATGAAGTGGGACTTGAACGCGATCCCGCCAGCAACACTGAAAAATTCCGTGATGCGCTGGTGGCACTGGATCTGAAAACCGGTGCGTTCAAATGGCGTTATCAGAGTTCGAACCACGACCTCTGGGATCGCGATAATCCGTCACAGCCGTCGCTGGTGGACATCAACTATCAGGGCAAACCGCAACCGGCGGTGATCCTGCCGACCAAAACCGGCAACCTGTTTGTGCTGAACCGCCTGACCGGCGAACCGGTTTATCCGGTAGAGCAGGTTAAGGTCTCCACGGATGGTATTAAAGGCGAGCAGTATGCGGCGACCCAGCCGGTCTCCAGCCTGAACTTCATTCCGCAGCCGCTGACTGAGAAGTCAATGTGGGGCATTACGCCGTTTGACCAGATGGCCTGCCGCACCACGTTCCGTGAGCTGCGCTATGACGGTAACCCGTGGACGCCACCAACGGAGAAAGGCTCGCTGATCTTCCCGGGCAACATCGGGGTGTTTAACTGGGGTTCAGTAGCGGTTGATCCACAGCGTCAGATGCTGATTGCGGCACCGGTGCGCCTGGCTTACAAATACAACCTCATCAGACGCACGCCGGAAACCGAAACCCAGCGTACCTTCACCAAAGATGGTACGCCGTACTGGAATGAGAACTTCCACGGTGACTACGCTATCCACATCCAGCAGATGGCGTCGGGTCTGGGTATTCCCTGCATCGCGCCACCGTGGGGACGGATGGTCGGTGTGGATCTGACCACCGGCAAAACCGAATGGCTGCGTCGCGTCGGCACCACCAAAAACCTCAAGACCAGCTTCCTGCCTGGCCGCTTCCCGCTCGGTTTCCCGATGGGTATGGTGGCGCACGGCGGACCGCTGCTGACGGCGGGTGATCTGGTGTTCCACGGCGCAACGGCAGATAACTTCTTCCGTGCTTACGACAGCACCACCGGCGAACTGCTGTGGCAGACTGAACTGAGCGCGGGTGCGCAGGCCACGCCATCCACCTTTATGGGCAAAGATGGCAAGCAGTATGTGGTAATTGCCGCGGGCGGCCACGGCTCGCTCGGCACCACGGCGGGCGACAGCGTTGTCGCTTTCCGTCTGAAGTGATTTTTTAAAAAACCGACCCGCTGAGCGCCGCCCTGGCGCTCAGCTTTTTTTTATGCTTCTGCCTGTCAGATCTCACACCCGGCTTCGCGCGACAACCTGTTGTATTTCATCTCAATTCTTTCATCTCCGCATTCACATCATCTGATAACGCATCGAAACCATTTCGTGACAGCGCTCCCGCTTTAACGATTTCTCCTGCCTGACAGACTTGCGCATTAAGCCGCGAGGCGTAGATTAATATATGACTTCACAATTAATCGTGAATAAGAAAAGTACTTCACAATACGCACTCTGAAGGATTGATGCTCATGTCGGAACTGAAATTTGCTACCCGTCTTAACTCTTTCGCCTCGGGGGCGCACCTCTACTGGCCCGATCAGCAGGGTAAGCCCTCTGTGCTGCAGATGGTTGCCCGTGCAGGCAAGGTCAAAGGCTTAACGCATCTCGACCTCAACTTTCCGCAACATCTCACCAGCGATATCCCCACACTGCGCCAGGCGATCAGTGATGCGGGTCTGGCCGTTAACGGTATGCAGATGCGCTGGGACGCGCCGCAGTTCAAAATCGGCGCGTTTACGCATCCCGACGCGAAAGTGCGTCGCGAAGCGATTGAGCTGACCAAACGGGGCATTGACGCGGGTCGGGAATTTGGTTCACGGCTGATGACGCTGTGGATGGGGCAGGACGGTTTCGATTACTGCTTCCAGGCGGACTATAAGAAGATCTGGGAGGATGCGGTCAGCGCCGTGCGTGAAGTGGCGGAGTATGCACCGGACGTTGACGTCAGCATCGAATATAAACCCAATGAGCCACGCGCCTACAGCATCTTTCCCAACGCCACCACCTGTCTGCTGGCCGTGGAAGAGGCGGGCTGCGCCAACCTGGGGATCACCCTGGATTTTGCTCATGTACTGTTTGCCAATGAGATCCCGGCTTACGCCGCCGCCATGGTGGCGCGCCGCTCACGGCTGCTGGGGCTGGACCTTAATGACGGCTGGGGCAAGCGTGATGACGGCCTGATGGTCGGCTCAGTTAACCCACGCGCCACGCTGGAGTTTCTCTGGCAGATGCAGCGTGATGGTTATCGCGGTGCCTACTACTTCGATACCTTCCCGGATGCCAGCGGTCTTGACCCGATCCGTGAAGCAGAAAGCAATATTGCGACCGTGACTCGTCTGCTGAGGCTGTGTGACCAGCTGCACGACAACGCGGCGTTACTGGCGGCCATCGGGCGTCAGGATGCGGTGGCCTCTCAGCAGATCGTCAATGACATCATGCTGGCGCGCTGACAGCCGATTAATCATAAAAACATCACACCTCTACCCAACACCCTGAGAATAAAAAATGAAAAAACGCCTGCTTGCTCTTATCGCCTCCTCACTGCTCTGCAGCACGGTTTATGCGGCAGAACTGGCACCGCTGCAATCCGATACCGAACCGGATCGCACCGACTGGACCCAGCTCGACACCAAATATGGCGCACTGCCAAAAGTCGATAAGTCGCTGAAGATTGGCGGGGTATCGAAAACCCTGACCAATGAGTACTGGCGCTCACTCGGCCAGGGCTACCAGAACGCGGCGAAAAAGTATGGTTTCACTGTCGCTTATCAGGCGGCGGCCAATGAAGACGATCAGCTTGGTCAGCTCTCCATTGCGGAAACCCTGATCTCGCAGGGCTTTAACGGCCTGCTGGTTTCGCCGCAGACCGATATCAACCTGGAGCCTGCACTGGAGAGTGCCAACAGTAAAAATATCCCGGTGGTGAACGTTAATGATGCGGTGATGCCGAATGCGCGCTACTACGTCGGCAACGTCCAGAAGGACAATGGCGTGCGGGTGGCGAAATGGTTTATTCAGCACCATCCGCAGGGCGGCAACGTGGCGGTGATTGAAGGGCAGCCAGGGGTTTATGCCGCCGGACAGCGCACCCGTGGCTTTAAAGAGACGCTGGACAGCGCCGGTAAGTTCACCATCGTGGCCAGCGTGCCCGCTAACTGGAGTCGCGAGCAGGCCTTTAACGCCGCATCGACCATTCTGCAGCAGCATCCTGATTTGATCGGCTTCTACGCCAACAACGACACCATGGCGCTGGGCGTGGTGGAGGCGGTACGCGCGCAGAACAAAGCATCACAGGTGGCCATCTTTGGCACTGACGGTATTTCCGATGCCTACGCCTCGATTAAGCGCGGCGAGCTGACCGGCACGGTCGACAGTTTCCCGGTGCTGACCGGTGAAGTGGCGATGGACGTCATTATCCGGCTGATCAACGGACAGAAACTGTCGCGCGTTGTCTCGACACCCCAGGCGCTGATCACCAAAGAGAATGTCGAAGCGTTCTCAACCAAAGACAACAACCGGTTGCGTCAGCTGCTGGCTCAACAATAAGTCAGCGGGAGCGGGTATGGAACAGTTTCGCTTAATGATGCGTGGCATCAGCAAAAGTTACGGTAACGCCGCCGCGCTGCAGGATGTCGATTTCTCAGTGCGGCCCGGCGAGGTACACGCGCTGATTGGGGAAAATGGCGCGGGTAAGTCGACGCTGCTGAATATCCTCTCCGGCGTTCGCGGTGCGGACAGCGGAGAGATCAGCGTCAATGGAAACCGGGTGCAGATTCGCAGTCCGCTCAGCGCCCGTGAGGCCGGGATCGCGATGATCCACCAGGAGTTACAGCATGTGCCTGAGCTTTCCGTGGCGCAGAACATGTTTCTGGGTCGCCCGCTGACCCGCGCCGGAGGCTGGTGGGTGGATAAAAAGGCCCAGCTGGCGCGGGCTACCCTGATTCTGAAGACGCTGGATCCCACTATCGATCCCGATACGCCGATCAGGAACCTCAAGGTATCGCAGCAGCAGATCGTTGAGATTGCCCGGGCGCTGCTGGATGACGCCAAAATCATCGCCATGGATGAGCCGACCTCCAGCCTGACGCCACGCGAATTTGACCGGCTGGCAGAGCTGATTGGCGATCTGAAGTCGACCGGCGTCTCGCTGATCTATGTCTCGCACAAGATGAATGAGATTTTCCGGGTGTGCGACCGCGCCACCATTATGCGTGACGGAAAGCAGGTTGGGGTGGTCAATATCAGTGATGAGGATGAGGAGAGCATCGTCGCCAAAATGGTCGGACGGAAGATCGACAAGCTTGACCATCAGGCGTTTGTCACCGATCGCGAAGTGCTGCGGGTAGAGGATCTGACGCGTGGCAATGAGGTGGTGGCGGCAAACTTCAGCGTTCGTGCGGGCGAAGTGCTGGGCATTGCCGGACTGGTCGGCGCGGGGCGCACCGAACTGCTGAAGCTGATTGCCGGTATCGACAGGCGCACCCGTGGCACGGTGAGCGTCAACGGTGCCGCGGTTAAGAACCACAACGTGCGTGCGGCGATCAAGGCGGGCATTGGCCTGGTACCTGAAGACCGCAAAAAAGAGGGCATTATCAAAGAGCGGGCGGTGAAGATGAATATGGCGCTGCCGTCGATGCACCGCTTCACGTCGGCGGGGCTGATGAACCAGGCCAGGCTGGACCGCGAGGCGCTGAAGGTCATGGGCGACCTGAAACTGCGCCCGCTCGACATTGAGAAAACCATCGGCACGCTGAGTGGCGGCAATCAGCAAAAAGTGATCATCGGCCGCTGGGTTGCGGCGGATGCCAATGTGTTTCTGTTTGATGAGCCGACGCGCGGTATCGATATTGGTGCCAAGTCTGAAATCTATCACCTGATTGAAAAACTGGCCCAGGCGGGCAAAGCCATTGTGGTGGTGTCGTCAGAAATGACCGAGATCATGCGCATCTCCGATCGGGTGCTGGTGATGCGCGAGGGCCGGATAACCAAAGAGTTAACCGGCAGCGCGATCACCGAAGAGAACATTGCCCGTTATGCCATCAAAGATATCGACCAGACCGCCTGACCGCTTACCTGACACTATTTAAGGTTATAACTATGACAACTCAGACATCTACCGGGCCGGGTACCCGACCTGCGCTGCGGCTTAAATTTAATCTGCGTGATGCCGGTACCTTAATTGGCTTACTGATTATCGTGGTGACATTTTCGTTTCTGTCGCCGGTCTTTTTCACGCTGCCTAATCTGCTGAATATTCTGCAGCAGTCCTCAATCAACGCCCTGATTGCACTGGGCATGACGCTGGTGATTATCTCCGGCGGGATTGACCTCTCGGTCGGCCCCACGGCGGCGCTCTCTGCGGTGCTGGGTGCAACCCTGATGGCATCGGGCGTGCCGGTGCCGCTGGCGATCCTCGCGACGCTGGGTGTGGGCGCGATGTGCGGGCTGTTCAGCGGCACACTGATCGCCTATGCCGGGCTGCAGCCGTTTATTGTCACGCTGGGCGGCCTGTCGCTGTTCCGGGCCATTGCGCTGATCTACACCGGCGGCAATCCCATCTTTGGTATTCCGCTGGAATTTCGCAGCCTGATCAACAGCACGCTTTTCGGTATCCCCACGCCGATTGTGATTGTGGCAGTGATTGCACTGCTGCTGTGGACGGTGATGAATAAGACCCCGCTGGGGGAATATATTCTGGCGATTGGCGGCAATGAAGAGGCGGCGCGGGTCGCAGGTGTGCCGGTTAAGCGCACCAAGGTCACGGTCTATATCTTCTCCGGCCTGCTTGCCTCACTGGCCTCGCTGATTCTGATTGGTCGTCTGGGGGCTGCCGAACCGACCATCGGCAACCTGTGGGAACTGGATGCGATTGCGGCGGCGGCCATTGGCGGTGCGTCGTTAATGGGTGGCAAGGGCAGTATCTTCGGGACGCTGATCGGCGTGGTTATCCTCGGTGCATTGCGTAATGGCTTGACCTTACTGAACATTCAGGCCTTTTACCAATTGCTCGCTACCGGCCTTATTATTATCATAGCGATGTTGATTGACCGGGCGACCCGAGGCAAGTAATGAAGCAAGATCCGCGAGCCATTGGCGCTCAGATTCGTATGCGTTTGCCCCAGCTGACGCCGTTAGAACGTCGGGTAGCTGAGGCGATAATTGCCCGAACCGACATTACCGAGCAATCCTCATTAAAGGAGATTGCGCGGGAGAATAATGTCTCTGAAGCGATGATCGTTAAGATTACCAAAAAACTTAACTTCACCGGCTTCAGGCATTTCAGAAGTGGCCTGATCTATTACAACCAGTCTGAAGTGGCAGGGCTGCATGCGGAAATTGAGCCGGATGATTCGTCGGAGCAGTTGCTGGCCAAAGTTTTCAGAACCTCTATCCAGGCGATTGAAGAGACCTTATCGATTCTGGATGTTTCTGAATTCAATCGTGCGGCGGACATTATCTTTAAAGCGCGTCATATCGATCTCTATGCCGTGGGCGGCTCTGCCGCCGTGGCGCGGGACCTGTCACACAAGATGCTGAAGATTGGCATTAAGTCGACTGCCTATGACGACGCCCACATCATGCTGATGTCAGCCGCCGTGTTATCTGATGACGATGTGGTTATCGCCATCAGCCATTCGGGTGCTACGCGTGCGGTGAACGATCCGGTCAGACTGGCGGGGAGGAATGGCGCGAAAGTTATCGCCATTACCAACTACGCCGAATCCCCGATCGCGAAGAGTGCGCATGTGGTCCTCAATTCAACCTCTCAGGGATCGCATCTGCTGGGTGAAAACGCCGCGTCACGCATCGCCCAGCTCAATATTCTGGATGCGCTGTTTGTCGCTATCGCCAAGAAAGATCTGAAGCGGGCGGAGAAGAACCTGATGAAAACCCAGCATGCGGTTCAGGATCTGCGGGAATTCTAGCTATGAGCAAAATTGCAGTCACCGGCAGTCTTCACTACGACATTATGCTGGATGCACACCATCGCCCGGAAAAAGGCGAAACGGTGATGGGCAGCGCCTGTCACTATAAGTTTGGTGGCAAGGGGGGGAATCAGGCCGTCGCAGCGGCACGCGCGGGTGCCGCTGTGCGCTTCGCCGGTTCAGTGGGGCGCGATCAGCAGGGGCAATTCCTGCTGGATCATCTGCAGCAGGCCGGGGTCGATTGCACCGCCGTCAGCATCATTGATGCGCTTCCCTCCGGGATGAGCGTGGCGATTACCGATGCCGAAGGAGATTACGGTGCGGTGGTGGTCTCCAATGCTAATCAGCAGATCCCGCTGGAGACCTTTGAGCAGCCCGGCTTCTGGCAGGAGGTGTCGCTGCTGGTGCTGCAAAATGAAGTTCCGGAAGCGGTGAACCTCTGTGCGGCCCAGGCGGCACAGCAGCGGGGGATTACGGTCTGCGTCAACGCCGCGCCCGCCCGGCCGTTGTCAGCCGCGTTTGAAAACTGTATCGATCTGCTGGTGGTGAACGCCATTGAAGCGCGCGATATGTGCGGGATTAGCGTGCAGGATCTGACGTCGGCGCGCTCAGCAGCGGAATCGCTGGCCAGCCGGTTTGCCAGAGTGGTGGTTACCGCTGGTGAACATGGTGTGGCTTACAGCGAGGCGGGAGAGACGCATACACTGGCGGCGCAGAAGGTGACACTGGTGAGCACCCACGGTGCCGGGGATTGTTTTGTCGGCGTGTTGTGTCAGCGCCTGAGTAGCGGGGTAACGCTGGCAGAAGCGGTGAGTGCGGCAAATCGTGCAGCTGCCGAACACGTTTCCCGGCAGCCGCACTGATTAATGGCGTGCCACGTCAGTGACGCGGCACGCTAACGTCATCAGGGGCCGACGTTCACCACGGTTTTACCGAAGTTTTTGCCATTCAGCATATCGATAAACGCCTGTGGCGCGTTCTCTAATCCTTCAATCATGTGCTCGCGATAGTGGATTTTTTTGTTCTCCACCAGCGGACGCATCGCCTCCAGGAACTCAGGGTAACGGTCACCATAATCCTGGAAGATGATAAAGCCCTGCATACGGATACGGCGTTTCAGAATGCCCGCCATGATCAGAGAGGTTCTGTCCGGGCCTTGCGGCAGCTCACGCTGGCTGTAAGCCGAGACCAGACCACAGACCGGCACGCGCGCAGCGGTGTTCAGCAGCGGGAATACGGCATCAAACACTTTGCCGCCGACGTTTTCGAAGTAGATATCGATACCATCCGGGCAGGCATTTTTCAGCTGCTCTTCAAAGTCGGCGCTGTGGTGATCGAGGCAGGCATCAAAGCCAAGCGTATCGACGGCGTAACGGCATTTCTCTTCACCGCCCGCCACACCAACGACACGGCAGCCTTTCTGTTTACCCAACTGACCGACCGTTGCGCCCACCGGACCGGTTGCGGCGGCAACGACCAGGGTTTCACCCGCTTTCGGCTGACCAATATCCATCAGACCCATATAGGCGGTAAAGCCTGGCATACCGAGAATACCCAGCGCCCATGAGGGATGAGGCAGATCGTTGCCCAGCTTCGCAATCTCTTTGCCATCGGAGACGGCATATTCCTGCCAGCCGCTCTGCGCCAGCACCCAGTCACCGGTCTTAAAGTCGCTGTTTTTCGATTCGGCGACCTGACAGACGGTGCCGCCCACCATCGGCTGATCCAGCTCTGCCGGCGCGGCGTAGGATTTACCCTCGTCCATCCGCCCACGCATGTAGGGGTCAAGCGAGAGATAGATGGTTTTCAGCAGTACTTCACCCTCTTTGATTTCCGGGACGGGCTGCGCCACATGGCGGAAATTCTCTTTGGTCGGCTCACCGTGAGGGCGTGAAGCCAGTAACCAGGCATGGTTCTGGGTTGCTTGTTCAGTCATATTGTCATCCTTTTATAGCCGGGCAATGCTCAGGGCATCGCCTTATGAATACCGGTAAAGTGTAGATGACAGCGGCGGGAATGCGTTTAGCGCTGTGAGCGGTAAACTGATTTACCGATAACAGGGCATAGGGTGCTAACCACGGGGACACAGCGGATGCAGGACCATTCGCGTCACGGATTCAGGCTGATGGCTGTTCACATCCGCTTGCAAAAAACGGGCAGGCGAGTCAACAGCAGTGCGGCATGACACGCATCCGGCGTCACGGGAAGCTCTGAAGATTGTGATAAATATCAGTGAACTCTACAGGGAGAGAACCATGATTATCCAGCATCTGCGTATTGCCCGACCGGTGACAGACCTGACGCAAAGCAGTCAGAACTATTGTGACGGGCTGAGGTTGCAAGAAATCGGTGAGTTTACTGATCATCAGGGGTTCAGTGGCGTGATGCTGGGCGCTGAAGGGCTGGCCTGGCATCTCGAATTCACGCTCTGTCACACGCATCCCGTCCGGCCATCGCCAACAGATGAGGACCTGCTGGTGCTCTACATTCCGCAACGGCCTGACTGGCTGGCCCGATGTGCCTGTATGGATGAGGCAGGATTTATGCGGTTGAATTCATTTAATCCCTATTGGGACCAACGGGGCGTGACATTTATCGACAGGGATGGTTATCGTGTTGTTATCCAGCATGCAGCCTGGCAATCCGCAATCTGACCTGTACCGGAGTTCACCCTGAACATTCTTTGCTTTCACACCGCGGCCAGTAATATCGCGATATTTGATGATGCCGCCAGCGCACTGACACATGACAATCCACCGCTGAATCATCTGGTGATGCCTGCGCTGTTGGCAGAAGCGGAACGCAGCGGCGGGATGACGACTGCGTTACGCCGCCGTATTGCCCAAATGATTGAAACGTTGCTGCCGCAGTTTGATGCGGTACTGATCACCTGCTCGACGCTGGGCCCAGTTGCCGGTGATTTCAGCGCGCAGGATCGGGTTATGCGCACCGACGGAATGTTAGCGGAGGCGCTGCAGCGTCAGGCAGGGCACACAGTCGCACTCTGTGCGGCAGAGTCAACGCTGGCGGCGACGCGGACACTTTTCAGCCAGCCCGGCAGCCAGGTGGAGGTCGTGCTGGTGGAGGGAGCGTGGACGGCGTTTAAAGCGGGGGAGACAACACGCTATTTTGCACTGATTGCAGCAGCAGCAGAGCAGGCTTATCAGCAGGGAGCCGTTACGGTGGCCCTGGCGCAAAGCTCAATGATGCCAGTAGCACAGCAGTTTCCTGACACACAGCGACCATTGACCGGTCCGCATCTTGCGCTGCAGGCCTGCTACGAACTCAAATGACCGTCACACCCTGCTGGCTCAGTGCCTGTCGCAGCGCCTCATCCGGCTGCGTTTCCACGACCAGCGTGCTGGCCAGCGACAGGTCTCCTATGGCAAACGCCGAGGCGGAGTTCAGCTTTTCCGCTGACGCCAGCACCACGGTTTCCGCTGCACGTCCTGCCAGCGCACGCTTGACCGTCGCCTCTTCGAAATTACCGGTGGTCAGGCCCGCCGCAGGATGCACGCCGGTGACACCCATAAAAAAGAGATCGGCATTGATGCGGTTGATCGACTCCAGCATCGCTGCGCCCACCGTCACCACTGAATGTTTATAGAGCTGCCCGCCAATCAGTATGATCTCCACGAGTGGATGATCGGCTAACGCCAGCGCCACGCTGGGACTGTGCGTAACCGCGGTAAAGCTCAGCGTGGCGGGTAACAGTCGCACCAGTTCCGCGCTGGTGGTCCCGCCATCAATCAGTACGATCTGTCCCGGCTGGATCAGTGAAACGGCTTTTTGCGCAATAACCTGTTTGGAAGCAGTCTGCACGCTTTTGCGTGTTTCAAAGGTGGCCAGCGCAGCGGAAACCGGCAGCGCGCCGCCATGTACCCGCTGCAACAATCCTTCAGCCGCCAGTTCACGCAGGTCGCGGCGGATAGAGTCTTCGGAGAGGCCAAAGCGCTGGCTGAGATCGCGCGACTGCACCTGTTTTTCCTGGGCGAGCAGGGCGAGAATTGTCTGTTTTCGCTGGCTGGATAGCATGACTGGCCTTTGCATGTTTTTTCTTGAAGTTGCACGATTGTGCATGATAGCGTGATGGCTGTCTACCTATCCTGGAGAGCATCATGCAGCAGAACCATCCCCGCGTGCGCATCATCAATGAGCAGTTGCTGTCAGACAACTGGTATACCCTGAAGAAATATACGTTCTCGCTGCTGCGCCGTGACGGTCGCTGGCAGGAGCAGAGCCGTGAAGCCTATGACCGCGGTAATGGCGCAGTGATCCTGCTCTACAACCGTGACAAACGTACGGTGGTACTGACCCGTCAGTTTCGCTTTCCGATTTTCCTGAACGGGCATGATGGCTTTCTGATTGAAGCAGCCGCCGGTCTGCTGGATAACGCCTCGCCGGAAGCGCGTATTGTTGCCGAAGCCGAAGAGGAAACCGGTTTTCGTGTCAGCCATGTGCAGAAGGTGTTTGAAGCCTTTATGAGCCCCGGTTCGGTTACTGAAAAACTCTACTTTTTTATTGCCGAGTATGGCGATCAGCAGCGTAGCGGTGAAGGCGGCGGAATAGCGGAAGAGGGTGAGGATATCGAGGTGCTTGAGATCGGTTTTGACCAGGCGTTACAGGCGATTGACCAGGGTGAGATTGTGGATGCCAAGACCATCATGCTGCTGCAGCATCTGCGGCTGAAAGGCATTTTATAAGAGAACGGGCAGACCGGTGTTAATGCGGTCTGCCCGTTAAAGCTTACTGATCCTGCGTCAGGATGCCTTTTACATCGTGCGGTTCAGAACGCAGATACTGTGGCGGAACCTGGACTTTACCATCCAGCGCAGCGGCTGCGTGCCACGGCCAGCGCGGATCGTAAAGAATACCGCGCGCCAGCGCCACCAGGTCAGCTTCACCCTGTTGCAGCAGATCTTCTGCCTGCTGCGGCTCAGTAATTAAGCCGACCGCAATCACCGGAATCGACACCTGCTCACGAATATCGCGGGCGAACGGCACCTGATAGTTGGGTCCGACGCTGATTTTCTGGTCTTCCGACAAACCACCACTTGAGACATGAATATAAGCACTGTTCAGCGCTTCCAGCTCACGCGAGAAGGCGATTGACTGATTGATCTCCCAGCCGCCTTCAACCCAGTCAGTGGCAGAAATGCGCACGCCTACCGGCACGGAAGCGGGTACGGCATCGCGAACGGCTTTGAAGACTTCCAGTGGGAAGCGCATACGGTTTTCCAGCGAGCCGCCATATTCATCACTGCGCTGATTCGACAGCGGCGACAGGAACTGATGCAGCAGGTAGCCGTGTGCGGCATGCACTTCGATGAGCTGAATTCCCAGACGCACCGCACGCAGGGCGCTGTCGACAAAGGCCTGTTTTACCCGCGCCAGATCGTCAGTGTTCATGGCAACCGGTTTCACTTCATCCGCGCTGTAGCTCAGTGCGGACGGAGCCACGGTTTGCCAGCCGCCGGCTTCAGGCGCAATCTGCTTACCGCCTTCCCAGGGTACGGCACACGACGCTTTGCGTCCCGCATGGCCCAGCTGAATACCAACCGGAATAGAGGAGTAGCGGCGGACATCTTCCAGAACCGTTTTCAGCGCAGCTTCATTATCATCATTCCACAAACCGAGATCGCCTGGGGAGATGCGACCAATATCCTCTACGGCGGTGGCTTCAATGATCATCAGACCTGCGCCGGAAAAGGCCAGCTGGCCAAGATGGATACGGTGCCAGGCGGTCGCATTGCCCGCCTCAGCGGAGTACTGGCACATCGGCGCAATCACAATGCGGTTATCCAGCGTAAGTTCGCCCAGCGAGACAGTGGAAAAAAGTTGGCTCATGTTATCTCCATGGTTTTTATGACTGACGTGACAGGCAATAACTATAGCGGGGGATTTGCCAGGCGGGTGTTTCTTCAACGTGACATTTTATGACGGCGTGCCGGATTCAGGTTACAGATCAACGCAGCCTGCTGCCTTTGACAGGGGTTATTACGTTAACGGTTCAGCCAGGCGCAGCTTTGCTGCTCACGCCCGGCGAACCGGGATTTTGCGTACCGGATAAGGACAATCATCAGGGTCTGATATTCAGCTACAGGGTGAGTCTCAGACCTGTGCCATTCCGCCATCAACAAACAGTTCTGCCGCATTGATAAAGCTGGCGGCATCCGAGGCGAGAAACGCAACGGTGCGGGCAACCTCCTGCGGTTCACCCAGGCGGCCAAGCGGTATTTGTGCTGCCAGCGCATCAAACAAGCCCTGACGCTGATCTTCACTGACCAGATCACCCAGCCCAGGCGTACGGACAGGGCCGGGGCTCACGACATTGACCCGGATTCCGCGATCTTTCAGATCCAGCGCCCACGAACGGGCAAAATTGCGCACTGCCGCTTTACTGGCGCTGTAGACGCTAAAAGCCGCAGTACCCTGCGCTCCGGCAGTCGATCCGGTCAGAATTACCGATGCGCCATCAACCAGCAGAGGCAGGGCTTTCTGGACGGTAAACAGCACGCCGCGTACGTTAGTGCCAAAGATACGGTCAAAATGCTCTTCAGTAATCGCCCCCAGCGGCAGCATGTCGCCGCCCCCGGCGTTGGCAAAGAGAATATCGAGGCGTCCCGCCTGCGCTGCAATTCGCGAGTAAACCTCATCAAGATCGTGCAGTTGTGAGGCGTCTGCGCGGATGCCGCTGACGGTTCCGCCGATTTCAGCGACGGCGGCATCCAGCTCCGCCTGACGACGGCCGGTTATAAAAACCTGTGCGCCCTGTGCCGCCAGCTCCCGGGCGGTGGCCAGGCCAATTCCGCTTGTTCCGCCCGTAACCAGTGCAATTTTTCCTGCGAGTGATGCGTTCATAAGTTCTTCTCCGGATAGTCTCTTAGACAGTTTGGGTTATTCCCGGTCAGCGGGGCTGCCGGACTGATTGCTACTGTAAGAGAGGAGGATTGACTGATAAATCCGCTAAAATGAAAATGACTATCCACACGGGTGGATAATAGGGGGATGGAATGGATCAGCTGCTGGCGATAAAAGCCTTTTCACGGGTGGTGGAAAGCGGCAGTTTTACCCGGGCGGCGGACTCGCTGAATATGCCGAAAGCGACGCTGAGTAAGCTGGTTCAGGAGCTGGAAGCGCATCTTTCCGTCAGGCTACTGCAGCGCACCACCCGACGCGTAACCGTCACCGCAGAAGGGCGTGAATACTATGAGAAAGCGCTGCGCATCCTGCACGATCTCGAGGATATTGATGCCTGTTTCAATTCACTGCGCAGTAAGCCGCGTGGGCAGTTACGCATCGATGTCGGGGGATCTACCGCCAGGGACGTTCTGATTCCGCTGCTGCCTGATTTCTTTGCCCGCTATCCTGATATTACGCTGGATCTGGGCGTATCCGATCGCCCGGTCAATCTTATCAGTGACAACGTTGATTGTGTGATCCGCGGCGGTCCGCTGGTCGATTCCTCACTGATTGCACGCCTGATAGGGCACGCTACGCTCATTACCTGCGCGACACCCGCCTACCTTAAAGCGTTTGGTGTGCCCGCCTATCCTGATGAACTGCGCAACGGACACCGGCTGGTGAGTTATCTCTCGCCGCAAACCGGCAAGCCATTTCCGCTTCGGTTCGAACGTCATGGAGAGAAAATTGAGATCACCAGTGCGCATCGCATTGGCGTCAATGAAAGCAACGCGCATCTGGCCGCGGGACTGGCAGGGCTTGGGATCATTCAGACATTTAATTATTCGCTGTCGTCGATTCTGCGGCAGGGAGAAATGGTTGAGATCCTGCACGACTGGCGTCCGGCGGGTTATCCGTTTCATCTGGTTTATCCGCAAAACCGGCACGTAACGCAACGGCTACGGGTATTTATCGACTGGCTGGTGGAGTGCTTTCCGGCGCGGGTAGCGGGAGAGGGGAAATCCGGCACCTGAGTGCCGGATCGGGATCAGTTGCCGCGATAGGTAGAGTAACCAAACGGGCTCAGCAGCAACGGGATATGGTAGTGCTCACCGCTGGCCTCCATGTTGAACTCAACCGGGATCTCCGGGAAGAAGGTTTTCTGGTTGTTCTTTTTATAGAAGTCACCGGTTTTAAACACCACGCGGTAGCTACCCGCACTGGCTGTTTTGTCCTGCGGGAACAGGGCGCTGATGCGACCATTGTTATCGGTGACGCCTGATGCCAGTTTCACCCAGTTATCCTGCTGCTTCTGATCCAGTTCAACTTCGATGCCTGCCGTTGGCTGGCCAGTTTGCAGGTTAAGAACGTGCACGCTCAGTGGGTTTTTAGCGGTAGCAGGCTGAGCAGCGATAGCGGATGCGCCAGAGGTCATCAGTAATGTTGCGATCAAGGCATATGAAGTTTTCATCAATGTTTCCTTTATTGATTGTCTGAAGTCGGGTGACAGTGCAGAGAGAGTAATGCGCCTGAGGGCAAAGAGATATTTAGCCGCAGGAAATGTGAAATTTCTGAGAAAGAAGGAAAATGTCTTTAGTTACATCATACAAAATCTCTGGTTAATCACAGTCCAGCACCTGTGCAGTAATAGCTAATCAGGGAACAGAAGCACCAGATGAAATCCTCTCTGAATTCAGCAATAAAACAAAGCCTGGCCCCTGGCGGGCAACGTAGCGATAGCAATCCTCTGATCTATCCACAGAATCGTCTCGTCAGTTATCAACTGCCGTATATGTGTCGACTCGCGGGCGGGCTGTTTTCTGGCGCGAATGGCGTGAGAAAGTGAATCCGGCACACCTGATCAGCGAGCCGGATACTTACAAAGGTCTGACCGTGACAGGGTGTGTAACCGAACGGACTCAGCAGCGGCAGCGGGATAGGGTAGCGAGCACCGTTGGCGTCCATGCTGAACTTAACCAGAAAAAACACCATGCTTCTGACTTTTTCAGGTGCTCATGCGTCGTGCTTAATTGCTGAAAATAGGTACAGATAGCAGCAAAGTAGTCTGTTAATGACGAAAATAGTCAGAGAGGGTAAAAGCTTGAGATAAATAGTGTGCTATTTAGTAGTTTACAATCCAGGTTCGCCGTGTCATTGTCCTGCCAACCAGATAGCACACTACTTAATAGCAAGTTAATTGGAACCCTGTGATGAAAATGAAACTGATCGCCAGTGCATTATTGTTAGCCAGCCAGATGAGTACCGCGTTTGCTGCACCCACTGAAAACAGTCCGCAACCGACCGCAGGCGTGGCCGCTTTCCTGAAGGCGCTCAACAGCGGGAGTGGTAAACCGATTGAGCAACTCTCCGTCAAAGATGCCCGAGCGGTGTTGACGGGGGCGCAGAAGGGCGCAGAACTGCCGCCGGCACAGATTTCACAGAAGATCATTACCGTACAGGGCAAGCCTCTGACGCTGACCATCGTTAAGCCCGAGCACGCCAGCAGCACCTTGCCGGTGTTTATGTTCTTCCACGGCGGTGGCTGGGTGCTGGGTGATTTTCCGACCCATGAGCGACTGGTACGTGACATGGTGAATGCATCCGGCGCTGCTGCGGTATTTGTCAATTATCAACCATCGCCAGAAGCCCATTTCCCGGTGGCAATTACTCAGGCTTATGAAGCCACTAAATGGGTCGCCGAACATGGCGCTGAAATTGGCGTTGACGGAAAACGTCTGGCGCTGGTTGGTAATAGCGTTGGCGGTAACATGGTGGCGGCGGTTGCCTTGCAGGCGAAGCAGTTTAAAACGCCGGCCATCCGTTATGATGTGATGCTGTGGCCGGTTACCGATGCGCGTTTCGACACCGCGTCGTATGATCAATTTGCTGACGGACATTTCCTGACGAAGAACATGATGAAGTGGTTCTGGGATAACTATACCGTTTCGGAAAAAGATCGTAATAACATCCTGGCATCACCGTTGCGTGCCACCACTGAACAGCTGAAAGGGCTGCCGCCAACGCTGATTCAGACTGCAGAGCTGGATGTGTTACGTGATGAAGGTGAAGCGTTCGGTCGTAAGCTGGATGCTGCAGGCGTGCCGGTTACCGTAACGCGCTACAATGGCATGATTCATGATTACGGTTTGCTGAACGCGTTAAGTCAGGAACCCACGGTCAGAACAGCTATTAATCAGGCGGGTGAAGAGTTGCGTTCGCATCTCAAATAACTGACCGGTCACATGAAACCAACCCCGGACCGAATCTTCGTCCGGGGTTCTTACCATACAGTAAGTTTGAAGGAATCAGGTCGAAGACGCAGGGCAGTGCGATTGCCGGAACACCAGGAAAGAACGGAGCAGTATCGAAGCGATAAGTGAGCTGTTAATATCTTATTTAACATAATATACATTATGCGCATATTGATTATGATCGGGAGCGTGATGCTCTATTGTATGGTCTGCTCACCATTTTGGGCTGATCCTGACTGTTTTACTCTTTACAGCAAAATCTGTCAGAAACGATCACAATGTCTGCCTGACCTTGTTACTGTCGCTTACTCTGTTCCGAAACTGAAATAATGTGATGCTACGTTATTCAGCATGGCTTTCCCTGCGGGACATCTTCTTCAGCGACTCTACACGCGATCCTCTCATCAACAAACCTGATATCGGAGATTTGCAGCCGGACGATGCAATGACGACTTCGCCCTTTGCGGCTGGCTGGATGCACTGCTGCGCATTCTGACCGTTTCTCTGCTCAGGTGCTTTGCACAACTTAAGCAGTGACGTCGCTACGTGAAAATTAGCGCATTCATCAGGGCTGTCGGCCACAAAAATGCTGTAGAGGCGTCTATGCATCACCGCTTTATGTTCATCCTCGTTGTCTGCCGTGCGTACCATTAAATTGTCGTAAACGCGTCCACGTGTAACTACGCTTTCTTCACTCCGTTCCTTGCCAGGTTAATCCTGTAATGATCAAGAAAGCCTGAGTCAGCTTTCTGCTGGCTGTCTGGTCAGCCGGACTCATACCGGCTATTCGCATTGCGATTGCAAGGCAGTCACCGCAGCGCAGTGATGCTTTTGCCCTGAGCATTGAAAATAAGAGTCAGTGACATCCGGTCGTTTTCAGCACTATCAATGACACGCAAAATGAGGTGTAACGTCCCTGCTCTGTCCTGTCATCCAATAACTATCTCGTATAATCTGACAAAAAAGCAGAACGTAAATTTCGCACAGCAAGAATGATTCTTCGTATACAAAATCTGAATGATAACGCCCGGGAAAGAAATAAATATAGATCTCTTTTCTTTTAATGACACTGACCAAAATAGTGATGTTTCCATGCACTAAATAACTGATTTAGATCAATATTTATAGCAAGTGCGTCAATTAACATCTTTGTTACCAGGAGTATTCTTAATAAAATGGGATGTGAACTATAAATATCGTCGCTAATTTTTTTATAAAAGCCATTTAAAATGCAGATCGTTTCAATGAAGTAAGGGAGAAAGCAATAATAGAGTCAGTAAAAAATCATTTATCAATGCCATCATAGTGGCCGCTATATACAAAATTGATCACTGAACAAAATTCGCTCATATTTAGCATTGAGTGCGGAATTTTTATTGATCAAAGTGGCGTTATTTGCGAAATATTCCTAACGGACGTAAAAAAATCCTGGTCTCTCAGCACTGCTGAGGGCGTCGTCGCCCTTTTTGTCCCGAATTTTCAACAAATATTACTCCCGCCCGTGGAGGTGACCCCTTAAGAAAAATCCGAATGAAGAAAATAGCGGATAATTTTCATCGCCTTGAAACGCGGAGATTTTTATCGATAAAATAATCACAACTCTCGCAACAACGCCAAAATATTATGATAAAGATAACCAGAGAGGAAATTCGCTGCGCCAGTTGTAAATATGGCTGTGATCTCACCCATCGCGCATCAGACATTTATAACAGATGTCCGTTGCAAAAAATTACCACCTGGCCTGGAGGGAATCATTTTTTCTCTTCATCCATACTCAGCATGGTCGCTGGAAAATATGAGAGCCTCTTTTGCAGAGGATGTGTATTCGTTGACTTCTCCAGGGAAAATGTCAGGTATTTTACCAATAGCAACTGGATTGAGTATTTGAAACATACGGGATTAATGCTGATTATCGTCAGTGATCGCCATATGGAGCCGCTTGCGGCGTACTGGCAAAAAGAGGACCTGCGTATACAAACTGTGATTTATGCCGATTTGTCCCTGGATGAGATAAACAGACAAATCCAGGGCTGTTATTTCGGTTTAAAAGGCGAGGTCAGGAAAAAAGTGAATGCACTTAAACAGGATGAAGTTCGGTTCCTTGATCTGGCGATGAACGGACTGTCACTACCGATTATTGCCAGAGAAATGGGAGTTGAAGTCAAGCGTGTTTATAACATCAAAGATGCCATTCGCCGGAAAATGGGCATCAGCCTCAATCAGTTATTTTCCGCATAATTATGATAAAGGAGTATTAAATGAACACCAAATTCAGAACGCTTAATCTTGCTGTGTTAATCAGTGCCGGGCTGGTGTCAGCCAGCGTGTTTGCAGCTTCAGATAACACCATCAACTTTCAGGGAGAAGTGACCACTGAAACCTGTTCTGTTTCCGTAAATGGCAACAATGCGTCCCCTGTCGTGCTGCTGCCAACGGTCAGTACTTCGGACCTTGCTGCCTCTGGTGCAACTGCGGGTGATACCACCTTCACCGTGGGCGTTAGCGGCTGCGCCGGGGACAGTACCTCGGCCACAAAAATCTCGACGGTGTTTGTGGGGAATAACGTTAGCGCTGCCGGTAATTTATCTAACACCGGAACCGCAAAAAATGTTGAGGTACAAATCCTCGATCCGAAAGATGCGGTGGTTAATCTGACCAGTGGTTATACCGGCAGCGGTGATCTGACACTGCAGACCGGTGAAACTTCTGGCTCTGCCACCTACTCTGCCCGTTATTACGCATCCGGCACCCCAACGGCGGGTACCGTTACCGCATCACTGCAATATGCCGTGACTTACCAGTAATATTTTTCGTGCGTATCTGGATAGCCAGATACGCACACCACGCTTGAGATATCCGACATGTATTCGCGCATTATGCTGTTCCCATTAAAAATGGTAATACTGATTTTTTTGATGACGTTTATTTCGGATAACGTCCAGGCAAGCGTCACTATTCTTGGCAGCCGAATTATTTATCCGGGTAATGCTCTCTCCGTCGATGTTCAGTTAAAGAACAACGATAATATTCCTTATGTCATTCAGGCCTGGCTTGATAATGGCAATATGGATTCGCAACCTGGCGATAAGAGTGACGTGCCTTTTATTATCACGCCACCGCTGTTTCGGATCCAGCCTCTGACCGGCCAGGTTTTAAGAATCCGATTCATACCTAATGTCTCATTACCACAGGATCGCGAGACGATTTACTGGTTCAACTCCCTGCAGATCCCCCCCGGTAATATTCAGGCGGAATCAGGCCGTAACAGTATTGTTTTAATGTTACGTAACCGCATGAAACTCTTTTATCGTCCTAAAGCGATTGGTCAGCCGGTTAATGTTTTCGACGGTGTAAAAGTAACGATGCAAAAAGAGGGGGTTGAAATCAACAACACTCAACCCTGGTATCTCTCACTTACAGAAGTTGCAATAAAAACAGCAGGCAAAAAAACAGCCTGCGAAGCCGAAATGATTGCGCCCTTTGCCAAAAAAATAGTCAGGTGTAAACCGGCAACGCACTCTTTATCAGCTAATAGCGTGATTTCTCTTTCAGCAATGAATGACCAGGGAGCTAAAGTCAGTGAAGACTATCCGATTGCAGGCAGGTAATATCCGCATCTTTTTTTTGCCTCTCTGTGCATCATTTACTTTTTCACCGTATGGACACGCTGATGAGTACTATTTCGATCCTTCGCTGTTTAAAGGTTCCGCCTTTGGCCAGAATATTGATCAGTTTAACAATCAGACTATCGCCCCCGGCAACTATTATGTCGATATCTATGTTAACAATAAGCTGGTTAAAAGCGGCGTCACCCTGAACTTTCTGTCAGCAGAGAAAGGTCAGCCGATAGAACCTTGTCTCCCGCTGACGGTGGCTGAATCATTAAGCCTTAAGTCACTGAATAAATCCTCAACCAGCGAGGGCTGTCAGCCCTTGCGTCACTGGTCATCAGCGGCCCGCTGGCAATTTGATCAGGCTTCACTGCGGCTGCAGTTCACCATTCCGGATGCGGAGTTAATTCATCTGCCCAGGGGAAATATTCCCGTCGCCGAATGGGATAAAGGGATCTCCGCCCTTTTCATCCGGCATAACACCAATTATAGCTGGACGGAAAATAGCGCTTCCGGTTACAGATACCAGTATCTCTGGAGTGGCATCACGGCGGGCACTAATATTGATAACTGGCAGCTGCGCCATCAGGGCAATCTGCGGTTTATCGACAATAACGTTACCGGCAGCGATGTTCGCTACACAACGGTCAGAACCTGGCTTCAGCGCCCCATTGAACCGCTGAACAGTCTGCTGACACTGGGCGACAGCTATACAGAAAGTTCGCAGTTTGGCAGCCTTTCTTATAATGGCATTAAGCTCACTACCGATGAAAGGATGCGTCCGCAAAGCCGGCGTGGTTATGCGCCCGAAATTCGCGGTGTGGCCTCCTCCAGTGCCCGGGTTATCGTCAGGCAACTGAATCGCGTTATTTATGAGACCAGCGTGGCGCCTGGTCCCTTCGTGATCAACGATTTGTACAATACCCGTAGCCAGGGCGATCTCGATGTTGAGATTATTGAAGCCAATGGCAAAACGTCCTCGTTTACCGTTCCTTATGCCTCTGTGCCTGATTCGGTCAGGCCGGGAAACTGGCATTACTCGGTTGCACTGGGTCGGGTACGGCAATTCTACTCAGTTAATAACACCTTCTTTGAAGGGCTGTTGCAGCGCGGTATCAGTAACCGACTGACCGCTACGGCAGGATCGCGGCTGGCTCAGGACTATCAGGCCTGGCTGCTTGGCGGTGTCTGGACTTCGGCAGCGGGCGCAGTGGGATTAAACACCACCTTTTCTGATGCAAAGGTCGCACAGAACAGAAATGCCTCGGGATGGCGCGCCGAGCTGAGCTACAGCAAAACCTTTGCTACCGGCACCAACCTGGTCCTGGCCGCCTATCGTTACTCAACCAGCGGTTATCGCGACCTGCAGGATGTGCTGGGCGTTCGGCGCCAGCAGGACAATGGCATCAGTTACTATTCAGATACGCTGCATCAGCGTAATAATTTTTCTGTGACCCTGAGTCAGTCAATGGCCGATTATGGCTTAATCAGCCTGAGCGGCAGCACGGCGGATTACTATAATAACCGGTCACGTATTACTCAGCTTCAGTTAGGTTACAGCAACAGCTGGAATAACATCAGTTACAGTCTCAACGTTGCCCGTCAGCGTACTACCTGGAATTATGATCGTTTCGGGCTGAACCTGGACGATGGTGATAACGCATACCGCGAGAAATATACCGAAAATACCGTTTCACTGAATGTCTCGGTTCCGCTGAACTGGGGCAATCACACTACCTCTGTGGCCTATAACTACAACCAGTCTAAAGAAACACGCAATTCGACGTTCTCACTGACCGGTTCATCTGGCGAGAACAATCAGCGATCCTGGTCCCTGTATGGCGGAACCGAAAATACGCAAAGTAACAGCGGCCACAGTGTCTCGTTCGGCGGAAATATTCAGCAGAATACGCGCGCAGGCGCGGTCAGAGCGAATTATGGTCAGGGGGATAATTATCGCCAGGCTGGATTAGGGCTTTCTGGTACGTTGCTGATTCATCGCGGCGGCGTCACCGCCGGACCTTATACCAGCGACACTTTTGCGCTTATCCATGCGGATGGTGCCCAGGGCGCCAGCGTACGCAATGGTCAGGGTGCCGTCATTGATCATTTTGGTTACGCTATCCTGCCGTCGCTGACGCCATATCAGGCCAACACCGTCAGCCTTGATACACGCTATATGAATGCTGATGCCGAATTAAGCGGTGGAAGCCAGCGCGTTGTGCCCTATGCCGGTTCCGTTACCCGAATTAATTTTGCCACGCTGCAGGGTAAGGCCGTCTTAATCGCGCTCAAAAATGAAGATCATGAAATCCCGCCAATGGGCACCGAGGTCCGTGATGCTGATAATACCGTGATAGGTATTGTGGGCCAGGGTGGTCAATTATATGCACGTGTACCGCATGACTCTGGAACCTTAAAGGTAAACTGGGAATATAAGGGCAATAAAACATGTTTTGTTAATTATCAAATAACCGGTCGCGTGAATGAGAATATTGTTCGCCTGGATGCTGTCTGCCATAAGGGTTAATCGTGTGAGAATCGAAAAATATTTCCTGTATATCTTATTATTGCTGTTCAATGTGCCCGCCTGGGCTAATTGCAGTGTTGTTACCGCCACATCCTCGTTGTCTCAAAGCGCGATTGCAGCTGGTTATACCGCCGCCTACTGGACCGGCGCCTGCGACACC
Organism: Pantoea sp. EKM21T; assembly: GCF_011800405.1. Lineage (NCBI taxonomy): Bacteria > Pseudomonadati > Pseudomonadota > Gammaproteobacteria > Enterobacterales > Erwiniaceae > Pantoea > Pantoea sp. EKM21T. Next base: position 355,894 of record NZ_JAALFV010000002.1, read on the forward strand.
TGCTCAGGGAATGTGGGCCTGCCATCTGTGATCAGCATCAATAGCGGAAAGACCTTCCAGCCCTCTGGCACACTGCTGGCCAGCTCGGTAGGCAGCTTTCTGTCATCGGCCAGCAATGTTTCCTACTCAGCTAACCAGATTCTTTACCGCTGCGCCGTGGCAGATGCAGACAGTTTGTATGAGATGTATGCCACCAATGGTGACAGCCCCTATGCCGGTCAATATATTACCTCTGAAGTGGACGGCGCCTATTATGATGTCGCTGCAAATGTTGCCGTCAGGCTAACTAACCTGACAACCGGCGAATATTACAGTCGCTACTGGAAAGCCCGACAGCTGACAGCCAGTGACTGGTATTCTGATGGCACCTATATTTATATTCCGGCCAGTGCTTTCAGCAATGTGCTGTATGAAATGTTTAAAATAGACTCTACGCGCTATTACGCCAGCAACAGCAATCGCTATGTGGACAACTGGACACAACCTCGCGGATATATTGCTTTTAAAGGACCCGGGCTGGATACCAATAATCTGAAAGTGGGCCAGGATAGTCTTTCTTACTGGTATGGTTTTTACCGTAACTGGCCCGCTGCCTGGAGCACCTTCTCAAATGTCACCTATGTGCGTGGCGCGCTATGCGAAGTCCAGGATTATCCTTCGGTGGTGCTGCTGCCGACCGTAAGCGTGAATACCCTTGCCGCGGGCGGGAAAAGTCAGGCTCCTTTTACTATCACTATCCAGTGCGAGTCCGGTGCCATCTCCGGCACCAGTACATCGACGATCACGTCAGCAAATGTCGCTATGGGCTTTCTCGTTAACCAGTCAAATGCGGTGACGCAGGCAAGAAATCTGGGGCTGAGTACAGCTGGCGGCGGGCTAACCTGGCTGCTGGATACCCACTATGGTAGCAGCGCTGCCGCCTCCGGCGTCGGTATAAAAATTTATGACAGTCATAATATGGCGCTCAATTTACTGCCTGACAGAACAGTGACGGGCACGGGCAACAGCCGTGGCTGGTATGCCTATAAAGATTTAACGTCGCAAATCTCCTCAGGAGGCGCTGATATTTACAGTGGTGATTTCACCGCCTCTCTTGAAGCGCTCAGCGGGCAAACTATTACAGCAGGAACAGTCAATGCGCAGTTACAGGTTGTGGTCAGTTTTCAGTAACGTCGTTGTGTTATCTGGCGTCCTGCTCTCATTCAGCGTCTGGGCGGTGGTCAATGTGGATAAAACCCGGATCGTTTTCAATCAATCGGATCTGAGCCAGTCTGTTAACGTCGTCAACAGCGGCGGAAACGAAACGTATTTGCAAATCTGGACAGATGACGGTGACCTGACTCTCTCACCCGACGCCAGCATCACGCCCGTCATAGTCATACCGCCGGTGGTAAAAATGTATCCGGGAGAAATGCGATCGTTGCGTCTGGTACTCACTTCACGTCAGGCGCTGCCCGCGGACAAAGAGAGCCTCTACTGGTTAAATATTTATCAGATCCCTGGGCTGAAAAAAGAGCTTAACGCGGCTGAACGTAAAGTGGTGTTACCGCTGCGAATCCGGCTAAAAATCTTTATACGGCCTGAGGGACTAAACGCCCCGCTGACCACCGATCCGGAAAAGCTCCGTTTCGCGGTAAAGGGAAATAAAATCGCCATAACCAACCCTACTCCCTGGTTCATGAGCATGAATGTCTATTCTGAAGGTCAGCAATCAATAAAAAATCTCACTCTTGCCCCACAATCTGATGCTTACATTGACAGTCACACTCTGCCGAAACCCGGTGAGTCAGTGAGTTATGCGGTGATCAATGACCAGGGGATTCCGGTTAACTACACGACAACCTTGAAGTAACCGGACGGGAGTGCCCTCTGCCGACAGGCAGAGTGCACATAAATCCGACCTTTTGCGGCAGTCCAGGGCGTCGCTACATGAATTCTGCACATCTGATGGGGCTGGGCAGTACGCAGAATTTACCTACGCATGGCGTTTTGAGAGGCTGAAGAGGCAGTTCCGCAAGACAATCCATTTTAGCCGCGCTAGAGTTGCTGGCTTCCACTGTTTCAACGACGAGAAAAAATGAAACGCTTATTTGTCTATGGCACGCTCTGTCCGGGACGCGAGAATGCCCATATCCTGGAAAATATTGGCGGAGAATGGCTGGCCGGTTCGGTGAACGGTACCTTCTATCAGCGCGGCTGGGGCGCAGCGGCTGATTTTCCGGGCATCGTTCTGGATGAGCATGGGCCCGACGTGCCGGGTTATCTGTTTCTCTCCGACCAGCTGGACGCCCACTGGCCGATGCTGGATGCGTTTGAAGATGGCTACGATCGCGTCGAAGTTTGTGTTTCTGCCGAAGATAATCGGCAATACAGTGCGTGGATTTATCAGCTTCAGCCGCAGGAAAGCCGCTGAGTTATTACCGCTGAACGTTTCCTGCAGTGAGATGCGCGCGCCCTGCTCTTATTGCAGGCTTCTGGCGCAGCAGGACGCGTTTATGGCCTGTATCAACCAGGCGTGTCTGGCTAGAGAATTTAATGCAACAAACTGAATTTAAAACGGTATGATGCCTGCGCTTCACGCTCAGGCCATTGCTGGCCATTTTTACCAACCTTTCCACTCTGCTGATCTTATTTTCCTGTCAGACAATATATGCGGGCACGTTGCCTGATTCTCAATTTAATTAAGACCTAATGTATGATGTAACTAAAATAAGATTGTCCGCTCTGGTCCCGGCAAGCGCTCTCTTAGCCCCACCAGCCAGCCCTGTTATACCGGGTTAATCTGGCCAGCGCTGATGTGGAAACAGTGATACACGAATATTAAACAGATGGATTAAGGGCGCAACAGCCACACTCTCCTCTCGGGCGATCGGCTCCAGTCTTAGCAGCAACAGATCCAGCTCATCCAGCAGATCCTGATGTGGCGCTAACTGCAGCGACTTCATCTTGCGCTTCAGGTATAGCGCCAGTTCGTGAAACATCTGACCACTATCAATCTGATGACTCTCCAGCACCTCACGATAACGTGCGTAGAAGTCATAACAGTTGGCGCCCAGCCAGGTTTCAGTAATCAGATACCCCCCCACCACGATATCCGGCACCGGATCGAGCCTTTTACGCGGCAGAATGATATTCACCCGGTCGAGCATCCGCGCAATAAATTGCTGCCGTGACAGTAGCGTGGCGGAATTGCGCTCCACCATTTTAATAAACCCTAACAGATCGCGCAGCCCCCGTTGCACCGCTCTTCTGGCTATCCATGACGGCCGTTTGTTGCGGATCAACGCCGTCAGCACCACCGCAAACATAATCCCCACCATCGAGGAGATGGCCGCATTCAGCGTGACGATCAGATTGGGGACATAGTGATGGCTTAAGCCGATAAAACCGGGGATTTGAATGGCGACACTCAGCCCTACCAGATTGGTCGCCGGATTGGCAATGACCAGGCTCAGCAGCATCAGACCGGGCAGCAGTATGATCATCAGCGCCTGTAAGGTATTGGCCTGCGGGATCAGAAAAGCGATGTAGAACAGGCTGACCACCAGCGCAATCATCACCCCTTTCACGAACAGCTTCATCGGCGTTACCGGGGAATCGACACCAGCAAAAAATGAACTGATGATCGCCGCCATTAGAGGTGCATTCGCCCCATCGGCCCAGCCGCTGCCGATCCAGAACAGGCTGGAGAGGAAGGTCGCCAGAAATGCCGTCAGCGCGGACAGCCGTAACAGTCCCTTGTCGATATGCCGGTGTTCCCGGATATTGCGGATCGCCGCCCCATCCCCGTGGCTGTAGAGATCCCCTGCGCGCGCACTGACATTCTCATAAGCATCGGCAATGCGCACAAAGTTAGCCAGCCGCTCCAGCAGACCAATCAGCAGCAGGCTCTCTTCGGTTGCCAGCAGCCCGGCCCGCCATTCGTGCTCCAGGGTTGCCTGACTGGCAGCAATCGCTTCACGCAGTCCGGCAATATCGTTAATCCGATCGTGATGCAGCCACAACAGGAACTGCTGAAACACGTCGGTGACGCACGGCGGAAAACGAATATTCAGTTCGGCCAGCACACCCAGCCGTGATTCAATCGCCGTCAGTGTCGGCAGCAGATAAGTCAGATGCTGATACTGTACGCTGACCAGACGGATGACATTACGCGCCGCTTCGCCCTCATAGACGCAGTGGGTCAGCAGCGTTTCAACATTCAACGGATAACCCGCCATCTGAATCAGGATATCTTCGCGCTCCAGCGATTTGTTCTTTGCCATTCCGCTGATCAGTTCATCACAGAGTTTGCGCGCGTTCTGAAACCAGAGATTAACGCTCTGCCCCAGCAGATGATGCATCGAAACCGGAAACACCAGCCGGTGAACCAGCGTGCTGCAAAGGATGCCCAGCGTAATCTCCTCAATACGTGAAACTACGGTGTTGATGATTGCCAACGGTGACTCAACGTCTGGAAATCCCATAATCGCTGCGCTGTAGCCGGCCAGCATAAAGATATAGCTCTTCGGCGTGCGGTCATGCAGAGAGAGCCAGAGGCAAACCGTTACCCATAGCGATACGCACAGGCTGAACAACACTGGCGACTGCACCGTTTCGGGGTAGATCAGCAGAATAAAGATGCCGCCCAGCAGCGTGCCCAGCAGGCGAAACAGCGATTTCGAGACGGTCGATGCTGCATAGAGTTGCGAGGTGACAAACACCGTGGTCAGCGCCCAGGCGGGTTTTTCGAAGTTAAGAACGAGCGCCACAGAGAGTGCGATAAACGCGGCAAAGGAGGTTTTGCAGGCAAACAAAACCGCGTTTTTGGTAAACCATTTCATCGAATGAGAGCAACCAGGAACTTTCTGAGGCGCGTATCCTGACAGATGCGCCTGCGTTTTACTCTCAGTTAAATTTTACAAATTATTACCGGCCGCATCAGGCCGGTTAAGCCCCTACTGGCGCACCAGTGCACGGCGCTTATCCAGTAAAAAAGGGCGCAGATAGCCTACCGTGTTCGAGAGCAAAATCACCTCTTCGGCAAGCTCAATCTTCAGCACGTCTGTCAGATACGCTTTGCGCTGAGTCATTCGTTGCCAGAGATCGGGAAAACGACGCGCCAGCTCATCACGCAATGCCGCGTCCGCCAGTCCGACCGTATCCTCTATACTGCAGCCGCCATAACCCGGCACCGACGGGATAATATCAATCTGCAGCAGCATACCGCTTTTCAGTGTCACGGCTGAATCGGGATAGATGGGCGAGCTTAGCCACTCTTCGTCAGCCACCAGATGCCCCGGATTAAGATGCCAGCCATACTGCGCTTTCGGCAGCACCGTTTCGATAAGCGAATAGAGTTCGCCGCCGGTGATCCCGATCCGCAGCTGCTCCAGCCAGCTGACCACCGCGTGATAATAGGGGATCGCCAGCCGGGTCAGCCAGTCGGAGACGTTACACTGTAACTCAGAAGCTTCACTGACCACGTAAGCCGAGCGGCTGGTCAGCCCGCCTTTGTAGCCGGTGGTAAGAGAAAGCTTGTCGCCTGTCGCAATCCGTTTATCAGACGGATAGAGCCGGGCCTGGGCGAAACGATCGCCGGTCGCGGCAATCGTCACCACCGTGTTTGGCTGCCCTTCTGCGTTCAGACGTGCGCCTAACGCCTTCTCTGTGACGCCCGGCGCTACGCTATCCAGCGCAGCCAGCATCGCGGTTGAAGCAAGATTGGCCCCCGCCTCATAAAACGCCACTTCATCGGCGCCGTTAACGCAGCGTGCACCGTTGTCAGGCGAGATAAACAATCCGGTGGCGTTTACCAGTTGTGCATCGCCGCCCGCTGCCTGCGCCGCCGCGGCATAGATGAACTGCGGCAGATCAAACATCCCTTGCTGCCTGCCGGTAAATAACTTCCAGCCCACCAGCCCGGTGCGTTCTCCCGCCACTATCCCTGCCTCTGTTAACAGCTGATCCAGGGGCTGCTCCCCGCGCATAGGCTGGTTGGGCAGAGAAAAGACCGCCGCATGCAGACAGCGTCCCGGATTGCGGGCAAACGGCACCAGCTTGAGGTTCTCATTACCCATGATATAGGTGAGCTCGCCCTGCTGAGTCACCACCAGCAGCGCCTCCTCAAAGCGCGGAATGAATCCCGCCAGATACTCAAAATTGCTGCCGTGCTCTTTGTCGGCATAGATAATCAGTTGCGCAATCTGCTGCTGCTGCATCCGCTCAATAATGGCGGCCAGACGGCGATGCAGTGTTTCATCAGACATCACAGGGCTGGCAGCACCGGGAAATGCCGGCGGTGAGGGGATTGTTTCCAGGGCATAGCGATTGGCATCCATAACGCACTCCAGTGGCCAGATTGACGGGGTTTGATTTCCGTTCCCAGGGTAAACCTGAGGTTTAGCCTGTAGGGTGCCACAATCACACAACTTACTCGTTGCGTGTTATCAAAAGAGGGACATTCACCTGTAACAGAGACAAAGAAGCCCGCGCTAAACGGGCTCTCTGTGTTATTTGATGGGCACGCCTGCATTCTCCAGCGCTTCAGCCTTTTCGGGATATAACTCCGACGTTCCGGCATTCATAATCACCGCTCCACAGCGGATGCAGTGATCGCCCTTCACATCTGGCACAACGTCCTCCGGATTACCCGTATTAAGACTGACGTCGCGCGTGGCGTACACAAACGCCTCTCCTTCACATCCCGGACACTTCATACCATGACTCTCCTGTTAAGCCTGTCAGATAAGCATAGCCGACAGGCTTTTAGCCATACACATGAGGAGAGGTTTTTCAGGATATTGCCAGCTCATAAGCGCCATCACTCTTTGTGCCGCAGCCGCTCCAGCATAATCAGTGAGTGACTGAAGATGGCGTCGGCGATGTGCTGCGGGAAATCGGGCGGCAAGGCATCGCGCACCGAGACCACTGCCTGGGGAAAGGCCTTAATAAAGAAGTCGAAGATCTGCTGCAAACTGTCACGATCAAAACTGACGCTTTTTGCCGTGGCGATAAAATGGCGCGGGAAGATTTTGTCGATCTCTGTCTTCTTCCCCTTAGTGGCACGCAGACCCATCGCCAGTTTCAGCGCTCGCTTGTTCAGACCGGTGCCGCCCAGTACCGGATAAGCGGAGATCACATCATAAAAGGGAGTCAGTCGATAACTGCCGCCGCGCTCAATAAACAGTGAGAAGTTCTTGGCGTGACCGTCGGTTGCGCCAATCAGCCACTGAAACACCTGGAACATCATAAAGCGATAGCGATCTTCGATGGCGTTGCTCGATCCCATCAGTATCTGCATGATCTCCGCAATGCCTGGCCCGCCATCCGACTCATATTTGGTTGAAGATGGCAGTCCCAGCGCCTGACAGAAATCCTCCTGCGGCAGGCGAATCAACCGGGTTTTATCGCGTGACCAGCGGCGGTCGAAACGTTCTACCGCCAGGGCGCGCATCTGTCCGGCACGAATAATCGTTGCCTGCGGCACGTCGATACCGAGTGCACGGGCCAGCGCCAGACAGAGATACTCATTCTCCACACTTTCACGCATATCCAGCGTCGCGGCCGGCTGTTTAATCTCTCCGATCGGCAGCTTAATGATGTGCGAGGTGGGCGTGGCACCGGCAGGAATGCTCCAGCCTTCATCGGTCAGCAGCAGTGCGGTTTTCTCCTGCGCCCCCGCGACCGAGATACGGAAATCGGTCTCTTCACGCAGCATCCCCAGCGGGATATCTGACTGATAGGCCGACAGCACGCTTTCGAGCCGGGTTTCATCCAGCACTTCATAGCGGGCCTGCAGTGCGGGCAGTGGCATATCGGGCGGCAGCAGCATAGTCGCCCCGACGCTGTCACGTCCCACTTCCTGCAACAGATCAAAGGGCTGACGGGATTTAATCTGGTAACGCGCCACGATTCTGTCGCGAATCAATGGGCTATCCGGCAGCAGGTTATCGAAGAAGTTAATCACGGCGTGTGAGGTGAGAGCCTTTACCTGCAACGGCATCGAAAGTGACAGCGGCCTGGAGAGCGGATTACTCAGCCAGCCGGTATCATACTGAAACTCATGAGCGCCGTTTCGCTGGCGGGTGAGTACGCCTACCCGCTCGCCGTTCATCCACGCAATCAGCCTTTGCATTACCACTCATCCTCATCATGCACCTGAGGCGCACCGGCCTCCTCTTTCTCCTGAACTTCCAGACTCAGCTCCAGCGACTGTAACAGCTTAAACAGCGTTGCCAGCGAGGTACTGTCAGGGGCATTTTCAAAGTGAGAGATGGTGGCCTGTTTCAGGCCGACCTTTTTCGCCAGCTCACTTTGGGTCCAGCCATTACGCTGACGAATGAGCTTTAGCCGGTTTGCCAGCTGTAGCGGGCTGTATATCATGGGGTGGCTCCTTCTGGATCACAGGCTGTAAGCATAGCGCAGGGGCATTATCCCCGACAGGGTATAAAACAGCTTTTACCCCCTGAAGAGGATAATAATTACTTTATACCCTATAGCGGATAATCGCACAATTATCCTTTCCAGGGGATAAGCCGGAACCATGAATAAAAGAGGACGAGGATGAGCACATTTACCCTTACCCATCAGGTCAACGACGACGATCGGGAAGAGTTGCTGGCAGGACTGGGGGCTTACAACCGGCAATTTATCAGCCGCGATAACTGGGGACCGCTGTCGGTTTCTCACAGGGACGTACAGGGAATGTTGCGCGGGGGAGTGATCGCCGCACGCAAAGGAAACTGGCTCTGTATCGATTATCTCTGGGTGGACGAAACGCTCCGTGGCAGTGGTCTGGGCAGCGCACTGCTGGAAGCCGCAGAGCAGGAGGCGGGAAAGATGGGATGTCTCTATGCGCTGGTGGATACCTTTAGTTTTCAGGCCCTGCCGTTTTATCAGAAACAGGGTTATCAGCCGCAGATGTCCCTGCCCGATTTTCCGCAAACCGGTATGCAGCGTCACTATCTGACCAAAACGCTACGGCCAAAGGCATCACGCTGACCGCAGTACCATCAGCGTGACAGGGTCACATAATTACAAACCGGCAATGCGCCGCAGATCCGCTTCGGCACCCGGTGCCACGGCCAGGACCTGCGCGCCTTTAGTGATGCGATCGCCTTCGGTGTTAAACGGGTGGTACCAGCCGCCCGCCTCTTTCACCAGGCAGTAACCCGCCAGGCAATCCCAGGCGTGCATATAGGGTTCGTAGTAACCCACGACCCGACCGGCGGCGACCCAGGCCAGCATCAGTGCGCCGGAACCAATGCGGATAAAGTTACCGCCTGCCGACAGCAGCGCTGCCACAATCTCGCCTACCTGCTGCGGGCTGACATAACTGTTGGCACCAAAACCGGTAACGTGGTTTTGCAGCGTGCGTGTGGGATCGACCTGCAGACGATGACCGTTGAGCGTCGCGCCCTGCCCCAGTGCCGCCACGTAGCACTCCTGATAGGTCGGCGCGAAAATCACCCCGATGACCGGCACATCGCCGCGCAGTACCGCGACGGAAACACACCAGCTCGGCATCCCATTGAGAAACGGGCTGGTGCCATCGATTGGATCAACCACCCAGGTGTAGTCAGACTCTCCCGCCTGCAGTCCCGACTCCTCACCCAGAAAGCCATCAGCGGGAAACGCATCCCGTATACGGCTGGCGATCAGCTGCTCCACTTCACGGTCGGCAATCGACACCACATCCTGCAAATCGTACTTGGTCTCCACCACCAGCGTCTCGCGACGGTTGAAGTAAGATAACGCCGTCGCGCCACCTTCACGGGCAACGGCTTCCGCTAAAGCCAGACGCGCCATTATTTCATCATGCGATTCCATGCGAACTCCTTGAGTTAGTCAGATTAACGGGCAATCAGGGCAAGGCCCTGCGGCTTGAAGTTGACGCCAACTGTGGTGGCGAGCGGCAGACGCTGTTCCATCTGCGGATCGATAATGAACAGCGCGCCCAGTTCGGTGGCGACTTCATATTCGATATGGTCACCCAGCCAGGTGCTGTGAATGACCTCCCCCTGCAGCGCCCCCTGACCGTCGCCGGACAACGTAATAAACTGCGGTCGCACCGCCAGCTGAGCACTGCCGGTTTTTGCACCGGCACCTCGTACCCGGAAGCGCTGATTACCCAGGCGGACCAGCGCGTCATCCGCATCCGCCTCTTCCACTTCACAGGGCAGAATATTCGCCTCCCCCATAAAGTCCGCGATAAAGACCGAATTGGGCGAATGGTAAAGCGTCTCCGGCGCACCCTGCTGGGCAATATCCCCCTCTTTCATGACAATAATCTTATCGGAGACCGCCAGCGCCTCCTCCTGGTCATGGGTCACGTAAACCGCTGTAAACCCAAGCCGCTGCTGCAGATCGCGGATGTCGGTGCGCACCCGACGGCGCAGACGCTCATCAAGGTTCGATAGCGGCTCATCAAGCAGCAGCACCTGCGGTTCCAGCACCAGCGCGCGGGCGACCGCAATACGCTGCTGCTGTCCGCCAGAAAGCTCCGACGGCAACCGCTGCCCCTGACTCTCCAGACCCACCAGCTTCAGCCCCTCGCGCGCCCTGTCCTGCGCCTCGCGTTTGTTCATGCCCGAGGAAAGCAGCCCGTAGAGAATATTGTCGATGGCGTTCATATGGGGAAACAGCGCGTAGGACTGAAACACCATCGCCACGTCGCGCTCGTTGGCGGGCAGATGGGTGACATCTTTGCCGCCAATCAGAATCCGCCCTGCGGTGGGATGCTCCAGCCCGGCCAGCAGTCGCAGCGTAGTGGTCTTGCCGCAGCCGGACGGCCCGAGCAGCGTCACCAGCGTACCCGGCTCTACGGTGAGCGACAGATCCGGCACGGCAGTAAAACCGGCAAAACGCTTTGCGACATGTTCAAACACCACCGATCCGGCGTTAATGGTCGTCATACGGCTCTCTCCTGAGTCAGAGTGGATGCAGAGGGTGCGGCAATAATCACCGCCGGTTGGATTGCACGACGCAGGCGACGTTCGCCCACCAGCAGCTGGAAGAGGCCAATGATCAGCAGCATCACCACTATCAATACCGAGGAGTAGGCAATCGCCACGCCATACTCACCGTTCTCCACCAGCCCGACAATGTACGAGGTCGCCATGTTGTACTGGGCGCTGACCAGGAAAATCACCGCGCTGATAGAGGTAATGGCCCGCACAAAGGCGTACACCAGCGCGGCGCTGATGGCCGGTTTCAGCAGCGGCAGCACCACTTTACGCAGGGTACGGAAACTGTTTGCGCCCAGCGTCAGTGAGGCTTCATCCAGGCTTTTATCCAGCTGGCTCATCGCCGCAATACCACCACGCACGCCAACCGGCATATTACGGAAGACAAAGCAGGCGATCAGGATCATCGCGGTACCGGTGATCTCCAGCGGCGGCAGGTTATACGCCATGACATAGCTCACACCAATCACCGTGCCGGGAATGGCAAAGCTCAGCATCAGCATGAATTCAAAGGTCTGACGACCGGCAAACTTCTGTCGCACAATCAGCCAGGCAGTCAGCAGTCCGACAATGGCCGTGAGCGGCGCGGCGATCAGGGCGATCTCCAGCGTGGTCCAGAAAGAGCTCCAGGCGACGCCGCTCCAGACCAGTTGCCCCTGATTAACGCTGACGCTAAAGGCGCGGATGTAGTGATCCAGCGTCAGGTTGTTATTCAGCCCCCAGGACTGCACAAAGCCGCCAATCATGATCATGCCGTAGATCACCAGGGTGAACAGACCCCAGGGTATTACCATGCCATAGACGCTGTAGCGCACCGGACGCGGCAGCATCACATGACGGCCGCCATCGCCTTTGCCGGTGACAGTGGCGAAGCTTTTGCCGGAGAGCCAGACGCGCTGCACCAGAAAAGCGGCCAGGGTGAAGCCCAGCAGGATCATCGCCAGCACCGCCGCGCGACTCGGGTCGTTCTGTGCGCCAACCACGGAGAAGAAGATCTCCGTCGACAGCACGCCGTGACTGCCGCCCAGCACCATCGGGTTACCGAAATCGGCCATGCTTTCGATAAAGCTGATTAAGAAGGCGTTGGCCAGCCCCGGCGCCATCAGCGGCAGCGAGATGCGGGAGAAAGTGCGCCAGCGGCTGGCACGCAGGGTCTGTGACGCCTCTTCCAGTGACGGGCTGACGCCCTCGACCACGCCAATCAGCACCAGAAAGGCGATGGGGGTAAAGGAGAGTACCTGGGCAATCCAGATGCCGGTCATGCCATAGAGCCAGCGGCCCGGCTCGATGCCGAACAGCGTCGCCAGCGATTCGGTGACCACGCCAGAGCGGCCAAACAGCAGGATCAGCGCCAGACCGATGACAAACGGCGGCGTGATAATCGGCAGAATGGTCAGCATCCGCAACGCTTTTTTACACGGCAGCGAGGTGCGCGTCGCCGCCAGTGCAAACGCCAGTCCCAGCAGCGTAGCGCCACTGGCCGTCATCAGCGCCAGTCCCAGCGTGCGCCAGGCGGTGCCGCAGGTGCCACCGGTAAAACAGCCGAGGCTCCAGATGGCGGGATCCTGCATATTGGCAATCAGTCCGTCAGGTTTAAAACTGCCATCAATATCCTGCACCGAGGCGACAAACAGGCTCAGCACCGGATAGAGCACAAAGGTCGTGACCAGCGCCACCAGCAGCACAATCGACGCCACCACAAAGGCATCGCCTTTCAGCACGCCGCGCTCCGCCAGGGCAAAGGCGAAAATCAGCAAAAATATGGTCAGCAGCAGCAGCGCGCCCGCGCCCATCGCCGGTTGCCCCTGCGCCAGCGGGCCGGTGAGGTTCTCCAGCCATAACCAGTTCCAGCCACTGAAACCGATGGCATGCCCTTCCAGCACCAGAAACAGAATGCCGCAGGTGCTGAACAGCAGCAGCAGCGTGCTGCGGGTGCGGCCCGGGGGCAGAAAGGCGCTGCCAGCACAGAGCAGCCACAGCGCCACGGCGATGCCCAGCCAGCTGTGTAACGCGAGCTGCCCCAGCGCAGGCGCATTGGTCTCATCGCCCCATAAGCTGAACAGCCAGTCACCCGAGAAGAAGCCCTGCTCCAGGCTATACCAGGGCAGCAGCGTCAGCGCGCTGGCGCCCGCCAGCAGCGCGCCGGTTAAGCGACGATTGTGCGCATTCATAAATCACCTCGATCAGGAAGCGGACATCAGGCTTACGCCACCGCGGTCTGGCACAGACCCGGCTCAGGTGGCCGGGGCGCACCACCGTTATTGTGCGCTGGCACCAATCTCTTTATCCCAGCGGCCCAGCAGCGCTTTGCGTTTTGCTGAGTCACCATAGGTTTTAAAGTCATAATCGATCAGCCTGATGTTCTCGAAGCGCGGTGCATATTCAGAGATCTCCGCCTTGCGGTTAGAGGGCAGCTGGAACGATTTGGCCTCTTTCATATGCGACTGTGCTTTAGCGCTGAGCGCCCAGTCATACCAGGCTTTGGCATTGGCCAGGTTTCGTGCCCCTTTGATGATCGACATCGAACCTATTTCATAGCCAGTGCCTTCACAGGGCGCGACGGGCTTAATCGGGAAGCCATCTACTTCCATCGCGACGGCATCATGCATAAAGACAATGCCGATGGTGGTTTCACCGCGCGCGGCGGCTTTGACCGGAGCAGAGCCGGACTTGGTATATTGCGAGATGTTGGCGTTGAGCTTCTTCAGGTAGTCAAAGGCTTTGTCTTCGCCCATGATCTGCACCAGCGTCGCCAGGGTGTTATAGGCCGTGCCGGAAGAGTTGGGATTGGCGATCTGAATCTCGCCTTTAAAGCCAGGGTCGAGTAAATCCGCCCAGCAGGCAGGCACTTTCTGCTTTTTCTCCGCCAGCAGTCTGGTGTTATAGCCCCAGCCCAGCGCACCGGCATAAACGCCCACGGTGCGATAACCGGAGATCTCCGCCACTTTTTGTGACCAGGGCTGTTGCTGATCGAGCAGTGGCGATTTATAGGCCTGGGTCAGCCCCTCTTCGGCGGCCTGCATATGCGGATCGCCGGTACCGGCCCACCAGATATCGGTACGGGGATTGCGTGCCTCGCTGCGGATACGGGCATAGGCTTCACCGGCAGAGAGCCGCACCATGCTGAGTTTGATATCGGGATGGGACTGGCTGAACAGCGTGGTCATCTGTTCGCACACCACCACGTCGGCTGAGCAGATCATATTAAGATTGCCCGCCGCCGAGGCAGCAAACGGCACTATAGGGCAGACGATTACAGCAGCGAGCAGAGAGGAATAACGCATGGTGTTCTCCTGGGCTGGATGACGCAGGCGCGCCAGCTTTTGCACATGTGTGCAAACATATGTGCAGATTAGTACGGCGGCCCTGCTGCAGTGTCAATTCAGTTGTTAAGCAATTGTCAGTCGCTGTCACAAATTTGAAACCTTTCGCCCATCTGTATTTTTTGCACAGCCTTGCAACTTCAGGCAAACTCAGTGCAGACAATGTCAGGCGAGGAGAGAACATGCAGCAGCTAAAGGCGGTGGTGAGTGCGCAGGATGTGGCTGACCGGGCGGGCGTCTCCCGCTCAGCAGTCTCCCGCACCTTTACACCGGGGGCCAGCGTGTCAGATGCTACCCGTCAGCGGGTGATGAAAGCGGCGGAGGAACTGGGCTATCACGTCAATCATCTGGCGCGCGGCCTGGTGCGCAACCGCAGCGGCATCGTCTGCTTAATTGCCTCCGAGGTTGACACGCCCTACCGTGCCAGCCTGGTGCGCTGGATGACCCAGTATCTGCAGGAAGCGGGAAAAGTGGCGATGCTGATTAACACTGACCGATCCGATGCGCGCGTTTCCGCCGCGTTGCAGCAGGCGATTAATTTTCGCGCCGACGCATCGATTATTCTCTCCGGCATGCCGGACAGCGGTATCACCCGGCTCTGCTACAAACATGGTCAGCATCTGGTGCTGATTAACCGCGACGAATCCCTGCCCGGCACGCTCAGTATCAACCTCGACTCCCGCCCCGCCGCAGAAATGGCGGTTAACGCGTTTGTGCGGGCGGGATGCAGCCGCATCGCCTTTGTCAATTCGCTGGCGGGAACGCCGAGTCTGCTGAAGCGCGAAGCGGATTTTCTGGCCGCCGCGCAGAAAGTGGGCGTCACGGTTCAGGTGGAGCGGTTCGGCACCACCTCTTACGAAAGCGGCCAGATTCTGGCGCAGCGTCTGCTGACGCGTAAAGTTCGCCCTGATGCGGTGTACTGTGCCACCGACCTGCTCGCCTGCGGCTTTATGGATGAGGCGCGTCACCGCTTTGCGCTGCGTATTCCGGACGATCTCTGCATCATCGGACACGATAATATCGCGCAGTCGGGCTGGGCCTCTTACAACCTCACGACCTTTGCACAGCCGGTGGAGCAATTCGCCCGCGATGCCATTGCCTGGCTGGTGGAGACGGAAGCGCAACCGGAGACGCTGATGCCAAAAAATGAACAGCAGCAGGAGCGGAGAATATATCCGGTAGATGTGGTCTGGCGCGGTTCGGTACGCGGCGGTTAACCGCCCTTTTTTATTTTCTTCCGCTATGTAATTACGCCCTGAAATAATCCACAACCGATCTTACGCTTCGCTTTAAATATCCCGCCCCTTCACTGAAAAATAATCGGACGCTACTGCACAGTGTTCCGATTTTCTGTCTACGCTTTATCTGCATTATTAAGTTCTTCTGGTTTTAACTGCTCAATGAATCAGCAGTCAGATGTGACAAATATCACATTTGTGCCAGGCTTAATGTCTCAGATAACTCTGTTCAAGGAGCATACAATGGCTACACCAACTAACAAGACGCTCGATCTGGATCAATTTCCTAAACCTCCTTTTGAGGACCAGCCACAACAGGCGCCAGGCCTGGCCAGCAAAATGATCCCGGTTCCCGACCACGGTGAAACCAGCTATCGCGGCACGGGCCGACTGACCGGCCGCAAGGCGCTGATCACCGGCGGTGACTCCGGTATTGGCCGCGCGGTGGCTATCGCTTATGCCCGTGAAGGCGCAGATGTGGTGATTAACTACCTGCCGGAAGAACAGCCCGACGCCGATGAAGTGATTAAATTAATCGAAGCGGAAGGCTGTAAAGTTTTTGCTATTCCGGGCGACATTCGTTCTGAAGAATTTTGTCAGCAGTTGGTCAAAGAGGCAGCCGATAAATTAGGTGGCCTGGATATTCTGGTTAATAACGCCGGTCGTCAGCAATTTAATGAGTCCATCCGGACCCTGAGTACGGAAGATTTTGACGCAACGTTTAAAACCAACGTTTATGCGATGTTCTGGATCACCAAAGCGGCGCTGGAATATCTGCCACGCGGTGCGTCTATTATTAATACCTCGTCCGTACAGGCGTTTAAACCCAGCGATATTCTGCTCGACTATGCGCAGACCAAAGCGGCCATCGTCGCCTTTACCAAATCCCTGGCGAAGCAGCTGGGTGGTGACGGTATCCGGGTCAACGCCGTTGCACCAGGGCCGTACTGGACCGTGCTGCAGTCCAGCGGCGGACAGCCGATGGAGAAAGTGAAGCAGTTTGGCGCCGACTCACCGATGGGCCGTCCGGGCCAGCCGGTTGAAATCGCCCCACTCTACGTTACCCTGGCCTCAACCGAGAGCAGTTACTCATCCGGGCAGGTCTGGTGTTCTGATGGCGGCACCGGTACGCTGTAATTTCACTCAGGTGGCCGCATAACGCGGCCATTTTTTTGTCCCGCTTTTGCCCCGCTTAAGAAACCTCGCCACCGTGATATACCGTAATATAAGGAAGCAGATTATGGAAAACCCGATCTTTCATTCGCCGGTCAGAAAAGAGGGCTTTGCGGGCCTGGGTGATTATGCCGCCATTGGTGAAGGCCGTTCTGTTGCGCTGATTGCGCCGGACGGTTCCATTGACTGGTGGTGCGCGCCCAATCTCGACGCAAAGCCCCTGTTTGATCGCCTGCTTGATGCCGGACTTGGTGGCTACTTCCAGATTGTCCCGCGTGCGCCTTATCAGGTCTCACGCCGCTACCGCGATAACAGCAACGTGCTGGAGACCCGCTTCGAAACCCGTGACGGCACCGTGCTGCTGACCGAATCGATTAACAGCACGCTGGCGGGCCGTCTGCCCTGGTGCGAACTGGCTCGCCGCATAGAGGGTGTCAGCGGTGAAGTGGAATTAGCGATCACCCTGCGCTTCGGCACCGCCGCCGAAACCCGTTCACCGTGGGTGGCCGATAATGAGAAAGGCAAGGTGTTTCACATCGCGGAGATCATGGCGATGTTGCGCACCAGCGAAGATATTCAGATCACAGAGCTGGATGACGAGCAGGTCTGCGCCACGCTGCGTACCTATGCCGGTTCCCGCTCGCTCTGCGCGCTGCTGGTGACCGAGAAAGAGCCGCTGGCGGTGCCGCCGCTGGAGGCTATCGATCAGCGGATTGAAACCAGCCACACCGGCTGGACCAGCTGGGTGGAGAGCCTGAGTTATGAGGGCCGCTACCCGACGCTGGTGAAGCGCTCAGCCCTGTCGCTGAAGTTTCTCTGGTACTCCCCGACCGGCGCGCTGGCTGCTGCTGCCACCACCTCCCTGCCGGAGGGGATCGGCGGCGAAAAAAATTATGATTACCGCTACGCCTGGGTGCGCGATGCCTGCCTGATTATTAAAGCCTTCGTCTATCTCGGGGCGCTGGAAGATTGTAAGGCGGCCTTTTCCTGGCTGTCGCAGACCATCATGCGCCATGGCGTCAGGCTGCGCGCCTGCTATGCCCTGAATGGTGATGAGGTCCCCGCTGAGCGTTATCCGCCGCTGAGCGGCTATCAGAACTCTCAGCCCGTGCGGGTCGGCAATAATGCCCGTGACCAGCTGCAGCTCAGTATGTATGGCGACATGCTGGTCACCGCGCAGCATTTTATCGAGGCGGGACACGTGCTTGATATCACCACCTCGCGCATGCTGGGCGAGCTGGCGAACTGCTGCGCCGATCACTGGCGGCAGAAGGATTGCGGCATCTGGGAGCTGCCGGAGTTGCAACACTACACCCACTCCAAAATGGCCTGCTGGATGGCGCTGGATCGGGCGGTGGCGCTGGCAGAAAGCCAGCATATCGAACCGACCTGGCTGGGACGCTGGCAGCGGGAACGTGACCGTATCCGCGACTGGATTGAGTCTCACTGCTGGTCAGAGCAACAGCAGGCTTATCTCTTTTATGCCGGCAGTGACGATCGCCTCGACGCGTCGCTGGCGCTGGTTCACAGCTACGGCAACGCGGTCAATCCGCAGCGGATGCTCTCGACCTACCGTGCTATCCGGCAAAAACTGGGTGACGGCAGCGCCATGCTCTATCGCTACAGCGGGGTCAGAGAAGAAGAGAGTACCTTTCTCGCCTGCGCCTTCTGGCTGGTGGAAGCCTGGGCAGAGATAGGTGAGACGGATGAGGCAGAACAGGCGATGCAGGAGATCCTGACTACGCTGAACGGCCATGGTAACGTCGATATCTTCAATGAGATGTATGACGTCCGCAGCCAGAGCTGGCGCGGCAATATGCCGCAGGGGCTGAGTCATCTGGCACTGATCTGTGCGGCGCAGGCGCTATCAGAATCGCAGGCGCCTGCGTGATGTGAGATGTTGCGGTGAGAAAAGTGGCGAATCCGCGCCCTACTGCAGCCTGAAACGCGGGTCGAAGAAAAATGGCTCCACCACCACCTTACTAATGATGCCAGCCGCTGCCGGATGACGGGGATTGAACAGCGCATTCCACTCGCCGGTCAGCGTGCTCGGTACCTTCAGCACCAGGCCGTTATCCGGGCTGGCAAGCCAGTCGTCACCAATTTGCCGCGTGGACGATGGCGCAGGATCGGCCTGCCAGTCATCGGGGAGTGCCGCCAGCGAGAGCTCGGTAATCAGCGATTCAGGGACGCTAATCGACAGCATAGAGTAATCGTGTGACAGATCCTGAATGGTGAGATGAACCAGCGCCTCAAGTACACAGAGCGCCCGGCTTGATCCCATATAGACACAGACCGTTCCCACGGAATTCCAGCGCCCCCCGTAAGTGCGGGCACCAAAACCATCAAAGGCGCTCATCGCATACTCACTCTTCACCAGGCGAAAGAAACGTACTGCCATCAGGTAATCACGCCATGCTCAAGCTGGCCAATCAGGTTAATCACCGCTTCTGCACCCGCCACCGTGGTGGTCATCTCCGCCGGTTTCTTACCGCCCAGCGCTTTGGCGGGCGTTTCCAGCCACTGCACCAGACGCTGCCTGTCGTCGCGGAACAGTTTGCTGGCGGCAGAGAGGACGCGGATCAGCATGTAGATCCGTCCGCTCTGATCGGGCGAAAAGGTCTGCTGTGGATCTTTGACTTTGCGGTTGTAGGTGGTGCGATCAATGCCCGCCAGACGGCACAGCCAGCCCTCGTCAAAGGTGGACAACGACGCCGTGCGTTTCAGCACGCCGCTGCTGAACCCTACCGCAATACGCTGGTGCGCATCAGGCAGTGTTTCCGGCAGATTCAGGGCATGCAGCAGCGAATTGTCGCGACGATGCTGAGCGGGTGTGTAGATGGCGATAGACATAGCAGCCTCCTGTTCATTTGATTTTTATTTTAGCGCAAATGAACAGGCGGTGCCAGCTTTACCCCGTCGCTGAGCAAGCGTGATGCCTGTTACTCAGGCTTCTCCTGCTGTAACGCCTGCAGAATCTGCCACGCCGCCTTTATACGCAGCGGATTAGGGTAATTCTTGTTGGCGAGTATCACGACGCCGCTGTTCCTCTCAGGAATAAAGGCGATATAGGCACCAAATCCATTGGTTGCACCGGTTTTATGCACCCAGCTGGCGCTCTGCGACGGCCCGACCGGATTGAGCAGCGTTGCCGGGCGGGGTTGCAGCGCAACACCATTATCGCTGTCGCCCATCAGCGTATCGGCAGTCACCGGCCAGTCGTAGATCTCCCAGCCCAGTCCCTGAAACAAAGTGCCGACTTTGAAGTAGCGCGCCTGCGCGGTGCGAATGGCATTACGCAGCACGGCATTCCCCGAAGAGAGGCGGTTAGGATCCACATTTGCCTGCATAAAGGTGAGCATGTCACGCGCAGTGGATTTAACGCCGTAGGCTTCTGCATCCAGCATGCCGGGTGAGACCCGTACCGGCTGGCCATTTTTATAGCCCCAGGCGTAGTCCAGCATCATTGAGGGCGGCACGGTGATATAGGTGCGCGTCAGACGCAGTGGCTGAAACACATTTCGCGCCATCGCCTGCTCATAATCCCCTTTCACCATCAGCGAACCAAACAGACCGATGCTGGCGTTAGAGTACTGCCGGAGCGTGCCGGGCGCTGCCTCTGGCTGCCATTCCTGATAGAAACGCAGCAGCGAAGCCTGATCGGTGACATCATCCGGCAACTGTAAAGGCAGTCCGCCCGCGGTATAGGTCGCCAGATGCAGCATCCGCACCGGACGCCACTGCTCACCGGTCAGCTGCGGCCAGTACTTCTGCACCGGATCGTTAAAGCGTATTTCGCCGTTGCGGATCATGACGCCAGCCAGGGTGCCGGTAAACGTTTTGCTCACGGAGCCCAGCTCAAACAGCGTGTTTTCCGTGACCCGGCGGCGTGATTCGAGATCGGCCACGCCGAAGTTCACAAACTGCGCCCGGCCTTTGTAAAGCACCGCCACCGACATGCCGGGGATCTCCTGCTGCTCCATCAGCGGTTCGATCGCGGCTTTAACCAGAGAAGTAACCTGCTGTGAAGAGAGATCGGCGGCGACACAGCTGGCAGAAAGAGAGAATAACGCGACATAAAACAAAGACTTTTTCATTGGCAACTAAGGGATTCTTCACTGAATTAAATTATTTACACTGGTCGGCACAGGCCTGCACGCACATCTGAGCCTGAGAACTGCAGCCACCGTTGTCCCGGGTGTTGCAGTGCGATTGTTCTGTGTAGCAGTTGGTCTGACAGGCGGAGACATCGCAGCGGGCAGCGACGGGCGTCAGCTGTGCCAGGGGCGCGCGGGCCGGAAAAAGCGGTGCGGGCTGAGCGAAGGCGCTGCTGCCCAGTAATCCGGACAGCAGCAGGCTGATGATCATTTTCATATGAGTTCTCCAGAGGGACGCTGCACTAAGTATGGCCAGTCTGGCGCGCCCCGTCAGAGAAATCTAATCAAATTGAGACCACAGGGGGATGTTGAGTGACATTAATCACGCCACGGCTGTAGATATCGTTGAGCCGGGCAATGTAACGCTGGGTGTCATGCTGATCTTTGATGCGCAGAATCGCCGCCTCACCTTTCTCCTGCAGCATCTCAGGACGGTCGATAATGGCGAGCAGTATCGATTTCAGCCCCTCCACCAGCGACTGGCGTAGCTGCGTTTTCTGCTCTGGCGAGGTAATACTGTATTCACGGTCAGCGTTAAGCGGACTCGCAATCACCCAGCCTGCGCTGGCAGGATTAATCTCTGGCAACGCGCGCACGTTGCTGGTGATCACCGGGCAGCCGTTAGCCTGCATCTCCAGTACCGAGAAACCGTACGTCTCCTGCCAGGTTGGTAGCAGTCCGGCATCGCTCTGGCGGAACAGCTGCATCAGGGCGCCGTTATCCATCTGTGAATGATGCGTGAAGCAGCGATAGCGTTTGATGCGGTTCTCAATGCCACTATAGAAGGTCTCATCATCCTGGAACTGGCGGTGCGCCACGTTACGACGCTTGGCGAGGTCGCCAATCAGCTGCACATCCAGCTGGGACTCTTCCAGTTTGCGCTCTTCAATCAGCTCACTGATCGCCAGCACGACTTCAGCCCCGCCTTTGCGGTAGAACTCGTTACCGGCAAAGGTCAGTTTCAGAATACCGGGCTGACGCGGCGTTTTCTGCTGGACAAACAGCTTCTGCGGCGGATGCAGCACCAGGGTTTTACGGCGGATTTGCTGGGCAATATCCGGCCTGAACAGTTTCATCTGAATGTTCAGGGTGGCATCTGAGATGGCAATCAACCCCAGGCAGTTATCTTTTAACAGATAAGGAATGAGGCGTTTCAGCTCGGGGTTATCCTGCTTGGCGACGCCCGCCACCGGCAGCACACGCGGCAGCTCCGTTTCAAACGACGCGACCCACTTCTGATGGGTTATCGCCACTTCATTGAACAGATGCAGGATGTCAGCCCGCGATGCCCCTGAAAAAGGCACAGGCTGAAAGACAAAGGTTTTATTTTTTTTGAGCAATCGGGTTCGTAACGGATTAATAAAGTAGAACAGATTGCTCTTTTTCAGATTGATATATTCGTTATCCGGATTAACTAAGATATTACGCTGCTCCGGATACTGGTTATTCGTGATTCCAATTTTCATGTTCGCCTTCCAGAGTCCTTGTGTCCGGAGTGATCTATATCACGTGATCGTGACTGGCGGGTCTGAGCAATATCCTAAAAGCCCGTAATGACGCGGCCTGAACGCTTTTGCTAATGATTGCGCACGGTGCTAAAACAGACACAATTGTGTCTGGTTATGAATTTGCATTTTTTATTAACAGGTGTGTTTAACTGTGTCAGGCTAACCCCTTATTGAATATGGCGATTATTTTCCGGGAAATATTCGCGCCAGTTGTTATGTAAATGTTTAATTAATTGTCAGGAATATTAGCGAAGCGGATGAGGATTTTAGTTAATAACTTTTAAAGTAATAAGAATGACCATGCTGAAAAGTGCCCGGCGCGTTCCACTGGCTGATGATTAACACAAACACAGACGGGCGATAATGAAACAAATGATGCAGCACGGTTATAGCCGCACCCTTTTTGCACGCCCGTTTGCCACAATTCAGTGCAACTGATTAAGAGGAAGGCGGGAGTCAGGTGCCCCCCATTATACATTAAGCCTATGATTTACATTGTTATTTATATGAAACTCTCTACCACCATCTCTCTGGTACAAAAGTTGCAGGAACTGACGTATGCAGACAGGAGAGCATTATGAAAGCAATCGTGATTGGTGGCGGTATAGGCGGCATGAGTAGTGCCATTGCGCTGGAGAAATCCGGAATTGACGTTGAGGTCTTTGAAGCCGTAAAGGAGATGAAGCCCGTCGGCGCGGCGATTTCCATATGGCCCAACGGGGTTAAATGCCTGAATGCGCTGGGCATGAAAACCGCGCTGCGTGAGCTGGGCGGGAACATGGCCTATATGGCCTATCACGATGGCACCACCGGCGCGCCCCTGACCCGCTTCAGTATGGCGCCGCTGGTGCAGCAGGTTGGCGAATATCCCTGTCCGGTGGCGCGGGCAGAACTGCAGGCGATGCTGATTGATACCTTCGGGCGTGAACGGGTGCAGTTTGGTAAGCGGGTGATCCAGGTCGAGCAGACCGGCAGTGGCGTGATTGCCACCTTTTCCGACAACACTCAGGCCACCGGCGATTTCCTGATTGCCGCCGATGGCACCCATTCGGTGATCCGCGAGTATGTGCTGGAGCAGAAACTGGAACGACGTTACGCCGGTTACGTTAACTGGAATGGCCTGGTCACTGTAGATGAGAGGATTGCGCCCGCCGATCAGTGGACCACCTTTGTCGGTGACGGCAAGCGGGTGTCGCTGATGCCGGTCAGCGGCAATCGATTCTACTTCTTCTTTGATGTGCCGCTGCCGAAGGGACTGCCGCAGGATCGCAGCACGGTGAAAGCGGACTTAACCGGCTATTTTAAGGGCTGGGCGGAGCCGGTACGGCAGCTGATCGCGGCAATCAATCCTGACACCACCAATCGGGTTGAGATCCACGACATTGAACCTTTCAGCCGCTTTGTTAAAGGACGTGTGGCCCTGCTGGGCGATGCCGCCCACAGCACCACGCCCGATATCGGCCAGGGCGGCTGCGCGGCGATGGAAGATGCCGTGGTACTGGCCTCGACGCTGGCTTCTCATTCACTGGGTATTGAAGATGCACTGCTGCGCTATCAGGCGCGACGGGTTGAACGGGTAAAAGATCTGGTGCTGAAAGCGCGCAAACGCTGTGACGTCACCCATGCGCGCGATCCGGCGATCACGGCAGAATGGTATGACTCTCTGAAAAGCGAAACCGGTGAACGGGTGCTGGCCGGAATGTGCGAAACCATTGAAGGTGGCCCGCTGGGCTAACACGAATAAAACCGGGCTGTCAGCGCGACCAGCGCGTGACAGCCCGTTCTGCTATGACTCCGCCAGACCACGATTTTTCAGCATGGGCTCCAGCTGCGGAGGCCCGCCCCGCCAGCTTTCATACAGTGTTTTGAGATCGCTGCTGTTCCCCCGCGACAGAATTTTCTGCCGGAAGAGGTCGCCGTTCTCGCGCGTCAGTCCGCCATGTTCCGCAAACCACTGATAGCCATCGTCGGCGAGCATCTGCGTCCAGATATAGGCGTAATAACCTGCTGCATAGCCACCGCCCCAGATGTGCTGGAAATAGCTGGAACGATAGCGCGGCGGCACCGCCGTCAGCGCCAGATTATCGCTCTGTAACGCCTGCTGCTCGAATCCCTCCACGCTTTGCGGCGCGGAATCACGGTTAAGGCTGTGCCAGTGCAGATCCAGCAGCGCGGCAGCCAGCAGCTCGCTCATCTCGTAGCCTTTGTTGAACGTGGCGGCCCGGACGATTTTTTCATGCAGCTCAGCGGGCATCAGCGCCTGAGTCTGATAGTGGCGAGCGTAGTTGCGGAACACCGCTGGCTCGCTGGCCCAGTGCTCGTTGATCTGCGAAGGAAACTCGACGAAATCGCGCGGGGTTTCCGTTCCCGACAGGCTCGGATAGCGCTGGCTGGCAAACAGACCGTGCAGCGTGTGGCCGAACTCGTGAAACATCGTGATGACGTCGTCCCAGCTCAGCAGCGCCGGTTCACCGGCTGGCGGTTTGGTGTAGTTACAGACGTTGTAGATCACCGGTTTGCTGTCGAGCAGCGTGGACTGGTTGACGAAGTTGCTCATCCAGGCGCCGCCGCCTTTGCTGTCGCGCTTAAAGAAGTCGGTGTAAAACAGCGCCAGCGGGGTCTCATCGGCGTCAAAAATCTCATAGACCTGGACGTCGGGATGGTAAACCGGCAGATCCTGTCGCGGCGTGAAACGGATGCCATAGAGCTGCGTCGCCGCCCAGAACACGCCATTCTGCAGCACCGAATTCAGTTCAAAGTAGGGCTTAATCTGGCTCTCATCCAGATCGTAACGGGCGCGCCGCACCTGTTCGGCATAAAAACGCCAGTCCCAGGCCTGCAGGGTAAAATCGCCCTGCTGCTGGTCGATGGTCTGCTGGATAGCCGCCGCTTCACGCTCCGCACGACCGCGCGCGGCAGGCACGATGTTATGCATAAACGCCAGCGCCGCCTTAGGCGTTTTGGCCATCTGATCCTGTAACTTCCACTCGGCATAGCTGGCAAATCCCAGCAGCCGCGCCTGCTCGGCCCTGACCTGCGCCAGACGTAATACCAGCTCGCGGGTGTCGTTCTCATCGCCTTTTTCAGTGCGCGTCACGCCCGCCTTAAACAGCGCTTCACGGGTTGCGCGATCGGCCAGGCTCTGTAGTGCGGGTTGCTGGGTGGTGTTTTGCAGCACCAGCAGCCAGTGCTTTTCCAGTCCGCGTGCCTGCGCTTCCGCCTGCGCCACCGCCAGATCGGCCGGTGAGAGTCCCGCCAGCTTCTGCAGATCATCGACGACCAGCCCGCCCGCTTTAGTGGCGGCCAGCAATTTGTTGGTGAAGCGGGTACCGAGGCGGGCCGCTTCCTGATTCAGTGTCTTGAGCTGCTGTTTCTGCGCTTCCGGCAGATTAGCCCCCGCCAGTTGAAAGCGCTGCCAGATCACCTCGACCAGCCGTTTTGATTCAGCATCCAGTTTAGCGCGCTGCAGATAGACCGCATCGAGCCGCGAAAACAGC
Organism: Pantoea sp. EKM21T; assembly: GCF_011800405.1. NCBI lineage: Bacteria > Pseudomonadati > Pseudomonadota > Gammaproteobacteria > Enterobacterales > Erwiniaceae > Pantoea > Pantoea sp. EKM21T. The sequence continues at coordinate 381,736 of NZ_JAALFV010000002.1, forward strand.
GGGCGGTTAAGCATGATGTCATCGTTGAGCGCGGTGAGCTGAGGCGCAATTTCCTCATCCACCTGCTGCAGATACGGGCTGGTATGCGCCGAGGTCATGGCACTGAACACCAGATTCACCCGGTTGAGCAGTTGTCCGCTCCTCTCCAGCGCCTCATAAGTGTTGAAAAAGCTGGGCGCGTCGCTGTTCAGTGCGATCGCCTCGATCTCCTGACGCTTCTCCTCAATGCCCGCCTGCAGCGCGGGCAGAAAATCCTGCTCCTCAATCTGGTCAAAAGGAGGAGTCTGGTAAGGCAGTGTGCTGACGCTAAAGAAGGGATTCTGACGGGCGTTCATGGTTCGCTCCTGGTGGGCATCGCAAAGTCTTATCCTGACAGGTTGCCGCGAAAGCGACAACTCAGGCAACGTGCTGCTGATAAACGCTGATGATTTCACCGGCAATCGCCACCGCAATCTCGGCGGGCAGCTTGCCTTTGACGTCCGGCAGGCCAATCGGACAGCGCAGGCGCGCCAGCGGTTCGTTCGCCACACCCTTGCCCGCCAGCCTGTAGCGGAAACGCTGGTTTTTCGTTTCAGAACCGATCACCCCGGCATAGCGGAAATCGCCGCGCTTCAGCACCGCCTCGCACAGTTCGAAGTCGAGGGGATGATGATGGGTCATGATGATGAAGTAGCTGCCTGCGGGTGCCTGTGCTACGCAGTCGAGCGGATCGTCCGGCTGAAGCGTCACCACGCCAGCCGGAACGTGGCTGAACTGCGCCGGGCGACTGTCGATCCAGTTTATGTGACAGGGTAACGTTGACAGCAGGTTGACCAGGGCCTGTCCCACATGGCCTGCGCCAAAAAGGTAGATCTCCGGCTGCGCCTGCAGCAGCGGCTCAAACAGCAGCGTGGTTTTGCCGCCACAGCACTGTCCGAGCCGCGCGCCAAGGCTGAAATCCTCGGTGTGTGGCGCAGTCGCCCCACTCTGCAACATCGCCCTGGCCTGGGCGATGCACTCAAACTCCAGATGACCGCCACCGATGGTGAGATAACTCTCCTGCTGCGTCACCACCATTTTGCTGCCGCTGTCGCGCGGCACCGAACCGTGCTCACTGAGCACGGTGATTAATACGCAGCTCTGACGTTTTTCACGCAACTGATGCAGCACGCCAATCCAGTCATGATAAATCATCAACCCCTCCCGCCAGGCGCTGCACGCCCCAGAAGATGCGCTCCGGCGTGGCGGGCGCGTCCAGCAGTGGGTGCTGCCGGTAATCGGAGACGCTGGCGACCGCATCCTGCAGGGCACACCAGGCGGCGATGCCCAGCATAAACGGCGGTTCACCAACGGCCTTGGAGTGGAACACCGTGTCTTTAGGGTTTTTGCGGTTCTCCAGCAGCGTGACCCGCAGGTCCGCCGGAACGTCGCTGATGGCAGGAATTTTGTAGCTCGCCGGGCCATCGGTCAGCAGCTGGCCTTTATCACTCCACACCAGCTCTTCGCAGGTGAGCCAGCCGACGCCCTGTACAAAGCCTCCTTCAACCTGGCCGATGTCGATGGCCGGATTCAGCGACGCCCCGACGTCATGCAGAATGTCGGCGCGCAGCAGGCGGGATTCACCGGTTAAGGTATCAATCACCACTTCACAGCAGGCTGCACCGTAAGCGTAGTAATAGAACGGCGTCCCGCGTCCCGCGACCCGGTCGTAATGAATCCCCGGCACGCGGTAGTAGCCGGTGGCGGAGAGCGGCACCTGATTCAGCCACGCCAGCTTCGCGACCTCGGCGAAGGTGTAATGTTTATCCCCGGCGCGCACCACCCCGTTGCGGAAGCTCACTGCCGCCGCGTCGCACTGGTGTAGCTCGCAGAGCATGGCGGTCATGCGATCGCGCAGGATCTCAGCACCATTCTGGGCCGCTTTGCCATTGAGGTCAGCCCCGCTGGAGGCCGCGGTTGGCGAGGTGTTGGGTACTTTGCCGGTGTCGGTAGCGGTGATCTGAATTTTATCGATCTCAATCTGCAGCACTTCGGCGACAATCTGAATCACCTTGGTGTTCAGGCCCTGGCCCATCTCGGTGCCGCCGTGGTTAAGCTGCACCGTGCCGTCGGTGTAGATCAGAATCAGCGCCCCCGCCTGATTGAGAAAGCTGGAGGTAAAGGAGATGCCGAATTTCACCGGCGTCAGCGCCAGACCGCGTTTCAGCAGCGGACTGCGGGCATTAAACGCCTTAATCTCCGCGCGGCGAGCCTGATAGTCGCTGCTCTGCTCCAGCTGTTCGGTAATCTCATCCAGCAGATTATCCTCTACCTGCTGGTGGTAATGGGTGATGTTGCGATCCTGCTTGCCATAGTAGTTACGCTTGCGCAGCGCCAGCGGATCCAGCCCGCGCTCACGGGCGATGTGATCCATAATCTGTTCAATCGCTACCATGCCCTGTGGCCCGCCAAAACCCCGATAGGCGGTGTTCGAGGCGATGTTAGTGCGGCAGCGATAGCCGGTTACCCGCGCATCCCCGAGGTAATAGGCGTTATCGGAGTGGAACATGGCACGGTCGACAATCGATCCACTAAGATCCAGCGAATAACCGCAGTTTCCTGCCAGATCGATTTTGATGCCGCACAGACGCCCATCCTCTTCAACGCCCGCTTCGTAGCGCACAAAGAACGGATGGCGTTTGCCGGTGACGCGCATATCGTCGCGACGTGAAAGCCGCATCTTCGCCGCCCGGCCGGTCTGCCGCGCCACGATGGCGCAGAGACAGGCGACACCGGCCGCCTGCGTCTCTTTACCACCAAAGCCACCGCCCATCCGGCGCATATCTATCGTCACCTGATTCAGGCTGATGCCCATCACTTCCGCCACCAGTTTCTGCACTTCGGTGGGGTTCTGGGTTGAGGAGAAGACCTGCAACTGCTGATCTTCACCGGGAATAACCATTGCCGTCTGGGTTTCCAGATAGAAATGCTCCTGGCCGCCAATGTGAAACGCCCCGCTGACCCGATGCGGCGCACGCGCCAGGGCCGCTTCCACATCACCGCGCTGGTGAATGTGAGGTTCCTGCACAAAGCTGCCCTGTGCCAGCGCCTGTTCCACATCCAGCAGCGGTTCCAGCACCTCATATTCAATTACCGCAGCGGCCGCGCCAAGACGCGCAGCCTCGGGGGATTCCGCCGCCACCGCGATCACGATCTGTCCCAGATACTCTACTTTGTCATGGGCCAGCAGCGGGTCGCCCGGCTCCAGCGGCCCGACATCATTGATGCCCGGCACATCCTGCCAGGTCAGGACGCTGACGACGCCGGGAACGGCATAACTGGGCTGCACATCAATATGCAGGATGCGCGCATGAGCATACTCACTCAGGCGCGGACAGAGATGCAGCAGACCCGGCAGCTCCGGCTTATCGTCGATAAAACGCGCCTCGCCGGAGACATGTTTTTCCGCGCTCTCATGGCGGTTACTGCGACCGACGCCGCTCTGTAAATCAGCGGCATACTGCGCCTTAATGACCTCTTCGTTGAGTTCAGGACGGTTATGAGACATAGCGGGCCACCTCAATACAGGTTATTTCGCCGTTGTGGCGATGCCAGTAGCGTCGCAGCAGGTTGCGTGCGACCTGCAGACGATAGTCACTGCTGGCGCGGAAATCGGAGAGCGGCTGGAAATCCTCTGCCAGCGCCGCGGCTGCGCGTGACACCGTCACGGCATTCAGCGGCTGACCGATGAATGCCTGTTCACAGTGACGGGCACGCTGCGGTGTTGCCGCCATGCCGCCAAAGGCGATGCGGGCACTGCTGACTACGCCCTGTTCAATCTGCAGATTAAAAGCGGCGAACACGGCGGAGATATCATCGTCCAGCCGTTTGGACACTTTCCAGGCCACAAGATCAGGTGACACCGTCACTTTATCAATGCGAATGGCGCGAATAAACTCCCCTTTTTCGAGCCGGGTCTGGCGATAGCCGGTAAAGAACTGATCCAGCGGCAGGCTGCGCTGCTGCTCACCGCGCTGTAACAACAGGCTGGCGTTCAGGGCCAGCAGCACCGGCGAGGCGTCGCCAATGGGGGAAGCGTTGCCGATGTTGCCGCCTAATGTGCCCTGCAGACGGATTTGCAGCGAGGCAAAGCGTTGCAGCATCTCGCTGACGCCGGGAATGCGGCTGGCAAGAAATTCGCTGACCTGCTGCAGCGAAGCCCCTGCGCCCAGCAGGTAGTGATCATCAAATTCGCTGCAGACTTTGAGCGCGGCAACCTGCTCCAGCGCAATCAGCAACGGTATTCTTTTATGCTGCTGGGTAATCTGCAGGCTGAGATCGGTGCCACCGGCAATCAGCCTCGCCTCGGGATGTGCCAGATAGATCGCCGCCAGCTGAGCCGGGGTTTTGGGCAGGAAGCAACGGCGGCCCTCACCCCCTAATTCCTGCATCTCCGGGGTTGCCAGCGCCTCAAGCCGCTGCACGGTTGCGGCGGCACCTTGATCGAACTGGTCTGTCACCGGCTGCGAGCAGAGCTGTTCGGCGGCGGCCATAATCGGCCGGTAACCGGTACAGCGGCAGAGGTTGCCCGCCAGCGCAGTTTCCGCCTGATGGCGATCCCAGCCCGAAGCGGTTTTTTGCAGGCTGAACAGCGACATCACAAAGCCCGGCGTGCAGAATCCGCATTGCGAGCCGTGGCAGTCGACCATCGCCTGCTGCGCCGGATGCAGTGCGCGGCCGTGACGCAGATCCTCAACCGTAATCAGCTGCTTGCCCTGTAACGCGGAGACCAGCGTCAGGCAGCTGTTGACCGTTTCATACTGCATTGTTCCCCCTACGGCTTTGCCCAGGGTCACGCTGCAGGCGCCACAGTCGCCAGATGCACAGCCCTCTTTGGTGCCAGGGCGTTGCTGACGGGTGCGCAGGTAGTTGAGTACCGTGAGGTTGGGGTCGAGCGCGTCCTCGCTGACCAGCTGGTTATTTAACAGAAACTGGATCATGCGGCTTGCTCCTGTGCGTCGCGCTGCCAGACCGGACGACCGGCTACCCAGGTCTGGGCAATATTGCGGTCGTCGCCGAGCGTCATTAATACAAACAGTTTTTCCCAGATATCTTTGCTGTTGCCGATGCGCAGTTGCTGCAGGGCAGAAACCGCCGGGTCCAGCACCACAAAGTCCGCTTCTTTACCGATGTTGAAATTTCCGATGACGTGGTCGAGATCCAGCGCACGTGCCCCGCCCAGCGTGGCGTGATAAAAGGCTTCGGCCGCGCTGAGCCGGTAGTGCTGCAGCTGGCCCACCTTGTAGGCTTCGCCCAGGGTCTGCAGCATATTAAAGGTGGTGCCCGCGCCGACATCGGTGCCGATCCCCACTTTTACCCCCTGCTGCCAGCTGCGTTTCAGGTTAAACAGGCCGCTGCCGAGAAATAGGTTTGAGGTGGGACAGAAAGCAATGGATGAATCGGTATCGTGCAGACACTGCCATTCGTTCTCTTCCAGATGCAGACAGTGAGCAAAGACGCTGCGGCGGCCGGTCAGCTGGTGATGATGATAAACATCCAGATAGCCTTCACGCTCCGGGAACAGTTCTTTGACCCAGGCGACCTCCTGCGGGTTTTCGCTGAGATGGGTATGCAGCCAGGTATCCGGGAACTCCTGACGCAGCTGCTGCACTTTTTCCAGCAGCTGTGGGGATGAGGTCGGCGCAAAGCGCGGCGTCAGGGCGTAGCTCAGGCGTCCGCGCTGGTGCCAGCGCTCAATCAGCGCCCGGGTCTGCAGGTAGCTCTGTTCAGGGGTTTCGATCAGGTTGTCGGGCGCATTGCGATCCATCATCACTTTCCCGGCAATCAGCCGCATGTTCAGCGCTTCGGCGGCGCTGAACAGCGCCTCCACCGATTGCGGATGGACGGTGCCAAACACCAGCGCGCTGGTGGTGCCGTTGGAAAGCAGCTGATGCAGGAAGAAGGCGGACATCCGCGCAGCATGATCGGGACAGTGATACTGCGCTTCAACCGGGAAGGTGTAGTGATTCAGCCACTCCAGCAGCTGTTCGCCAAATGCGCCAATCATCTCTGTCTGCGGATAGTGAATGTGGGTATCGACAAAGCCCGGCACGATCAGTCTGCCGCGCAGGTCGATGACCGGATGCCCCGCCAGCATCGCCTCGCTATTCTCCCAGCTATCCAGCCCCACTACGCATCCATCACGCAGCAGCAGCACCGCATCCTCAAGATAGCGGGCCTGGCCGGCCAGGTCGTCGGGACGATCCACCACGCCGGTAAAGTCAAAGAAGCTGGCGCGTATCGCCGTGTCGGTTGCTGAAAGCATGGGTAGTCCTTTCTGAAAGCGCGATGTTATATCTGCAGATGATTATCTGAATAATCCTGTGCAACCTGCGTGCCAGAATTGAAATAGAATAAATTCTTTAAATATCAGTCAGATAAGTTAAAAGAGGAAAGTTGCGCAACAAATAAGGACTGAGATGGCTTAGCAACCGTTTGCGGAACGGATGCAAACGGTTGCTACTCAATATTGCGCGCCCTGAACATTTTGAGTATGGCGGGTTACCCGCAAACCTGCCCTTTAACGGTGCAATCTGCCCTGAAAAGGCGCAGCTAGCTACCCGTTAAAATCCGTTTACAGGTCAGGCAGTTTTTCCACGCGCAGAAGCGGAAATGAAATGCTATGGTGAAGCCATCGACTCTGAAAATGGCATAAGGAACAGTGAGATGATTATTTTTGTCACCGGTGCGACCGCCGGTTTTGGTCAAAGCATCACCCGTCGCTTTATTGAGAATGGTCATAAAGTGATTGCCACTGGACGACGGGCTGAACGTTTAAAAGCGCTGAAGGAAGAACTGGGCGAGAATATTTATACGGTACAGCTCGATGTGCGTAACCGTGCCGCCATTGAAGAGGCGGTGGCGCAGTTACCGGCGGAATGGCGCAATATCGACGTGCTGGTCAACAACGCCGGTCTGGCGCTGGGCGTCGAACCGGCGCACAAGGCCAACGTCGAAGACTGGGAAAACATGATTGACACCAACACCAAAGGCCTGGTCTATATGACCCGCGCCCTGCTGCCACAGATGGTGGAGCGTGATGTCGGTCATATCATCAATATCGGTTCAATTGCCGGCAGCTGGCCCTATGCCGGCGGCAACGTCTACGGCGCCACCAAAGCCTTTGTGCGCCAGTTCAGCCTGAATCTGCGAACCGATTTACACGGCACCGCGCTGCGTGTGACCGACATTGAACCGGGTCTGGTCGGTGGCACAGAGTTTTCCAACGTGCGCTTTAAGGGCGATGATGACAAAGCGGGTCAGGTCTACGAAGGGGCTACCGCCTTAACGCCGGAAGATGTGACAGAAGCCGTATACTGGGTGGCCACACTGCCTAAACATGTCAACATCAATAGCCTTGAGATGATGCCGGTCAGCCAGACGCTGGCGGGGCTGAAAGTGCATAAACCTTAACTCCCTGCAGCGCCAGCCCTCACGGCTGGCGTTACCCGCGTCCCCAGCCCATCACGATAATCAGCATGCCGCTGAATGCGATCAGAGCCCCGCTCCAGTCCCACACACTTAGCTTCACGCCATCCACCACCCGCAACCAGAGCAGCGCGGTAAGCACATAGACGCCACCGTAGGCGGCATAAACCCGTCCGCTGGCCGCGGGATGCAGCGTCAGCAGCCAGACAAACAGCGCCAGACTTGCTGCCGCAGGGAGTAGCAACCAGGCTGAGCCGCCTTTTTTCAGCCATAACCACGGCAGAAAGCAGCCGGTGATCTCCGCCAGTGCGGTAATAAAAAACAGCAAGGCGGTTTTAATCAGCATCCTTACCTCTCCTTAACGTAAACAAACGACTCACTGCTGGTGAGCAAAGAAACGGCGATGATATACTAATAGCCAGGCCCATCAGGCTGTTTTATTTGTCCGTCTGAACCCGGGCAGTGCTTACCCTCCTCACGTACACCCTGTACGCACCGGTTGTTATGCGCTGTCGGTGTTCAGACTTCTGCCTCAATGCCCCCTGATGAGCCAGGCTCTAAGCATGCCCGCTGCAACCGCTGTCGTGGATGGCGATGTTTGCGTTAACTAAAGGATAGTGTGATGAAAAAAATGATCCCTGCCGTGCTGATGGTTCTCCTCTCCACTGCGGCATTCACTGCCACTGCGAATACTAATCGTCTGATTATCGAAGATGGCAGTTCCGCGCTGAGCAATGAAGCAGCGCGCCAGGATAAAGAGCAATGGAATGACACGCGCATGCTGCGCAATAAAGTGAACACCCGGGTCGAAAAAGAGTTTGATAAAACCGATCGCGCGTTTGATACCCGCGACAAGTGCGAGCAGAGCCTCAATCTCAACGCCTACTGGGAGCCCAACACCCTGCGTTGTCTGGATCGTCGTTCCGGTCGCCCGGTAGCGCCGTAAATTTGAGCTATAGTAATGACGGACGACTAACATAAGGAAGACGTGATGAAGCTACAGAGGGTTTTGTTAAGCGCGGCGTTATTTGCTCTGCCGCTGATGGCGCAGGCATCCTGTGAATCGGTAAAAACCGAAATCAGCCAGAAAATTATTCAGAACGGTGTACCTGAGTCGGGTTTTAGTCTCGACATCGTCGCCAACGATCAGGTTGATCAGGCGGGTGGCCAGGTCGTCGGACATTGTGAGAACGACACACAAAAAATTGTTTATAAGCGCTCAGGCAGTGACAACGAAGCCAGCGTACCTGCCAGTGCCGGCAGTTCGCAGGACTCACCTGCTCAGTAGCTCTGTTCAAATCAGGGCGACATCCTGTCGCCCTGCCTGTTAGTCCGCCTGTTCCGGTCGCTGACGCGGCATCATCCATGCCACACCCACCGCAAACAGCGCAATCACCAGTGCCACCACGAACACCCAGTGCAGTGAGGCGGCAATGGCTGCTGTCATCTGCTGCAGGGTTTCCGGCTGTAACTGCTGACGGCTGGGTTCGGACATAATCTTCTGCACCGGATCCTCGACCTGCGGCAAACGCCACTGCAGATTGAGATTCAGCACCGCGCCCATGATCGCCGTCCCTACCGCCGACCCGATCATCCGGCTGAACATAATTGAAGCGGTACAGATGCCGCGAATCTGGTAATCCGCCTGGTTTTGTACTGAAACCAGGAACGTGGTGCTGGTCATTCCCATGCCGGTACCGATCAGAAACGCCGTAAAGCCCGCCTGATAGAGTGAGCTTGCGGGCTGTAAAAACAGCAGCAAGGCACTACCGGTCACCAGCAACAGCGCCCCGAGCTGGGCGGTGAAGCGGTAGGAGGTGTGCAGCATCAGTCTGCCGCTGAGGGTGCTGGCCAGCGGCCAGCCAATCGACATCATCGCCAGCACACTGCCCGCCTGTAACGGTGAACCGCCGCTGATCCCCTGAATCCAGGTGGGCAGAAAAGCGCTGATGCCCATCATGGCCGCCCCGATGATGAGGTTGCCCGCATTGCCCGCCACGATAAGCCGGCTGCGCCAGATTATCAGCGGAAACAGCGGTGCCGCTGAATTCAGCTCGTGGCGTCTGAGCTGCCAGCCAGCGAACAGTGAGAAGAGCAGAAACGGCACCAGCCAGACGCCCAGCTGTTCCGCCTGCAACAGCGCAATCAGCAAGGCCGTCACGCAGAGCATCAGCCAGCCGCTGCCCGCCAGGTTCAGCGGCTGCGATTTCTCCTCCTTCTGGTGCGACGGTAGCCAGCGCCACAGCATCAGCATGCTGATCAGGCCGATGGGCAGATTGACCCAGAAAATCACCGACCAGCTAAAGTGCTGTACCAGCCACGCGCCGGTCAGCGGCCCCACTATCGCCGCTACACCCCAGACGCTGGAGAGCCAGCCCTGCACGCTGGCGCGTTCACGCGGCGAATAGATATCTGCCACGATGGTGGAGCTGAGGGGCATGATCGCCCCCGCTCCCAAACCCTGAAACGCCCGGAACAGGATCAGCCAGGTCATGGTATGGGCAAAGCCACACAGCACCGACCCCACCAGGAAAATCGACGTGCCGACAAAAAACATCGTTTTGCGACCCACCATATCCGCCAGCCGCCCATAGAGCGGCACGCTGACCGCCTGGGTCAGCAGATAGATCGAGAAGACCCAGCCAAACTGCGAAAAACCGCCGAGGTCAGCAATGATGGTGGGCATCGCGGTGGCCACAATAGTGACTTCAATGGCCGCCATAAACATCGCCAGCATGCAGGCGATCAAGATCCAGTGGCGATGTCCGGTCCGGATTTGTGCGCTTTCAGTCATAGGGTTCCTTTTTTAATCTGCAAGGCTAGCTGAAAAACAGACAATGCAGTTTCCCGCGCGTGCGCATTTTCTGCGCCCTCTGTGACAGTGTCACCAGAAGTCGATGAAAATTTTTTATTGTCGCATTAGCCCAGCGGCTACGCGGCTTTAACACCATTTTAACCTGTTTCTATCTCTCTGATTTGTGGCTTAAAAGCTGGCTTGTGCAATAAAGGGCTGCTATAGCATTACACCATCTTATTCAGTATTCACTGAAAAAGAGTGGGTAAACAGTCATTTTATCTACATTTTATCGCAGTTTCGGTATTGGGCGCGGCGGCATTTTTTGCCGTACCTGTCGGGCTGTTTATGGTTGTTATAACAATTGAGATCGTAATCAGGGAGATTCTCCGATGCAAAATGCTTCACTGGCCCGACGCGCCGGTCTGGCACTGCTTGCAGTGGTCGCGGTGATCGCGGTGCTGATCTGGGGCCTTGGCTGGGATCAGCTGGTCGCACGTAAAGTCGATCTGCTTTATCTCGGGCAACAGCACCTCTTCTTAGTCTTCTGGTCAATGCTGTTCGCTTTGCTGGTCGGTATCCCCAGCGGCATCCTGCTTAGTCGCCCGTTTGCACGTCGCTGGGCAGAGTACGTGATGCAGATTTTCAATATCGGTAACACCCTGCCACCGCTGGCGGTACTGGCTCTGGCGATGGTTATTATCGGGATTGGCGACCGTCCGGCACTGATTGCGCTGTTTCTGGCTTCGCTGCTGCCTATCGTCCGCAACACCTTCTCTGGTCTGAGCGCAGTTCCCCCGTCGCTGATTGAAGCGGCCAACGGCATCGGTATGACCAAATGGCAGCGTCTGCGTCAGGTAGAGCTGCCGAATGCCTTGCCGGTCATCCTCTCTGGCGTGCGCATCGCCACCGCCATCAATGTCGGCACCGCCCCACTGGCGTTCCTGATTGGCGCCAGCAGCTTTGGCGAGCTGATCTTCCCGGGCATCTATCTGAATGACTTTCCGACGCTGATACTCGGCGCCGTCGCCACTGCACTGGTGGCACTGGTACTGGATATGATGCTGGCCGCGCTGGGCCGCTTTCTGAGTCCGCACGCTGCGGCCTGACCACAAGGAGCTTTGCAATGCTAACGCGTTGGATTAAGAAAAGCGTTGTCGCGCTGACCGCGACACTGCTGTTAAGCCAGACGGCACAGGCTGCTGCACCGCTGGTGATGGCGACCAAAAGTTTTACCGAGCAGCATATCCTGTCAGCAATGACGGTGCTCTGGCTGCAGAAGAAAGGCTTCGAGGTGGTGCCTAAACGCAATATCGCCACCACCATTGGCCGTAATGCGCTGCTGAATAAGCAGATTGATATGGTCTGGGAATATACCGGCACCTCGCTGATCATCTTTAACCATATCAACCAGCCGATGTCTTCACAGCAGGCGTATGAGACGGTGAAAAAGCTGGATGCCAGACTGGGGCTGGTCTGGCTTAACCCGGCACCAATGAACAACACCTATGCCTTTGCCATGACCCGTGAACAGGCCGAAAAAGAGGGCATCAGCACCATGTCGCAGCTGGTTGCGAAGATTGAGCAGGTGCGTAAAACCGATCCGGATCATAACTGGCGACTGGGTCTGGACCTGGAGTTCTCGGGTCGTTCAGACGGCATGAAGCCGCTGCAGAAAACCTACAACCTGACGCTGGATCGCCCGCAGATCCGCCAGATGGACCCCGGTCTGGTCTATAACGCGATTCGCGACGGATTCGTGGATGCCGGTCTGATCTACACCACCGATGGCCGGGTTAAGGGCTTCAACATGAAAGTACTGGAGGATGATAAGCACTTCTTCCCGAGCTACAACGTGACGCCGGTTGTGCGTCAGGATGTGCTGGCGAGTCATCCGGGGCTGGATACCGCGCTTAATCAGCTTTCTGCGCAGATCACCGATGAGGCGATAACGGAGCTGAACAAGCGGGTCGATATCGATCATCAGTCACCGGAAACCGTGGCGCGTGATTTCCTTAAATCCAAAAACATGCTGTAAGGAGGCACTGTGGATACCCTTCACTACATCATGGATAACTGGAGCACCCTGCTCACCCTGAGCTGGCAGCACAGCTGGCTGGTGCTGGTCGCGGTCGGACTGGCAATTGTGATTGGCGTGCCGCTTGGCATTCTGATCGTGCGTGTAAGATGGCTGGCAACGCCGATTCTCGGTATCGCCACCGTGGTGCTGACTATTCCCACCATTGCGCTGTTTGGTCTGATGATCCCGCTGTTTTCACTCATCGGTCAGGGCATTGGCGCGCTGCCGGCGATTACCGCCGTATTCCTCTACTCGCTGCTGCCGATTGTCCGAAACACCCACACCGCACTGGAGAATCTGCCGGACGGCCTGCGTGAGGCGGGGCGTGGTATCGGCATGACTTTCTGGCAGCGCCTGCGCTGGGTTGAAATCCCGATGGCGCTGCCGGTGATCTTCGGTGGCATCCGTACCGCCGTGGTGATGAACGTTGGCGTCATGGCGATTGCCGCCGTGATTGGCGCGGGCGGTCTGGGCCAGCTGCTGCTGGATGGTATCAGCGGCAGTGATATTCGTATGTTAATTGCCGGGGCATTGATGATCTGTCTGCTGGCTATTTTTCTTGACTGGCTGCTGCACCGTTTGCAGCAGGCGCTGACTCCAAAGGGGATTCGATAATGATTACGCTGGAAAACCTGACGAAAACCTTTACACAGAAAAACGGCACGACCAATAAAGCCGTCGATAACGTCAGCCTGCACGTGCCAGCCGGTGAGATGTGCGTGCTGCTGGGACCCTCGGGCTGCGGGAAAACCACCACGCTGAAGATGATTAACCGCCTGATTCCCGCCACCAGTGGCCGGATCCTGATTAATGGCGAAGATACCAGTACGCAGGACACCACCACCCTGCGTCGCAACATTGGCTATGTTATCCAGCAGATTGGTCTGTTCCCCAACATGACCATCGAAGAGAACATTACCGTGGTGCCACGCATGCTGGGCTGGAACAAAAAGCAGTGCCACGAGCGGGCTACCGAGCTGATGAGCATGGTTGCGCTGGATCCCACCAAATTCCTGCATCGCTATCCGCGTGAGATGTCAGGCGGTCAGCAGCAGCGTATCGGGGTGATTCGTGCCCTGGCGGCGGATCCACCGGTGCTGCTGATGGATGAGCCGTTTGGCGCCGTTGACCCGATTAACCGCGAAGTGATCCAGAACGAGTTTCTCGACATGCAGCGTCAGCTGAAAAAAACCGTGATGCTGGTGAGCCACGATATTGACGAGGCACTGAAGCTCGGCGATCGCATTGCGGTATTTGGTCAGGGTAAAATCGTGCAGTGCGCCAGCCCGGATGAACTGCTGGCGACCCCTGCCAATGAGTTCGTCGGCTCGTTTGTGGGTCAGGACCGTACGCTTAAGCGCCTGTTACTGGTGCAGGCGGGCGATGTGACTGACCAGCAGCCGACCATCACCGTCCGCCGCTCTACTCCGCTGGAAGAAGCCTTTGGCACCATGGATGAGAACGATATGCGGTCGATTACCGTGGTCGATGAGGATGGCAAACCGCTGGGCTTCGTGAAGCGTCGCGAGGCGCGTAACGTCAGTGGCCGCTGTGAAGAGCGACTGCACACCTTTAAGGTCACCGGTAAAGCGGAAGAGAACCTGCGCGTGGTGCTGTCAAAACTCTATGAGCACAACACGGTCTGGATGCCGATTGTCGATGAAGAGGGTCGCTACAGCGGTGAGATTTCGCAGGATTATATTGCGGATTACCTCAGTTCTGGTCGTACCCGCCGTCGTCTGAATCCATAATTTCGTCACCTAAATGGGTCTTACCGGCCCATTAAAACAGCAGATATAAGCAGATATACCCAAGCCTGGGTAAATCAGACAGCAACAAACAAGCTTAACGCGCAGGGAACCGGGTCAGAGGAGGAAAGCGTCCCGCGCCATGGACAAAAACGCCGGGAGCGTTTTTGAACAACGCAACGCGTTGGCCCGGTACGGGCGCACCTCAGGGATGAGGTGCGTAATTGCGCGGGCCGAGCGTGCCACGGATGGCGGCTTTTGCGACTTTCCGATCTGACCCTGTTCCCTTCGCAGACTCCATCTTAAAGCCAGTTAAGTCACGGCCTGTCCTGTCTGTCAATTCAGGTAGTAGCTCAGGGAGCATACGCCTGTAGCAAAGACGCAAAAGATGCCATCCATGGCATGCTCAGCGCGGCCCATCCCTGGTCCGCGATGCTTTGATACAGGCATATGCTCCCATCGCTTTGGATTTTTGAGCCGTATGTGAGAGATACATCGGCTCTTCTGCTTTTTAGCTCTCCGTCAGCGTTTCCGCCTCCACCTCTTCCACCACAGGCGCCTCGTCCGGCAGCACCATGTTCAGCACAATCGCCAGAATACCGCCGGTCGTCACCGCATGACCAAACAGACTGTTAATCAGCGGCGGGAACTGCTTCAGCACATCCGGCACCGCCTCCACACCCAGACCAATACCAAAAGCGATCGCCACAATCAGCATCTCGCGGCGACCCAGCGGCGTCTGGGTCATCACCCGGATGCCCGCGGCAACCACGCTGCCAAACATCACGATTGTCGCCCCGCCCAGCACCGGCGGCGGGATCTGCTGCAACAGGGAGCCAATACAGGGAAACAGCCCCAGCAGCGCCAGCATGATTCCCAGCAGCATACCGACGTAACGGCTGGCGACGCCGGTCATCTGGATAACGCCATTGTTCTGCGCAAACGTGGTGTTGGGAAAGGCGGAGAAGACCGCTGCCAGCACACAGCTCAGGCCGTCGGCGACAATGCCACCCTGCAACCGCTGCTGAAAAGGTTTACCGGTGATCGGCTGCTGTGAAATCAGGCAGTTAGCGGTAAGGTCGCCGACGGCTTCAATTACCGCGATCACTGACACCAGCGCGATCGGCAGGAAAATGGTCCAGTCAAAGGCAAAACCAAACCGGAAGAACGCGGGCAGCACCAGCCAGTTGCTCTCCGGCGCAACATTAAGTCGCAGATGACCGGTCAAGGCCGCGGCAACGCATCCCACCGCGATTCCGGCCACCACCGCCACCAGCCGAGCCCAGCGATTTCGCGAGCGGTTCAGCGCCACGATCACCAGCAACGTCAGCGCCCCCAGCGCCAGATTTCCCGGCGATCCAAAATCTGTGGCGTTGTGCCCGCCCGCCCAGTCGGTAATGCTGACTTTTATCAGGCTGATGCCAATCAGGGTGATCACCGTGCCGGTCACCACCGGCGTCAGCACTTTGCGCAGCGAGCCGACGCAGCGGCTGATCAGAATCGGAATCAACGCCGCCACCAGGTTACAGCCAAACAGCATCGCCATAATCTCTTCCGGCGAACCACCGCGCCCTTTCACCATCAGACCACCCGAGAGGATCACCCCCAGAAACGCGAAGCTGGTGCCCTGCAGACAGATCATACCCGCCCCGATGCCATAAAAGCGTCTGGCCTGCATAAACGTGCCTAAGCCGGAAACGAACAATGACATGCTGATCAGATAAGGAATATAGGCCTGCAACCCCAGAACGGAGCCAATAATCAGCGGCGGCGTGATGATTCCCACCACGCTGGCCAGCAGATGTTGCAGTGCGGCGAAAAACGCCGGGGCGGGGCCAATGCGGGCTTCAAGCCCATATAACAAACCTTTCTCGTGCGAGTGCGACATGATGGGGCTCCAGCTCAGTGTGATAAGCGGAGTTAATGCATTTTCTGCGCCATGACGCCACGATTTCGCAATATCCGAGCCAGGTCTTTCAATTCTAAATGGAAATAGTTAAAGACAGCCGACAACAAGCCTGAAACTTTAGGCTCATTGCCGACTCAGATGACTTAGTTTGTTTCATAATCAGGCGATCTTTGCACTCACAGCGTGCAGATTGTTCTGCTCCAGCAGAGAAATATCGATGTAAGGCGTCAAATCGCGCTGTTCTGCACGCGGCAGATAAGGCAGCTCGCCCAGCAGCGGCGCACTAATTTTTTCACGCAGAATCTCAATAATATCGCTGTACTGCGCCAGTCCCGGATTGATGCGATTGGCCACCCAGCCCACCAGTGGCAGTCCATCCTGCGCTATCGCTTCTGCTGTTAACAGGGCGTGACTGATACAGCCCGACTGGATACCGACCACCAGCACCACCGGCAGCTGCTGCTCAACGACCCAGCAGGAGAGCGGACGTCCGTCGTTCATCAGGCTGCGCCAGCCGCCAGTGCCCTCCACGACCACGCGATCGGCCTGCTCCGTCAGGCTGCTTAAGCCCTGTGTCAGCAATGCGTAATCAATGATCTGGCTCGGATGGGTGCAGATCTCCTCTTCCTGAAAGGCCAGCGGATTGATCGCCTGATAGGGCAAATCGATGGATGAAGCGCTTTGCAGAACCTGTGCATCTTTGTTACGCAGGCCGTCAGCGGTTTTGACCGCGCAGCGCGCGACGGGCTTGTACCCGACGGCACTGAGCCTGGCCTGGATAAAACTTTGTAACAGGGCGCGTGACACCACCGTTTTGCCCACTGCGGTGTCAGTGCCGGTAACAAATAGTCTGTTCACTCAACTTCTCCTCTCGAACCTTTGTGGTTAATCGGTGATTAACCTTGCTGCGAACCGGCATTTTAAGGAATGGAGGATGAGAACAGATTGCGTTAGCGCAAGATTAGGCCCGCTTAACCTTGCAACAGTTTCACTAACAGGTGTCCGTTATAGAGCGCGTCTTTGATCAGGGCTGCGCCGCCTAACGTTCCCGGCTCGCTAAATTCGGTAGGTGCCAGCTGGATACTCGCGCTGTAGGCCGGGAGTGATTGCTGCAGAATGGTGTTGCTCACGGCCGGAAACAGCACATCCGCGGCGGCATTCAGGGGGGAACCGATAAGAATATGTTGAGGATTGAAGATGTTGACCATCATCGCCAGAATCCGGCCAACATGATGACCCACGCTGGCGATGGTGTCGCGCGCCAGACGGTCGCCAGACTGCGCCGCCGCGCACAGCGACTCCAGCGTCAGCGGCTGATTATTGAGCAGGCTGTCGGGCTGGGCCGGCAGACGCTGCGCCGCCAGCGCCAGCAGACTGCCGGTGCTGGCCACGGTCTCCAGACAGCCATGATTACCGCAGTAGCACTGCTGACCATAGGGGTCGATCTGAGTATGCCCGATCTCGACCAGCGCCCTGCCACTTTTATGCAGCAGTTGACCGCCACTGATCACCCCGGCTCCCACGGTTTCATCAATCACAATCTGAATCACATCCTGCGCCCCACGTGAGGCACCAAACAGCGACTCCGCCAGCGTCCAGGCTGAAATATCGTGCTGCACAAACACCGGTAAGCCGGTTCGTGCCGCCAGCGCATCGCCCAGCGGCATATCGCGCACCTCATAACCCGGTAGCCGATGCACCACACCTGACGCGGCGTTGATCAGCCCTGGCAATGTAATGGCAATGGCCGTAAGGCGTTCCAGCTTCTTCTGATGACGAATAAAGAAGGCATCAACCTGTTCAATCAGCGCGGTAAGTAACGGCTGAGCAGACTCATCAGGCAGCGGCAGGCTCTCTTCCACCAGTTCCTTGCTGCTGAGATCGCGCAGCGTAAACGTCATGGCGCCGCGATGCAGGCGAATAGCCAGATAGTGCCAGGCGTCGGTATCCAGTATCAGGCCTATCGCCGGACGACCACGACTGCCGGGATCCTGAAACTCGGTCTCCTGCACTAAATGTGCGTCCAGCATTTCACGCACAATTTTGGTAATGCTGGCCGGAGCAAGCTGGGCTCGGCGGGAAAGTTCGATACGCGAAATGGGACCATAACGGTCAATTAATCGATATACGACACCTGCATTAGTCTGCTTGATCTGGTCAATGTGGCCAGGTTGACTGTCCGGATTCACAACCCTGCTCCCGGTTATTTTCGCGCTTCTAAATAAACATGCGCCATGGTGAGCCAGATCCGGCGACAGCGTCAAATATTTGATTAGAAATGTGATTTATCGCACAGATTGATGCGGTGTTGCCCGCGCATCAGTGCCGGTTTCGCCGCAGCAACGCCATCATGTTTTCCATCTGTGCATTTATTTCGCGTCCGGCTGACCAGACCAGCCACAGCTCTGAAATGGCATCCTCTTCCGTTAATGGCAACCAGACCAGATCGGCCAGCCGCGCCCGACGAAATGAGGCAGGCAGAATGGAGACGCCTAACCCGGTTGCCACCAGCCCAAGGATGGTCATCGCCTCACCCACTTCCTGCGTAATAAAGGGCTTGATATGGTAGCGGTGCAGCAGCGCCAGAATATCGCTGTAGAGCGCGGTTCCGCCCTGAGGGTCAAAGAAGACAAAGGGTTCCGCCGCCAGGGCAGTGACAGAGATTTTATCGGCGTCAGCCAGCGGATGCGCCTTATGCACCACCGCATAAAGCGGCTCACTCAGCAGCAGCTGATGACGCAGATCGGCGGGAAGTGGCGTGTTGCGCATCACGCCAAGATCGAGCCGTCCATCATGAAGCGGTGCCAGCTGCTGGCGGGTATTAATCTCCTGCATCTGAATATGTACCTGCGGCCAGCGCTGACGAAACCGGAATAGCGCGTCAGAGACCACGGCGGTAAACGGGGCCGAGGAGGTAAAGCCAATCCGCAGCTCCCCCTCTTCACCACGATGCAGCCGGGCGGCGCGATCGGCCGCCTGCTCGACCTGCAACAGAATCGCGCGGGCGTCACTCAGCAGTTGCTGTCCGGCAGCGGTAAGCTGCACGCTGCGGTTAGTGCGATTGAACAGCCTTGCGCTCGTTTCTGTTTCCAGCTGAATAATCTGCTGGCTGAGCGGCGGCTGAGAAATGTTCAGTCGCTGGGCCGCCCGCCCGAAATGTAATTCTTCCGCCACCGCAACAAAGTAGCGCAGATGACGCAGTTCGATATTCATATCTTAAACGTCTCATTTGAGATTATTAATATATTAGACATCATAATGCCGCTTTCCTAAGCTGACGACAGGTTTTCTAAATTTGAGGAAGATGTGTGAGTCGCTCAACACATGCTGTCACAGTGGATGAGAATGCGGTCTCTGCGCCGCCAGAGTCAGTTGCCGCTTCAGGTCATATCCGCCGGGATTCGCCACAGTTTATGCGCGTGACGCTGGCGCTTTTCTCCGCCGGGCTGGCGACCTTTGCCCTGCTCTACTGTGTGCAGCCGATTCTGCCGGTGCTGTCACAGCAGTTTGGTATCTCTCCGGCAACCAGCAGCCTGTCGCTCTCCATCTCGACCGGCCTGATGGCGTTGGGCCTGCTGGTCACCGGGCCGCTCTCTGATGCTATTGGTCGTAAATCGGTGATGGTCACAGCCCTGATGCTGGCCGCCATCTGCACGCTGGTCTCGGCCACCATGACCAGCTGGCACGGCATTCTGATTATGCGGGCGCTGATGGGGTTGTCGCTGAGTGGCGTGGCGGCGGTCGGCATGACCTACCTCAGCGAGGAGATGGATGCACGGGTCGTCGCCTTTTCCATGGGGTTATATATCAGCGGTAACTCGATAGGCGGGATGAGCGGTCGACTGCTGAGCGGCGTGCTGACTGACCTCTTCTCATGGCGACTCGCCGTGGCGGTAATCGGCTGTTTTTCGCTGGCCTCGGCGCTGATGTTCTGGAAGATTCTGCCTGCGTCGCGCCATTTCCGGCCCATTACGCTGCGTCCGCGTAATCTGCTGATTAACTTCCGGCTGCACTGGCGCGATCCGGGCCTGCCCTGGCTGTTTGCCGAAGGATTCCTGCTGATGGGAGCCTTTGTCACCCTGTTTAACTATATTGGCTACCGTTTACTGGATGCGCCCTGGCATCTCAGCCAGGCCGTGGTCGGACTGTTATCAGTGGTCTACCTCACCGGCTCATGGAGTTCGCCTAAAGCGGGCACGCTGACCAACCGGTTGGGTCGGGGTCCTGTGATGCTGGGTGCTACCGCCATCATGCTGCTGGGTTTGCTGATTACCGCCTTCAACTCCCTCTGGCTGATCCTGCCAGGGATGATGCTGTTCACCGCCGGTTTTTTTGCCGCCCATGCGGTTGCCAGCGGCTGGATTGGCCCCCGGGCGCGCCGGGCACGAGGCCAGGCCTCTTCGCTCTATCTGTTCAGCTACTACGTGGGTTCCAGCGTCGCGGGTACGCTGGGTGGCGTGTTCTGGCATAACTTTGGCTGGAGCGGGATTACGCTGTTTATCAGCGTGCTGCTGATCCTGGCGTTACTGGTTGCCTGGCGTCTGCACAGTAAAAAACTCTGAGAATGTCTTCTCATGCCAGGCCTGGCTTCTCCTGCGGGCCTGGCGGTTTATCACAATAAACGCGCTATTCAGAGCCACAGCAAACAAAATGCAGGTTTCCCGCTATAATCGTTTTTATTGTAATAATTCATCTGCTTTGCCTTTTAACACGGCAACAAGGAACGCCTGTGGCTCTCTACTACTACGTCAATAAACAATCAGGATATAACAATAATCATGTGGTTCATGCCGCAGGCTGCCCCCATCTTCCCGACATCGATAACCGTATGTTTCTGGGCAGTTTTTACCATGTGAATGCCGCCATCCTGCAGGCTAAAAAATATTATGCTGGCGCAATCGGCTGTGAAAACTGTTGTCCACTCAAAAATGTTGACCAGCAGGCCACCCAGCTCAGCGTGGCCCTGAAGCACACACCGTCTTCGCGTTAATCTGATCCACCTGGTAAGGTGGAAAAAATTTTTCCCGCTGCGCTAATTTGTTAAGAATTACCGCTGTTTTCCGTTATGTTAATCTTTCTGATTCTCTTTAATGGAATGCACAATGCGGGATAAGTTTGCGCGCGCTCAGATAGCCCTTCACTGGCTCACCTTTTTACTGGTGGTGACGGCCTACGCCACCATTGAACTGCGCGGTTTTGCACAGCGCGGATCCTGGCAGGGTTATGCCATGATCATTACCCATTTCAGCGCCGGCGCGACCATCCTGGTATTGATGCTTGCCCGCCTCTTTTTACGCACCCGGCATCGCACACCGCCCATTACTCCCGCTCCGCCGCGCTGGCAAACCGGGCTGGCACATCTGACTCATACCCTGCTCTATGCCCTGTTTATCACTCTGCCGATCCTCGGCCTGACATCGCGTTATCTTAAAGGTCGGGAATGGTGGCTGTTTGGCATCAGCATGCCGGTTGCGCCTGAACCTGACTTTGATATGGCGGATATGCTGATTGGCTGGCATGAAACCCTGGCACCGCTGGGTTACTGGCTGATCGGACTGCATGCTGCTGCCGCACTGTTCCATCACTATCTGCTTAAAGACAATACTCTGCTGCGAATGATGCCCGCCCGGCGTCGCGGTCAATAACCTCAGGCTATCGCCCTGTGATGGGGCGATAAAAAAATTTCAGCATTAAAAGGCGTTTATAAGGTTTCTCTTCCCGCTTTATTCACTACAATGGTCAGTAATTTGTGACGCAGGTCACTTTCGCTGGATGTTTCTGCCGCATCCGATTCGCTGTACTGACTGACTTGACTCCTCATGCAACCAACTACTGTTTCACGTAAAACTGCCTGGCTACGCGTGGTATTGCTGGCCATCGCCGCCTTTGTATTTAATACCACCGAATTTGTGCCGGTTGGCCTGTTATCTGACATCGCTGCTGACTTTTCAATGCAGACGGCTGACGTCGGGATCATGCTGACCATCTATGCCTGGGTGGTTGCACTGCTCTCACTGCCGCTGATGCTGCTGACCCGCAATATTGAGCGACGACTGCTGCTGGGTGTGCTGTTCCTGATCTTTATCGTCAGCCACGTTCTTTCTACCGTTGCCTGGGATTTCCGTTCGCTGATGGTGTCACGCGTGGGTATCGCCTTGTCTCACGCGGTGTTCTGGTCGATCACCGCCTCGCTGGCGATTCGCGTCGCTCCGGCCGGTAAGAAAACTCAGGCGCTAAGTATGCTGGCAACCGGTACCGCGCTGGCGATGGTGCTGGGCGTGCCGATTGGCCGTGTGGTGGGTCAGTATCTTGGCTGGCGTACGACCTTCGGCGCGATTGGCCTTTCGGCACTGGTGCTGATGATTATGCTGGTGCGCATCCTGCCGCGTCTGCCGAGTGAACATACCGGCTCGCTGAGCAGTGTGCCGATGCTGTTTCGCCGTCCGGCGCTGGTCAGCATGTATCTGCTGGTGACGCTGGTCGTTACCGCGCATTACACCGCTTACAGCTATATCGAGCCCTTTATGCAAACCGTGGCCCATTCCAGTGGCAACTTCACTACCCTGCTACTGCTGCTGTTTGGCTCTGCGGGCATTGTGGGTAGCGTACTGTTCAGCACACTCGGTAATAAGTTTCCCTCCGGACTGCTGATTGCGGCCATCGCCCTGATCACCCTGTGCATGGGCCTGCTGATTTTTGCTGCCGTTCGCCCTGCGGCTATCTCAACGCTATGCGTTGTCTGGGGAATGTCGATGATGATGATCGGACTGGGTATGCAGGTGCGGGTGCTGTCGCTGGCACCGGATGCCACGGATGTGGCGATGTCGCTGATGTCCGGTATCTACAATATCGGTATCGGCGCGGGTGCGCTGCTGGGTAATCAGGTCAGCCTGCATCTGAGCATGGCGGAAGTCGGCAATGTCGGCGGGATGATTGGCCTGGTGGCGTTACTCTGGTGTGTTTATATCTTCCGTCGTTATCCACAGTTACGCAGTAACGGATAATAAAAAAGGCTTCAGATAAGCGGGTTATCTGAAGCCTGTTCAGGGTTATTTACCGATCACTTTATCTATAAAGAACGGCTGTGCCATGCAGGTTGTTGCTGCCAGAGGTCGAAGTGATGCGGAAAGACTTTGCTCCTGCATCGCTGGCCTTTTCTGACAGCTGCTGCTCCAGCGAAAGCAGATTAGTACTGCCCGTTGCGCTGATAACACCGATTTTTTGCTGATCCAGCGGTGTGCTGCTGACCTGCTGGGCCGCTACGCTGGCAAATGACAGACCGCTTAGCACAGCCGCCACGACCATCATATTGATACTTTTCATAACGAACCCCTTCTCACTTATTCTGTTGAAAAACAAAAATTACTGATAAATCACAGCCGTGCCGTGCAGTTTGTTCTGGCCGCTGGTTGAGGTGATGCGGAACGATTTCGCACCCGCTTCATCCGCTTTAGCACTCAGCTGCGCTTCAACAGAAGACAGATTGGTGCCGCCCAGTACAGAGATGGTGCCAACTGGCTGCTGATTAACAGGTTCGCTGGTCACCAGGTCAGCGGCAGATGCGCCAAAAGTCAGAGTAGTCAGTGCCAGCGCTGCCAGGGTGGTTTTGATGTTTTTCATAATAATCTCTCTATTCAATATTGAAATTCGGTTGGTCTGAATGGGTTGTCACTATTTAATTAATGACCGTTAAACAAATGATAGACCCCGATACGGTTTGTCGTCAACATTTATTTAATGAGCGTTATTTTATTCGCGAAGTGGCGTGATTATGGGCTTCAGCCTCTTTTCTGACTTAACCTAAGGGGCTGTAATAATGCGCTGGCGCACAAAATGGCAACCCCTGCCGGCGACATCCACGCCAGGCCTTGCACATTTTTATAATGATCGGTAATTTAATAGGGTGTTTTACTGTCAGTGAGGGTGTATGAGTCAGGTTCAGGATTGCGATGTAAAGAAATGCCGCGGCCGACCAAAAGTGTTCGATCGCGAAGCAGCGCTCGATAAAGCTCTGACCCTGTTCTGGACGCACGGTTACGAGGGAACTTCTCTGGCCGATCTGGTGGCCGCAACCGGCGCGAAAGCGCCAACCCTCTACGCCGAGTTTGTTAATAAAGAGGGGTTGTTTCGCGCGGCGATGGAGCGCTATGTGGAGAAGTTCAGTGCATGGCGTGAAGCGGCATTGGGCGATGACCAGTTACCGGTGGATCGGGCTATTGAAGCCTATTTCCGCGCCACCGCGGCCTGTTTTACCGAACGCGACTCTCCCGGCGGCTGTTTCTTTATCTGCACCTCAACCGCCCTGTCTGCGGCTTCAGCAGAGATTGCCACCATGCTGCAACAGCAGCATCAGTCGCAGGAGCATGTGTTAAAGGATTTTCTGCTGGCGCGTCAGCAGCGTGGTGAACTGAGTGCGTCAGTAAACATTCCAGCGCTGTCACGTTATCTGAGTTGTATGCTGCAGGGCATGTCGGTGCGGGCGCGTGAAGGCGTTGAGCGTGACGATCTGGAGAGCATTATTGATACGCTGATGGCGATGTGGCCGACACTCACCGGCCTGTGTCAGGCTAAGCATTGAAAATATCAGGGCGGCGATGCCGCCCTTTTCATCTTTTATTCCCGATTTTATTCCAGAAAGAAAACCGGTTTTAACGGCTCACTGATCGGGCTGTTATCTGCATTCGACGGCATCAGATCTTTCATTGATGCCCACCAGCGCTGACAGACCTCCGTTTCTGCCACCGCGTTCCAGCGCTCCTCAGATTCAATCTCAACACTGGCGAACAGCAGATGCCGCTCGGCGTCCAGCCAGATGGCATAGTTGTGCGCGCCGTGCGCTTTCAGGGTTTCGGCCAGTTCAGGCCAGATCGGTGAGTGACGACGCTCATACTCTGCATGGCAATAAGGATTCACCTGCATCACAAAGGCTTTACGCAGCATTAGCAGGCCCTGCATCCAGCGCCGGTTGCCACGGCTTCACACCAAAGCGCTCACCCAATGCAACCAGCTGTTCTGTGGTGATACTCTGACGAATACCGCCCATCGACAGCACTTTGACGATCACTTCTGACGATTTCTCCGCCGTATCAATCAGACCAAAAGTCTCATCGAGTGTCGGGCCCGTGCCAAAGACACCGTGGAATGGCCACATCACCAGGGTATGTGACTGCATCTGTCCGGCGGTCGCGGTGCCGATTTCATCGGTGCCGGGTACCATCCAGGGTAAAACACCCACACCGTCCGGGAACACCACCAGACATTCGGTACTCCCTTCCCACAGCAGGCGGGTAAAGCGGGCGGAATCCATCTCAACCACATAGCTTAAGGCCATAAAGTTGGTGGCGTGACAGTGCATGATCACCCGGTCTGCACCCTTGCTGACCGCTTTACGCACCGCATGAGACTGAAAGTGTGACGCCAGTTCAGAGGTGGGCAAACCGCCATTCGACAGGCCCCAGTGAATTTTATAAGAGAGCCCTTTGTCATCGATCTGCAGCAGTGCCAGACAATCCGCCGGATCAAGCTGGACATTACGCATGAATTTTCCTGACCCGGTCACCAAAAACCAGTCGTTCGCCAGCGCCGGCGCGGGTTGTGTCAGCTCAATACAGCGCGGTTGCAGGCAGAAATCAGCGGCAAAAGGTTTAACCTCCTCTTCCAGCAGACGCAGGCTGACGTTGCCGCCGTTACGTTCGTCCCAGCCCTTCAGCCACATATCGCTGGTTGCTTTGACCATTCCCTTAACAAACCCGGAAGAAAGAATGCTTTGCATAGTGAAATCCTTAACGTTGGCTCAAAATCTGTTGTTCATAATGGCGGACGTCGCCTAACCAGCTGGCATCAGCCGGGACGTCATGGCGCAGGCACCAGGCTTCCCATACCGCCTGCCACGGCAATGATTTTTGCTCTTCCAGCAGCGTCAGCCGCGCGGTGTAATCACCCTCGTTCTCGGCCTGGCGCAGACGATCGGTTGGCTCCAGCAGAGCACGCAGCAGCGCTTTTTTAGTGTTACGGGTGCCGATAACCCAGGCGGCAATCCGGTTGATAGAGGCGTCGAAGAAATCGAGTCCGATATGCACTTTGTCGAACAGTTGATGGCGGACGATCTCGCTGGCGATCGCCTGAGTTTCATCATCCAGCAGCACCACATGGTCGCTGTCCCAGCGCACCGGGCGGCTGACGTGCAGCAGCAGACGCGGCACATAGAGCATCGCGGCAGAAATTTTGTCGGAGATCACTTCGGTGGGATGAAAATGTCCCGCATCCAGGCATAGTGCCGTCTGGCGGCTGGCGGCGTAACCAAGATAAAACTCATTGGAGCCCACGGTGTAGCTCTCTGCGCCAATGCCAAACAGCTTGCTCTCAACCGCGTCGATATGGTGCTGCGGGTTCAGTTTTTCTGAGATGACCTCATCCAGTGCGCTCATCAGACGCTGACGCGGGGCCAGGCGATCCACGGTAATATCTTTCATGCCGTCCGGCACCCAGATATTCATCACTGACGGCGTGCCAAGCTGCTCACCAAACGAAGCGGAGATGCGGCGACTCGCTTTGCAGTGATCGATCCAGAACTGACGCACGGTTTTATCACTGTGCGACAGCGTAAAACCGTCGGCACTCATCGGATGCGAGAAGCAGCTGGGGTTAAAATCCAGCCCTAAGTTGTGCTCTTTCGCCCAGGCGACCCAGTTGGTGAAATGGGCAGGTTCAATCGCATCCCGATCGACTGGCTTGTCACTTTCCAGATAGATAGCGTGCAGGTTCAGACGTTTTGCGCCTGGGATCAGAGACATCGCCTTGTCGATATCGCTGCGCAATTCACTGGCATTGCGTGCCCGCCCCGGATAGTTGCCGGTCGCCTGGATGCCGCCAGTCAATGCGCCCTGTGGGTTCTCAAAGCCCCGGACATCGTCCCCCTGCCAGCAGTGCATCGAGACAGGAATGCCGTCCAGCTGGCGAATGGCCTGTTCAACATCAACTCCATTGTCAGCGTAGCGTTGTTTAGCCAGTTCAAAAGCCTGTTCAATCTGCTTAGTCATAAGCGGGTTCCTTAGCGGGTTGACTCAGCGTCGCGAAGCGTGCCTGACTGGCACTGAAGACGCTGTGAGTTTGCGGTTCGAATTTTTCCAGTGGGAAGTTGTTGATGACGCTGCAGCGGAAATCAGCCACATCGATCAGTTCGCCAAGTGCAATCAGCTGGCAACCAACGTTACCCAGCGTGGAGGCTTCAACCGGACCTGCCAGCACCGGAATCTGGCAGGCATCGGCACAGAGCTGGTTAAGAAAACGGTTCTGACTGCCGCCCCCTACCACGTGAAGCTGGCTGAAAGGTTTGCCTCGCAGCTCTGCCAGCTCCTGGATCACCTCGCGATAGAGCAGTGCCAGGCTGTCAAATATGCAGCGGGCCAGCGCGGCGGCAGATTGTGGCACCGGCATTCCCTGCTCTGCGCAGGCGTTCTGAATTTCGTTAACCATGCTGTCGGGATTGATGAAGCGCGCATCGTTGGGACTAATCAGTGAAACACAGGCGGGCTGGCGGGCCGTCTGATCAATCAGTGCGCTGAGATCGTCAATCTGCAGTTCGCCGCAGATGCGCTGCAACAGCCATAAGCCCATAATATTTTTCAGTACGCGGTAGCCTTCTGCGCCGCCCTCATTGGTGATATTGGCGCGTAATGCGCCATCGCAGGCATAAGGCTGCAAACTTTCAAAGCCCATCAGCGACCAGGTTCCGGAACTGATATAGGCCGCATCGTCCTGCATCAGCGGCGTTGCCAGAACCGCGCTGGCGGTGTCGTGGGTGGCGACGGCAATCACCGGGACCGGGACACCCGCGCTATTGACCCAGTGGCCGACGGTGTTGCCCGATGCCTGCGGCTGACCGAACCATTCAGGAGCAACGCCCGCCCAGGCGAGCAGCTCACGATCCCATTCGCCGCTGTGAATATTGAGCATTTGCGTGGTGGTGGCGTTGGTGTATTCCCAGTTGAGATTACCGGTCAGGCGATAATGCAGGTAGTCCGGCATCATCAGCGCATGCGCCACGCGGGCCTGCCAGTCGGGCTGCTGCTGATGCAGGGCACGCATCTGATAGAGCGTATTGAATGGCAGAAACTGAATGCCGGTTCGGGCGTAGATGGCACTGCGGCTCAGTTCGTGCTGCGCCTGCTCCATCAGGCCGTGGGTGCGCGCATCGCGGTAGCTGACCGCCTCACCCACCGGCTCGCCCTCTGCATCCAGCAGCACCATATCAACGCCCCAGGTGTCGATACCGATACTGTCTGGCACGATCTTCTCTTCATCTAACTGAGCCAGCCCGGCGCGTATCTCCTGCTCAAGCATCGTCAGATCCCAGCAGTCATAACCGGCACGACGCTGGCGCTTATTTTTAAAGCGCCGGACCTCACGAAGCGCGAGCTGGCGCTGCGTAGCATCCCAGCTTGCGAGCATGACGCGCCCGCTGGATGCCCCGAGATCAATAGCAACAATGTTTCTCCTGGTCATGGCGACTTTTCCCTGTGATTGAGTGGTCACAGAGTAAAAACCTGGCCGGTTAAAGACCTTCCCCGGAGTGCCAGCGGCTGATAAGCCCTGGCAGACTTGCAAAGAACTTCGTGAGAGAGATCACAGAGGCGAAAGGCAGGAGGATGTGACCCCTGCCGCAAATCTGTTAACTGCTGAGGATTTCTTGAAAAATCAGCATGATTCCTGCTGAGTCAGGCTGAAAATTCAAGGTAAGGTTAGAGCGTGCTGATTAGACTGCGTTACGGTTTTGTTAAGCAGCGAGAGATGACCATGACCATATTGCACAGTGCGGATTTTTTCCCCGAAGGCGATTACGCCATTGCGATTGAACCCCGCGTACCCCAGGCCGCCTTCCCGGAACATCATCATGATTTCCATGAAATTGTGCTGGTTGAGCAAGGCTCTGGCATTCATGTGTTTAATGGTCAGCCACAAACGCTGTGCGCCGGTTGCGTCTGCTTTGTGCGCGATCACGATCGTCATCTTTATGAGCAGACCGACAACCTTTGTCTGACCAACGTGCTTTATCGCAGCCCCGGCGCGTTTCGCTTTCTCTCCGGGTTACAGGCTTTACTGCCCTGCGATCAGGACGGGCAATATGCTTCCCACTGGCGCATCAATCAAAAGGTGATGACGCAGGCGCTGAGTGTGGCGGCGCAGATGCAGCCGGATGATACCTGGTCGATGGAAAAACAGGCGCGTCAGGAACAGCTCTTTTTACAGTTGCTGGTGCTGTTGCGTGAGGCGTGCATTGACGGACAGAGTCAGGATCAGGAGGCGCGGCTGCATCGTCTGCTCGACTGGCTGGGTGAGCATTACAGTGATGAGATTATCTGGGATGAACTGGCTGACCGCTTCTCCCTGTCGCTGCGTACCCTGCATCGGCAAATGAAGCAGCAAACCGGTAGCACGCCGCAGCGCTACCTGAACCGTGTGCGGCTGTTGCAGGCCCGTCATCTGCTGCGTCACAGTGATATGCGAATTACCGATATCGCCTTCCAGTGTGGATTTGGGGACAGCAACCATTTCTCAACCCTGTTCAGGCGCGAATTTGGCTGCGCACCGCGAGCGGAGCGCCAGCAGATGATGTAAAGGAGCCAATCATGGCATTGATACTCAGTCGGGATGACTATTTTCCCGCCACTACTCTACCGGTGGCGGTCGCCGAAATGATGCCACAACCCTCTTTCCCGCCGCATCGACACGAGTTCAGTGAAATCGTGATTGTCTGGCGCGGCAATGGCCTGCACGTCCTCAACGATCGGCCCTGGCTGATTACCTGTGGCGACGTTTTTTATATCCGCGACAGTGACTGCCACAGCTACGACAGCGTTAACGATCTGGTGCTGGATAACATCCTCTACTGTCCTGACCGCTTTGGTCTTGCTCTTGACTGGAATCAGCTGCTGCCGCAACAGGGACCGGATGCGCCAGGCGGCTGGCGGCTGACCACGCGAGGGATGGCGCTGGCCCGGGGAGTGATCAGCCAGCTGGAGCGTGAAAGCCGCAAAAGCGACCCCCTTTCAGTTCAGCTCTCGGAGGCGCTGTTTTTACAGCTGGCGCTGATTCTGCGCCGCCACGGCTACGCGGCCGACCGCCCCTGGGCGTTGCCGGAGGGGGAACAGCTCGATCTGCTGATGTCAGCGTTACAGGGTGCGATTGCCCGCCCCTTTGATCTCGCGGAGTTTTGTCAGCAGAACCAGCTCAGCGAACGGGCGCTGAGGCAGCTTTTCCGTCAGCAGACCGGGATGACCATCGGTCATTACCTGCGTCAGCTGCAGCTCTGTCAGGCAAAATATCTGCTGCGCACCCAGGATTGTCTGATTAGTGAGGTTGCCGCCCGCTGCGGCTTTGATGACAGTAACTATTTTTCGGTGGTTTTCACCCGTGACACCGGTTTACCTCCCAGCGCCTGGCGACAGCAATTTATCGCGCCACGCCAGGCACTGAAAAGTGCCGAGTCTTAATAAAACGGGCCTGCATAGCAGGCCCGTTGAGGTAACAGAGAAAAGCTGTTCCACATTGCCGGGAAACAGTGCCTGCGAATTAAACTAATGTGTTGTTGTAAGTAAAACCCCGACGGAGTGAGCCATCAGTCTGGCAGGCCCCGCCTGCATAAAGACAGAGTCACTATTCGCGATCAGGCCGCCATGCCAAGTCCCACAATATTGGCGGCAATGATAATCACCACACAGCCGATTGATAACACGCTGACCGGGCGGCGTCCCGCAGACTTCCACTCCTTCATCAGCAGCCCCACAAGACCACCACACAGGACGTATAGACTCATGTGCAGCATCCAGCTGACATAGTCATACTGCGCCGGGATTCTGGCATGGCCCCAGGCATAGAAGAAGAACTGCAGATACCACATGGTGCCGCCGAGCACCGCAAACGCGGTATTAGCAATC
Source organism: Pantoea sp. EKM21T (assembly GCF_011800405.1). Taxonomy (NCBI): domain Bacteria; kingdom Pseudomonadati; phylum Pseudomonadota; class Gammaproteobacteria; order Enterobacterales; family Erwiniaceae; genus Pantoea; species Pantoea sp. EKM21T. The sequence continues at coordinate 412,649 of NZ_JAALFV010000002.1, forward strand.
AGCAGCGACTTCCCGACCGAGAAGTCTTTACGCACCGACAGCTCTGGCCGGGTGGCCAGCCGCCAGAAACAGAAGGCCAGATTAACCAGAGCGCCGCCGCCCATAATGATTACGTAGCTGGGCAGAGCTACATACAGCGGATCGATGCCCAGATTAGCGGCGGCCTGATGCATGGGTTTAGCCGCATCCATGGCAAAGGACATACCCGCCGAGAAGATGCCGCACATCACCGCCAGCACCAGTCCTTTTCTGAGATTAAACTCTTCTGCGTTAATCCCCAGCGCCCGCTCCTTTAACAGCCCGGCACGCGACACAATCCCGACGCCAATCAGTGCCACCAGTACGCCCAGCAAGGTTAACCGGCCACCCGCCGACGCGAAGAGCTCACCAAAGCGCCCCTGCAGAAGCGGTGTCATCAGCGTGCCGACCACCAGGGTAATGCCAATCGCGATACCGATTCCCATCGACATGCCGAGATAACGCATGGTCAGGCCGTAGTTGATATTGCCTATGCCCCACATCGCGCCAAACAGAAATACCGGCGTCAGTTGCGAAAGCGAGAAGCTGCTGTAATAGGCCATAAAATCTGGCAGTAAAATGGCACTTACCGCCCACGGCAGGATCAGCCACGACATCAGGCCACCGATCGACCACATGGTTTCCCATGACCATCTTTTCACCTGTTTAAAAGGCGCGTAGAAACACGCGGCGCTGGCAGCTCCGACAAAATGCCAGAAGATACCCGCAATAATGGCACTGTTCATTGTTATTCCCCGGTTAGGTTGAGGCCTGTCGGAAACCTGTCTGCTTCCGCTCAGCAGGCAGTCTACGTTCAGCAGGAATTCCTCAGCCTTTGGATAAATGCCGGAAGCCACAGTGAAGTGGCAATATTTACCCGTTGTGCCCATCAGGGATCACAATTTCACCGTTGTCAGAAAACCGGACGATTAGTTAAGTAAGTAACTTATTATTCAATGTTTTTTTCATTTTTGCTGTGTGGCGCAGCACAATTCTGATCTGACTGCCATTCACAAGGGAAGGTTGGCAAATGTGCAAAGAAGCCTTTCATTAACGCGGGCAAGGTCGTATAAACTGGGGAAAATTGATCGGATCAGGGAATGGGATGACGACAAAGTGGTTAACGCTGTTTCTTTCGCAGTCAGTCAGCCAGGTAATGCTGGATGATCTGCGCGCGATATTACCTGCAGATGCGATAAAGGTGTTTGTGAATGGCCTGGATGAAACCCACTATGCCACCCTTGAGTGTGTGCAGGCGGATCAGCATTGCGCCCTGATCTCCTCAGCGATAGTGGTCTGGCGTCAGCTCGGACATGTTCACCATATTCTCTATAAAAAAGGTGAGGTGTTGCGGGAGGAAAATGATGCAACGCAGTTCCAGCTGTTCACTCTGCTGAAAACCCACCGCGCCGTATTGCAGATCTCATGATAAGATCGCAGCCCCTGAAATCGCTGTTTGCAGCAGGTAAATTATGAGAATTGGAATTCTGTTTCCGATCGCCATCATTGTGGCGGGCGTGGGCTTTCTGGCGTGGTTTATTGGCAGTGGCCTGGCGATGCCAGGCTCCTGAAGGTCAGCGCAACTGACTGTCTTTACTGCCCCGACGGTTATATAAACTGCTGGTCTGCTGCTGCTTGTCGATTTTTTCCTGACACGCCACACAATAGTGCACGCCTTTAAGCGCCTGACGACGCGCTTCGGGAATCGGCTCGCCGCAGAGCTCACATTCGGTGGCGCTTTCGCCCTGTCCGATCGACTGTCTTACCCGCTCAATGCCGTCATTGACGGTGCTATCGATCTGTTCCTGTACTGCGCCTTCTGACGCCCATCCATTTGCCATGATTTAACCCCTTTATTACCACTTCACTCCTTTAAATCTACAACATATTGACGTTTTTGCCGCAGAACTCACCGATATCTGTGATTGGCTGCCAGCCGCTCCCGGCAGCTGGCAATCAGCTAAAGGTAGCCCTGAGCAATCTGTTTCACCCTGCTATCACATTACTGCAACGTATCGATAGCGGAGAGCTAAGCGAATGACAACACATCATCAACATTTCATTAATGGCGAATTTGTAGCCCATCAGGGTGACCGTTGGATTGAAGTGATCAATCCGTCCACGGAGGCGTTGCTGTCCCGTATTCCCCAGGGCAGTCGTCAGGATGCCAGCCTTGCCATCAGCGCCGCAGAAGTGGCTCAGCCTGGATGGGAAGAGCTGCCTGCAGTAGAGCGCGGCGTCTGGCTGCACAAAATTGCCACCGCCATCCGCCAGCGTGAGCCTGAACTGACGGCAACCATTGTGGCTGAGGGTGGAAAAACCCAGGGGCTGGCGAAGACCGAAGTGATGTTCACCGCCGACTACCTCGACTACATGGCGGAGTGGGCGCGTCGCTATGAAGGTGAGATCATCAACAGTGACCGCCCCAACGAAAATATCTTCCTGTTCAAAAAAGCGATCGGCGTCACTACCGGAATACTGCCGTGGAATTTCCCCTTCTTCCTCATTGCCCGCAAAGCGGCACCGGCCCTGATCACCGGAAACACCATCGTGATCAAACCCAGTGAGCTGACACCGAATAATGCGGCACTTTTTGCCGACATCATACAAAAGCTAGGCCTGCCTGCTGGCGTCATTAACTTTGTTTATGGTCTGGGACCGGAAGTGGGACAGGAGCTGGCAGCAAATCCTAAGGTCGGTCTGGTGAGTCTGACCGGAAGCGTCGGTGCGGGCATTGCCACCATGGAAGCCGCGGCTAAAAATGTCACCAAAGTGTCGCTGGAACTGGGTGGCAAAGCCCCTGCCATCGTGATGGATGATGCCGACCTCGAGCTGGCTGTGCGGGCGGTCGTCAGCTCGCGGATCATTAACAGCGGACAGGTCTGCAATTGCGTAGAGCGGCTCTATGTGCAGGAAGGCATTTACGATCGTTTTATCAGCGCACTGACCGCCGCGTTTCAGCAGGTGACATTTGGCGACCCGGCCGAACGCAGCGATATCGATATGGGTCCGCTGATTAATGCCGCAGCACGGGATCGGGTGGAGCAGAAGGTGGCAGAGGCCGTCGCCGCAGGGGCGAAAGTGGTTCTGGGCGGCAAGCGCGCCGGAGACAGAGGCTTCTTTTTCCAACCCACCTTGCTGACTGAGGTGCGCCAGGAGATGGCGATTATGCAGGAGGAGATTTTTGGCCCGGTTCTGCCGGTGATGAGTTTTAAAACGCTTGACGAGGCGATTACGCTGGCCAACGACTGCGAGTATGGGCTGACCTCCTCGATTTATACGCAGAATCTGAATACCACCATGACCGCGCTGCGAAAGCTGAAGTTCGGCGAAACCTATGTTAACCGTGAAAACTTCGAAGCAATGCAGGGATTTCATGCCGGGTGGCGTAAATCGGGTGTCGGCGGTGCCGATGGAAAACATGGTCTGGAGGAGTATCTGCAGACCCATGTTGCCTATTTACAGTTCAGTTAATCACCGGCTCGATCTTACCGCCTCCCGTACCTGACGTTGTCAGTACCAGATTGGGCCAGTAATCGGCCCACTCTTTTATGCCACCCGCTTACTGCAGCGCAGCAGCGCGATACCACTCAGCACCGCCACGGCCATCAGGTAGTATCCAGGCGCCAGACTGCTGCCGGTGGCGGCTATCAGCATGCTGCAAATCAGCGGTGCAAACCCGCCAAATACCGTCACGGCCACGTTGTAGCTGATCGCCATGCCGCTGGCGCGCGTGGTCGCCGGGAAGAGATCGGCCATCACCGACGGCACCGTGGAGAAATAGACCGACTTGAGTAGCGCCATCCACGCCACCAGCAGGATCAGCGTGGTGGGCGTAGTGTGATCGACCATCCATTTGAAGGCGGGATAGATGGTGACCATCAACAGCAGCAGCGATCCCCACATCAGCGGCAATCGGCCAATCCGCTCCGCCCACAATCCCATTATGGGCGTCACCACCGTCAGGATAATCCCTGCGACCAGCGTGGCGGTGAAGGCCACCGACCCCGGCAGATGCAGCGTTTTGGTGGCGTAGGTCGGAATGTAATTGAGCATGTAGTTGACCGCGGTCGAGATCACCATCACCCCAATCGCCAGGGTGATCAGCGCTTTCTGCCGCCCGAACAGCGTTTTCAGCGGTGCGGCTTCCTTCTCCTGCGTCGCAAAGCTGGCGGGCTCCTGCACGTGACGGCGAATGTAGATCCCCAGCGGTCCAATCAGTAAGCCGAAGGCAAACGGGATACGCCAGCCCCACGCCTGAATCTCGCTTTCGCTCAGCCAGTGTGTCAGCCCCAGGCCGAACGCCGATGCCATCAGAGTACTGGCGCCCTGTGTGGCGAACTGCCAGCTGGCGATAAAGGCTTTGCGCTCGGGAAAGTGCTCTACCAGGAAAGCGGTGGAACTGCCAAACTCGCCCCCGGCAGAGAAGCCCTGAATCAGGCGCGCCAGGATAATCAGCAGCGGCGCCGCCAGACCAATAGTGGCGTAACCCGGCATAAAGGTAATGATCGCCCCGCCCAGCATCATCAGATTGATTGAGAGCAGCAGCGCTTTTTTACGGCCATGACGGTCGGCATAGTTGCCCAGCACGATGGCACCCAGCGGACGGATCAGGAATGAGATGCCGAAGCTGCCGAATGTCAGCAGTAGCGACACCGACGGATCGCTGACCGGAAAGAAGACGTGCGCGATGTAGCTGGCGAAGAAGCCATACACCGCGATGTCGAACCACTCCAGCGCGTTACCAATGCAGGTAGCGAACAGCGTTTTGTGCAGGCTCGGTTTCACCTGCGGAGTACTCTGTGCGATGCTGCTCATTGTTCACCTCTCCGCCACTGATGGTGGCGCGACATCAGTTGTTCGCCCTCTTCACCCAGTTGCCAGAAAAGGCGGGTCATGATCGCCAGCCCTTCACGTGCAACAGAGGTGAGCATGTGTTCGTTAACGCCGTGCTGGCCGCAGGCCGGATAGGAATGGGGCACCCACAGCGTCGGGAGGCCGAGGATATCGGCAAATACCTCATTGGGCAGTGAACCGCCGAGATTGGGCAACAGCGCCGTTTTTTTACCGCTGCTGCGGGCCAGCGTGTCCAGCGCCCAGGCCACCAGCGGATCCTGCGGATCGAGTCGCGTTGCAGGTGAACCGCGCATAAACTCTACGCTGACGTTATCGAAGCCGTGCTGATGCAGGTGACTTTCGACATGCCGGACCAGATTTTCCCAGTCGGTGCCGACCACAAATCGCAGCTGACACACCGCCGTGGCGCTGCCGGGAATGGCGTTCATCGGGCGCGCCGGGTTACCGGTTTCAAACGCCAGCACCTCCAGCGTGTTCCAGCCATAAAGACGCTCCGCAGGCGTCAGACCCTGCTCGCCCCAGCCGTCGGCCAGCGCCGGATCGCCCGGCATTCCGCCCACCTCAATATCACTGAGGATGGCGCGCACCGCATCGGTCAGGGAGTCCGGTTTCAGCGCGGCGACCTGCAAAACACCCTTTGCATTCACCAGGCAGGCGAGCGCATTCGCCAGCTGGGTGCCGGGATTACTCAGCAGTCCGCCCCAGTTGCCGGAGTGATAGGCGTAGTCGCGCGCCCTGATAGTCAGACGAAAGTTCGCCGCGCCACGCGAACCCAGGAACAGTGTCGGCCGCACCGCGTTCAGTCGCGGGCCATCAGAGGCGATAAAGAGGTCGGCCTGTAACAGCGCCCGCTGCTGCTGACAAATCTCCGCCAGCCCCGGTGAACTGATCTCTTCACCCATTTCAAACAAAATTTTGCAGTTGAAGCCCAGTGCGCCACCGCGTGCCTGCCACACCTGCTCCAGCGCCGCGAGATTGATGCAGTGCTGGCCTTTGTTGTCCGCACTGCCGCGCCCATACAGGCGGTCATCTTCAGCCGTGAGTTGCCACGGTGATAAACCGTCGCGCCAGTTCTCATCGTCGCCGAACACCACATCGCCGTGGCCATAGCAGAGCAGCGTCGGTCTGGAGGGATCTTCAATGAGCGTGGCGATCAGAAACGGCGGGCTGCCGGGCTGCGGATTCTCAAACGGGTGCAGCGTAAAGCCCATCGCCGCCAGCTGCGGGCCGATCTCCTGCTGCAGATAGTTCTCAAGCTCCACCTGCCTGCTGGCGTGCTGGCTTTCGGTCACGCAGGAAATTCGTCGTGCCAGCAGCTGCTGAAACTCGCCACTGTCGAAATAGTGCATCGCCTGGTCAACGGTCTGTTGCTCTGTCATGTTTGCCCTGTCTGTTCTTTTTATCGTGCTTTATCTTTGACAAACTTCTCTCTTTGCCACAATTATTAATTTATCGAGTGAGCCTTGCTTTTAAAGCAAGCCACGCCTGCCCTTTTATGATGCGTTTTGCCGGAGTGACCATGTTAAGCAGTGAGATCCGCTATTTCCTGGCGGTCGTACAGTGCGGATCGCTCAGCGCCGCCAGCGAGCAACTCTTTGTGGCGGTGTCGGCGATTAGTCGCCAGATCCAGCGCCTGGAAACCCAGGTGGGTGTGCCGCTGTTTGAGCGGCATGCACGCGGCATGGTATTGAACGAAGCGGGTGAAATATTCGCGCATCATGTGCGCAAGAGTCAGCTCGATATGGAATATGCGCTGGCGGAGATTAAAGGGCTGAAAGCAATACGGCGCAGCCTGATCCGCATTGCCTGCACCGACGGAATGGCGTTCAGTCTGCTGCCGGGTCTGCTGGCGGAGTTTCGTCAGGCCAATCCCGGCGTGCTGTTTGCGCTTAATGTGACGCACTCGCAGGGCGTGGCGGCATGCGTCAGAGCTGGGGAATGCGATGTTGCGCTGCAGTTCAGTCTGCAACCGGAGCGCAGCGTTGAGGTGATCGGCTCGTGGCCGGCGCCGGTGTTACTGGCGATGCATCAGTCACATCCGCTGGCATCGCGTCAGGTGACGCTGGCCGATCTGCATGGCTGGCCGCTGGCGTTGCCAGGTCAGCATACTACCGTGCGGCAGTTGTTTGACCTCTCCTGTCAGATGAACGACTGCGTGGTCGAGCCGGTGCTGACCTGCGACTATTTCGCTACGCTCTACCACTTTTTGCTGCATACCCCGCAGGCAGTAACCATTTGCAGTGCGTTTACCCTGTTATTTGAGCGCGACACGCAAAATCTGGTGTTGCGTTCGATGGGGGTGGATCAGCTGAGTCAGCGTACGTTGCAGCTTCAGACGGTGTCCGGCCGCCAGCGGAATGCGGCGCTGACGCTGTTTCTGCAGTTTTTGCAACAGCGGCTGACGGAGATGGATCAGCAGGTGAGGATGGGATGAGTGATACAGGCTTAAAGGAGTTTGGTTGTTAAAGTCTGCGCTGGATGGCTGTCAGATAGTGCTGGCTTAGGGAACACGACCCGATCGGAAAGTCGCAACAGCCGCCATCCATGGCATGCCCGGCCCGCGCGATTACGCACCTCATCCCTGAGGTGCGCCCGTAGCCGGGCCAACGCGTTGCGTTGTTCAAAAACGCTCCCGGCGTTTTTATCCGGGCGGCGGGACGCTTTCCTCTTCTGCTCGTGTTCCCTTCGCGTTGAGCTTTATCATTGCGGTCATATAAACGCTGACTTTAGTGCATAAACTTAGCCCCACTCGGAAGTGGGGCTCTGGTTTTAGCGGCAATCACTTACTGCTTAATATCAACCTGATAGAAGATGTGTTTGCCGAACGGATCGACCTGATAGCCGCTGACCGACTTGCGCACCGGCTCAAAGATGGTGGAGTGCGCAATCATCACCGCAGGCATCTGGTCATGCATCATCTGCTGTGCCTGCAGATAAAGCGCGGTGCGTTTGCCCTGATCCGGCTCGGCGCGGGCTTCCGTGATTAACTTCTCGAACGGCTGATAGCACCATTTTGAGGAGTTGGAACCGCCCTGTGCAGAAGTACAGCTGTAAAGCGGGCCAAAGAAGTTGTCCGGATCGCCGGTGGCGGTGGTCCAGCCCATCAGCGCCGCCTGATGCTCGCCGCTGCGCACGCGTTTCAGGTATTCGCCCCACTCATAGCTGACGATATTGGCTTTGATGCCCACTTTAGCCCAGTCCGACTGAATCATCTCCGCCATGCGGCGCGCATTCGGGTTGTAAGGCCGCTGAACCGGCATCGCCCAGAGCGCAATTTCGGTACCCGGTTTCACACCCGCCTGTTGCAGCAGGGCTTTGGCCTTCTCTGGATCGTAGTCGTAATCTTTCAGATCTTTGTCGGCGCTCCAGACGCCCGGTGGCAGGATATTTTTCGCAACCGTGCCGGTGCCTTTAAAAATCGCCTCGATTATTGCCGATTTGTTGATCGCCATCGCCAGCGCCTGACGCACTTTAACGTTATCGGTTGGCGCTTTAGTGGTGTTAAACGCCAGGAAGCCGGTATTCAGACCCGCCTTTTTTTCCAGGGTGATATCCGGGTTAGCGCGCATCTTTTCAAGATCGGCGGGATTAGGGAAAGGCATTACCTGACACTCATTCTTCTCCAGCTTGGCATAACGCACGGAGGCATCCGGCGTGATGCTGAACACCAGCCGATCGAGTTTCGCCTTGCCCTGCCAGTAGTCCGGGAACGCTTTGTAGAGAATGCGGGAATCTTTCTGATACTGCACCAGCTCAAACGGTCCGGTGCCGATCGGGTTCATATCGACCTTCTCCGGCGTCCCCGCTTTCAGCATCGCGTCTGCATATTCCGCCGAGTGGATCGAGGCGAAGTACCAGGCGAGATCGGCAAGGAACGGCGCTTCCGGATGGGACAGCGTAAAACGTACTGTGTGGTCATCGACCCGGTCGATACTTTTAATCAGCGTGGAGAGCTCCAGGCTTTCGAAGTTGGAATAGGTGCCGCCAGAGACATTGTGGTAGGGATTTTTAGGGTCCATCTGGCGCATAAACGAGAAGATCACATCGTCGGCGTTGAAGTCGCGGCTGGGTTTGAAGGCTTTATTGCTCTGAAACTTCACGTTCTTGCGCAGATGGAAGGTGTAAACCGTGCCATCCGGGCTGATTTCCCAGCGTTCTGCCAGGCTGGGCACCAGGTTGGTGGTGCCAGGCGTGAAGTCCACCAGCCGGTTAAAGACCGGCACCGCACTGGCGTCAACGCTGGTCCCCGAGGTATAGAGCTGCGGGTTAAAGTTCTCTGGCGATCCCTCAGAACAGAAGACCAGCGTTTTGGCGTTAACGCTGCCAGCCAGCGCTATCCCAGCCGTAACAAGCGCTAAGGTGGCTATCTTGATTTTCATTATTATCCTCGCTTTGTATTGACTTCCGGTGATCACAATATCTAAATGAATCATTCAGATGCTTCATTGATAGCACGATTCGGCACCATAACGAACCCCGCCGGTGGCTGACTAATAAGGAATAGTGATGACAGACAAACTTGAGTCGCAGCTCACAGAACGTTTTTTCCGTTACCTCGCCATCAGCAGTCAGAGCGATGCCAAATCCACCACCCTGCCCAGCACGCCGAGCCAGCACGCCATGGCGGAACTGCTGGCGGATGAGCTGCGCGCGTCAGGGCTGGATGAGGTGGTGATTGATGAACATGCCACGGTGACGGCGGTGAAACGCGGCAACCGGCCTGACGCGCCGCGCATCGGGTTTATTACGCATATCGATACCGTTGATGTCGGTTTGTCGCCCGATATCCACCCGCAGATCCTCACCTGGCAGGGCGAAGATCTCTGTCTGAATGCAGAGCAGGATATCTGGCTGCGCCGCGATGAACATCCGGAGATCGCGCCCTACGTCGGTCAGCAGGTGATCTTCAGCGACGGCACCAGCGTGCTGGGCGCGGACAACAAAGCGGCGGTCACCGTGGTGATGACGCTGATGCAGAACCTTAACGGCGACCACGGCGACATCGTGGTGGCCTTTGTGCCGGACGAAGAGATTGGGCTGCGCGGCGCGAAAGCGCTGGATCTGGAAACGCGCTTTAATGTTGATTTCGCCTGGACCATCGACTGCTGCGAACTGGGCGAAGTGGTGTATGAAAACTTCAATGCTGCCGCTGCAGAAATTGTGTTTACCGGTGTACCCGCCCATCCGATGTCGGGCAAAGGGGTGCTGGTCAATCCGCTGCTGATGGCGCATGACTATATCAGCCTGTTTGATCGGCAGCAGACCCCGGAGCATACCGAAGGCCGTGAAGGCTATATCTGGTTCAATGAGATTCAGGCCAACGCCAGCAAGGCGACGCTGAAGGCCTCAATCCGTGATTTTGATCTGACCAGCTTTGCGGCACGTAAGCAGCAGTTGCAGCAGGCAGCAGAGGATCTGGCGGCGCGTTACCCCACCGGCAAGGTGAGCGTGGGTATCAGCGATACTTACAGCAATATCAGCAATGCCCTGGGTGAAGATCGTCGGGCGATTGACCTGATCTTCAGTGCCTTTGCCGCGCTGGAGATTGAGCCGAAGGTGATTCCGATGCGTGGCGGTACAGACGGTGCCGCGCTGTCAGCCAAAGGTCTGCTGACGCCGAACTTCTTTACCGGCGCGCACAACTTCCATTCACGCTTCGAGTTTCTGCCGGTAACGTCGTTTGTGAAGTCTTATCAGGTGGCGGAAAAACTCTGTTATCTGGCGGCGAAATAAGCGGAGGAATCGGGCGCAGAACGCGCCCGATTGCGATTATGGCTTCGCGCTGACATCAATGCCTGGGAAATATTTTTCAGCCAGCTTTTTGATGGTGCCATCACCCTGCACTTTAGCAATCGCCGCATCCAGTGACTGCTTCAGCTGCGCGTCATCTTTGCGCAGGCCGTAGCCGATGCCTGAACCAAGAATCGCGTCATCTTCGACTGGCTTGCCAACAAAACCAAAACCTTTGCCCTGCGGTTTATCGAGGAAGCCAGACTGACCGGCAGCGGACATCACCAGTGTGCCATCCAGGCGGCCCGCGACCATGTCGTTGTAAACCTGGTTTTGATCCTGATACGAGGTCACGGTCACACCCTGCGGCTCCCAGTGCTTCTTGGCATAGGTTTCCTGGATGGATCCCTGTAATACACCGATGTTCTTGCCCTTCAGACCTTCGGCGGTCGGTGCCAGATTTTCACCGGTCTTCGCCACTAACATGGTCGGAATACGGTAGATCGGCTGCGTAAACGCAATGCTTCTGGCGCGCGCTTCGGTGATGTTCATCGCCGAGTTAATGGCGTCGAACTTTTTCGCCTGCAGTGCCGGGATCAGCGCATCAAAACTGCTCTCAACCCAGTGGCAGCTGAAGTTGCCCGCCTTACAGATGGCATTGCCCAGCTCGATATCAAAGCCTTCCAGTTCCCCTTTAGCATTGCGGCTTTCAAAAGGCGGATATTGTGACTCCACGCCGTAGCGTAAATCCTGTGCCAGTGCCTGTACCGATGTCATCATGCCCAGAGCGAGAAAAAGCGCGTTCAGTTTCTTCATTATGTCATTTACCCCGAAAAGTCCTGGTTACCTGTTCCCCGAGCTGCCTCACGCGGTGGCGTGAATCAGCGAGAAAAAGCACATAGCGCAGCCGCGCCAGCCTCAAGTGTCGCCTCGTCTTTAGCAAAAGAGAGCCGAATCAGTTTGTTATCTGTGCCATCCATATAAAACGCCGACAGCGGTATGGTCGCCACACCGTGATCGACGATAAGACGTTTTACCATTTCACTGTCCGGTTCGTCACTGAAATGTCCATAGCTGGCGAGCATAAAGAACGAACCAGCACTCGGCAGCAGCCGGAACGGGGAGTTCTGCATAAGGGCAATCAGCCGATCGCGCTTCTGCTGATAGAAGGCACTGAGCGACAGATAGTTCTCTGGCGTCTGCAGATAGTGTGCGAAACCGACCTGCATCGGCGTATCGGCGGCGTACATCATAAACTGATGCACTTTCACCAGCTCAGTCATCAGCTCTGCCGGTGCCAGACAGTAGCCTACCCGCCAGCCGGTGACGTGGAAGGTTTTGCCAAACGAAGAGACAATGACGCTGCGGGCTGCCAGCTCCGGATTCGTCGCCATCCCACAATGCGGGCGGCCATCAAACAGAATATGCTCGTAAACCTCATCGGAGAGCACCACGATATCGGTGTTGCGGATTAAGGCTGCCAGCTGATTCAGGTCGTCGGAGGTCAGCACCTGCGCGCTGGGGTTGTGCGGCGTATTAATAATGATCATCCGGGTGCGCGGCGTGATTGCTGCCCGCAGCTGATCCCAGTCGATAGCAAACGACGGCACCTGCAACTTCAGGCCAATCGGTCTACCGCCCTGCAACCGCACCACCGGCGCGTAGCTGTCAAACGCCGGTTCAAAGAAGATCACCTCATCGCCCTGATGAACCAGCGCGGTGATCGCCATATAGAGCCCCTGGCTGGCGCTGCCGGTGATCAGCACTTCACTGGTGGCATCATATTGTTGTCCATAGAGCGCCTGTACTTTGCTGGCAAGCGCGTCGCGTAAGGCGGGCAAGCCCATCATAGCGGCATACTGATTATGTCCTTCCTGCATCGCGCGGCTGACTGAGTCGACCAGCGCCGGATCACAGGGGAAACTGGGCGCGCCCTGCGACAGGTTAATCGCCTGATGCTGCGCCGAAAGCTGGCCAATCACGCTGAAAATAGTGGTGCCGACGTCCGGCAATTTTGAGTGGATAGCGACAGGCGTTTTCAGGGACATACTCTCTCCGTCAGGGGCATAACCGCTCAGATGCGGTAAATAGCTATTCAACGGGCTGCGACTTGAGTCGGCAAGCGAAATGTCGTCATAATAGCCATGAAAAAAATGCATAGCTGAGGTTCACCGTGTCACGCTTATCGCTGCCGCTTAATGGCATTCACGCCTTTCTGGTGACCGCCCGACATCTCAATCTGACCCACGCTGCCCGCGAACTTTGCCTGACGCAGGGCGCCGTCAGTCGTAAGATTGCCGCCCTGGAGCAGTGGCTGGGCGTGACGCTGTTTGACCGCCACGCGCGCGGTCTGCGCCTGACCCCTCAGGGCGCGGCGCTGCTGCCTGACTTACAGCAGGGTTTTGAGCTGATGGTTCAGGCCAGCGAGAAGGTCCGCCGCAGTCAGGTCAGCATTCGCCTGAAGGCGCCAACCTGTGCGATGCGCTGGCTGGTGCCCCGGCTGATGGCGCTGGAACATCAGCGACCTGAACTGCATGTAGCTCTGACCACCACGCTGGATCATGCTGCGCAGCTTGAGAACTTCGATGTGGCGATTGTCTATGGTAAGCCGCACCCTGACGGAATTTGCCTGTTCAGTGAGTCGCTGACGCCAGTGATGGCAGCCGATCAACTCCGCCCGGACTCCCCGGCGGCACTGGCCACAATGACTTTCTTGCATCCCACGGCAGATACGCGTGACTGGCAGTGCTGGCTGCAGGCGCAGCAGGTGACGCTGCACATGAAGCGGAACCAGCATTTTGCCACCATGGACTTAGCGATCAGTGCAGCGATTCAGGGGTTTGGTGTGGCGATGGCCGACAGCAATCTGGTGGAGAGTGATATAGCCAGCGGCAGGCTGATTAAGCCGTTCGCTGGCGAGGTAGAAACCGGTGCGGTTTACAGTTTACTGCAACGGCCCGCGCAGGATGCGCCACCGTTCCTGGCGGAGCTGGTGGCGTGGCTGTGCAGGGATCAGAAGGTGACCCAGTCGCCGTTATCCGCCGGTTTAGCCTGAGGCGCATTCAGCACGGTTGCTTTCGGCGCGGCAGGTTTATTCGTGATGACCGGTGCGGTCTGGCGGTTGCTGGAGAGACGGAACTTCGACACAGAAGCCTGCAGCGCTTCCGTCTGCAATGCCAGTGCGCTCGCCGCGGCAGAAACCTCTTCAACCAGTGAGGCGTTCTGCTGGGTCACGCTATCCATTTCGGTAACCGCGGCACCGACCTGAGAGATGCCTTTGCTCTGCTCTTCCGAGGCGGAGGCAATCTGTTTCATGATCGCATCAACATCCTGCACCGATTTCAGAATATTGTTCATGGTGCCGCCGGTGGTGCTGACCAGCTCGGCGCCTTTACCTACACGCTGAACCGAATCTTCAATCAGCGTCGCAATCTCTTTCGCGGCGTTGGCGCTGCGCTGTGCAAGGTTACGCACTTCAGAGGCAACGACCGCAAAACCCCGACCCTGTTCGCCGGCACGTGCCGCTTCGACGGCGGCGTTCAGCGCCAGAATATTGGTCTGGAAAGCGATACCGTTTATCACGTTAGTGATTTCAGCGATTTTCTTCGAGCTGCCGGAGATGCCATCCATAGTGCTGACGACTTCACTGACCAGCTGACCGCCACGTTGTGCCGTAGTGGTGGCAGTTTCTGCCAGCAGGCTGGCCTGGCGGGCATTATCGGCGTTGAATTTTACCGTGGCCGTCAACTGCTCCATGCTGGCCGCAGTCTGTTCGAGCGCAGCGGCCTGCTCTTCGGTACGTGAAGAGAGGTCGTTGTTACCGGCAGAAATCTCTGCGGCACCGCGCGAGATATTCTCGGTGCCGCTGCGAATGGCGCTGACCGCTTCACGCAGGCTGTCCTGCATGGCGCTCAGCAGCGGCACCAGTTTACCGACGCAGTTGCGACCGAAATCGGATACCGGCTGACTCAGATCGCCCGTGGCAATGACCGCGAAGTGCGTACGAATGCTTTCCAGCGGACGGACCAGCATCGCCACCAGATAACGGTCGGTGAACAGCAGAATAAACAGTCCGATAATTACCGTGATGGTAATAATCGTTTTGGTCATCGCGGTAAGGTGATCCACTTCAACCCGGGTTGCATCCAGCTTTTCAGCTGCGCTCTGGCTGAATTTCTCTGCGCTGATGCCAAAGGCACGGCTGAGTGGCGGCGTGACGTTATTTGCCTGCTGGCGATAAACATCAGGTGTTGCCTGGCGGGCCAGCTGCAACTGTGGAGTCACGCCCTCATCCAGCAACTTTTGCCAGGTCTGAATTACGCCATCCACCACTTCCGGGTTCATCGGACCGGGTGCCAGCTGTTTAAAGCGAGCCAGTTGCTGGGTCATACCATCCAGCGCCTGCTGTACCGGAGCATAAGCCTCGTCGGTCAGCGCTTTACCCGCCGCTTTGCCTTCCATCACGCGGGATAAGCGCGTAATAACACGAAAATATTGATCGTTGCCTTTGCTCAGCACCGTCATTTGCTCAACCAGATGACGGTCCACATCATTCCCTTCGCTGAGCGCGCCCAGAGAGTGAATGCTATACAGCCCGACGCCGCTCCACAGTAAACAAAACAGTCCCAGAATCGTGAGCATCACTGCGCGAATGGTAAAATTTTTGAGCATTCCCATACCAAAATCCTATACACGTTGACCCGCAAGCGTCGGGCATAGGTTGTTTATCGGCATGCGATTGTGAAGATGTAACTGTTTTGTTACCTAATATTTTACAGCGTCCATATTACAGATTTGTGTTTATGATTTTTTAATTCAATAGCTTAGCCTTTAAAAAGCAGAGTAATTCCATTCGCGCAATTTGATGGTTAGCAGGCTAACCATGACCCATCGCTTAAAGCCTGACCATACGAGTCATTAATAGCCGGAAAAGCCGCATACGAGCGCGCATAAAGTTTCGCTTCAAAACCAGCCCGCTCTTCCGATCATCACCGAGTGACATTGTCACGTCAGAGCCTGGGTGCCAGGCTGGCCACACGACTTCCCCCTCCAGCTGATGCTTGTATTCCGTAGCATCACGGGCAAAGGTAAACCAGTACTCGCTGACCCGTGCCGCAAATGCCCGATCGGCCTCACTGAAGGGTCGTTCTTCGTTGGGATCCGGCATCTGACTCAGCGTGTTCAGCACATAAGGCACTTCGTTGCCGTGCCAGGTGCCGTGCGGATAGAGGTCACGGGCATGTTCAGAGACATAATCAAACCAGTAGCGCCAGCCTGGCATTCCGGCATTGTGCTGCGCCCGCATCACCAGCCACGGCACCAGGCTGAATGCCATATCGCGCGCCACGGCACGTCCCAGCCGCTGATCGTCATGAATGTCATACATCCATTTAAGCGTCCGGTAAGTGAGACGATTTTTATCGCGTAACTGATGCAACACCGCGGTGGCATCCACGCCAAAATATTCCAGCACGCTGGCTTCATCGCTGTTGCTGCCCGCCATCAGCGGCAGACGGTGCTGTTTTGCAGCCATAAAGGTTTTCAGCATCGGCTCAGGCAGAACAGCATCACCCGCAATCGGCACCGGCGGAATCGCCAGCGGCCCTTCCAGCGACCAGAAGGCATCGGCAGGCAGTGCGCGCAGGTCATCAGCGCTGGTATCGGGCGGCAGACCGAAATGGCGGGCCACCGCCATTCCCTGCTGACGCGCTTTTTTCAGCGGCGTATCAGGCAGGCTGTAGGCGCTCTGCACAATCCCTTTATGAAACAGCCCTTCGGCCAGTGGCGAACAGCAGAGTGACAGCACGCTGCGTGCGCCTGAGGATTCACCGAAAAGTGTCACATTGCGGCGGTCGCCGCCAAAGGCAGGAATGTTGCGCTGCACCCACTGCAGTGCGGCAATCTGATCCAGCAGGCCAAAATTGTTGACCGTGCTGGCAACAGGGTATTCAGCATCCAGGGCCGGATGAGAGAAGAAACCGAGATGGCCTAGCCGGTAGTTGAGCGTCACCACCACCGCGCCGCGTGAAGCCATCGGCTTGCCGTTGTAAGGTGCCAGCCCGCCAGCACCAATGGTGTAGCCACCACCGTGCAGCCATACCATCACCGGCAGGGGTTTCACGGGCGCGACATCGGGCGTCCAGACATTAAGGTAGAGGCAGTCTTCGCTGAACTCACCCGGATCGCCACCGCCCACGGCCTGGCAGTAAGTGCGATTTTGCCAGCCGGAAGCCCCAAACGCGGTGGCGTCGCGCACCTGCTGCCAGGGCGTAACCGGCTGTGGCGGACGCCAGCGCAGTGCGCCAAGCGGTGCCGCCGCATAAGGTATGCCTTTGAATACGAAAAGGTCATCGTCCATGCATCCACGCAACTCCCCCTCAGCAGTCATGATCCTCAGACCTGTTTCGTTTTTCATTCCTGTTTCCCTGTTCAAACGTCCCTCCATTATTTGCAGGCCCGCCAGCATTGTCCAGGTACGGAAGGGATTTGCAGAATATGCCGAAGCGTGAGGGGCAGGCGTGAACATGCTCATCAACAGGTTCAGAGAGTCAGTTAGGGTTATGATTCAACGTTGTTTATCTTTTCGCAATTGGTCAATGACGCTGCCAGCGCCGGAGTGGCGCGTCGTTGCTCTGTTATCACGTGCGGTTGTGCGGCTGTTAATCAGTCAGCCTGCTAATAGATTAAGATACTCACGCGGGTAAACCTGCGCTGAGCGGTAAAGCGTTGTTTTTCCCCAGTCCTGTCAGCATATTACCCGCGTTGCCCCACTTCAGGTCCACTGGCCTTAGCAGGGCGGGTGCGGAGAAAGCGTTGCGGGCAACGCGCCTGTTGCCTGCAGAGGCGTCAGTCTGGCCGTAAGCCACACTGTGCCAGCGAGCGCTGCTGGCGCTCTTCGTATAGCGCCATCTCATCCAGCACGACAGCGCCCAGCGCGGCTTCAAATGCCTGGCGGCTCGCCTGTCCCGCCGAACGAACCTGCGCCCGATCGCCGAGGTTGGACTGGAAAATGCCCGCCGCGCTGACGGGCAGAAAATCTTCGTAGATGATAGGGTCTGCCAGCACACGACCTTCTTCGATGAGGGTCTCCAGCGATTCACCCTGAGCCGGCGGCGTCGCGATGCCCTTTTCACTCAGGCGATAATGGAACCAGGCCAGCTCCTGCTGGCGCAGCGTGGTTTCGTCGTCGGGGAAGTCACGGAAAATTGCCGCCAGATGTTGCTGATGCTGCTGATTATCCTGACCGCTGCCCGCCTCGCTGAGTAGCCGATCGTAGAGCGCACGGCCCTGAGGCGTCAGCGCCACGCCGCGCTGCTCAATTTCACCGAAGCGTGCAGTATGGGTTCCCTGATGCCCATCCTGAAAGATGATCGGCTCTTCCAGCGCTTTAAAGCTGGTCTGACGTAACAGGATCGGTACCTGACGACGCGGCGGTCCCTCGATCAGGGTTTTCGGATCGATACCGCGCGACGGCATCAGTTGCTGTACGCGGTCAATATCGAGCGTGCGCGGCGTGAGATGGTTGATGTGGCAGCCGGGAAAGCAGACCACGTCAGCGATCAGCCGATGCTGCTGGTTCAGCGCCTGATAGGTCTGACTGTCCACGCTGCTGTGGGCATGCCAGCGGAAGGTTTCCAGTGCTTCGGTAACAAACTCAGTGGCCTGCTCGTCGGTTAATCCGCCCTGCTGCTGCTGCAGTTCCAAAAGCGCCCGGCAACGGGGGGTGAAAATGTCGCGCGCGGCAAGAATCTCCGACGCCTTTTCACGCAGCGCGTGGTCGTCGATCAGTTCAGGGCGTAACAGCGAGGTAAAGACCCGAAAGGGATTGCGGCGCAACGCCGCATCGGTGATCGGCCGGAACGCCGTGGAGTGCACCGGCACACCAGCCTGAGAGAGATCGTAATAGCCAACCGGGTGCATTCCCATCACCGCAAACAGCTGCCGCAGTGTGGCTAATTCGTCTGCCGTGCCCACACGGATCGCACCGTGACGTTCCAGGTTGAGTCGGTCGATCTCATCGGCTGCGGTGAGACGATCTTTCAGCGCGATATCCGCTTCCAGCGCGCGGTCGTTGACGGTCGCCACCAGTTGCATCAGCGTGCCATATTGTGGCACTTCCTGCTGATACATAGCTGACATCGCCTGAGAGAAACGGGTGCGGATGAGATCCGCACTGAGAAAGTTGTCCATCTTATCCACCTGACACCGTTAGCGTTGCTGCTAATGTAATGCAACACGCTGGCCTCAGCGGAAAAAATCACGAATCTGTGATCGGCTTAAAGCCGTAGCGGTTTTTTAACAGCAGCATCAGGGTGGTGATCACAGCCGGTATTGCCAGCAGCAGAAAGATAACGCTGAAAGACCATCCAAGAGACATCATCTCTGCGCCAACAAAGGCGCTTAAAATCGCGCCGATGCGGCCCACTCCATGCATCCAGCTGGAACCGGTAGCGCGGGCGTGGGTAGGATAATAGCTGGCGGATAAGGCATTCATACCAGTATTGGCCCCGTTGAAACAGAAGCCACTGCAAAAGGCGATCGCACTCATCATACCCACTTCCGCGGGTGAAAAGCCCAGTGCCACAATAAACAGCCCGCCGCAGCCGTAGATCGCCGCCAGGGCTAGGTTAGCGTTGAAGCGATCCATCATCCAGCCCGCAAACAGGGAGCCCAGCGTCCCGCCCGCCTGATACATCGCGGTGATAATCGCCGCTTCGGTCACTGACATGCCCAGGGTGTTGACCAGCGACGGCAGCCAGCTGCCAATCAGGTAAACCATGAACAGCCCCATAAAGTAGCCGCCCCACAGCATGGTGCTGCCAAACAGATAGCGGCGTGAAAGTACGGTGCCTATCGCGCCGCTCACCGGCACGGTGGCCTCAGGCGCGTGAAACGCACAGTCGGGCGCGGTTTTGCCCGGCATCATCCGGTCGAGGATGGCGTGAATGCGGGCAGCCGGTGCGCCACGGCTGATAAGAAATCGCACCGACTCCGGCAGGCCGCGGATCAGTAATGGCAACACCAGCAGCGGCAGAATACCGCCCAGCAGCAGCACGGAGTGCCAGTCATAGCGCGGTAGCAGCCAGGAGGCAGCAAATCCCCCGCTGGCGGCACCAAAGGTAAAGCCGCAGAACACCACCGTGATGATAAAAGCCCGCCGCCGCTCAGGTGCATATTCCGCCACCAGCGTGCCGATGTTGGGCATCGCCGCACCCAGTCCCAGTCCGGTAAGGAAACGGAACAGCATCATCTGCTCAATGTTTTGTGACAGCGCCGTTGCCAGCGTCCAGAGACCGAAAAAGAAGACGCTGAGGATAATCATCATGCGACGGCCATAGCGGTCAGCCAGCGGTCCTGCCACCATGGCACCCAGCGCCAGCCCGATTAACGCTGCGCTGATGACGACCCCGAGCTGATGATTACTCACCCCCCATGCGGCTTTCAGTGTCGGCGCAATAAATCCCATGATCGCAATGTCCATGCCATCGAGTGCCACCACGATAAAACAGAGCGCAATGAGCCGCTTTTGCCAGTGGCTCAGCCCCTGCTGGTTGATAAGCTGGCGGACATCTACCGCCTCGACGCTGGTCAATGAACACTCCTCTGGAGTAACGAAATCTGACATCAGTTTAAGTAAAAAAAACGGCGCTAATGATAGCCGATCGTTAACCTTAAGCGGTCAGATTTTTATATGATATTGAGAATTATTCAACTTTAAGCCGTTAAGTTATTGATATACCGTAGTCAGAGGATGGCGTATTTCAGCGGCATACCCGGCTGAGCGCTTTTTAATCAGAGAGTTAAAGGGTAGCACGGTCATTTCGACTCGTTTGTTAAAATAAATTTGCAGCAAAGTTAACAGAATTCATTTTAAACAGTTGCCTGAAGCCGGTCATTCTCATTAAGTTTAGGATATGGAAAAAAATATCCTTTTCAATCAGCGCATTCGCTTGCGCCATCTACATACCTTTGTTGCGGTTGCGCAGCAAGGCACACTGGGCCGGGCGGCAGAGACGCTTAGCCTCAGCCAGCCTGCCCTCTCCAAGACCCTGAATGAGCTGGAGGAGCTGACTGGCGTTCGTCTGTTTGAACGTGGCCGGCTGGGCGCGCAGCTGACCACCATGGGAGAGCAGTTTTTGACCCATGCGGTGCGGGTACTCGACGCGCTAAACCATGCCGGTCAGAGTTTTAATGAGCAGCCGGGCGATGCGCCGGTGATTATCCGGCTGGGGGCATTGACCACTGCTGCGATGGGGATGCTGCCACGCATCCTGGATCGTTTTCATCAATTGCAGCCCAACACCACCATTCAGGTGGCGACACTTCACAATAATGTGTTGCTGGCAGGCTTGCGCGGCGGTGAATTCGATATCGGCATTGGCCGGATGGCGGACAGCGCCATGATGACCGGGCTGACCTATGAATTGCTGTTTCTGGAATCGCTCAAGCTGGTGGTCAGGCCGGAACACCCGCTGTTAAGTGACAACGTCACGCTTTCGCGTGCTATGCAGTGGCCGGTGGTGATATCGCCCGAGGGCACGGCTCCGCGCCGGATTGCACAGCAGATGCTGGATGAACAGGGCTGCACCCTTCCGCCTCACTGCATTGAGACCTCTTCGACTTCACTGGCACGCCAGCTGGCTCTTCGCTACGACTACATCTGGTTCGTCCCTTCCGGGGCGATTAAAGAGGATCTGAGCCACAACGCGGTTTGTGCGCTGCCGATCGCCTCTTCCGGGCCGGGCGAACCGGTGGGCATCATTACCCGCACCGGCGCAGAATTGAGCCTGAGTGCTGAAGTGCTGATGTCTACCATCCGTAAGTTTCACAGTTAGCGGCTGCGTTTCGCATGCCGCTCGCGGTTTTCAAGCCGGGCTTTATCGGTTTTGCGCAATCCGACATAAAGCGCCCCGGCCCCGCCATGCCGGGTCTGGGCCACACAAAAGGTCTGTACGTCATCAAACTGCTTTAGCCAGCGCGCCAGATAGCTGCGCACAATGTTGGCATGCGATTCATCATCACGACCTTTGCCGTGGATGATCAGCAGATTGCGCATTCCCTGTTTGTGCGCCTGCATCATAAAGTTAAAGAGCGCCTGACGACAGGTTTCGACCGGTTGCCGCAACAGGTTGAGGCTGGCATCCAGCTGATACTCTCCTCTGCGCAGTTTATCCAGAATCCCCTGCTGAATGCCGTCGGCTTTGTATTCCAGCGGGGTATTGAGTGAAACGATCTCCAGATCGCCCCGGGTCAGGAAATTCTCCTCCTCCGATTCACCTGGCGGTTTTCGTGGCGCCTTCGTTGAGGGTGCTTTAAGCCACAAGGTAGTGGTGGTGTCTTTTAACGGCGTGACATCGCCCATGGCATCCCGAAAGAGATCATTATCATCAAGGTTCATGGTTTTCTCACACCTGGTTAAAATTGATGGAATGTGCAAATCACGCTTTACCCGTTAGCGTAGCAAAAGCTGGAATCACCGGCCCACCCCACTTTTTCGAAAGTCATTGCCAGTGCAGAAGCGTGTGACAGATCACATAAGCGGAAAGTTTTCTTGACAGTCGGCCCTGTCGGGATTCTGAGAAGCCCGTCACATCAGCGTTTGTCGTTGTGTGCTTAGTCCATAATATTTGTAAGTGTAAAACTGCTCGGATGAGTTCCCTTCAGCACAAAAAATGTTAAAATTGACCCCAGTCAATAATCGTCGAGCAAACCATTATGATCCCTGAAAAACGCAGCATTCGTCGTATTCAGTCGGGCGGTTGTGCCATTCACTGCCAGGATTGCAGCATCAGTCAGCTCTGCATCCCCTTTACGCTAAATGAACATGAGCTGGATCAGCTCGACAATATCATTGAGCGTAAAAAACCCATTCAGAAAGGGCAAACGCTTTTCAAAGCAGGCGATGAACTCAAGTCTCTGTATGCGATTCGCTCCGGCACCATTAAAAGCTACACCATCACTGAACAGGGTGATGAGCAGATCACCGGTTTCCATCTGGCGGGCGATTTAGTCGGCTTTGACGCGATTATGGGCTCCAGCCATCCCAGCTTTGCGCAGGCGCTGGAAACGGCAATGGTGTGTGAGATCCCTTTTGAAACGCTTGATGATTTGTCGGGCAAAATGCCGGCCCTGCGTCAGCAGATGATGCGTCTGATGAGCGGTGAAATCAAAGGCGATCAGGACATGATCCTGCTGCTGTCGAAGAAAAATGCTGAAGAGCGCCTGGCGGCGTTTATCTGGAATCTTTCCCGTCGCTTTGGCCAGCGCGGCTTTTCACAGCGCGAATTCCGCCTCACCATGACGCGTGGCGATATCGGTAATTACCTGGGCCTGACGGTTGAAACCATCAGCCGCCTGCTGGGGCGTTTTCAGAAGTCCGGTATGCTGGCGGTGAAAGGCAAGTACATCACGATTGAAAACCATGCCCTGCTGGAAGAGCTCGCGGGTCAGAGCCACCAGGCCGCCTGATCCTCAGCCGGATCAATAAATCTTATTTTGTTGATCCGGCAGTAACTTTTTCACTTCTTCCGCTGTGCAACATAGGCTATCTTTATTCCAGTCGCTCTGGTTTAAGGAGAACGCCTCATGTCCCAGTACCAAAATGTTCTGGTCGCCATTGATGCCCAGCAAGACGATCAGCCCGCGCTGCGACGTGCGGTCTATCTGAATCAACGTCTTGGCGGAAGAATCAAAGCCTTCCTGCCTATCTATGACTTCTCATATGAGATGACCACCCTGCTTTCGCCGGATGAGCGCGCGTCGATGCGCCAGGGCGTGATCAGCCAGCGTACCGAATGGATCCGCGAGCAGGCCCGCGCTTACCTTGATGCCGGTGTCGAAATTGACATCAAAGTGATCTGGCACAACCGTCCCTATGAAGCCATTATTCAGGAAGTGCTCGCCCATCAGCATGACCTGTTGCTGAAGATGGCGCATCAGCACGATCGCCTTGAGTCAGTAATTTTCACTCCAACCGACTGGCACCTGCTGCGTAAATGCCCGTGTCCGGTGTGGATGGTCAAAGATCAGCCGTGGCCGGAAGGCGGTAAAGCGATTGTCGCGGTCAATCTTGCCAGCGAAGAGCCGCATCACGATGGCCTGAATCAGAAGCTGATTCGTGAAACGGTGATACTGGCGGAAAAGGTGAATCAGACCGAAGTGCATCTGGTCGGCGCCTACCCGATTACCCCTATCAATATTGCTATCGAACTGCCCGATTTTGATCCCAGCGTCTATAACGACGCGATCCGTGGTCAGCATCTGGTGGCAATGAAAGCGCTACGGCAGAAGTTCTCGATTGGTGAAGAGTTCACCCATGTGGCTAAAGGCCTGCCGGAAGAGGTCATCCCCGATCTGGCGGCACATCTGGGAGCTGGTGTGGTGGTGCTGGGAACGATTGGACGCACCGGCCTGTCGGCAGCATTCCTCGGCAATACGGCGGAACAGGTGATTGATCATCTGCGTTGCGATCTGCTGGCGCTTAAGCCGGACGATTTCAAATCGCCGATTGACCTGGATGAGGAAGAGGATGAGGAAGATTAATCCTCCCCATAAACAGAGAGGGCGGCTGATTAGCCGCCCTTTTTTATTACAGCGCTTTAAGAATCGCTTCCACGCTGGCTTTGGCATCGCCAAACAGCATCTGGCTATTCTCTTTGAAGAACAGCGGATTCTGCACCCCGGCATAGCCGGTGTTCATTGAGCGTTTGAACACTATCACGTTGTGCGCCTTCCACACTTCCAGCACCGGCATGCCCGCAATCGGACTGCGGGGATCATCCTGCGCCGCCGGGTTGACCGTGTCGTTAGCGCCAATGACCAGCACCGTGTCGGTCTCACTGAAATCGTCATTGATTTCATCCATTTCCAGCACCACGTCATAAGGCACTTTCGCCTCTGCCAGCAGCACGTTCATGTGACCCGGCAGACGCCCCGCCACCGGATGGATACCGAAGCGCACTTTGATGCCAAGCGCACGCAGTCGGGCAGTCATTTCCGCGACCGGATACTGCGCCTGCGCTACCGCCATGCCGTAGCCTGGGGTGATAATCACCGAGCTGGATGCCTTGAGCATCTCGGCGGTCTCTTCAGCCGTAATCTCCCGATGCTCGCCCGCTTCCTGACTTTCATCGCCACTGCTGGCTTCAGTACCAAAGCCGCCCGCGATCACGCTGATAAACGAACGGTTCATCGCTTTACACATAATGTAGGAGAGGATCGCACCGGATGACCCCACCAGCGCACCGGTCACAATCAGCAGATCGTTGCTCAACATGAAACCAGCGGCGGCGGCGGCCCAGCCTGAATAGGAGTTAAGCATCGAGACCACGACCGGCATATCCGCGCCGCCAATCGACGCGACCAGATGCCAGCCAAACGCCAGCGCAATCACCGTCATCAGCAAGAGTGCAAACACCTGCACAGCCGTGCTGCTGGTGTTAACAAACCACAGCAGCAGCAGGAACGAAACCACCAGCGCCAGCAGATTCAGCTTGTGACGATGCGGTAACGCTAACGGCCGTGAAGAGATTTTGCCGCACAGTTTGCCAAACGCCACCAGCGAGCCGGTGAAGGTGACGGCACCGATAAAGATACCGATAAACACTTCGCTGAGATGGATATTCTCCATCACCGCTGGCAGGCCAGGCGCATGGTCGATATAGCTGTTGATGCCCACCAGCACTGCGGCCAGGCCAACAAAGCTGTGCAGAATCGCCACCAGCTCTGGCATTTCCGTCATTTCGACTTTCTTCGCCAGACGAATGCCGATAGCGCCGCCGATGACCATCGCCAGCAGGATCCAGACCACATTACCGCTGTCCGGGCCAAATATGGTGGCGATCAGCGCAATCGCCATACCGCTGATACCGAAAATATTACCCCGCTTAGAGGTCTCATGACGCGAAAGACCAGCAAGGCTACAGATGAACAGAATCGCAGCCACAATATAGGCTGCAGTGACTAATCCGCCAGACATGTGTTACCCCTTACGAAACATTTTCAGCATGCGCTGGGTGACGGTGAAGCCACCAAAGATATTGATGCTGGCAATCAGCACGGCAATAAAGGAGATAAAGGTGACCCAGCCACCGTGGCCCATCTGCAAGACCGCACCGATAACAATGATGCCGGAAATGGCATTGGTTACGGACATCAGCGGTGTATGCAGCGCATGACTGACGTTCCAGACCACGTAATACCCCACCACGCAGGCGAGCGCGAACACGGTAAAATGGGAGAGGAAGTCGGCCGGTGCCACGTTTGCCAGGCTGCCAAACAGCACGATAGCCAGGGCGATCAGCAGATATTTACGCCACGGTGAAACGGGCTTCGCCTCAATCTTTTCTGACGGCTTCGCGGCGGCAGCGGCAGCCTGTGGCGCGGCGGAGACCTGAATCGGCGGGGCTGGCCAGGTCACTTCGCCATCGCGTACCACGGTGACACCACGCACCACCACATCTTCGAAATCGACCTGGATTTCGCCATTTTTCTCTTTACACAGCAGCTTGATCAGATTGACCAGATTGGTGCCGTAGAGCTGGGAGGATTGTGTCGCCAGACGGCTGGGCAGATCGGTGTAACCGATGATTTTCACACCATTCGGCGTGACGGTAACCTGATCAGCGACGGTCAGCGCACAGTTGCCGCCGGTCTGCGCCGCCAGATCAACAATGACGCTGCCCGGCTTCATGCTGGCGACCATCTCTTCGGTGATCAGTTTCGGAGCCGGTTTGCCTGGGATCAGCGCCGTGGTGACAATGATGTCCACGTCTCTGGCCTGACTGGCAAACAGCGCCATCTCAGCTTTGATGAAAGCCTCGGACATGACCTTGGCATAGCCGTCGCCGCTGCCCGCTTCCTCTTCAAAGTCGAGCTCAAGGAATTCGGCGCCCATACTCTGCACCTGCTCTTTGACTTCGGGACGGGTATCAAACGCCCGGACAATCGCGCCCAGGCTGCCCGCTGCGCCAATCGCGGCCAGCCCGGCAACACCGGCCCCAATCACCATCACTTTTGCCGGTGGCACTTTACCGGCTGCCGTGATCTGACCGGTAAAGAAGCGACCAAATTCATGGGCGGCTTCGACAATGGCGCGATAACCGGCAATGTTCGCCATAGAGCTCAGGGCATCCAGCGACTGCGCTCGTGAGATACGCGGCACTGAATCCATTGCCATTACCGTGACCTGACGTGCGGCCAGCTTTGACAGCAGATCGGGATTCTGTGCGGGCCAGATAAAACTGACCAGCGTGCTGCCCGCACGCGTCAGCGCAATCTCTTCGTCATCCGGCGCATTCACCTTCAGCACGATATCGGACTGCCAGACCTGCTCTCTGTCGCTGAGTGTGGCACCGGCTGCGATATAGCTTTCATCATCGAAGCTGGCGCGTTTACCGGCGTCATGCTCAAGGGTGACGCTGAAACCCAGCTTGATGAGTTGTTCCACGGTCTTAGGCGTGGCGGCCACGCGCGACTCGTTTGGCAACCTTTCCTTGGGTATTCCAATTAACATAGTGTTTCCTTTCATCGGTTAAAGGATGATGGCCCGAACCTGCACCACGAGAGCGCGACTGAAACGCGATTTCAGCCGCTTTTGGACGAAACGCAGGTATTTCAAAGTGTTTATAACCTACTGAAAATGTGACGAGCGATCTACAGCGACCACGCAGAGTGATGACATTCACCCAATTATGCAGTGTTCTGTTAAGAAACCTGCGTTATCCCACTGCAAAATAGTCTCAAAGGCAGATAATCTGCCAGAGATAATTGTACCAGGACGAATTAATCAACAACAAAAACCTTTATTTAACAATGCATTAACTATTTTATCGCTAATAGTTACCGCTTTTAGTGGTAACTGTCACTAAAACTGGCCATAACTGCGTTTGATGACAAACAAATGAAAAAATCATGGTTGAATAACGCGATCTGACACAAAAAATCGCTGCGACAGTCTGTTTATAACATGCAATAATCAGCGGCTATTCTGTTATACATCAAGAGTCCAGCACGTTTTCGTACTCATTTTTGCGTAAGGCGAAGGATTATTTTTATGAAGCTGAAGAACACTATTCTGGCGACCACTCTGTTGTCCCTGCTGGCAGCCAACGCATTCGCTGCGCAGGAACTTACGCCAGAAAAAGCGGCCGCGTTGAAGCCATTCGAACGTATTAATATCACCGGCCGTTTCAACGCAATTGGCGACGCTGCCGATGCGGTATCAAAACGTGCAGATCAGATGGGCGCGGCCTCTTATTACATCCAGGCGATCAACGACAGCAACGGTAACAGCGGTAACTGGCGCGTTACGGCTGACCTCTATAAAGCCGATGCCCCGGCAGCCACAGAGTCAACGACTTACCGTCGTTTCAACGGCGTAAACGAACTGCCAAAAGCAGAAGCGTATAAACTCGAACCCTTCGATACCGTTTCGGTCAGCGGCTTCTTTGCCAGCCAGCCGGATGTAAACGACGCAATTTCGAAAGCCGCAAAACAGAAAGGCGCAGCCTCCTTCTTTATCGTTCGCCAGATCGATGCCAACAGCGGCGGCAATCAGTATGTCACCGCCTATGTCTATAAAGCGGATGCTAAAGAGCGCGCGGTGCAGACACCAAATGCGATTCCTGCCGATTCAGAAGCGGGTAAAGCCGCACTGGCAACCGGTGGCGCTGCGGCGGCTAACGTAGAAATTCCAGGCGTTGCCTCGTCTGAAACGCCAAGCAACAAAGTGGGTCGTTTCTTCGAAACCCAAAGCTCTACCGGCAAGCGCTATACCGTTAATCTGCCAAACGGCAAATCGGTGCAGGAAGTGAATGCCATTACTGCTGCGCAGATGCAGCCGTTCGATACCGTAACCTTCACCGGTCACTTCGGTACGCCAACTGAGATTTCAGAAGAAGTGGCGAAGCGTGCGGCGGACAAAGGTGCCAAGTTCTACCACGTTACCCGTCAGTGGCAGAACCAGAGTGGCGGTAACCTGACCGTCACGGCTGACCTGTTTAAGTAATCCTTCTCAGGGCGGCGCCTGCCGCCCTGCTGTTTGCATAATTCCTGCGCTGTTTTGCATAGTCACGCATTGCCATCCCCTGCCACACTCCGTAAAATCCTCCGCCTGTTTTACCGGATATTGTCCCTGTATTGTGCCTTTGGTGTGACATAACCCAGCGACAGAATTCGATTTACCCAGCCATATATGCTAGCGGGAAGGTTGTTTTGGAGAAAAAATTAGGTCTCGGTGCGCTGACGGCGCTGGTGCTCAGCTCTATGCTGGGCGCAGGCGTGTTCAGTCTGCCGCAAAATATGGCTGCAGTGGCCGGTCCGGCGGCGCTGCTGCTGGGCTGGCTGATTACCGGCGTCGGTATCATCTTTCTGTCGCTGGCGATGCTGCTGCTGACCCGCCTTAAACCCGAATTGGATGGCGGCATCTTTACCTATGCCCGTGCCGGTTTCGGCGAGCTGATGGGCTTCTGCTCCGCGTGGGGCTACTGGCTGTGCGCCGTGATCGCCAACGTCTCCTATCTGGTGATTGTCTTCTCTGCCCTGAGCTTCTTCACCGATACGCCGGACCGGATTATCTTTGGCGATGGCAACACCTGGCAGGCGATGCTGGGTGCCTCCGTGCTGTTGTGGCTGGTTCACTGGCTGGTGCTGCGCGGCGTTCAGACCGCTGCCAGCATTAATCTGATGGCGACGCTCGGCAAGCTGGTGCCGCTGCTGCTGTTTATTGTGCTGGCGGTGATGGCGTTCAACTATGATCGCTTCCGCTTTGACTTTTCCGGCATCACGCTGGGGCAACCGCTATGGGAGCAGGTCAAGCAGACCATGCTGATTACCCTGTGGGTCTTTATTGGCGTCGAGGGGGCGGTGGTGGTTTCTGCACGCGCGCGCCAGAAAAAGGATGTGGGCCGGGCTACACTATTCGCCGTGCTGGCAGCGTTGCTGGTCTATCTGCTGGTGACACTGCTGTCGCTTGGCGTGGTTCCACGTGCTGAACTGGCTCAGATGCGTAACCCCTCCATGGCGGGATTGATGACCCGACTGATGGGCAACTGGGGCGATGCGGTGATTGCGGTGGGTCTGGTTATCTCGGTGTGCGGTGCCTATTTGAGCTGGACGATTATGGCCGCTGAAGTGCCGCTGATTGCCGCGCAACAGGGTGCATTTCCACGCAGTATCGCCCGACAAAACCGCCATAACGCGCCAGCCGCCTCACTGTGGCTGACCAACGGCAGTATTCAGCTCTGCCTGATCCTGATTGCCCTGACTGGTGCAAATTACAACAACCTGCTGACCATCGCCTCTGAGATGATTCTGGTGCCCTATCTGCTGGTGGGGTTATATCTGATCAAAGTGGTACGCGGACAGCATAAACCGCTGGCGATGGCGACCGGTATCGGTGCCAGCCTTTATGGCATCTGGCTGCTTTACGCCTCGGGGCCATTGCACCTGATGATGTCTGTGGTGCTCTATACACCGGGCCTGCTGCTGTTTCTGTTTGCACGACGCGGTGGCCGCGCAGAGTTTGCGCTGACTTCGCTGGAGCGGATTGCAATGGGATTGCTGATTGCCGCGACGCTGCCCGCCGTGTGGCAGCTGACGACTTAGCGCCTGGCCCGGCAGGCGTAATGGCTGCAGGCAGTGCGAACCCGGCCAGCGCGGAGCAACCAGGCGTACAGACAGTACGTGAGGATGGTGAGCACTGCCCAGGTTCAGAGCCTGATGGGAGAGGCTATCAGTGCGACTGCACAGGTATTGAGACACACAGCAGGTCATCCTGCTGTGTCAGATTCAGCGGCCTGGAATATTCATGATGGATCGCATCCAGCTGCTCCGCCGAAAGCGGATAAGGAAGCTGAATATCGAAGCGACTAATCTGCTGTTGTTCCGCAAGGGTAATCAGGCGTGCGATATTAATTTCGTCGCTGACCTGAGTAGAAATGATTTGTAATGCTAATTCTTTTAACGGGTCGTCACTGCCCTGTAAGCGGTGTGCCGATTTACGTGTCACCATGCCAAATATCGGCATCACACCATAAATAGCATCGACGAAGCTCCAGCGTTTTTTGCAGGAAGCGGAGAGAAAGTCACTGTAATTGAAGCAGATGCGGTCGGGGTATATGGCTGATGCCAGCTCTTTATCAGACACACTAACGCTCCTCATGATAATCATCAATATCCCAAACCTGGCGCAAAAAGGCCGCGCTAATGATTGCACATTTTGCCGGTTATATACCAGCAAGCCACGGATATTTCGTGCGGTAACGTAGAGCTCAGGACCAGGAAAAGATATGCTTCCGTCCATCCCAGTCTCTGCTTTGTGAACTATGAACAAAATTGTTTATGTAGAAGATGAACCCGAAGTGGGCTCACTGATTGCGGCCTATCTGGGTCGTCATGATATTGAGGTGATTGTCGAGATGCGCGGCGACCGTGCTGAAGCGGTCATTGCCGAACAGCAGCCCGATCTGGTGATGCTGGATATCATGTTGCCAGGCAAAGATGGCATGACTATCTGCCGTGACCTGCGGGCAAACTGGCAGGGGCCGATCGTGCTGCTCACCTCACTGGACAGCGACATGAACCATATTCTGGCCCTGGAGATGGGTGCGCAGGATTACATTCTGAAAACCACGCCGCCGGCGGTACTGCTGGCCCGCCTGCGCCTTCATCTGCGTCAGTCGCAGCAGGGACAGCCGGACGATGCACCCAGCGCACCCGCCGCCAACCGTATGCTGCGTTTTGGCTCGCTGACCATCGATGCGCTGAACCGCCAGGTCACGCTGTTTGACGAGCAGATCGCCCTTTCCACCGCGGATTTCGATCTGCTGTGGGTACTCGCCAGCCATGCGGGCCAGACGCTTAACCGTGATGCGCTGCTGAAAACGTTGCGCGGGGTCAGCTATGACGGCCTTGACCGCAGCATCGACGTGGCCATCTCCCGGTTGCGCAAAAAGCTGCACGACAGCGCCACCGAGCCATTCCGCATTAAAACCATTCGTAACAAAGGCTATCTTTTTGCGCCCCAGGCCTGGGATACCCGCGGACTATGAGAAAGCTTTTTATTCAGTTTTATCTGCTGCTGTTTGTCTGCTTTCTGGTGATGGCGCTGCTGGTGGGACTGGTCTACAAGTTCACCGCTGAACGTGCGGGCCGCCAGTCGATGAATGACCTGATGGCCAGTTCGCTCTACCTGATCCGCAGCGAACTGCGCGAGATCCCGCCGCGTGACTGGAATAAAACCATCAAGAGTCTCGATCTCGGCCTGTCGTTCGATCTGCACATCGAGCCGATGAACAAATATCAGCTTGATGAAGGCAACATGCGTCGGTTGCGCGCCGGAGAGATCGTGGCGCTCGACGATCAATACACCTTTTTGCAGCACATTCCGCGCAGCCACTACGTGTTGTCAGTCGGGCCGATTCCCTATCTCTTCTATCTGCATCAGATGCGACTGCTGGATATTGCCCTGCTGATCTTTATAGGTATGTCACTGGCGCTGCCGGTGTTTATCTGGCTGCGCCCCCACTGGCAGGAGATGCAGCGACTGGAAAAAGCGGCTCAGCGCTTTGGCCGTGGCGAGCTGGACGTGCGCACCCATTTCGACAGCACCTCCAGCCTGTTCCGGCTCGGCATCGCCTTTAATCAGATGGCTGAGAACATCAATACGCTGGTTGCCAGTAAGAAGCAGTTGATTGACGGTATTGCGCATGAGCTGCGCACACCGCTGGTGCGCCTGCGTTACCGGCTGGAGATGAGCGACAACCTCACGGATGGCGAACGGGTGGCGCTGAATCGCGATATCGGCCAGCTTGAAAGCCTGATTGAGGAGCTGCTGACCTATGCGCGTCTTGACCGGCCGCGCGTCGATCTCAATCTGAAATCGCTGGATTTGGCCAACTGGCTGCGCGAGCGGCTTGACGATTTCCGCACTATCAATCCCGACGTGCGGCTCGACCTTGAGCTGCCGCAGCGTGAAAACATCGGCATTTCTGATACCCGCCTGATGGAGCGGGTACTGGATAACCTGGTCAACAATGCACTGCGTTATGCGCAACAGCGGCTGCGCGTCAGTTTGTGGTTCGACGGTCCGATAGGATGTCTGCAGGTGGAAGATGACGGTCCCGGCATTCCGCCTGAAGAGCGT
Organism: Pantoea sp. EKM21T; assembly: GCF_011800405.1. Taxonomy (NCBI): domain Bacteria; kingdom Pseudomonadati; phylum Pseudomonadota; class Gammaproteobacteria; order Enterobacterales; family Erwiniaceae; genus Pantoea; species Pantoea sp. EKM21T. Next base: position 445,398 of record NZ_JAALFV010000002.1, read on the forward strand.
GAACGGGTTTTCGAACCCTTTGTCCGGCTGGACCCCAGCCGCGATCGCGCTACAGGCGGCTGCGGACTGGGACTTGCGATTGTGCACTCTATTGCCCAGGCGCTGAGCGGCAATGTGACTATTGAATCCAGTCCGCTGGGCGGCGCCAGCGTTCGCTTTTGCTGGCCGGTTGATCTAACCTTGCGGGAAATTCCGCTGCGTTAAAAACCACAAGGAGTCTTACGTGACCTCAGCGTATCAACAACTTACCAAGACGTTCCAGCGCCTTTCCCGTTTCAGCCACGTCACGGCCATCGCCGGATGTGACATGCAAACCACCATGCCGCCGGGCGGCAGTCAGGCGCGTGGTGAAGCGCTGGCCGAAATGAGCGTGTTGCAGCACCAGATCCTCACTGCCCCTCAGGTTGGTGAGTGGCTCAGGGCCGCAGAGCAGCAGTCACTCAACGATGTTGAGCGGGCCAATCTTAACGAGATGCAGCGCGCTTACCAGCAGGCCACCCTGCTGCCTGATGATTTTGTTGAAGCCAAATCAATCGCCGGCTCGGTATGTGAACATGCATGGCGCACTCAGCGTCCCGCCAACGACTGGCAGGGCTTCGCCGCCAATCTCAAAGAGGTGGTGCGTCTGAGCCGCGAAGAGGCCCAGCGCCGCGCCGACGCCACTGGCTGCTCGCGTTACGATGCGCTGCTGGATCTTTATGAACCGGGGATGACCCGCGCCCGGCTGGATGAAACCTTTGGCGAACTGAAAACCTGGCTGCCCGATCTGTTACAGCAGGTCGTGGAAAAACAGGCGCAACAGACCGTTGTCACGCCGCAGGGACCGTTCGCCCTGCCTGCTCAGCGTCAGCTCGGCCTGAGCATCATGGAAACGCTGGGTTTCGACTTTAACCATGGCCGGCTGGATATCAGTGCGCATCCCTTCTGCGGTGGCGTGCCGGAAGATGTGCGCATTACCACCCGTTACAACGAGAATGAGTTTCTCAGCGCCCTGATGGGCGTGATCCACGAAACCGGCCACGCCCGCTATGAGCAAAATCTGCCGCAGCAGTGGCGCGGGCAGCCGGTGGCGCTGGCGCGCTCCACCGCTATCCACGAATCACAAAGCCTGTTTATGGAGATGCAACTCGGTCGCAGCCGCGAATTCCTGCAGCGCATTCTGCCGCAGGTGATCGCCACCTTTGGCGATCAGCCTGCCCTGCAGGCGGATAATTTTGTACGCCTGACCCAGCAGGTTAAGCCTGGCCTGATCCGGGTTGACGCCGATGAGCTCAGCTATCCGGCGCATGTTATTCTGCGTTATGAAATCGAGCAGGCCCTGATTGAAGGTGAGATTGAGGTTGAGGATATTCCGGCGCTGTGGGATGAGAAAATGATGCAGTCGCTGGGTCTGGATACCCGGGGTAACTACCGCGATGGCTGTATGCAGGATATCCACTGGACCGACGGCGCCTTTGGCTACTTCCCGACCTATACGCTGGGCGCGATGTACGCCGCACAGCTGTTCCGCTCGGTACATCTTGCGATTCCTCAGCTCAGCGAGCTGATTCAGCACGGTGAGCTGCAGCCGGTATTCGACTGGCTGCAACAGAACATCTGGCAGCACGGCAGCCGTTTCTCTACCGATCAGCTGCTGATCAACGCCACCGGCGAAGCGCTGAATCCGGCTTTCTTCCGCCAGCACCTTGAACAACGTTACCTGAATAGCTAAGCTCTCGGGCGGTCAGCTGACCGCCCTTTCCTGCCTTTGTACAATCGGTTACACGCCGATACCAAACACCCACGGACACCGTTCATTGATATCCCTATAGTCTCTTCACCGGCCCCGCAGTGGGCTACACATGAAAAAATAGTCTTCGAGGGATTTGCAATGAAAAAATTATTTGCACTGGTTGTCGCCGCTGCTATGGGTATGTCTTCTGTTGCTTTCGCTGCTGACACCACAGCTGCTCCAGCTGCTGCGCCAGCCGCAACAACCACTACTACCGCTGCAGCACCGGCTAAAACCGTTCACAAAACTGCGCACAAGAAACACCATAAAGCGGCTCAGAAAGCGCAGGCTGCTAAGAAACACCACAAAAAAGCCGTGAAAAAAGATGCCGCGCAGAAAGCGCAGGCTGCAAAAAAAGTTCACCACAAAAAAGTAGCTAAACCTGCTGCACAGAAAGCCCAGGCCGCTAAAAAAGTTCACCACAAAAAAGCCACTCAGCCAGCCGCTCAGAAAGCCCAGGCTGCTAAAAAAGTTCACCACAAAAAAGTAGCTAAACCAGCTGCACAGAAAGCTCAGGCTGCTAAAAAAGTTCACCACAAAAAAGTTGTGAAACCAGCAGCTAAAAACTAAGGTCGCCTTCAGCGCACGGCCACGAGATGATGATTAAAAACACCCGGTTCTGCCGGGTGTTTCTTTACTGGAGTGGATGATATGGTGCGTCGCTATCGCTTCGAAATTATTCTGCTGGTGATGATCCTGTGTGGCATTGTTGCAGCAAGCTTTTTTGTTTAACCGCTGTAGCGTACTGATTAACCAATAAAACTCCCTTTTTCAACGCTCACCGACTATAGTTACCGTACTTACGTAATAACAATAACGTTAATTTTTTCTCGCCATTGAGATTTCTATGCGCCTGGCTACCCTGTTAATGGTTGGACTCTTCAGCTTTGCCACCACGGTTCATGCCGATGATGACGATGACTCGCCTACTCCTGCTGAAATTAAGATGCTGTTTTTCGGTAAGGATCATCGCCAGGCAATCACCGATATTACCGCTGCCCCCTGGGATGCCATTGGTCAGCTGGAAACCGAAAGCGGCAACCTCTGTACTGCCACACTCATCTCTCCGCATCTGGCGCTGACCGCCGGACACTGTCTGCTTGCCCCGCCGGGTAATTTCGATAAGCCGGTTGCGCTGCGATTTATGGCCAGCGATAAAGGCTGGCGCTACGAGCTTCATGATATTGATGCGCGGGTTGAACCCTCGCTGGCGTCAAAGTTAAAAGCGGATGGTGAAGGCTGGATCGTGCCGAGCAGTGCAGCCCCCTATGATTACGGCATCGTGATTTTACGCAATCCGCCCTCAGCGATTACGCCTATTCCGCTGTTCGATGGCTCACGCAGCGAACTCACTGCGGCGCTGAAGCTGACCGGACGAAAAGTGACGCAGGCAGGCTATCCGGCTGATCATCTGGACACGCTTTACTCCCACAGCGATTGCCTGATCACCGGCTGGGCGCAGCGCGCCGTGTTGTCGCATCAGTGTGACACCCTGCCAGGTGACAGTGGTTCGCCACTGCTGCTCAATAGCGATAAAGGCTGGCAGTTAATCGCGGTACAAAGCTCAGCACCGGCAGCGAAAGATCGCTACCTGGCTGATAACCGTGCGATTTCGGTCACCTCGTTTAAAGATAAGCTGGAATCCCTGGCTCAGTAGCCCGCACTCTCACTCGCCATCATCGGATGCGCGCCGGTTACGGCGCGCATCCCGGCACTTAACCCGCTATCTGCTCCATCATCTGCAGAATACGCTTATCTGAGATGGGATAAGGCGTACCCAGCTGCTGAGCAAAGTAACTGATACGCAGCTCTTCGATCATCCAGCGGATATTTTGCACCTCTTCATCATCCTGACGCTGCGGCGGCAACTTGTTGCGCCACGCCTGATAAGCCTGTTCCACTGCCTGTACTTTTAACATCCGCGCACGATCGCTGTGCGGATCGGCAGGCAGTTTTTCCAGTCGGCGCTCAATCCCATGCAGATAACGCAGCGTATCGGCCAGTCGCTGCCAGCCGTTGCCGGTGACAAAGCCGCGATAAACCAGGCCACTTAACTGCGCTTTGATGTCAGATAACGCCAGCGCCATGGTCATATCGACCCGGCCCTTCAGACGCTTATTAATGTTGAAGACTGCCGTCAGGATCTGCTCGACCTGCTTCGCGATGGTCACCACGGTTTCATTGAGTTCGCCGCGCACTTTGTCACGCAACTGCTCAAACGAGGTTTGATCCCAGGCCGGACCGCCCGCTTCCCCCATCAGCTTGTCGATGCCACAGGCGATGCAGTCGTCAATCAGCTCCAGCACTTTGCCATAAGGGTTAAAGTAGAGTCCGAGCTTGGCTTTGTTCGGCAGCTTCTCGTGCAGATATTTAACCGGTGACGGCACATTCAGCAGCAGCAGGCGACGCTGACCGCGCCACATCATTTTTTGCTGCTCCTGCTCGCTGTCAAACAGACGAATGGCGACGCTCTCTTTCTCGTCGACCAGCGCAGGCCAGGCTTTAACCTGGTAGCTGCCGCGCTTCTGTTCATAACTGCGTGGCAGATCGCCAAAACTCCAGATATGCAGCCCACTCTGCTCCAGCCCGTCATCCGCCACTTTCGACAGCGTTTCCTGCACTTTGTCTTTCAGCTGTGCCTTAAGCGCAGTGAGATCTTTGCCTTCCAGTAGCTTACGATTGTGCTCGTCGACTACCCGGAACGTCATTTTCAGATGATCGGGCACCTGTTCCCACTGCCAGTTTTCCCGCTCCAGCGTGACGCCGGTCATGCGGCGGAATTCCCGCGCCAGCGCATCAGGCAGCGGCATCTCCATCGCTTTCACCCTTCCTAAAAACGCCTCGGCGTAGTTGGGCGCCGGCACCAGGTTACGGCGCAGCGGCTTGGGCAGAGACTTAATCAGTGCGATGATCAGTTCACGGCGCACACCGGGGATCTGCCACTCAAAACCGCTATCCTCTACCTGGTTCAGCAGCGGCAGCGGAATATGTACCGTCACGCCATCCGCATCTGCGCCCGGCTCAAACTGATAACTCAGCTTAAGTTTGAGGTTGCCCTGATGCCAGAAGTTGGGGTAGTCGAGCTGACTGACTTTATCCGCGCCCTCTTTGATCAGCATCTGCTTGTCGAAATTCAGCAGTTCTGCGTTTTCGCGACTGGCCTGTTTCCACCAGCTGTCGAAATGCTTCGCCGAGACCACCTCTTTGCCAATGCGCTGGTCATAAAAAGCAAACAGCGTTTCGTCATCGACCAGAATGTCGCGACGACGGGATTTGTGTTCCAGATCTTCCACTTCGCTGCGCAGCTTCTGGTTTGCGCGGAAGAAGGCGTGTCGGGTCTGCCAGTCGCCCTCCACCAGCGCGTGACGAATAAACAGTTCACGGCTCAGGGTGGGATCGATGCTGCCATAGTTAACTTTACGGGCGGCGACAATCGGCAGGCCATAGAGCGTGACTTTTTCGGTGGCCATCACCGCGCCCTGCGATTTCTCCCAGTGCGGTTCACTGTAGCTACGCTTGATCAGATGCTGTGCCAGCGGCTCAATCCACTCCGGTTCAATACGGCCCGCCGTGCGGCCCCACAGGCGGCTGGTCTCGACCAGTTCCGCCACCATGGTCCACTTCGGCGGCTTTTTAAACAGCCCGGAGCCAGGGAAGATCGCGAAACGGGTATTGCGCGCGCCGGTATACTCCTGCTTATCGGTGTCTTTCTGCCCGATATGCGACAGCAGACCGCTTAACAGCGCGCAGTGGACGGGCTGCAGCTCAGCCGGTTCACTGTTAACCGGAATGCCAAGTTCACGCACCACCTGCCGCAGCTGGGTGTAGATATCCTGCCATTCCCGCACGCGCAGATAGTTAAGGAAATCGCTTTTGCACTGGCGGCGGAAAACATTCCCGGACAGCGCTTTCTGCTGCTCCGCCAGGTAGTTCCAGAGATTCACATAGGCGAGGAAGTCGGAGTCTTTGTCGGCAAAGCGCCGGTGCTTCTCATCGGACGCCTGTTTTTTATCTGCCGGACGCTCACGCGGGTCCTGAATCGACAGGCCTGCGGTGATAATCATCACTTCGCGCACGCAGCCAAATTTCTGCGCTTCCAGCACCATCCGCGCCAGGCGGGGATCCACCGGCAGCTGCGCCAGCTGACGCCCGGAACCGGTAAGCTTATAGTGACCGGTCTCTTCGTTCAGGGTCAGCGCGCCCAGCTCTTCCAGCAGGCGGACGCCATCCTGGATATTGCGCTTATCGGGCGCTTCCACAAACGGGAAGGCGGCGATATCGCCGAGGCCCAGCGAGGTCATCTGCAGGATCACTGACGCCAGGTTGGTGCGCAGGATTTCAGGATCGGTAAAGGCCGGACGACTCAGGAAGTCATCTTCCGCGTAGAGACGGATACAGATACCGTCTGAAACGCGGCCGCAACGCCCTTTACGCTGGTTGGCAGACGCCTGTGATATCGGTTCAATCGGCAGGCGCTGCACTTTGGTACGGAAACTGTAACGACTGATACGCGCCGTACCGGGATCGATCACATATTTAATCCCAGGCACCGTCAGTGAGGTTTCCGCGACGTTGGTCGCCAGCACGATACGACGGCCACTGTGCGACTGAAACACCCGGTTCTGTTCGGCGTTCGACAGCCGTGCATAGAGCGGCAGCACTTCGGTGTGTGGCAGATCGCGTTTGTTCAGCGCGTCGGCGGTATCACGTATTTCACGCTCACCACTCATGAAGATCAGGATATCGCCCCGACTTTCCCGGCCCAGCTCATCTACGGCATCAAAAATCGCCTGCAGCTGGTCACGATCGCTGTCATCCGCCTCTTCGATCACCGGCCGATAGCGCACTTCAACCGGATAGGTCCGGCCTGAGACTTCAATCACCGGCGCATTATTGAAATGACGCGAGAAACGCTGTGGATCGATGGTGGCGGAAGTGATAATCACTTTCAGATCGGGGCGACGCGGCAGCAGCTCACGCAGATAACCGAGCAGGAAATCGATATTCAGGCTGCGTTCGTGCGCTTCATCAATAATGATGGTGTCATATTGCATCAGCAGACGATCCTGCTGGATCTCCGCCAGCAGAATCCCGTCGGTCATCAGCTTAATCTGCGTCAGGTCGCTGACCTGGTCGTTAAACCGTACTTTATAGCCGACGCAGCCGCCCAGCGAAGTGCTGAGCTCATCGGCAATGCGATTCGCCACGGTACGTGCGGCCAGACGGCGCGGCTGCGTATGACCAATCAGACCCGTCACACCACGCCCCAGCGCCAGACAGATTTTCGGCAGCTGCGTGGTTTTACCCGAGCCGGTTTCACCGGCGACAATCACTACCTGGTGATCGCGAATCGCCTCAGCAATATCCTGCTGCTTCTGACTGACCGGCAGATTGTCCGGGAAGGTAATGGCTGGCGTGGCCGCACGGCGCTGGGCCACGCGCTGTTCGGCTGCAATAAAGTCCTGCTCAAGCTCGCTGGCAATGCCCTGCTGTGCCTCAGGATTTTTAGCTTTTCTGGCACCCTGTAAACGGCGCTGTAACCGCTGGCGATCGCGCAGCATTACACCGTCGAGGCGTGACCAGAGCGCTGCCAGTGGGGAAGTATCGGGAGATGACATAATAGTGACGTACCTTACTCAGACGGTGTCGCTGCCTGAAGCAGCGCCCTGCAAGCCGGGATAACCAGCTGATTCAATAAAAAATAATTGCGCGCATCATAGCACATTCTGAACTGTTCCGGCGGCTGGCCCCGGTTACGCTTATTCAATAAATTCGAACATGGGTCTCGAAATATTGCGCTTTCACCGCGCCATCGATAACCGTAGAGTGTAAACCATTGAGCGGAAAGTCTTCCGCGTAACAGACAGGAAACCACCATGAGCAAAGTTTTAGTTCTGAAATCAAGCATTCTTGCAGGCTACTCACAATCAAGCCAGCTCGCTGACTTCTACATCGAACAGGCAAAGGCCCAGGGTAAAGAGGTTACCGTACGTGACCTGGCGGCTAACCCGATCCCGGTACTGGATGGCGAGTTAGTGGGTGCAATGCGTCCCTCTGATACCCCGCTGTCACCTCGTCAGCAGGAGGCTCTGGACCTGTCTGATGAACTGATTGCAGAACTGCAGGCTCATGATGAAGTGGTGATTGCCGCGCCAATGTACAACTTCAACATCCCTACGCAGCTGAAAAACTATTTCGACCTGATTGCCCGTGCTGGCGTGACGTTCCGCTACACAGAAGCAGGCCCGGAAGGTCTGGTTAAAGGCAAAACGGCAGTCGTTATCTCCAGCCGTGGCGGCATCCACAAAGATACCCCTACTGACCTGCTGACCCCTTACGTCAAGCTGTTCCTGGGCTTCATCGGCATCACTGACGTTGAGTTCGTGTTTGCTGAAGGCATCGCTTACGGTCCGGAAGTGGCCAGCAAAGCGACCGCTGAAGCGAAAGACGCTATCAAGCAGATCGTGACGGCATAAGTCTCACTCATCTCAGGATGACGCTGTAAAAGACCGGGCCATGCGCCCGGTTTTTTTTCGCCGGTTACTGACTGCTCTCTGCCGTTTTTCTCAGCCACTGACCGTTAATGCCGCGCACATATTCCCCCGCTGCCGCACGGCTCACCAGCTTCTGTCCGGCAATACTGGCGACATCGGCCGTGGAGAGATTATTCTGTTCTGCCAGTCGCTGATACTCCTGCTGACGTCCGGCATTAATACGCTGCACCAGTGCCAGCGTTTCACTATCCTGCGCACGTGCCGCCAGATAGCCGGAGAGCGTTTCACCTGCCCGCCCCGATTGCCGCGCCTGATCCAGCGTCAGTGCCCAGGCAGGCTGCGCCATCGTCAGGGCGAGGAACAGCACCGCGCTTATGCGTTTCATCGTTGCTCTCCTCAGAACAGACCGCTCTGGTTTTTCAATAGCGCTTCCACGTCTTTATCGACTTTGATGTGGATCTCATGTTCGATTTTCACGTTCATGTTGATGGTGATGGGATCTTTAGGTGCCGTGACTTCAATGCGCGGCACGCAGCCGATGCTCAGCAGTCCGGCTGCCAGAACCAGTAGTGCCCTCAGGCTCATGGTGAAGTGTCCTTGTTGGATGGCAAATTCGCATGTTGCTCTAACCAGGATTGCAAATTATCGCCAAAGCGCAGGCTGCGCCAGAGCTGAAACAGGTTTTCCTGATGATGATAGTTGAGATTAACTGTCTGACGACGGTTACTGAACTGGCTGACGCCCTGCACCTGCGCCTCCATGGTGAGGTCGCCAAGATTATCCAGATTGATCGTGGCCCAGCTGCGGGAGACTTCCATATAGCGTAACCAGTCCAGCGCGGCGCCCGTCGCCACGTTATTGCGGGTAATCGCATCCGCCATATCTTTATCCAGCCGGAAGGTCAGCGGACCGCTGTTGGCAATCCACCCTTTCTCCACCAGCCAGTGTGGATTATTGAGCCACAGCGGCAGCTCACCGTTGACCTTGCCCGACATGGCAAACTGTTTAGGTTTCAGCGCCGTCACCAGCTCGCTGAGGCTGATATTGCGCAGCGACACCCGGGCTGGCTCATGCTGTGGCATGCGCAAAGCGGGCAGCGTAATTTGTCCGCCCAGCAGATCAAGGCTGACATCCTGCAACGTCAGCGGCGCCTGTTCGGACCACGGCCAGTTACCCTGCAGGTCAGCGCGAATATTCTGCATCGCAAACTGGTTCTTAACCTCGGCAATGCGCAGTGATACCGGGCCATGCTGACCAAATTGCCATTGCTGCTCATGGAATCTGAACGGCAGCGAGAAGTCGATACCGTTAACCTGGCTGTCAGGCGTCCAGATGCTGCCCTGTTTTACCGTCCAGTGGCCTCCCGCCTGGAAACCCTGTTCACTTGCGGCGGAAAAAGCGACCTGTGCCTGCAAACGGCCGCCCTGGATCTGCATTTTCATGTCGGGGCTGAGCAACGGCTGAAACACCGTCAGCGACTGTGCCGGCCACCAGGCCTGGCCGCGCAGCCGTTCGCCATCCCAGCGGCCGTTAACCCGCAGCGGGCCAACCTTGCCCGCCTGTAAACTGCCTCGCCAGATAAAATAGCCTGGATCACGACCTTTAGCCTCAAAGTCGAGCGTGGAGTCTGCCAGATGTCCGCCATAGCTGAAGCGGGTCTCTCCTGCCTGCAGGCGGAAATGCCCATTGAACGCCGGATGCGCCGCATCACGCTGCCAGTTTACCGGTTTAGTTAGTGTCAGACGCGGTTTTGCAACGTTGACACTGCCATACGCCAGCTGATTAAAACCGGTGGACAAGGTATCCAGATGGATCAGGGTGTCGTGCCAGCCGCCCGTGCCTTTAACATCCCAGCGCGCCTGCAGCGGCAGCATCTCGCCACCTCCCCAGTAGCGCCAGTTCCATTCGCCCTTATCGGGCCAGAAATCATTGGCGCGGCCATCGAGATGCAACCGGAAGCGGCCAAAACTGGCATCGTGCGCATTCAGAATGGCCTGCAGGCGGCCATCAATACCCTGCGAGGAGAGTCGTACGCCCGCCAGCGGCCAGCGCGCTTCGTCCACTTCCAGCGTTGACAGCAACCGGCCCCGCAGGCGCAGCAGCGATTTAGGTTGCAGCACCAGTTGAGGATCGAGGATCGAGCCGCTGAGCACGCCCGGAATGGAGCCGTAAAGTTGCAGGTCGGCCAGCTTGCTTTCGCCGGTTAGCTGAAACGGCAGGTTGCTGTTGGTCAGGCTGAGGTTGCCGGGACCAACGCCGAGCACCACGTTACCCTTGCCGCCGCGTCCCTGGGTCAGCAGGTTAACGCGACCGCTAATCTGGCTACTTTCAAGGCCAGACTGCCAGTTATCCAGCGTCAGGTTAACAAACCCTGATAGCGGCTGAGCCTCCAGCGGCCAGAAGTATTCGCCCTTTTCAATCCGAATCTGATCGCGGCTGATCTGCCACGGCAGTCTGAGAAGCGGCCTGGTTACTTCGGCCATCGCCACGCGTAGCTCGCCCTGCTGCTGCTGCCAGTTAAGCGTCAGCTTCAGGGGATGCGGCAGCGCGTCCAGCGCCAGCTGTCCGGTCACCTCGCCGTTCACCGGCAGATCAGTGGCAAAGGTGGGTAACGCCAGATGACCACTCAGCGTGACGGGTTCAGGAAGTGCAGGATGGGTGAGCGTCAGGCGACTGATAGCGAGCTGCTGACCGGTCAGCGTTGCCGCCAGCTGCAGATTATCGCCCTGATAACTGAGTTGCTGACGATCTTTTTCCAGCGTCAGATCCAGCGCGCCCGCATACGTCTGCCACGGCGTAACGATTAATTTGCCCAGATGAACGTCGGCGCCAGGCAGCATTGCCTGCCATTCGGCCAGCGTTTTGGGGGCTGCCGTGCTGCCATCACTGGCCGGTAATTTTTGCAGGCAGGTGCTATCCAGCGTCAGCTCTGACGCATTCAGTTTCCAGCGCGACTGATGCCAGCCCAGCGATACCCCCTTTACCGTTGCCAGGGAGCAATCCCCTGCGAGATAACGAAGTTGTGGCAACCACAGGCCACCTTCCCGCCAGCGCGGTGCGCCCGACAGCTCAATGCGGGTATCTTCAGGTAGCCAGATGCCGACCAGCCGCGGCAGCCATTGCGTTACAGTCAAGATCAGGCCGAGCAGCAGCAGAATCAGCGCCAGAATGGCGGCCAGCCGTCGCCGGAACATCCGTGGCATAAAAGCCATAATCCTTTTCCTTACAGTATCCTGACAACGATGATGGCATGTAATCTGCCAGAGGTGAAGGTCTGCGCCGGACACAAGTCAGCTGTTTCAGCAAAGTCAGTCAGAAAACGTTATCCTTGCTCTATCACCTCTGCAGGAGCACAACGATGAAAATCGCGGTTTACAGCACCAAACATTACGATCAGAAATACCTTGAGCAGGTCAATCAGCAGTTCGGCTTTGAACTGGTGTTTTTTGACTTTTTACTCTCTGAAAGCACCGCCAAAACCGCTGTGGGTTGCGATGCCGTCTGTATCTTTGTAAACGATGACGGCAGTCGCCCGGTGCTGGAAGAGCTGGCCGGGCTGGGTGTGAAATATATCGCGCTGCGCTGTGCCGGTTTCAATAATGTTGATCTGGCTGCTGCAAAAGAGCTGGGTCTGGAAGTGGTGCGCGTGCCGGCCTACTCACCGGAAGCGGTCGCTGAACATACTATCGGCCTGATGATGACCCTGAATCGCCGTATTCATCGCGCTTATCAGCGTACCCGTGACGCAAACTTTTCGCTCGACGGCCTGACCGGTTTTAACATGCATAACAAAACCGCGGGTGTTATCGGTACCGGTAAAATCGGGATCGCGACGATGCGGATTCTGAAAGGTTTTGGTATGCGGCTGCTGGCGTATGATCCCTACCCGAGTGAGCAGGCGCTGGAACTGGGCGCGGAATATGTCGATCTGAAGACGCTGTTTGCTGAATCCCACGTCATTACCCTGCACTGTCCGCTGACGCCGGAGAATCATCATCTGCTCAACGCCGACGCGTTTAAACAGATGCGCGATGGGGTGATGGTTATCAATACCAGTCGGGGTGGTCTGATTGATTCACAGGCGGCGATTGACGCGCTGAAACAGCAGAAAATCGGCGCGCTCGGCATGGATGTTTATGAGAATGAACGTGATCTGTTCTTTGAAGATAAGTCGAATGATGTGATTCAGGACGATGTGTTCCGCCGTCTGTCGGCGTGCCATAACGTGTTGTTCACCGGCCATCAGGCGTTTTTAACCGCCGAAGCGCTGACCGCCATTTCTGAAACGACACTGAATAATCTCAGCCAGTTCGACCGGGGTGAAAACTGCCCGAACCGGCTCTCTGCCTGACTGTGCGGGCCGGAGCAATCCGGCCTGATCATCAGCGCGCGCAATTCCCGCCAATTAACGCCTGCTCATCACAGCGACGGCCATTGACTAACTGACACATCCCCACTCTTGAGCCATCCAGCTGATGCGAAAATGCCAGCGTTCCGCCCGCATTCGAACAGGTGCTTTCTGCAAGGGAAGACATCACCACCCGTGGCTGGATGTGGGCGGCGGTGGCTTGTTGCGGTGGCTCGTTATCATCACTGTTGCTGCTGCAGGCAGAGAGTAATAACGCGGCACCGGCCAGCAAAAAGGTGGCTGCTTTCATCAGTCGGACTCCGGGAAGTGGGGGAAAAGGCTGGCTCAGCATATGTCAGGCAGCACAACGGGTCGAGAGGTGAAACAGCTTTTTACAAAATTCTCCGGCGTCATTTGCAAGCAGAATTATCTTGTTTACCTGTTATCGCTGAACTGTCACCCTTTTTCGGCCCTTATTAATTCGGAGTAAAGCCATGTTAATGGATATGTTAATTCGCATAGCGCTGGCCGGTATTCTCGGCGGCCTGATCGGCATGGAGCGCCAGATGCGGGCCAAAGAAGCGGGACTGCGTACCCATATTCTGGTCGGTATCGGCAGTGCGATGTTTATGCTGGTATCGAAATATGGCTTCGCCGATATGCTCAATAGTGACCATGTGGCACTGGATCCCAGCCGTATTGCTGCCCAGGTAGTCAGCGGCATGGGTTTCCTTGGCGCAGGCACCATTATGATTCAGAAGCAGGTGGTGAAAGGCTTAACCACGGCGGCGGGATTATGGGTGACTGCGGCGATTGGTCTGGTGATTGGCAGCGGCATGTATGAGATCGGCATTTATGGCACGGTGCTGGCGCTGGTGGTGCTGGAAGTCTTCCGCCGCCTGAGCCATTTTCTCATCGGTAAACATCATACGCTGCTGGTTTTTCTTAAGCCCAAAAGTGTGCCGCTGGTGCTGCTGGTCATGCAGCGGGAAGGCATTCGCTACGGCAATGTGACGGTGATTAACCGGGATGAGGAGAGTGGTCTGTGTGAGCTCAGTGTTCAGGTGACGCTGTCCCGAAAGTCAAACGATGCTCACCTCTACGATAAGGTCATGGAGATCAAAGGAGTTCAGTCGCTGGAGATGATGTAAATCCCTCTACATAAAGATCATTCCTGCTGAACACAGGCCGTTCAGCGCCAGGACGTTGCAGAAGGGAGTTATCAGTATGCACTGCCTTCTGCCCTCTCCATCAGATTCATCTATTATCATCATCATGCAGCCTGACCTGAGATATAGAGCCCGCCGGGAATTAATGTCATAATCCGTGATTGTTTATTAAGGTAACCATTTATCCGGTGAAAAATGCGCCAGAACTCTGACCATCGTGACGAAACCCTGTCCGCTTCTGTACGTAAAAGTAGCTGGCCAGTACTGAGCATGCTTATCTTTACGCTGATTGCGGGCGCTATGGCCATCATGATGATCCTGGATCATCGTAATTCCGTAAATAATGCGCTTGAGACCGGACAGTGTCTGCTGGGGGAAGGCGCTGAAAGTTTGCTGGAAGTGCTCAGACATTTTTTACATCATGCTTATCGCTGGATTTTTAAAGCCTGTGGCTAGCAATAATAAATTCAGTGCAGCAGGAAATGCAGTAATCCATGTCGGTTTACCAGCAACAAAACGCCGCAATACATGACTGCAACATAGCAGAGTAAAAAGAGTATCAGCGTCAATATAAATCGGACACCATAATTTTTTATATCGTGAGTGTTTACCGGATGTCTCATCGAATTTAAAGTTTGCTCCGTCCTTATTCACATATATAGCCAGCAATTTAACGATTTGTTACGCTGCCCGCATTACCATGATGTGCGGAACGATGAAGTCACAGCTGGTCTCTCAGGAAAAACAGTTATGAGTGTAAAAATTAAAGCCGCCCTTTTTAACTTTCACATTCACTTTAATGGCTTTAATTTCACCCGTCTGCTTTGAAAAGCAACAGATTTGGACGTGGCGATATGTGCCAGTAAAATCGATTCAGATTTAATGGGATACAAAAAAACACTGATGCCTGTGCATCTTACGCATTCCCAATTATAACCCGGCAGTGTCAACGCATATTCAACAGCAGTGTTTTTCAGATTCAGGCGTTAATGAAATTAACAGTACATCAGGATATTTAACTCCCTGCGAATTTATAGCAACAATTCGAAGGAAAATTTCAAATCAGATAAGCATAAACAGGACTCCGTTTATGCATGATTGATTAATAGCGGTGCATGCTCTTTTTTTTGTTAACTGGTCGCTCTGATGAAATATCTGTTAATTATCTCAATCATTTTTATGACTGCGGGTTGTGCGGCAAAAAAAGAGAATGCGCGGGCTGATGCTTACCAGGCATTACTGCCATCCTGTTCTGCGCACAATGATGAAATCGATTGCCAGTGGAAAGATGTGCCAGCCAGCTGACATCGTATAGTTGAACGCTATCCGTGACACATCAGCCCGCAATTTTTGGGTAATGACCTGGTAAGGCCTGCCCTCATTTTTCACTGAGTACCGCCGCATCGATTTATGTCGCTGCCCCCTTAACGGGTAGTCTCTGCCGGACTCCCCGGGCGGCTATCCGCTGATTACTTCACTCCAGTACTGGCATTCGCGGCAACAATCCGTACCATACGCTGCATATTCGTGACACCGCAGTGAAGTGTCTGGCTGAACGCGCACGGCAATTTGCCCTTTAGCTACGCTTTCTGGATTTTGAGATAGGTAAAAATGCAATATAATCAAACGGTTGACAAGAAAGAACAGTACAACCTCAATAAACTGCAAAAACGTCTGCGTCGTAACGTCGGCGAAGCCATTGCAGATTTTAATATGATTGAAGAAGGCGACCGCATCATGGTCTGCCTGTCGGGCGGCAAAGACAGCTACACCATGCTGGAAATTTTGCGCAGTCTGCAAAAAAGTGCGCCGGTCAACTTCAGTCTTATTGCCGTTAACCTCGACCAGAAACAGCCGGGCTTCCCTGAGCATATCCTGCCGGAATATCTTGAGTCGCAGGGCGTTGAGTATCGGATTATCGAAGAAGATACCTACTCCATCGTCAAAGATAAGATCCCGGAAGGCAAAACCACCTGCTCACTCTGCTCGCGCCTGCGCCGTGGCATTCTCTATCGCGTCGCAACTGAGCTGGGCTGTACTAAAATTGCGCTGGGCCACCATCGCGATGACATTCTGCAGACGCTGTTCCTGAACATGTTTTACGGCGGAAAAATGAAAGGCATGCCGCCAAAGCTGATGAGCGACGATGGCAAGCAGATTGTGATCCGTCCGCTGGCTTACTGCCGCGAGAAAGATATCATCCGCTTCTCAGAAGCGCGTCAGTTCCCGATTATTCCGTGTAACCTCTGCGGTTCTCAGCCGAACCTGCAGCGTCAGGTGGTGGCCGATATGCTGCGAGACTGGGATAAGCGCTATCCTGGCCGTATCGAAACCATGTTCAGCGCGATGCAGAATGTGGTGCCGTCACATATGGCGGATATCAACCTGTTCGATTTTAAAGGCATTAAGCATGGCGATGCGGTGGTTGACGGCGGGGATCTCGCCTTTGACCGGGAATCTCTGCCGCTGCAGCCAATTGGCTGGCGGGCTGATGAAGAGGATGCCCCGGATACCAGCGCGCGTCTGGATGTGATTCAGATTAAATAAGTGCTGGAAAGGTTAAGGGCGTGCTGCTGGCAGCACGCCCTTTTTTTATATGTTGCGATGCGGTGGTGGATCCATTATCGGCGGAAATTCCGGATCTGTCGGCGGATCAGGCTGGGGTTGTGGTTGAGGAATAGGCTCAGGAATCGGGATCGGATCCGTGGGGATCGGCTCGCTGTTAAGAATCGCGCTCATGCCGTACTCCTTTTGTTGCGAATGGACTTTAAGCTTAGGTAAGGAACGGCGTTACAGCCAGGCGGGCAAAAAAAAAGCCGGCACACGGGCCGGCATGTTTCGAATTAAATGTGCTATGCATTAATTCTAAATTAGGAAGTAAGACAATATGGAGCGCAACGCCCATCGCTTGACGTTGCATTCACCTGCGGGAGAGAGTTTGCGTCAGCAGCGACAATGGGTTCTTGATGTCGATCAGCTTTTGCGTCCTTAACTGGATTTTCAGCGCAGATAACCGATACGCTACGCATAACGCTAGAGCCAGCGCCGCTTGCGCAGGTACCCCGCTACCCCCACGGCCAGTGCCACCAGCAGCAGACAGAAGATAGAGAAACCGTATCGCCATTCGCCGCCTGGAATACCGCCCAGGTTGACGCCAAACAGGCCGGTCAGGAAGGTGGCTGGCAGAAAAATCATCGCCATCAGTGACATGGTATAGGTACGTCGGTTCATCGACTCCGCCATCGCAGAAGCAACCTCATCAGCCAGAATCGCGGTACGCGCCACCCCCGCATCCAGATCATCCAGCCCGCGTCCCAGCCGATCGGCGATTTCCTGCATCCGGCGCCGTTCGCTGTCATCCATCCAGGCCAGTTTTTCACTGGCCAGCCGCGCATAGACATCCCGCTGCGGTGCCATATACCGCCGCATCACAATCAGCTGTTTACGCAGCAGGCCGAGTTCGCCTCGTGCCGGCATCCGCTGGTCAAGCAGCGCATCTTCCAGCTCAATGATTTTGTCATGTAAATCTTCGATAAACTCGCTGGTGTGATCGGTCAGGGCATCACAGATATCGACCAGCCAGCTGCCGCAGTCAATCGGGCCATTACCATTCTGCAAATCCGTGAGGACTTCATCGACGGCAGAAACTTTACGCCGCCGGGTCGAGACGATGAGCTTATCGTTGATAAATACCCGCATCACCACCAGCTGGTCGCGACGCGCATCGCTGTTGTGGTTGACGCTGCGCAGCACGATCATAAAGCCGTCGCCCAGCCGGCTGACGCGTGGACGCATACTGTCGCCCGCTAAGGCGTCACGCACGGCATCAGGGATCTGTGTCGTCGACTGCAGCCATTCCGCGCTCTTACGGTGGGTATAGTTCAGATGGAGCCAGCAGGGCTGCTCACACTGGATGACTTCATCTTCAGCAATCGGGATCATCCCGCCCTTGCCATCCAGCTGGCAGGAAATTATGGCATCTGAAACCTGTAACGCTTTTCCTTCAATTACGTCCACACCGTCGCCTCACCACTAAAATCAATACGATACAGTCTAGCGTGACGGTGTTGAGTTGCAATCTCCGGGCTGTGTAGAAAGATGTCAGAGGGTGGCCGGTTGACCGGCCACCTGCACTTAGTGCTTTTCAATCCACAGTTCGCGACTGTAGGCGACATCTTCAGGGTTAGTGATGGGATAGCCTTTGACCCAGGGTTTAATCAGGCGGCCATTGGTGTACTGATAGATGGGGGCGATCGGAGCCTGCTCAGCCAGGATCTGCTCAGCACGATTGTAATCGCTGTTACGTACCTGATCGCTGGTCTCCCGGCTGGCTTTGGCGATAACCGCATCATAATCCGCGTTGTTAAAGCGCGCGATGTTGCTGCTGTTGCCCGACGTCAGCAGATTCAGGAAAGTGGAGGGTTCATTGTAGTCACCGACCCACGAGGCGCGGATCACATCGAAGTTTCCGCTGTTACGGCTGTCGATATAGGTTTTCCACTCCTGGTTCTCCAGCGTGACATCCACACCGAGGTTCTTTTTCCACATCGAGGCCACTGCAATCGCAATCTTCTGGTGGCTCTCAGAGGTGTTGTAGAGCAGTTTGAGTTTCAGCGGCTTGCCGGGACCGTAACCGGCAGCAGCGAGCAGCGATTTGGCCTGTGCATTCAGGCTGTTCTGATCGTGCTGTTGCATGAACGTGGGCAGTGGCTTAAAGCCTGCTGTCACATCTGGCGTAAAGTGCCACGCCGGTTTCTCACCGGTTCCCAGCACTTTTTCAGCAATCACTTTCCGGTCGATAGACCAGGAGAGCGCTTTGCGAACCCGCACATCGGCCGTCGGCCCTTTCTGCGTGTTAAACGCGTAGTAATAGGTGCCTAACTGGTCAGGTGTGTAGACCTCTCCGGGCAGGGTTTTCTTCAGTAGTGCATACATGTTTTTCGGGAAGGATTCGGTGATATCAATATCGTTGGATCGATAACGTTTAGTGGCGCTCGACTCTTCATTAATCGGCACGAAAGTCACTTTCGTCAGCACCGAATGGGCATCATCCCAGTAGTGAGGATTACGTGTCAGTACGATTTTTTCGTTCACTACGCGTTCGCTAAGCTGATAGGCCCCGTTGCCCACCAGTTTGCCGGGTGACGTCCAGCTGTCACCCTGTTGCGCAATAATTTTCTGCGGCACCGGGAAAAGCGCCACGTTAGCCACCAGCGCCGGGAACCACGGCACCGGACGATCCAGCGTCACCTTCAGCTGGTTTTTACTCTGTGCGACCACACCCAGCTTGTCGGGCGTCATTTCGCCTTTGGTTATCGCTGCCGCATTTTGAATACCGCTTAAGCCCGCGAACCAGGCAAAGGCTGAACTGTTTTTCGGATCGACCAGGCGCTGCCAGCTGTAGACAAAATCCTGAGCCGTGACCGGATCACCGTTCGACCAGCGCGCGTTATTACGCAGCGTAAAGACCCAGGTTTTGTTATCACTGCTGCTCCAGCTCTGCGCAACACCCGGCACGATTTTGCCCTGCGCATCCTGATTGGTCAGCCCTTCAAACAGATCGCGTATCACCTGAATTTCAGGCAGTCCTACCGCTTTAAGCGGATCGAGCGAAGCGGGTTCATCTTTAATATGGCGAACGATCTGCTGCTGTTCAGCCAGCTGTGCGCCAGCGGGTGGATTCGCCGCGATGGCGGGTGTGATGATGCTGCTCAGGCTGATTGCTGCCAGCGTCATGCGAAAGGTCTTGACCATTATCACTCCTTTACCCCAAAGAAGCGCTGCATCAGTCTGTTGCCGATGCAACTTGTGCAGGGCACTTTAGCGCAAATGGCTGACAGATAAATAGCTATTTTCCGCGCACGGCTTTTCCGCTACTTTTAGTAAAACCCTTTGAGGAAATAACTATGTCGCCACTCCATCCACGTCCCCTGCGCGGCAAACTGGACGTCCCCTATCAGCAGTATGGCCGCTCAGTGCTGGGCGCGCCGCTGCTCTGGTTTCCGGCGCCGCTGGGCGATCCCGAGAGCGGGTTGATTCTGGCGGGCACTCACGGTGATGAGAATGCGGCCATCGCCACCCTCTCCGCCGCATTACGGACGCTGCCTGATGGAATCCGTCGGCACCACGTGGTGTTGGCGGTCAATCCTGATGGCTGTCAGCTCGGACTGCGCGCGAACGCAAACGGCGTCGATCTCAACCGCAACTTTCCGGCGGCGAACTGGCAGTCAGGCGAGACGGTGTATCGCTGGAACAGCGCTGCCGATGAGCGTGATGTGGCGCTCTCGAGCGGAACTCATCCGGCTTCTGAACCGGAAACCCAGGCGCTCTGTGCGCTGATTCATCAGCTGAAACCACGCTGGATCGTCTCATGGCATGAACCGCTGGGCTGTATCGACGACCCGCATCAGGCAGAGATTGGTGGCTGGCTGGCCAGCCACACCGGCCTTCCGCGAGTCAGCAGCGTTGGTTATGACACGCCAGGCTCATTCGGCAGCTGGTGTAAAGATCTCAGCCTGCCCTGCGTCACTGCTGAAATGCCGGTGATTTCAGTGGATGAAGCCACTGAAACCTACCTGGAGATGATGGTTAATCTGCTGCGCTGGCAGCAATGATCAGCTGACCGTTGCGCACTTTAATCGCCGGTTCTGCATCCACCGCCAGCCAGGTCGGCCCGTCGA
The DNA here is from genome assembly GCF_011800405.1 of Pantoea sp. EKM21T. Lineage (NCBI taxonomy): Bacteria > Pseudomonadati > Pseudomonadota > Gammaproteobacteria > Enterobacterales > Erwiniaceae > Pantoea > Pantoea sp. EKM21T. The sequence continues at coordinate 465,860 of NZ_JAALFV010000002.1, forward strand.
GATCGGCAAAGCGAGTCTGCGGCACCAGTGGCAGTGCGGCGCGTATAGCCCGCGAGGTGCAGAGCATGCAGCCGAGCATGACCGCAAACCCCTGCTGCTGAGCCGCATCGGCCAGCGCCAGCGCCTCGGTCAGCCCGCCCGCTTTATCCAGCTTGATATTGACCATCTCATAACGGCCTCGCAGCGACGCCAGGCTGTCACGGGTGTGACAGCTCTCATCGGCGCAGATCGGTAATGGATGGATAAAGTTCTCCAGCGCCGCATCCTCACCCGCTGGCAGGGGCTGTTCCAGCATCGCCACATTGATGTCCGCCAGCAGCTGACAGCGCGCCGCCAGACCTTCGGCGTGCCAGGATTCATTGGCATCCACAATCAGGGTCGCGTCCGGCACGGCGGCGCGAATCGCCATCAGCCGTTCGGTAATGAAATTATTATCCAGCTTAATCTTCAGTAGTGTTGCCCCATGCTGCCACAGCGCCAGCGCGCTGCTGGCCATCGCCTCGGGAGTATCAATGCTGACGGTCTGCGCGGTCACCACATCCTCCGGTGCAGTCACGCCACTAAGCTGCCAGAGGCTGCTCTGCTGCTGATGTGCGGCGAGATCCCACAGAGCGCTGTCAATGGCGTTGCGCGCCGCCCCGGCGGGCAGCGCCTGTTGTAACGCCTCGCGCGTCATGCCCTGTTGCAGCGCGGGCAGCAGCGCGGCGATTTGCGCCAGTACCGACGCCTCGCTTTCACCATAGCGCGCATAAGGCGTCGCTTCGCCAACGCCTTTTACTCCGTCTTCCTCAATTTCAACCACCACCACTTTGACTTCAGTCCGGGTTCCACGGGCAATGACAAACGGCGTATGCAACGGCCAGGCTTCGGGATAACTTTTTACCGTTCTCATTTCCACTCCACAATGTGCGACGCAGTGGCAGACCGCCACGTTAAATTCCACAATTGAACTCGTAAACCCTTAACATTTATGTCATAAACAACGGCTATCTTTAGCCGTTTTGTGTCAGATCTTTTTTATCATTAAAAGGAATCACTATGTCTCAGACTGTTCATTTTCAGGGTAATGCCGTACCGGTTGCTGGTCAGTTTCCTCAGGCTGGCGATAAAGCCAAAGCTTTCACGCTGGTAGCGAAAAACCTGGTCAACGTCGCGCTCTCTGAGTATGCAGGAAAACGCAAAATTCTGAACATTTTCCCGAGTGTTGATACCGGTGTCTGTGCTTCATCGGTGCGCAAATTCAATCAGGCCGCGAGCGAACTGAATAACACCGTGGTATTATGCATCTCTGCCGATCTGCCGTTTGCCCAGTCGCGCTTCTGTGGCGCAGAAAACCTGAACAACGTGGTGACGTTGTCGACGCTGCGCGGCTCGGAGTTTAAATATGATTATGGCGTGGAAATTGCCGATGGTGCGCTGGAAGGTCTGACCGCACGTGCCGTAATTGTGCTGGATGAGAACGATAAAGTGATCTACAGCCAGCTGGTTGATGAAATCACTACTGAGCCAGATTATGACGCTGCGCTGACCGCGCTGAAGTAATAAAAAAACGGATAACCGAGTTATCCGCTTCAAACTGCTGGCAAACCCGTATCAGGGTGGTTCTGGCAGCAACGAAGAAGCTCAACGCACAGGGAACCGGGTCAGAAGAGGAAAGCGTCACGCGCCAGGGACAAAAACGCCGGGAGCGTTTTTGAACAACGTAAAGCGTTGGCCCGGTTACGGGCGCACCTCAGGGATGAGGTGCGTAATCGCGCGTGCCGAGCGTGTCAGGGATGACGCCTTTTGCGTCTTTCCGATCTGACCCGGTTCCCTGAGCAGGCTCAGCCTCAAAGCCAGATGGGCCAGACTCTATCGACCATATCCAACGGATAATCAGCTTACCCACTTCTCACCTGCAGTCCTTCACTTATTCGCTTTCGGTGCGCTTCTGCCCCAGACCATACTCCCGCAATTTATTCGCAATCGCCGTATGCGACACACCAAGCCGTTTTGCCAGTTTTCGGGTGCTGGGATAGGAGAGATAGAGTCGCGTCAGAATTGACCGTTCGAAACGGCTGGTGATCTGATCCAGCGTCCCTTCCAGCGCCTCATCACCCAGTGACACATCCAGTGCCTGTTCAGGCAACACGATATCCTGCGGACGCAGTTCGTAACCTTCCAGTTGGGTTAACGCCCGATAAAGCGCATTTTTCAGCTGACGCACGTTACCAGGCCAGGCGTAGCGAGTCAGAAAAGCGTTAAGCTGCGGCGAGAGTCGCGGACGCGCCATCCCCTGCTCATCCGCAAAGCGGGCAACAAACATCTCGGTCAGCGGCAGAATATCCTGCGGACGATCGCGCAGAGGCGGCAGTTGCAGCGTCAGCACATTGAGCCGGTAAAAGAGATCCTCGCGGAACTCCCCGCGCTGCACCAGCTCAATCAGGTTTTTCTGCGTAGCGCAGATTACCCGCACATTGACATGCACTTCATGCTCTTCACCGACGCGGCGGAAGGTGCCATCATTGAGAAAACGCAGCAGCTTGGTCTGCATTCTCGGCGACATCTCACCAATCTCATCCAGCAGCACTGAGCCGCCATTAGCCTGCTCAAAAAAGCCCTTCTTACCTTCCAGCGCATTCGGATAGGCTCCGGCGGCATGACCAAACAGCTCGCTTTCGGCGACGTCGTCGGGCAGAGAGGCACAGTTCAACGCCAGGAAGGGATTCTTGCCGCGGGCACTGCGCAGATGGCAGGCGCGTGCCAGCATATCTTTCCCGGTGCCGGTGTCGCCAACGATCAGTAAGGGCGCATCGAGCATCGCCAGTTTACGCGCCTGATCCACCACCTGACGCATCTTCGGCGTGACAGCAATGATATGGTCAAACTCCGATTCATCGGTGACCACCAGATTCTGCAACTGACGACCCATGCGGGCTGTCGACTTCAGCATCACCATCGCCCCCACTGGCCTGTTGATCTGGCCCTCTTCGCCCGGCAGATAAATAGGACGCGCTTCCATCAGAAAATCGCGGCCCTCAATGACCACATGCTGCGCCTGCGCTTCAACCCGATCGCTCTCCAGCCAGCGCATGAAGTTGAAGCCGTTAATCAGGTTACCGGCGCTGAAGTTGCGCATCTTCTCTTCATCGAGATTAAACAGGTTCTGTGCGGCCGGATTAGCCAGTTCAACCTTGCTTTTCAGATCGATGGAGAAAACCGGATCCGGCATCGCCACCAACAGGGCGCTCAGTGCACGATGCTCGCGTTCAGAGGGCATGTACGCTACCGTGCGCACATCTGTTACGCCCGGTGTACGCCGGATTTCCGCCATCAGATTGCTGAAGGCGTCAAATTCCAGTGCAGAAAAGTTCAGGTAGATGCGGCCCAGCGCCGTGATTTCGATACCGCGTAAATCAATGTTGCGTGCCACCAGCAGATCGAGCAGTTCACGCGTCAGACCGAGTCGGTCCTGACAGAACACTTCCAGACGCATTGCGTTCGCCTTAATCAGGTTCAGATAAGACAATAATACGCTAAGTCGCGCACCTGCAGAAAGGAATCTGTCAGGAAAAGTTGACAGCTCCGGCGCGTATGGCGGACTTTTGTACTGCCCTGCTGGATCAGCCGAGCCCTCACTGATTGTCAGCCTTTGTCAGCACCAGACTGTTGATTGCTGGCGGATTGCTGTATATTTTGCCCAACCGATTAGAAATGATTATAAAATGCTGACTTTCTTCGCAAAATATCTGACTGTGGGTCTGGTAAATACCCTGATTCATTGGGTGACCTTTTTTATTTGCCTCAGTCTGGGGCTGTTCCAGTCGACCGCGAACCTGATTGCTTTTTGCCTGGCCGTCACCTTCTCTTTCTTTGTTAATGCGCGCTGGACATTTAACCAGCAGGCGACAGCGTGGCGATATATTCTTTACGTCGTTTTTATGGGCGCGATGGCATTCAGCGTCGGTTATCTGGCTGATCGATTCGGCCTCTATCCGATTATTACGCTGATCACCTCATCGGCTATCAGTCTGGCGTGTGGCTTTCTTTTTTCCCGCTTTATCGTATTTAAAGGAGAATAATGAAAATCTCTCTGGTGGTACCGGTATTTAATGAAGAGGAGGTCATCCCTCTTTTTTATGACGCGGTCAGAAAATATGAAGCGCTGGCAGCCTGGCAGGTTGAGATTGTTTTTGTTGATGATGGCAGCACAGATGCAACGCATGCGCTGATTACCCAACTGAGTCAGAGCGATCCGCTGGTACTTAGCCTGTCGTTTATTCGTAATTTCGGCAAGGAACCCGCGCTGTTTGCCGGCCTGGAAGCCGCAACCGGCGATGCCGTTATCCCGATTGATGTGGATTTACAGGACCCCATCACTGTTATCCCTGAGATGATCAACAAGTGGCTGGCGGGTGCTGATATTGTTCTTGCCAAGCGGATGGACAGAAGTGCCGATGGCCACCTCAAACGCAAAACCGCCCGCTGGTTTTACAAACTGCATAACAGCATCAGCCATCCGCAGATAGAAGAGAATGTCGGTGATTTCCGGCTGATGTCGCGTGAAGTTGTCGAGAATATTAAGCTGCTGCCCGAGAAGAATCTCTTTATGAAGGGGATTCTGAGTTGGGTCGGCGGAAAGACTGATATCGTAGAATATGTGCGTACTGAGCGGATCGCGGGCCACAGTAAATTCGGCGGCTGGAAGCTGTGGAATCTTGCGCTGGAGGGACTGACCTCATTCTCTACGGTTCCACTTCGCATCTGGTCATATCTGGGTTTTCTGGTGGCCTCGCTAGCTTTTCTATATGGACTCTGGATGATCCTGGATAAGTTGCTGTTTGGTAACCCGGTGCCAGGCTACCCCTCTATTCTGGTTTCCGTGCTGTTTCTTGGTGGCGTTCAGCTTATTGGGATTGGCGTGCTGGGTGAATATATCGGCCGCATTTACATGGAAACCAAAAATCGTCCTCGCTATATTTTGCGAAAATCCGCGCCGAAAAAAATTAACTCCCCTCAGAATACCGACTAAATTGCCCACTCAGGGGCAGAGAAGATGGACAGATTAATAAGGATGACAGATGATCGCCACTGATACCGGCATAACCCGCCGTCAGGTCTTTTTGCTTTTTGTGATAGTTTTCCTGATTGCTTACAGTCCTGCTTATTTAACCCATTACGCCTACACCGATGACTGGACGAACCTCTACTGGGCTAATTTTGACAAGCTGAGTATTCTAAACTGGGACACGTTATCCGGCAGGCCGGTATATGGCATTATTCAGTACAGCGCCTCTTTTCTGGTGGAGAGCGTAGAACGCCTGGCACTGCTGCGTTCTGTCGCAATTGTTCTGCTCATTTTTACCGGATACTACATCTATACCCTGTGTCAGAAATATGCGCTGCTGGAAAATCAGGCTCAGCGGATCACCTTTGCGTTATTGCTTTGTCTGCTGCCCTCATTCCAGGTTTATATTGCATGGGCATCCTGCTTTCCCTATATCGCTGCAATTCTGCTGGCAGGTGCCAGCTACCGCTTCTCGATAAAACCGGGCATCACAGGTCGCATTATAGCGGTCTGCCTGCTGACCATGGCCTTCTGTCTTTATCAACCGGCTGCGATGAGCTTTACCTTCTTTGCCGCACTGGATTTGTGCCTTTCAGAACGGAAAATCGATAAGAAGCGTGCGGTAATCTCTCTGATGGTGCTGGGCGCAGGAATGTTCGCAGCGCTCATTGCCTCGAAGGTACTGCCCGTACAGATTTATGGCCATTCGCTGCCGCGTTCCGCATTCAGCTACGACGTCCCGGTTAAACTGAAATGGTTTTTCAGCGAATACCTTAAGAACGTTATCTGTAACTTTGACCTCGGCGCAAAAACAGTATCGGTGATCATCTCATCGATCATTATTGGCTTTGGACTGAAGAAAATTAAAGCAGCGGGCAATGACAAATTTTATCTGATGTTTATCTTATTGCTGATTGCCGCGCTGCCTAATCTGATTGTCAGTGAAAGTATGGCGGCCTACCGGACCCTGATTGCCGGTGCGCTGATCACCACCAGCGCGTTTATCCTGGGCCTGTTTGAAATCAGCAAAAAGTTAAAATGGAAAAAAACCTATTATGCACTGCTGGTGATAGCTGCCGCCTCGCTGTCGATAAGTCACCTGATTAATGGCTACTCGGTACCCGCCCGCAAAGAATTTGCCCTGCTTGAGCAGGCAATCACTCAGCAGGTACCTAAAGATTTTCAGGGTGCGCTCTATTATCGGCTGACCGGGGAGTATCTGCCCAAGGTTGCGACGCTACGGAAATATGACGACTTCGGCGGACTGGGGTTAAGCATGTCATGGACATTCGGCGGGATGGCGCATTTTATCAGGGAGAAAAATGGAATGGCCTACACGCTGCCAGCGGATCCGGTGATCACTGATGAGTCGGGCTGTCCGGGTGAGTGTCTGGTCATCGACTCCCGACAGGTGCTGCGCCAGCCACACTAAAGAATAAAGGCGGCAATGCCGCCTTTAATTTGTCACGAGAGCGTCAGGCTGACTTATTGCCGCCCTTCTGCAACGCCTCTTTCAACTGGCCCAGCAGCTCACGACGGAAATCGCCGAGCCGTGGTTTATCCTGCTCCAGCCACGGCAGTGGACGGCACAGCTCCATCGCTTTGATGCCCAGTCTTGCAGTCAGCAAACCCGCGCCAATGCCCTGCGCGGCGCGCGTGGAAAGACGGGCGGCAATATCCTGCGACATCCAGTCCATACCCACTTCCCGCACCAGTTCGGAAGCCCCGGCAAAGGCCATGTTGAGCAGCACCAGACGGAACAGCCGGATGCGGCTGAAGTAACCCAGCTCAATGCCGTAAATAGCCGCGATGCGATTGACCAGCCGCAGATTACGCCAGGCGATAAACGCCATATCCACCAGCGCCAGCGGGCTGACCGCAATCATCAGCGTGGCTTCAGCAGCATGACGGCTGATTTCGCGCCGCGCCTGCCGATCCAGCACCGGCTGCACCAGTTGCGCATATAAACGGACAATTTCACTGTCATTGTGGGTTTCGTGCAGCGAAGCATGCCAGCGCTGCAGGGCCGGATGCGCCTGATCCAGCTCTGCCTGCTGCGCCAGTTTTTCGCAGAAGGCCCGGCCTTTGCCGATGCCATGACTGTGCAGCAGCTCACGGCCCACATCCCGCTCCTCGGCGCGCTGACGCAGCTGATAGAGACGGCGCCACTCGGTGGTCAGCGCACCCACACCCGCCAGGACGATCAGACCACCCGCCACGCCACTGCCCAGTGAAAACCAGTCGCGGGCCAGCCAGGCGTCATGTGTCCACTGGACACCCTGCGCAATCACGCTGACGCCAAACAGCAGCACGCCAGCGGTCACCAGTTTGCGCCACAGGCTGCGCTTAGGTTTCAGCGCAGCCTCCACCGCCCGTTCACCTGCGCCCTCCTCTTCGACAGCGACTTCTTCATCCTGAACCGCCAGAAACGCCGCCTGCGCTTCCGCTTCAAAAGTCTGCGCCGGGCGCAGCGGCGTGGTGCTGCTCTCATCCAGCGGACGGGCAAAATCGATACGCGGCTTCAGCGGATCACTCATCGCAATTTATCTCCCAATAAAAATTCCAGCGCGGCATCCATGCGGATATGTGGCAGCGGGCGATCGACGTCAAGCTGCTGCGGCCGGAACTGTTCAAACTGAAAACCCTGCTGCTGCCAGAAGGCATTACCAGGCAGACGCGGCGGGACTTCACCCGGATAGACGGTGAGCGGCTCACCATCATCCAGCCGGTTTCCGCGCAGGGCCGGGATCTTCTCGCCCCGGTGATCGACCAGCCCGCTCTGCGTCGCCTGCACCGACGCCAGCCCGATGCAATCCATGCTAATCCCCTCAAACGCCGCGTTCTGCCAGGCATCCTGCACCAGCTGCTGCAACAGTGACACCATATTGCCGTGCTGATCGCTGGTGATGTGATCGGCCTTGGTGGCGGCAAACAGCAATTTGTCGATTACCGGTGAAAAGAGCCGACGAAACAGGGTTCGCTGACCGTAATGAAAACTCTGCATCAGCTGCGTCAGTGCCAGCCGCATGTCGTTAAACGCCTGGGGTCCGCTGTTAAGCGGTTGCAGGCAGTCAACCAGCACAATCTGGCGGTCAAAGCGCAGGAAATGGTTTTTATAGAAACCTTTCACCACATGCTGACAGTAGTAGTTAAACCGCTGCTGCAGCATGCTGAAGTTACTGCCCTTGTCCGCCTGTGCCAGCTTAGTGAGTTGCGCTTCATCAGCCGTCGGCCAGGGGAAGAACTGCAGTGCGGGGGCGCCTGCCATATCGCCAGGCAGCACGAAGCGACCGGGCTGAATAAAGTGTAAGCCTTCAGATTTACAGCGATGCAGATAGTCGGTCCAGGCAGCGGCAATCTCTGCCAGCTGGGTTTCATCGGCGGGTGCAAGCGGGTCGAGTTTTTCGCAGAGGGTTCGCCAGGGCTTTGCCCACTCAGCGCGATCGCCCTGCAGCAGACCGTTCATCTGCCGGGACCAGGCGAGATAATCCTGCGCCAGCATCGGCAGATCCAGCAGCCATTCGCCTGGATAGTCGACAATCTCCAGATAGAGTGTCGCGGTCTCTTTCAGGTGACGCAGCAGCGAATCATTGGGGCGGTAACGCAGCGCCAGTCGCATTTCGCTGACGCCGCGTGTGGGGGTGGGCCAGGCAGGCGGCGTGCTGTAGAGCTGTGCCAGCCCTTCGTCATAGGTGAAACGGGCCGTGCCCATGTCACGCTGGGGCACCCGCTTTACGCCTAACAGGCGCTCATCCCGCACCACGGAAAACAGCGGCAAACGCGCGCCGCTGTGAACGGTTAAAAGCTGATTAACCAGTGAGGTGATGAAGGCGGTTTTGCCGCTACGGCTTAATCCGGTTACCGCCAGCCGCAGGTGGCGATCAACGCCACGGTTCATCAACGCCATCAATTCAGTTTGCAGTCTTTTCATCTTTCTCCCTGATGAAGCGCGATGCCAGCCGGTTCATCACGCGTTTCAGCAATGGCTCAAGCGCCACAGCCAGCAGCAGACGTAACGGGCGTCGCGCTACCGATTTCACTGCCCAGCCAGTGACACCGGCGGGACCGTAGGTAACAGCATTAATAATGATGAATTTAGCGGCCGACTTCAATGCAGGTGCCGCGCGGTGACGAAAAGCAGTGGATCGCGAAAAAGACATCAACACCTCCATTGAGTGAGCGAACGGGCCTGAGACAGGCCCGGCAATAACAGTAGCAGAATCAAATCTGGCGGAAGCGGCTGCGCACGCTGAAGGTTTCAGACGTCACATAGCGTTCCAGGTCGCGCACGCTGCGCTCATCCCGTTGCAGGGTGCTCTCCAGCTGATCCAGCAGTTCACTGGCGCTGGGCTGGCGCTCAGTCTGGGAGGCAGAGGCGGGTTTCACATCCAGTACAAAACCCAGCACAAAGTAGGCGATCACCGTAAAGAGAAACAGGCCAAAGAACAGTGATAACACCACGATGACACGCAGCAGACGAACCGGAATATCGAGATACTCTGCCAGGCCTGCGCAGACACCCATAAATTTCCCTTCATCTGGCTTGCGCCACAACTTGCGTCCTTTAATCATGGCTGCCTCCAGTTTGGATGTTCAGCGTCCAGAATCGCTTCCAGCGCGTCAATACGTTCGCGCATCCGCTGCGCGTCCTGTGTCACGCGCTGCAGGCGCTGGATTTCGCTTTGCGACAGTTCCGAACCGCCGTTGCGTTTGTTGTTGTAATGCAGCCATAACCAGATCGGTGCGACAAACAACACGAAGATCGTTAACGGTATGGCGAAAAAAAGTGCGCTCATTGACTCTCCTTAATCACTTATCGCAACGTCGATGATTACTCACTGCGGTTCATTTTGGCTTTCAGCGCATTAAGCTGCTCGCTGATTTCATCGTCCGCTTTCAGGTCAGTAAACTCCTGGTTCAGCGTCTTTGGTTTACCAAAACCGTGGCTTTCTGCTTCCGCTTCCATATGGTCGATGCGACGTTCAAAAGATTCAAACCGGGCCATTGCTTCATCGATCTTACCGCTGTCCAGCTGACGACGAACATCGCGTGATGAAGAGGCCGCCTGATGACGCAGCGTCAACGCCTGCTGGCGGGCACGTGTCTCACTCAGTTTTTTCTCCAGCTCGCTGATTTCGCCTTTCATGCGCTCCAGCGTCTCTTCAACATGACCCACTTCCTGTTTCAGGGAGGCGATAAGATCGGTCAGTTTCTGTTTTTCAATCAGCGCCGAACGGGCCAGATCATCTTTATCTTTGCGCAGCGCCAGCTCCGCTTTTTCCTGCCACTCAGCCTGCTGAATCTCCGCCTGATCAATACGGCGTGACAACTGTTTCTTTTCAGCCAGTGCGCGTGCAGAGGTGGAGCGTACTTCAACTAAGGTGTCTTCCATTTCCTGAATCATCAGCCGGACCAGTTTCTGCGGATCTTCCGCACGCTCCAGCAAAGAATTAATGTTGGCATTAACGATGTCGGCGAAACGAGAAAAAATACCCATAATGATGTTCCTCTTTTAATGTTTTAAAACGTGAAGTCCTGCTGAGTTAATACAAAATGCGTGCCAATTTTATAATTTATTGATTATTATCATATTTTAAATTTTACAGCCTTTCCCGCTTGTTTTAAGATAGTCAAAATGATTAATGGGTGGCGAAATTCATCATGACAGGCACTAGCGATAATCTCCTGGGGGAGTCGAACAATTTTCTTGAGGTGCTGGAGCAGGTTTCCAAACTGGCTCCCCTTGAGAAACCGGTACTGGTGATTGGCGAGCGTGGAACGGGCAAAGAGTTGATCGCCAGCCGACTGCACTATCTCTCTGACCGCTGGCAGGGGCCGTTTATCTCGCTGAACTGTGCCGCGCTGAATGAAAATCTGCTCGATTCTGAACTGTTTGGTCATGAGGCTGGCGCCTTTACCGGGGCGCAGAAGCGCCATCTTGGCCGTTTTGAACGTGCTGACGGCGGCACGCTGTTTCTCGATGAGCTGGCAACGGCACCGATGCTGGTTCAGGAAAAGCTGCTCAGGGTAATTGAATATGGACAGCTGGAGCGGGTCGGCGGCAATCACTCCCTGCAGGTAAATGTGCGACTGGTCTGTGCGACCAACGAAGACCTGCCCGCGCTGGCGGCGGCGGGAAAATTCCGCGCCGATTTGCTGGATCGTCTGGCCTTTGATGTGGTGCAGTTACCGCCACTGCGCGAACGACGCAGCGATATACTGGTGATGGCCGACCATTTCGCTATCCAGATGTGTCGCGAGCTCGGCCTGTTACTTTTTCCCGGCTTTACCGCACGGGCACAGCAGGCTCTGCTTGATTACCACTGGCCCGGCAACGTTCGCGAACTTAAAAACGTGGTGGAGCGCTCGGTCTATCGTCATAACAGCAGCGAGCAGCCGCTGGATAATGTGATTATCAACCCGTTTGCTTCACGCCCTGAACCGATTGCTGTCATCCGGACCAGTCAGGAGGCGGATAGCAGCGCGCTGCCTGCCCTGCCGCTGGATCTGCGTCAATGGCAGAATCAGCAGGAGCGGGATCTGGTGGAAGCCAGCCTGCAACAGGCACGTTATAACCAACGCCGTGCGGCTGGCTTATTAGGCGTCACCTATCATCAGTTGCGCGCAATGATGAAGAAGCACGATATAAAAGCAGAGAGTTAATTAACGCCGCCCCAACCTATGATTTTTCTCTGCTTTGTGAATTAACAACCCGGTATAAACCGGGCTTTTTTTCACGTTGAGCCACCTATCCATTATGTGTTGTGCGACTTAGTCCCCATTTTTTCAGGTTGCCTGATGGCAGGAACCAGACCGACGCCAGCGGTAGCCATCACCACGGCCAGCGCTGACATCAGCAATACAGCACTCATACCAAAGTGTGTTGCCAGCGGCCCCGCGACCAGTTGTCCAAAGGGAATGGCGATAAAGGAACCCATCGCATCATAAGCGTACACGCGAGCCAGCTTATCCGGTGGGATATGAGTCTGTAATGAGTGCGCCCAGGTTACGCCGAACAGGCCCAATGACATGCCAGCAATGAAGAATCCCACTATCAGCAGTGCTGCTGACGCATTCTGGCTCAGCATAAATATTGGAAGTGCGCAAAGACCCGCCAGCATCGCGCCAATCAGAAGGTCACGACGTGGATGCCATTTCATGGCCAGAAATGAACCTGCAATTAAACCTACGCTATGAGCAGCCACAATAATTCCCCATCGCGCCCGCCCGAAAGAGGCGTCGGCAATCATCGGGCCAAATACCTCTACAATTCCATTGAACGCGACGTTGATAATGGCGAACTGAAGGACTATCGACCAAATCCAGCTTCGTCCGGCGAACTCTGCCCAGCCTTCTTTGATATCGCGCAGGATATTGCCTTGCGAATCCGCGGCTTTATTCGATTTCACACGGATCAGGAAATAGAGCGGCGCGGAAACAGCAAAACCCAGCGCATCAATTGCCAGCCCCCAGCCCGGCCCGACAGCGCTGGTGATAATTCCCCCCAGCGATGCCCCCATTACTGTACCGCCATAAATACCCAGCTGAATTAACGCGTTAGCCTGACGCAAATCCGTTGCAGGAACTACCTGCGGAACCAGCGCAGACGATGCAGGCAGTGCGATGCCTGCCGCCGCACCATTCAGGGCACCCAGCAAAGTCAGGCTAATGACAGTTGCTGAGCCATCGAGTACAGACCAGGCGACGATAGCCTGAGAAACAGCGGCAACTACTGCCGATGAAACTAATACCCGACTGCGTGAGTAGCGATCGGCGACAACACCGCCCACCAGCAGGAAAAGCACGTTACACAGTGAACGGGACGCAACCACTATCCCTAAATCAGAAGCAGACCCGCCAATATCCAGTACCGCGAAAGCCAGCGCAATGGGTGCAATCCCATTGCCCAGCACGGTGAACAGGCGTCCAAAAAAGAGATAGCGAAAGGATGTATGCTGAAAAGCCTGAACGTTTTTTTGGAATTTATTCATTGCCAGGAAGTGGGTGACCAGAAGATGAGCTTATAGTACCTGCGTTTTTGTAATAGTTAAGTGCGGTTTAATTCAGGACCCGCTTAGTTAAACGGGAGGCCAGCAGAGATAACATCAGCATTACCTCACTTTTCTCTCCCTTTTTTCATCGCTACACCGCATTCAAAGCGCCGGCTCTTTCAGCAGCTTTCCCTTCCCCGTCCAGGCAGGCATGCCACTCTGCAAAAGCCAAAAAAAAGCCCGCCAACAGGCGGGCAACGATACTGGAAGCAATGTGAGCAATGTCGTGCTCTTCTTCGGCAGAGCTACCGTCGAAGCGCAGATGAATAATAATCATTCTTATTATCATCTGTAAACAAGTTATTGAGAATTTTTCTCATTACCACACCTTCTGTACGCTCTTTTTACCGCCGCGATGATGAAAATCAGTCTGGCAGCGGTTGCAGGTTTTGGGACAATGCCCGCTTTGCGATACACTCTGTTTAATGCCTCAAAATCGTTGAGTTCTATGTCAAAACTAATATGTTCGCTGTTGCTAAGCCTCAGCGTGTTGAGTGCCCCTGCGTGGTCAGCGCCTGCGGGTGATATCCGCCAGACCGGCTTCGTCTATTGCGTCAGCGGCACGCTGAACACCTTTAATCCGCAGATGGCCAGCAGCGGGCTGACTGTCGATACGCTGGCGGCACAACTCTATGACCGCCTGCTGGATGTCGATCCTTACACCTATCGTCTCAAGCCCGATCTGGCGTCCAGCTGGGAAGTGCGCGATAACGGCGCAACGTATCGCTTTCATCTGCGCAGCGGCGTGCAGTTTCAGCAGACGAATCAGTTCCGCCCCACCCGGGCGCTGAACGCCGACGATGTCGTGTTCAGCTTCGCCCGGATGTTTGACCGCAATCACCCCTGGCACAACGTCAACGGCGGCAACTATCCCTACTTTGACAGTCTGCAATTCTCCGACTCCGTGCAGAGCGTGAAGAAAATCGATAACAGGACGGTTGAGTTCAGGTTAAACAGCCCGGATGCGTCGTTCCTGTGGCACATGGCGACCCACTATGCGCCAGTGCTGTCGAAAGAGTATGCCGACCAGCTCACCGCGCAGGGCCGGCAGGAAGAGATGGACAGACAACCGGTTGGCACCGGTCCTTATCAGCTCAGTGAATACCGTACCGGTCAGTACATCCGCCTGGCGCGCAATCCTCACTACTGGAAAGGGGTGCCGCGTCTGCAACAGGCGGTGATCGATCTCGGCTCGGGCGGCACCGGGCGGCTTTCCAAGCTTCTGACCGGTGAATGTGACGTGCTTGCCTATCCCGCGGCCAGCCAGCTCACCATCCTGCGCGATGACCCGCGCCTGCGGATGACGCTGCGTCCCGGCATGAACATCGCCTATCTGGCCTTTAATACCCGCAAGCCGCCGCTCGACCGCCCTGAGGTGCGTCACGCGCTGGCGCTGGCGATCAACAATGAGCGGTTGATGGAGTCAATCTATTACGGCACCGCCGAAACCGCCGCCTCGATATTACCTCGCGCCTCATGGGCATATGATAATGATGCGCGCATCACCAGCTATGATCCGGAGAAGTCCCGTGCCGCACTGGCGGCTCTGGGCATCAGCGATCTGCATCTGCGGCTGGTGGTGCCTGCCGCGTCGCAGTCGTGGAATCCCAGCCCGCTGAAAACCGCCGAACTGTTGCAGGCGGATCTGGCGCAGGTTGGCGTCCGGCTGACCATTGTGCCGGTAGAGGGCCGTTTTCAGGAGGCGCAGCTGATGGCGATGAATCATGATCTGACACTGTCAGGCTGGGCCACCGACAGTAACGATCCAGACAGTTTCTTCCGGCCGCTGCTCAGTTGTGCGGCGATTCGGTCGCAGACCAATTACGCGCACTGGTGCTCGCCGGCCTTTGACGAAACGCTGCAGAATGCGCTGTTATCACAACAACTCTCTGGCCGCATCGACAGTTATGACAAAGCGCAGCAGATTCTGGCGCAAGAGTTGCCGGTGCTGCCGCTGGCATCCTCTCTGCGACTGCAGGCGTTTCGTCATGATATTAAAGGGCTGGTCCTGAGTCCGTTTGGCAACGCCTCGTTTGCCGGGGTTTATCGTGAAAGCGATAAGGAAAAGTAAGTGATTATCTATATTTTGCGGCGCCTGCTGCTACTGATCATTACCCTGTTTCTGCTGTCGCTGGTGAGCTTCAGCCTGAGCTACTTTACGCCTGACGCCCCGCTGGAAGGCGCGGCGCTCTCGGACGCCTGGTGGTTCTGGTTTAAAGGGATGCTGCAGTTTGATTTCGGCGTCTCCAGCACCAACGGTCAGGAGATTGGCCTGCAACTGCGTGAGGTTTTCCCGGCCACCATGGAGTTGTGCATCCTGGCGTTTCTGTTCGCGCTGCTGGTCGGGATCCCGCTGGGGATCTGTGCCGGCGTGATGCGCAATAAATGGCAGGACAAAACCATCAGTGCGCTGGCGCTGATTGGCTTCTCTGCGCCAATTTTCTGGCTGGCGCTACTGCTGACGCTGTTCTTCTCGCTGACGCTGGGCTGGCTGCCGGTGTCCGGTCGTCACGACCTGCTCTATCCGGTGCAGAGTGTCACTGGCTTTGCGCTGATTGATGCCTGGATGAGTCCTTCGCCCTGGCGACATGAGATGATAATCAGCGTCCTGAACCACCTGATTTTACCGGTGCTGGTGCTGGCGATGGCGCCGACGACGGAAGTGATCCGCCTGCTGCGCAACAGCACCAGCGACGTGATGGACAAAAATTATGTCAAAGCGGCGGCCACGCGGGGTCTTTCGCCGTTTACCGTGATCCGCCGCCACGTGCTGCATAATGCGCTGCCGCCGGTGATCCCGCGTCTGGGTCTGCAATTTTCCACCATGCTGACGCTGGCGATGATCACCGAGATGGTCTTTAACTGGCCGGGTCTGGGGCGCTGGCTGATCAACGCGATTCGCCAGCAGGATTACGCGGCGATCTCCGCTGGCGTGATGGTGATTGGCGGGCTGGTGATTCTGGTCAATGTAATTTCTGACGTGATTGGTGCGGCCATGAACCCGCTGAAACATAAGGAATGGTATGCCCTGCGCTAACGCTCAGGGCGCTAAGGCAAAACATACAATAAACATATGAATTTTGTCGTTCAGAAGTCGTGCTGCAAGCAGGCATTGATGTACACGAATATTGTTCCTGCAGAAACCGATTTAAGTTCGAAGCGTAAAAATTAATGAGGAGATGAACATTTATGGATGAAGTTGATCTGGCACAGGAGCGTGAAGAAGCGCATCTCGCTGCCTCTCTGGCAGCTCGTAAGGCCAAACTTAAAAGCCCAAACGGCTTATGCATCTGGTGCAAAGATGAGCCCGTAGTGGCTGAAACTGCTTTCTGTTCAAGCGAGTGTGATGAGGATTATCATAAGCATCGCCGGGAGCAGAGCCAGCGGATTGTTTGAAAGAGAATGAAGTCACCCGGTCAGGCTATTACGCGGGTGACTCAGATAAACTTGATATAAATGTCAGGCAGCCCTCACAAATATAAAGCAATAAAACGACATCGCTTGATAGATTCTTGATATTTCCTTGCCTTTACGTTGATAAAAAAAATACATAATGCCCTGATTAAAATGTCACAGCAGAGACCATCTGTCCGGAGTTAGTGACAGGAAAAGATAGCATAGGGTGGCTGACATTCAGGAGCCATCTTTTTAACTCGATTTATCAGAACAACTATCAGGTTTAACATTTTATATGAGCCACTTCAAAAGAATGCTTTACGGCTGGGAAAAATCCGACGCTGGCATTTATGAGCACTGTTTTAACCGTTTTGGCGGGAGTGTTAATATGCATCCTGACGTGATCAGGTTTTTCTCATCTCGCACAGGTCATGAGGCAACGTATTTTCATAAAGTAAAGCAAGGTGGCTATATTGCCGCATATGCCCTGCTGGATCACTCACGGATAGGTGTCGATCAATGGAAAAAATTCCCGCTATCTTATGATGAGATCATGGTGCCGGCGGCTAAAAATGCCTCGATGCTTTTCCCTGAAAGAACCAATAAAATGTCACATTTCAACAAGCACAATTTCATAAATTTTAACTTTTCTTTTGCCCGAAAAAATAAAGTGTGCTTTGTAAAAGAGAGCTATTCAGTTAAAACAGAAAAGAATCGCCGCAACGAATACAACCGGTTCATACGTGCGGGTGGCCGCTGCTGTGACATGAATCAATTCAGCCCTGAAGAGCTGGCAGACTATTATATCTTCCTTTTTAAATCCCGTTTCTCTGACAGCATAACCTGTTATTCCAGAGAGAACCTGATCACGCTTATTATTGCCATGAAAAGGATGCTCTTCGGCTATATTCTTTTTGTTGGGAACGAGCCATGCGCGATGGATCTGCTCTTCATGGCTGAGAGTGAACACATTATCTATTTTGATGTGCCAAACGGCGGCGTTAACATGAAATATTCGGACCTTAGCCCGGGTAGTTTGCTTATGTGGAAAAACATTGGTGCGGCACGGGACTACTGTAAGCAGACGGGCAAGGAGATGAGGCTTTCAATCGGTTCACTTGATAAAGAATGGACGTATAAGCTTCGCTGGGCGGATGCGCATTCCACGGGGAAAACAATTTTTTAATCTTTCAGGAGAGGCTGGCTTATTTTCTGCATCGGAGCGGCTGGAAATAAGCACAAAACCGCCGAATCCTGAAATGCCAGGCATCAATGAAGGGTGTTAAAAAAAACGTTTAATCTCAGGGCCGGTTTTAATTTTTATGCATCACTGTCCTTCCCCGCCGTCCTGTACATAATAATTTTCTGCGGATGCAATCAGGTAAACCTATGGCATTACGTAAGCTCTCAATCGCTGCCTGAAAATGGTGTCATCGCTGGGGAAGCAGAGAGAGTCCTTATCTGATTTTTTTGCAGCATCAGTGATTCGCCAGATGCCGGGAGGCATACCAAAATGTCGTGAGAAGGCGCGAGTGAACGTTTGCTGTGAGTCGTAGTTGAACTGATCAGCCACCTCTGCAATAGTGGCTTCAGTAAACCTTAAACTCAGCGAGGCCGCCTGCATTCTGGTGTTATTAATATATTTCCCGAGGCTGACTCCGCAATGCTTTGTGAACATTCTTTTAAGGTACCATTTTGAATATCCACTTTTTTTAGCCACTTTATCCAGGCTTATTTTTTCATCCGTATGATCATCAATCCATTTTATTAATGCATTAAAGAAGTTTTTATCTGTCATGCCATCCCCCTTTTGCGTTTTTTGCGGTCTCTTTTAATTCAAATCCATTGTCACACAAAATTTAATTCTATATTGATCGTTTGCAATTCCCTTGTCTAAGCTCCTTTCATTTTATTCTCGCCACTGATTTATCTCCTTTAGTAAAGAGTTCCCTCTCAGGACCCGACTATCCCCTAAAGTCATCAATGAACAATCAGGAAATGATGAAGAATCTGTCAACGTTGCACAAAAAGTGATCTCTGTTGAGGCGAACGTCTTAGGTGTTGGATTATCCGTCTTCCGTGGAAGATTTACGGTGTATTACTCATGCAGCATCATGAAGGATTTCCTGTGCGGGTTCCGGCAGGGTTTCAGTAGTGAGCCATTCGCGCATAGCATCTGCACCTGAAATCGCCAGGCGGGCATGCTTCCACAGCGGTCTGAACACCGGGACACCTGAAGCCAGCCGGTAATCGCGCGTAATATCGGAATCAGGTAATTCACTGAGATGCATGATATTTTCAGGATAGGCTAAAATTCTTTATGTAAGCGTCAGCAACAAACCTCGCGGTAACGACGCGGTTTATCAGAAAGAGGACGAAAAATGAAATTCGCTGTAATTTTTGAAGATACTGGCGTTGAAGAGGAACATGAGTTTGACACCAAACCTGTTGCCGGAGATTTAGTGACGTTAACGCGCGATGGGATAGGTAAAGATTATATCGTGATCATTGAGCCGGATCCTGACCACACCCATGACGATGGGCCTGATGGACACCCGACAAAGGCCAGGGTCCGGCCAGCGTAGCATCCGCTAAGATCTAATCCGCCGCCCAACAGGGCGGTTTTTATTGCCTGTTATCCGAAGGTGAATATAACTTTTTTCAGGCTGTTCAGGATGATATGCCGACGCGGATCATAACCCTTTGCAATCCAGAGCCGAAATTGCTGACGCCGTTTCCTTGCCTGTAACAGGGATATCGACGGATAATCCCCTGTAGACAGCTGACGGGTTAACCCTGCCAGCGATAACGGTAGAAAAATGTCACGCCGCCTCGAATGGAGAGCCTGACATTCAGTCCGGACGAGTTGAAGATAACCTCTGCTTTGTCGCGGCGCTTACCCAGCGCTTTCCTGAGCTTAGTGTCTGTCTGCAATGTGTACATCTTCTTTGCTTCTTTGCGTCTACGCAGAGGCGTACACAAAACACATAAATTAACGCTACTCAGAGTCAGCCATGATAAAGAAACATAAAGCATGTCCTCAGGATAACCCTCTGATATGAGTAATTTTTATAAAGAAATGTTGTCCGAACTCAAGCACAATAAAGTGAAAGCGTATGCCCTCCGATAATATCTACGCCGAAAAACGCCTGCCCAGCGCGTTTCGTCAGAGCTGGCACCATTTCTATGGCAACCCGATTTCGATGGTCGGGCTGTATGGCTTTGGCGCACTGCTGCTGCTCTGTCTGTTTGGCGGGCTGATAGCGCCATACAATATCGATCAGCAGTTCCTGGGTTATCAATTGCTGCCGCCGTCCTGGTCACACTACGGCGATGTCTCCTTCTTTCTCGGCACTGACGATCTGGGTCGGGATGTGCTGAGCCGCCTGCTGAGCGGTGCGGGCCCGACGGTGGGTTCGGCGATTCTGGTGACGCTGTTCGCCACGCTCGGCGCGCTGGTGCTGGGCGTACTGGCGGGCATGACGCATGGCATACGCTCGGCGGTGATGAACCACGTACTGGATACCCTGCTCTCTATTCCGTCGCTGTTACTGGCGATTATCGTGGTGGCGTTTCTCGGACCGCGACTCGAGCATGCACTGCTGGCAGTCTGGCTGGCGCTGATTCCACGTCTGGTGCGCGAGATTTATAGTGCCGTGCATGATGAGCTGGAAAAAGAGTATGTGGTGGCGGCACGTCTGGACGGTGCCAGAGGCCGCAACATCCTGCGCTACGCCATTTTGCCTAACATTTTACCGTTGCTGATCACCGAAATTACCCGCGCGCTGTCGATGGCGATTCTGGATATAGCCGCACTCGGGTTTCTCGACCTGGGCGCGCAGCTGCCTTCGCCCGAATGGGGAGCGATGCTG
Organism: Pantoea sp. EKM21T; assembly: GCF_011800405.1. NCBI lineage: Bacteria > Pseudomonadati > Pseudomonadota > Gammaproteobacteria > Enterobacterales > Erwiniaceae > Pantoea > Pantoea sp. EKM21T. Next base: position 486,226 of record NZ_JAALFV010000002.1, read on the forward strand.
GGTGATTCGCTGGAGCTGATCTACGTCGCCCCCTGGACCGTTATGCTGCCGGGTGTGGCACTGATGGTCAGCGTATTAATTGTTAACCTGCTCGGTGACGGCATCCGTCGCGCCGTCGAAGCGGGAGTGGAATAAATGCCGTTACTCGATATCCGTAATCTGACCATTGAATTTATGACCGCTGACGGACCGGTCAAAGCGGTCGATCGCGTCAATCTGACGCTGGGCGAAGGTGAAATCCGTGGCCTGGTCGGTGAGTCCGGCTCCGGTAAGAGTCTGGTTGCCAAGGCGATCTGCGGCGTAACTAACGATAACTGGCGTGTCACCGCCGATCGCATGGTATTTGATGATGTCGACCTGCTGCGCCTGTCGTCGCGCGAGCGCCGCCGCATTATCGGACATAACGTCTCGATGATTTTTCAGGAGCCGCAATCCTGTCTGGATCCCTCTGAAAGCATCGGTCGTCAGCTGATGCAGGTGATCCCGCGCTGGACGTATAAAGGTCCGTGGCTGAAACGCTTCTGGTTCTGGCGCAAAACCCGCGCCATCGAACTGCTGCATCGCGTCGGCATTAAAGATCACAAAGATATAATGCGCAGCTTCCCCTATGAGCTGACCGAAGGCGAATGCCAGAAAGTCATGATCGCGATTGCGCTGGCTAATCAGCCGCGTCTGCTGATTGCCGATGAGCCGACGAATGCCATGGAACCCACTACGCAGGCGCAGATTTTCCGCCTGCTGAGCCGTCTGAACCAGAACAACAACACCACCATTCTGCTGATCAGTCATGACCTGCGCACCATGAGCCAGTGGGCAGACCGTATCAACGTGATGTACTGTGGTCAGACGGTAGAAACCGCCCAGAGCGAAGATTTAATGAGTACGCCGCACCATCCTTATACTCAGGCGCTGATTCGGGCGATGCCCGATTTTGGACGATCCCTGCCGCACAAAAGCCGTCTCAATACTTTGTCAGGAGCGATCCCGTCGCTGGAGAGCCTGCCGATTGGCTGTCGTCTGGGGCCACGTTGCCCTTATGCGCAGCGCAAATGTATTGAAACGCCACGGCTCACCGGCAGCAAAACGCATCTCTACGCCTGTCATTTCCCGCTGAATATGGAGGGCCAGTAGCATGGAGACCCTGCTGGAAGTGCGCAACCTGAGTAAAACCTTTCGCTATCGCACGGGCCTGTTCCGCCGTCAGCACGTTGAGGCGGTGAAGTCGGTCAGTTTTACCCTACGCGAGAGGCAGACGCTGGCGATTATCGGCGAAAACGGCTCCGGCAAGTCCACGCTGGCGAAGATGCTCAGCGGCATGGTCGCCCCTACCGAAGGTGAGATTCTGATAGACGATCATCCGCTGACCTTTGGCGATTATGGCTATCGCAGTCAGCGCATCCGCATGATTTTCCAGGACCCCTCAACCTCGCTGAATCCGCGTCAGCGTATCAGCCAGATTCTGGAGTTCCCGCTGCGGCTCAATACCGATCTCAGCGCGGAGGATCGAGAGAAACGCATTATCGCCACCCTGCGTCAGGTGGGATTACTGCGCGATCACGCCGGCTATTATCCGCATATGCTGGCACCCGGTCAGAAGCAGCGTCTGGGGCTGGCCCGCGCGTTGATTTTGCAACCCAAAGTGATTGTGGCCGATGAAGCGCTGGCCTCGCTGGATATGACCATGCGTTCCCAGCTGGTGAATCTGATGCTGGAACTGCAGGAGAAGCATGGGATCGCTTACATTTATGTTACCCAGCATCTGGGGATGATGAAGCACATCAGCGATAAGGTGCTGGTGATGCATCAAGGCGAAGTGGTCGAGCGCGGCGGCACCGCTGATGTACTGGCCTCCCCGCTGCACGATCTGACCCGACGACTGATCAGCAGCCACTTTGGCGAAGCATTGAGTGCCGAAGCCTGGCGGCGAGAGCGTTGATTTTTGCTGCATATCGCGGAAATTGCGGGCCGATTTACCTGATTTATGAGAGACGTGCTAGAATCCGCACGTCGATTAACGTCGGTCGCTCACTTTTTAACCATGCGGCCGCCAACTACAATGACCATAAGGATTACAGCTATGGGTTTTCTTTCCGGTAAGCGCATTCTGATTACTGGCGTTGCCAGTAAACTTTCCATCGCCTACGGTATTGCACAGGCGATGCACAAACAGGGCGCAGAACTGGCTTTCACCTACCAGAACGACAAATTAAAAGGTCGTGTGGAAGAGTTTGCCAAAGATTTGGGTTCAGACATCGTGCTGCCATGTGACGTAGCCGAAGATGAAAGCATCAAATCTCTGTTCACTGAACTGGCAAAAACCTGGCCGAAATTTGACGGTTTCGTTCACTCTATCGGTTTCGCCCCTGGCGAGCAGCTGGTTGGCGACTACGTGAACGCCGTTACCCGCGAAGGCTTTAAAATCGCGCATGACATCAGTGCTTACAGCTTCGTCGCGATGGCCAAAGAGTGCCGCGAGATGCTGAATCCACACTCTGCGCTGCTGACTCTCTCTTACCTGGGTGCTGAGCGCGCGATCCCGAACTACAACGTGATGGGTCTGGCGAAAGCGTCGCTGGAAGCCAACGTGCGCTACATGGCAAACGCCATGGGCCCGGAAGGCGTGCGTGTTAACGCCGTTTCTGCCGGTCCAATCCGCACCCTGGCAGCATCAGGCATCAAAGATTTCCGTAAGATGCTGGCACACTGCGAAGCGGTCACCCCGATTCGCCGTACCGTTACCATCGAAGATGTCGGCAACTCAGCAGCATTCCTCTGCTCTGACCTGGCTGGCGGCATCACCGGTGAAGTAGTACACGTTGATGGCGGCTTCAGCATCGCCGCAATGAACGAACTGGAACTGAAATAAGTTCTGCAAGGGCGAGCCTCGCTCGCCCTTCTCTTTGCTCCCGCCTCGCCCTTCCTGCCTGATTTCGCTGCCGTTATACCGTAACGCTATTAATTATCACCGATCAATCTTTTGCCCCGGACTGGCCATCAGCGACGATAAGCCTGCCCTTCGGTTTATGCACATTTTCAGATTCTGCCGCCTGCATACCGAACCCGAATTTGCAAAAGGATTGATCATGGAACAACGCCGCTATCCGGGCCATAACCACTGGTTTTACGAGAGCCAGACCAGTCCACGTACCTCACAGGCCGCACCTCTGGTGCCCGAGGCCGCCCATATTGATGACCGTTTTTTGCTGGGATGTTACGCCGATGACAACGTGGTGCAGTCACTGCTGCGCACCAATCAGCCCGCCCTGCTGGCGGCGCGCGATCTGGCACAGCTGCTGTTCCCCGACCGTGTCGTCACCACGCTCACGCACACCTTAACGCTTTACGATCGCCTCAGCACGGCGCTGACGGTGGCGCAGGTGGCGGGTGTACAGCGGCTGTGTAATCACTACTCTGCCCGCCTCAATCCGTTGCCCGGGCCCGACTCCTCACGCGAGAGTAATAATCGCCTGACCCAGATTACGCAGTATGCACGCCAGCTGGCGATGCAGCCTGAGCTGATCAGCGCCAGCGCCATCACCGCCCTGGATGCGGTCGGCCTGACAGAGCCTGATATTGTGACGCTGAATCAGGTGATCGGCTTTGTCAGTTATCAGGCGCGGGTGGTCGCCGGTTTACAGGCGCTGCAGGCCCAGCCGGTACGCTGGCTGCCCGGCAGCACTGCACCACCGGATGCTGAGGCCGCAGGTTTTGATCAGCCTGCCCGCTGGCAGCCCGTGCTGAAACCGCTGGAGTTGCGGTATGCCAGTGCTGAGCAGCTCGCTGCCATTACCCGCTGTCAATCGCTGCCGGGAATGCAGGACGCGGTATGGCTGCTGGCACACGATCCCTCAGTGCTCTATGGCTGGGCACAACTGCGTCAGCATCTCACTCAGGACAATACTCTGGCAGAAGCGACGGCCGCCCGTATTCTGGGCAGTCGCTGGGCATTCCGGCTGCTGCCCGGAAATGAGATCTTAATTGAGGGCGTGGATGACGCGGCGGCAAAAGAGGAAGAGCAGCAGATTATTGCGCTGGCGGCGCAGCTGACCCGTTCGCCAGAGCGTTTCAGCGCGGCCCATCTGCAGCCGCTAATGGAGGCGGGCTGGGAGGCTGATGCGCTGTTCGCGCTGATACAGAGTGTCGCCATAGGCAACTGGAACAGCCGCCTGTTTTACGCCCTGGGCGAATCGCAGTAACCGCGTTAAACCGGCAGCAGACCGCGCGCTTCGTCGAAAAAGTGCTGTGCAAGCGGTGTGGCACGGCCAGGCTCAGCGATGACCAGCGCCCCCTGGCGCGCCATCGGCGGCAGCGTAATGGCGCGCTGCTGCAGCCCCTGTAATGAAGCGGACAGCAGATGACCGACCGGCGACACCAACAGCCCCAGGCCGACCTGCGCGCACTGCATCAGCTGCATGACAGAGGCGCTCTCCACAATCACCCGGGGCACCAGCGCCGCCTCGCGAAAAGCCATATCAAGGTAACGCCGGAAATAACGCGTCGGCTCCGCCAGGCAGAGCGGCTGTTGTGCCACTTCCTCAAGCGTCAGCGCGGTTTCCCCCACCAGCTCAGGAAAATGGTCGGGATGGAATATGGCTTCAACGCCCCGATCTGCCAGCATCTCGGTCTGAAAATGGAGTTCACGCAGTGTTGCCATCTCGAAAAAACCGATCCCGACATCCACGGTGTGGCTGTTGAGCGCTTCCAGCAACTGGTCAGCACTGAGTACCGCAATGCGATAGTCGAGCTGAGGATAACGCGCCTGCACCGCTTTCAGCAGCAGCGGCAGTGCCATGCTGCACTGCGGCACCACGCCAACCCGCAGCGTACCGTTCACCCCATGCTTCAGCGATTCCACTTCCAGCTTCAGCCCCTGATAAACCGAAACAATTTCCCGCGCCCACGCCAGCACACGGTCGCCCTCTGGGGTAAATCCGGCAAAGTTATTGCTGCGGTTAATCAGCGGCAGGCCCAGCTCGCGCTCAAGATTTTTCAGGCGCATAGAGAGGGTTGGCTGTGTAACAAAACTGGCTTCCGCGGCCCGCCCGAAATGGCGTTCACGCTCCAGGTTACACAAGTAAATGAGTTGTTTAATGTCGATGTTAATTATCCATCAGCAGGTTGAAGGCTGTTCGCATTACTTTCTCGTTCGCAGGATCAACCAGAGTATAAGGCTGAATGTTACCCCGCGCAGGCTCGGATGTTTTAACCGCACGGTTCATTTGCACAGGCGGATCGATGAAATCAACACTACGCGCCGCCCTGGTTTACGCATCAGTGAGGGTAGCGCACTTAAATCATCGCGCCCTGTTGTTTTGCTGGCTTAGTAAAGATGGCATTCAGCGCCAGACAGATTAACCCGAACCCTACTGGCAGCAGGAAATCGTAGCTAAGCAGCCGGTAAAGCCCGATTCCGGCTATCCCTCCTGCAAGGAAAGAAAGCAGGGTCAGACAGTGCAGTCGCAGCCGACTCAGATAGAGCGGTGCCTCTTTCGGTGACGCTTTACGCCGCAGCACCTCAAACAGCATTGCCAGCTCAATCCCGATATCGGTCGCCGTGCCGGAGATATGGGTAGTGCGAACGCGGGCATTGGAGATCCGCGTCACCACCGCATTCTGCAGCCCCATTAAAAAGCTCAGGCTCATTATCAACACGACACCGGGCGACTGCGGCGGAAAGTGATTTTCAATCACCCCCAGTGCAATCAGCGCTGCGCCCTCAATCAGGATAACAAAGGCATAGATGGTGCGGATATTTCTGCGGTGCCCGGCATTAATGATCAGCGTTGAAAACATGGAACCCGCAATAAACAGAAGAACGATCGACAGAAAAAACAGGCCAGGCCCCAGATTCGCTTTTGCCAGGTGATCGGACAGCAGCGAGACATTCCCGGTCATGTTGGCTGAAAAAAAACCGACGATCTCAAAGGCTGCGGTATTCAGTGCGCCTGCGGCAGCGGCAAGCGTACAGGCCAGTCGGGTATCCGCGCTGTTGCTGCGGGCACTTTCCGTGCTGATTAGCATGACCACCCCATATTTACTGGAAAGCCTTATAATCCGCTGATTAGCCCTGCGCCACAAGGCACTGAATCAAACTCTCCCTTCTCTGCCGGGCATTACTCAGCATCGGGGCTCCGGACTCCGCGCTGCATAAACTCAGCGCGGAAAGCCCTGATTAACTGTTTGCCAGACGGAAGGTGGAGACCGACTGCGTCAGATACTGCACCTGCTCTTCCAGCGAGGCAGATGCCGCGGCAGACTCCTGCACCAGCGCCGAGTTCTGCTGTGTGACGCTGTCCATCTCGGTAACCGCCTGCTCAATCTGACCGATACCGCGACTCTGTTCATCAGAAGCGGTTGAGATGTGCTCCATCAGCAGATTCACGCGGCTGACAGAGGAGATAATGGCGCTCATCGCCTCACCGGTCCGGCTGACCTGATCGGAACCGGCGTGGATGATCGAAACAGATTCCGCAATCAGCCCCTCAATCTCTTTGGCTGCGGTAGCGCTGCGCTGGGCCAGATTACGGACTTCCCCTGCCACCACCGCAAAACCGCGACCCTGTTCACCCGCCCTGGCGGCTTCGACTGCCGCGTTCAGCGCCAGAATATTGGTCTGGAAGGCGATGCTGTCGATCACGGTGGTGATCTCCTCGATCTTCTTCGAGCTGGCATTAATCAGCGCCATCGATGTCACCACTTCCTGCGAGACCTTTTCGCCGCTTTCCGCGTTTTTCACCGCTTCACTGGTCAGGCGGCAGGCTTCAAAGACGTTTTCAGTGTTCTGTTTCACCGTTGCGCCCAGCTGCTCCATGCTGGCAGCGGTTTCCGTCAGCGCGGCGGCCTGCTGTTCGGTTCGCGAGGCGAGATCGATGTTGCCCGCCGCAATCTCCTGAGAGGCGGTGGAGACTGAGCGGGTTGAATCGCGCACCTGGAGAATAATGGCGGTCAGCGCGCTGCGCATCTGCTCCAGCGAGCCCATCAGCAACTGAATTTCACTGCGCGAACCGGCTTTGACCGGCACCGTGGTATCCAGGACGCCCGCCGCAATCAGCTTGCAGTGTTCCTGCGCATCATTGATCGGCGAAAGCACATAGCGCTTCATGAAGATGTAAATGGCGACGATGATGGCGAAAAACAGCACCCCAAACAGCCCCAGCAGGGTAATGCCGGAGGTGAAGTGACTCTGTGCATCGCTGTTAAGTTTTTTGGCATAGGTTTCATGCTGGGCCAGCACCCGGTCCAGAATGATTTCATACTGACGGTCAAGGCGAACCACGGTGGCGATCTGATTTTTAAAGCGCACCTGATCGTGCGCCTCTGCCGCCTCAATCAACGGCTGTAAACCCTGCTGACGATAGGCCTGATAAGCCTGGCTATAGGCGTCGGCTTCCGCCTCTTCGCCCGGCAGACGCGGCGCGTTCATATAGGCCTGAAATGCAGCATCCGCTTTGCTGGCCACGGTCCGAACGCTGTCCAGCGTGGCGGGATTATTTGCGTCACTGCCCTCAATCTCCTTCATGTACTCCATCAGACGCACACGCAGCGTGCGGCTGTGGTTGATGGGGTCAATCACCGAGAGCACCACACGGATCTCTTTGTTAACCGCATTCAGCGAGTGATTGCTCTGGATCAGCAGCCAGGTACTGATTGCCACGCTGGTAAGAAACAGCGCCAGCAGGAAGGAGAAGATAATCAGGGAGGATTTTTTTAACGACATCGCGGTGTTCCGAAAAGTAAGAGGATTAGTCGCTATATCGGCAGAAAGGTACGCCCCATTAGGGCTGGGCTTTTTTTAGTTACAATAAGCGGGACAGCAGCGGGCGGAGCGCCTCCGGGAACAGGCGCTAACCGCCCACGGGCGTCGGGCGGTTAGGGTTGTGACGAAGAGTGAGACAGGCTGCCGTTAAGCGACGCCCAGCGCCATTTTTACCTCGTTGGCGATCTTCTCGACCTGCGGGCCGTAGATCACCTGAATGTCGTGCTCGCTGACGCGATTGACCCCGTTGGCACCGGTGCTCATCAGCGTCTGATCGACCACCTGATTCATCTCTTTGACCCGTACGCGCAGCCGGGTAAAGCAGCAATCGACATCCTCGATATTGGCCTGCCCGCCCAGCCCGCTGATAATGACCTGAGTTCGTTCATCCGCAGCGACCTGTTGCGGTTTCTCATCCTCCGATTCACGGCCCGGCGTTTCAACATTCATCCGGGTGATCACCAGCCGGAAAGCGTAGTAGTAGATCGGCGCATAGATCACGCCCAGCGCCAGCGTCCACCACCAGTGGGTTTTTGCTCCACCCAGCATGCCGAACACCACCAGGTCGATAACACCGCCCTGCACGTTGCCAATCATCAGATGCAGCATCGACATCAGCATAAACGACAGGCCGGTCAGGAAAGCGTGCAGCAGATAGAGCACCGGAGAGACAAAGATAAAGCAGAACTCCAGCGGTTCGGTGATGCCGGTGGTGAAGGAGGTCAGCGCCCCCGCCATGACCAGTGCTTTGACCCGCTGTTTATGCTCGGGTCGGGCGGTGTGATAGATCGCCAGCGCCGCGGCGGGCAGGCCGAACATCATCACCGGAATCTTGCCCTGCGCCAGAAACTGCGTGGCGGTGCGCAGCGTCTCATCGGGGATCGATCCCGGATGAGTCAGTGACGCGTTGAAGATGTTCAGTGCACCAACCACGGTCTGGCCATCGACCACCGCCATGCCGCCAATAGGCGTGAAACGCACGGTTTCGTTAAGGATGTGATGCAGGCCGGTGGGGATCAGGATGCGCTCAAAGGCCCCCAGCAGAAAAGCGCCATACTGCCCGCTTTTGCCAATCATCTGTCCAATCCAGGCGATACCGTCGCCAATGGTCGGCCAGATCAGCGCCAGCAATACTCCAATCAGTGGCAGACAGACCACGGTCACAATCGGCACAAAACGCCGTCCGCCAAAGAAGCTGATCGCGGTAGGCAATTGCTGGGTATAAAAGCGATTGTGCAGCGCCACCGTTACCAGTCCGGCAATCACCCCGCCCAGTACGCTCATGTTGTAGGTAAAGACGCCCAGCATGTTGATATATTCCGCCGAGGTCATCATGGCGGAGGTCTGGTCCATGCCCGCCTGCTGCAGGGCTGCAGGCGTGGTGGTGGCGGCGGTGATCCCTTTGGCCGCCAGCGTCGCGCTGATACCGACGTTCATCACGATATAGCCAATCACCGCGGCAAAGGCGGCGGTAGGTTTTTCCGCTTTCGCCAGTCCGATGGCACTCGCTACCGCAAAGAAGACCGGCAGATTAGCGAATAGCGCTCCGGCAACCTTGCGAATAAAGCCGATAATTAACTGCGGCACCTGCATCTGCGCAAAGGCATCGCCGGTGACCGCCGGGTTCTGCATGGCCGCCGCCAGCCCAAGGAAGATACCTGCGGCAGCGATGACCGAGATTGGCATCATCAACGCTTTGCCAAATGCATGAATCTGGCTGGTCAGCTGTTTCATGGAGTCGTGCCCTCTCTGATTGTGAACAGCAAGTATTAGCCTGTTGTCGGGAGAACTCCCGTTATCAGCAGGTTAAAGGCGGGTAAAATCTGACCAGCATCACATTTCTGGCTTATGCACGATAAACGCCAGCTATCGCACCATTAAGTCAATCAATTAGACAAGGTATGAGGATAGCTGCAGACTTCCTTTCACCATCAGGATATAACCTGATAACAAACACCAAACAATAATTCCTACTATAAAAAGCCTGCACTCAATATGAAATTTAAACGCCAAATCAAACCCTATCGCGCGGCAGCGGGCGGCTGGGGTTCACTGGAAGCCACCACGCGTTTCGTTCTTGACAGCAAAGCGGCCCTGAAAAATATGCGCAACCTGATGCGCATGAACAAAGCACGCGGTTTTGACTGTCCAGGCTGCGCCTGGGGTGATGACAATAAAAGTACCTTCAGCTTCTGCGAGAATGGCGCCAAAGCGGTGACCTGGGAAGCGACACGCCGGATGGTCGACACCGACTTTTTCGCCAAACACAGCGTAACCACGCTCTATACCCAGAGTGACTACTTCCTGGAGTATCAGGGACGTCTGACCCATCCGCTGCGCTACAACGCGGAAACCGACCACTACGAGCCCATCAGCTGGGATGATGCGTTTGCGCTGATCGCGCAGCACATCAAGGCGATGGATCATCCGGATCAGATGGAGCTCTACACCTCCGGTCGCGCCAGCAATGAAGCCTCCTGGCTCTATCAGCTGTTTGGTCGCCTGATGGGGACCAATAACTTCCCTGACTGCTCCAATATGTGCCACGAAGCCAGCGGCACCGGCCTGAAGCGCAGCATTGGCGTCGGTAAAGGCACCATTCGTCTGGATGATTTCGACCACGCAGATGCCATTTTTGTCTTCGGTCAGAATCCCGGCACTAACCATCCGCGTATGCTTCACAGCCTGCGTCACGCTGCCGATCACGGTGCGAAAATCGTCACCTTTAATACCCTGCGTGAACGCGGTCTGGAACGTTTTGCCGATCCGCAGAAACCGCTGGAAGTGGTGACTTCGAAAGCGGGCAACATCAGCTCCTCCTATTACCAGCCGAACCTGGGCGGTGATATGGCAGCGGTGCGCGGCATGGTGAAATCCCTGCTGGAAACCCATCGCGCGCGTCTGGCGGCTGGCGAAAGCGGCCTGTTCGATCAGACCTTTATCAATGCTAAAACCAACGGCATTGAGGCGTATCTCGACGCCGTGGATAACACCAACTGGATGCAGATTGTGGCGCAGTCGGGCCTGACGCAGGCGCAGATCCGTGAAGCCGCGGCGATCTACCAGAGCGCTGACCGGGTGATCTGTACCTGGGCGATGGGCATCACCCAGCACAAACACTCTGTCGACACGGTGCGCGAGATCACCAACCTGCAGTTGCTGTTTGGCCAGCTGGGTAAAAAAGGCGCAGGCCTCTGCCCGGTTCGTGGTCACAGTAATGTGCAGGGCAACCGCACCATGGGAATCGATGAGAAACCGGCGAAAGCCTTCCTGGATGCGCTGGGGAATCATTTCAATTTCGAGCCCCCGCGTGCGGCAGGCCACAACACCGTGGAAGCGCTGAACGCCATGCTGCGTGATGAAGTGAAAGTGCTGATCGCGCTGGGTGGCAACCTGGCGGCGGCCGCACCCGACTCACCGCGCACCGAAGAGGCGATGTCACGCTGTGGTCTGACCGTGCATATCAGCACCAAACTGAACCGCAGCCATCTGGTGCCGGGTCACGATGGGCTGATTCTGCCGACGCTGGGCCGCACCGAGCGCGATCTGCAGGCCACCGGCAATCAGTTTATTACCGTGGAAGACTCTTTCAGCATGGTGCACGCCTCTGAAGGGATCGGTATTCCGCTGGCGGAAACGCAGCGTTCAGAGACCTGGATTATTGCCGGTATCGCTGAGGCGGTGCTGGGTGATGAAAAAGTGAAATGGCGCGAGCTGGCGGGTGATTACAACCTGATCCGTGAGCACATAGCCGCGACGATTCCGGGCTTTGCCGACTTTAACGCCAAATGTGATATCCCGGGCGGTTTCTATCTGGGCAACGCAGCAGCCGAGTTGCGCTTCAATACGCCGAGCCAGAAAGCGGAGTTCAACGCCTCGGCGCTGCCGACCTCACTGTTCCCGAACCTTGATCAGGACGTGCCTTTTACCCTGCAGACACTGCGTTCGCACGACCAGTACAACACCACCATTTACGGCCTTGATGACCGTTACCGTGGCGTGTTTGGTCAGCGTGAAGTGGTGTTCATCAACCCGGACGATATGGCAGACCTGGGCTTTACCGAAGGCCAGAATGTCGATATCGAAACGCTGTGGAATGATGGCATTACCCGTCGCGTCAGCGGATTCAAACTGGTTCCCTACAATATTCCGCGCGGTAACCTGGCGGCCTATTATCCGGAAACCAACCCGCTGGTGCCGCTGAACAGCTTTGGTGATGACAGTGGTACACCGACCTCAAAATCGGTGCCGGTGAAGCTGGAACTCTCTGAGGCACTGGCCGATCAGCGCATCGCCTGACAGCCCTTTCACTCCCCCCTAAAAAGCCGGCTCGTCCGGCTTTTTGCCTTGCCGCGCGACGTCGATTCGCGTAAAACTGTCAGCCGCAATCAGCCAACGAAACGTAAAAATTATGTTCCAGGATAACCCGCTGCTCGCGCAGCTGAAAGAGAAGCTCCATTCGCAAACGCCTCGTGCTGAAGGCGTCGTAAAAGGCACTGAAAAAGGCTTCGGCTTTCTGGAAGTCGATGCGCAAAAAAGTTACTTCATTCCGCCACCGCAGATGAAGAAAGTGATGCACGGCGATCGCATCACCGCCGTGATCCACAGCGATAAAGATCGCGAAAGCGCTGAGCCGGAAACCCTGGTTGAGCCGTTCCTGAGCCGCTTTGTTGGCCGGGTACAGAAGAAAGACGATCGCCTGTCTATTGTGCCGGATCATCCCCTGCTGAAGGATGCGATCCAGTGTCGCCCTGCGCGCGATGTCAGCCATGAGTTTGAAAATGGTGACTGGGCCGTGGCGGAGATGCGTCGCCATCCGCTGAAAGGCGATCGCGGCTTTTATGCCGAACTCACCGATTTTATTGTCAAAGCTGATGACCATCTGGCGCCGTGGTGGGTGACGCTGTCGCGTCATAACCTTGAGCGTGAAGCGCCCGATGTCAGTTTTGGCGAGATGCTGGATGAAAATCTGACGCGTGAAGATCTGACCGCGCTGGATTTCGTTACCATCGACAGCGCCAGCACCCAGGATATGGATGATGCGCTCTTTGCGGAAGCCCTGGACGATGGCGCCCTGCGTCTGACCATCGCTATCGCCGACCCTACCGCCTATGTGCCGGAAGGCAGTCAGCTCGATAAGCTGGCGGCGCAGCGTGCGTTTACCAACTACCTGCCGGGCTTTAACATCCCGATGCTGCCGCGCGAACTCTCTGATGATGTCTGCTCGCTGCGTCCGAATGTGCGCCGTCCGGCCCTGGCCTGCCGCGTGACCGTGGCAGCCGATGGCAGCTTAGGTGATGACGTTGAGTTCTTTGCCGCCTGGATCGAATCCAAAGCCAAGCTGGCATATGACGACGTCTCTGACTGGCTGGAAAACAGCGGCGCATGGCAGCCGGAAAGTGAGGCGATTGCTGAACAGATTCGCCTGCTGCATCGCCTCTGCCTGGCGCGCAGCGAATGGCGTCAGACCCACGCGCTGGTGTTTAAAGATCGCCCGGATTACCGCTTCCTGCTGGGTGAAAAAGGTGAAGTGCTGGAGATTGTGGCTGAACCGCGCCGCATCGCTAACCGCATTGTTGAAGAGTCTATGATTCTGGCCAACGTCTGCGCGGCGAAAGTGCTGCGTGACCGTCTCGGTTTTGGTATCTACAACGTCCATGCCGGTTTCGATGCCACCAATGCTGAACAGGCCGCCGCCGTGCTGGCAAACCATGGTATTACCGTGGATGCGCAGGCGATCACCACGCTGGAAGGTTTCCGCGTGCTGCGTCGTGAGCTTGATGCCCAGCCAACCCAGTTCCTCGACAGCCGGATCCGTCGCTTCCAGACCTTCGCTGAGATCAGCACCGAGCCTGGCCCGCACTTTGGCCTGGGACTTGAGGCTTACGCCACATGGACCTCACCGATTCGTAAGTTCGGTGACATGGTCAACCATCGTCTGCTGAAAGCGATTATTCGCGGTGAGCAGATCGCTCGTCCGGATGATGCGCTGACGGTGACGATGAGTGAGCGCCGCCGCCTGAACCGCATGGCGGAACGTGATGTTGGCGACTGGCTCTACGCCCGTTATCTGGCGCCGTTTGCAGCAACCGACCGTCGCTTCAGCGCCGAGATTATCGATGTGTCACGTGGTGGCATGCGTGTTCGCCTCTTGGAGTTTGGCGCGGTGGCCTTTATCCCGGCGCCGTTCATTCACGCGGTGCGTGATGAGCTGGTCTGCAGCCAGGAAAATGGCAGTGTTCAGATCAAAGGCGAAGTGGTTTACCGTGTGACCGATGTGATTGATGTCACTATCGCCGAAGTCCGCATGGAAACCCGCAGCGTCGTGGCGCGTCCCGCCGTCTGAGTAGTGATGTTCTGAGCAGTCAATCGGGCGGGATAACTCCGGTTATCCCGCCTGTTTCCGCCCCGCCCGCATTGCAAAAAAGTTAAATTTGTACCCCGCTTCACACTTCTCCACTGATTAACTTTCACTTACATTCCATTACATTAAGTTTGACTCGTTGTTTTCGATCGCTTTCCTCTCGGTCCTCACAAGGAGTTAGTCATGAAAAACGTCAAAACCAGTGCGATCTGGTTAGTGGTGGCGTTAATCGGCGCGGGCGCTTTCGCCATGCTGGCCCTCAGCCGCGGCGAACACGTCAACGCAGTCTGGCTGGTGATAGCCGCTGTCGCCTGTTACAGCATCGCTTATCGCTTCTACAGCCTGTTTATCGCCCGCAATATTTTCGAACTGGACGACCGCCGGATGACGCCTGCCGAGCGGCTGAGCGACGGGCTCGATTATGTCCCGACCAATAAATGGGTGCTGTTTGGTCACCACTTTGCGGCTATCGCCGGTGCCGGCCCGCTGGTGGGTCCGATTCTGGCGGCGCAGATGGGCTTTCTGCCGGGCACCATCTGGATCCTGGTCGGGGTGATGCTGGCGGGTGCGGTACAGGATTTCCTGATCCTGTTTATCTCAACCCGTCGTGATGGCCGTTCACTGGGCGAGATGGCGCGGCAGGAGCTGGGTGCGTTTGCCGGTGTGGTGACCATGCTCGGCGCGCTGGGCGTCATGATCATTATCCTGTCGGCGCTGGCGCTGGTGGTGGTCAAGGCGCTGGCGAACAGTCCGTGGGGACTGTTTACCATCGCGGCCACCATTCCGATTGCGCTGTTTATGGGCGTCTACATGCGCTTTATCCGGCCCGGTAAAATCGCCGAAGTATCGTTAATTGGCTTTGTGCTGATGATGGCGGCGATTATCTATGGCGGTGACGTAGCCCAGCATCCTTACTGGGGGCCCTTCTTTACCCTGAAAGGCACCTCACTGACCTGGGTGCTGGTGATCTACGGCTTTATTGCCTCCGTGCTGCCGGTCTGGCTGCTGCTGGCTCCGCGTGACTACCTTTCGACCTTTCTTAAAATCGGCGTGATTGTCGGGCTGGCGGTGGGGATTGTCTTTGCCATGCCAGAGATGAAAATGCCGGCGGTCACCAAATTTATCGACGGCACCGGCCCGGTCTTCTCCGGCGCGATGTTCCCGTTCCTGTTTATTACGATTGCCTGCGGCGCCATCTCCGGCTTCCATGCGCTGGTCTCCAGCGGCACCACGCCAAAACTGGTGGAGCGGGAAAGTCATATCCGCTTTATTGGCTATGGCGCGATGCTGATGGAATCCTTTGTGGCGATCATGGCGCTGATTTGTGCCTCGGTGCTCGATCCGGGCGTCTACTTTGCCATGAACTCCCCGGCTGCGCTGATTGGTACCACCGTTGAAAGCGCCTCTCAGGTGATCAACGGCTGGGGCTTTGTCGTCACGCCGGAAATGCTGAGCGGCATCGCCCGTGACGTGGGTGAAGGCTCGATCCTGTCCCGTGCAGGCGGCGCGCCAACCTTCGCGGTGGGAATGGCCCACATCATTACCGAGATCTTTAACAGCCGGGCGATGATGGCGTTCTGGTATCACTTCGCCATCCTGTTTGAAGCGCTGTTCATTCTGACGGCGGTCGATGCCGGTACCCGCGCCTGCCGCTTTATGGTGCAGGATCTGGCAGGCACCGTGGTGCCTTCTATGGCGAATAACCGCTCCTGGCTGGGCAATATGGCCGGCACGACCGTGGCGGTGGCGGGCTGGGGCTTCTTTGTCTATCAGGGCGTGGTCGATCCGCTCGGCGGCATTAACACTCTGTGGCCACTGTTTGGTATCGGCAATCAGATGCTGGCGTCCATGGCGCTGATCCTCGGCACCGTGGTGCTGTTCAAAATGAAAAAGCAGCGTTACGCCTGGGTGACTATCCTGCCAACTGTCTGGCTGTTTATCACCTCGATGACTGCCGGCTGGCAGAAAATCTTCCATGAAAAACCGTCGATTGGCTTCCTGGCGCAGGCGAATAAGTTCCGTAAAGGGCTTGATGAAGGCGTGATCATCGCCCCGGCAAAAAGCGTGGCGGATATGCAGACCATCGTCTTCAGCAATCAGATTAACGCGGCCCTGTGCGCCTTCTTTATGCTGGTGGCGGTCACGATGCTCATCTCTGCGTTCTTTGTCATTCGCCGGGCGCTGCGCAGCGATCTTCCTACTACGCATGAGTCCGTTGTGACGCTGCGCAACAAGGAGGTGCGTCATGTCTGATGCTATTCATCAGTCCCGGCGTCCGCAGGGAGAGTGGCAGATTATCCGCTGCCAGCCTGCCGCCGCCCCACAGCCACAGACATTCAGCTGGCGGGGATTCTGGCGCGGCCTGCAACAGTGTTTTCGCTTAATGGTCGGGGTGCAGGATTATCAAAAATATCTGCAGCATATGCGACTCCATCATCCCGATCAGCCGCCGATGAATGAGCGCGATTTCCACCGTTACTGTCTGGATGCCCGCTTCCCCAGCCAGGCAGGCAAACTGGGTAAATGTCCCTGCTGACCGCACTAAACAGCCCCGCACCGTCGGGGCTTTTTTGTGCCATTCTTATCTGGATGGGAAAATATATTCGGTTTGCATCTTGTGCTGGCGTCAGATGATGAATACTGTTGCTAAAATAATGAGATAACGCCTGCAGAGCACTTCCCGGAGGAAGTTTCCATGACCGATGAACAAGGGCAAACGTTGTTGTACACCCTTTTCGGTACAACCAGCCCTCATTGGCGTCTGACCGCGGACAGCGATGCGTTGCATTTTGCCGAAGATGAGTCGTCACAAACTAATATCGCCCTGCCGTTAACCCCCGGCCAGGCAGCCATGATACGCGCGATGCCGGTCATCACTTCAAGCATCAATCTGACCATGACGCTGCAGGGCATTGATGTTCCGATGCATTTTGTCGGACGCAAAGTGAACCAGGCGACCTGGGCAGGAACCGCTTCTGCCTGGGGCGATACCTCAGCGGTCGCCCGCGACTTAACCCTGGGTCTTTCATTCGCCGAACAGGTGGTTTCTGAAGCCAACTCGGTGATTGTGATCCTCGATCAGCGCGGCAATATTCAGCGTTTTAATCGTCTTAGTGAAGAATATACCGGTCTGAATGAGCATGAGGTTATCGGCCGTAACGTCTTTCAGCTCTTTATGACCAAACAGGAGGCCTCTCAGTCACGACGCAACATTGCGGGCTTCTTCCGTGACGGTAACTCCTATGAGGTGGAGCGCTGGGTTAAAACCAAAAAAGGTCAGCGACTGTTTCTGTTTCGTAATAAGTTTGTTCACAGCGGCAGTGGCAAAAATGAAATTTTCCTCATCTGTTCTGGCACCGACATAACCGAGGAGCGACGCGCCCAGGAACGCCTCCGGGTGCTGGCAAACACCGATACGGTGACCGGTTTGCCTAATCGCAACGCAATTCATCAACAGATTAGCCTGGCGCTGGAGCGATCTGAGCGCGATGAGACCGGCGTGGTCTATCTCGATCTCGATAATTTCAAAAAAGTGAACGACGCATACGGTCATATGTTCGGCGATCAGTTACTGCAGGCGGTCTCACTGGCGATTCTTAGCTGTCTGGGTAAAGACCAGACTCTGGGCCGGCTGGGTGGCGATGAGTTTGTGGTGCTGGCTGAGCACACCAGCCAGGCTGCGCTGGAGGCGATGTCCTCCCGCATTCTTGAGCGCCTGCGTCAGCCTTTCCGTATCGGACTAATCGAAGTGTACAGCGGCTGCTCTATCGGGATCGCTTTCGCGCCGCTGCACGGTGAAGATCGCGAGAGCCTTATTCGTAATGCTGACACCGCGATGTATCACGCCAAAGAGAACGGTCGTGGCAAGTTCTGTGTCTTCGCGGCAGAGATGAACCAGCGGGTCTTTGAGTACCTGTGGCTGGACACCAATCTGCGTAAAGCGCTGGAGCTGGATCACCTGCTGGTGCATTACCAGCCGAAAATCGACAGTGATGGTGAAGTCCGCAGCGCCGAAGCGCTGGTACGCTGGAACTCACCCGAGCGCGGCCTGGTCTCCCCTGCTGATTTCATTCCCTATGCCGAAGAGTCGGGACTGATTGTGCCGCTGGGACGCTGGGTCATGCTCAATGTGCTGAAACAGATTATCGTCTGGCGCCAGCAGGGCATTTTTCTGCGCGTCGCCGTCAACGTGTCGGCACGTCAGCTGATTGATCAAAGCATCTATACTGACCTGAAACAGGCGCTGCATGAGGCGAATATCACCGACTGTCCTATCGATATTGAGCTCACAGAAAGCTGCCTGATTGAGAATGAAGCTGAAGCCCTGCGGCTGATGAAGCAGTTTCAGGAGCTGGGCGCACAGGTTCATCTGGATGACTTCGGCACCGGTTACTCATCGCTTTCTCAGCTCGCACGAGTGCCGATCAATGCCATCAAGCTCGACCAAAGCTTTATCCGCGATATTAATAAACAGCCCGTCTCACAATCGCTGGTACGAGCTATCGTCGCCGTCGCCAAGGCGCTCGATTTGCAGGTGATTGCAGAGGGTATAGAGACCCCGGATGAAGAGAAGTTTGTCCTTAACAGTGGTGTCGATGGGCGTCAGGGCTACTACTACGCAAAACCAATGCCCGCGGAACAGTTTGGGCATTGGCTGGCTAAGCATCCTGCCCGCGTTTAACGCTAATTCAGATTAACCCGCTTTACGCAGTGATGCGCTGTGGCGGTTTTGTAACTGAACCAGGCGTTCCATGTAAGCAATGTCTTTAGGTTCGATGGTAAAGGCGTAATCGACCCAATCTTCGGTAATATCCATCAGCTCAGCGCGTGACAATTGCAGCACGCGCTGACGCGCTTTCAGCATAGCCCGCACGCCATTGAGTTTAGGACGTAACGTATCGATAAAGGTGCGGGTGGCGCGGTAACTGTCGCCAGGCTGGAAGACTTTATCCACCAGTCCGCGCGTTTCATACCACTCTGCGCTGTGGGACTCCCCTTCACAAATTAACTCCTCTGCCAGTTTCATGCCGGAACGACGCGCGACCAGTGAGTAGCCGCCCATGCCGGGAAAGAGGTTAAAAGCAATTTCCGGAAAGCCCATCCGCGCGTTGTTCTGCGCCAGAATGAAGTGATGCGCCAGCGCCGCTTCGAATCCGCCGCCTAACGCACTGCCCTCAATCATCGCCAGCGTCACCGCGCCGGTATCAAATCCCCGTGCTGCCGAATGGATGCAGTCAACGCAGGCACGGGCATAGGCCCGCAGCGCCTCACGGCGGTTATTGCGAATGCACTCGACAAAGAAGCGCAGATCGCCACCGGCGTTGAACATCTGTGGCACCAGAGAGCCGGTAACCCAGAAGTCGATCGGCAGACCGGAACGCTGAGCGGCGTAGCTCAGATTCATGATCTCCTCAATCAGTTCATGGTTGAAGCTCGGACGGGGCTGTGCACGCAACATCATCCACATAGTACGACGTCCTTCTTCGTAATAGGCGACTAACTGCGTGGTGTTGCCGACTTCGGTAAATAATCTGCACGTTGCTTGGTTAATAACTGTCATTGTCTCATCCTCTGTTTATATTTGATGCGTTAAATACGCCACATCAGCGTAATGCAGAGTGAGGCCAGACCAAATGAGAGATTGATTTACAACACAAAATCCAGAGTGATCCCCGACTCGCGCGTCGGGGATTGATTAGGCGGGTTACTTAATAGCGGCACGCTGCTCCACGGCAACATGAAGACGCTTAACACGTTTTGAATAGATGGCCGTGATGATCGGCACCAGCACGGAGGTCACAATCACGGACGTTGCCACCAGCGCCGTGGCAGCAGGGGCAATCGGTTTAAACTGCGGCAGCATCTCGGCAATCAGCACCGGTGTCGCCACCGCTGCGCCTGCCGTACTGGATGCAGCTATGCCAGCCGTGCCATCCCCGCCTCCAATCAGCCGATCGGTCAGAATGAGTGGGATACCGGTAATAATGATCACCGACACGCCCAGCATGATGCCCAGCAGTCCGGTTTCCGCAATGACACCCAGGTTAATGGTGTTACCCAGAGCAAAGGCGAAGAAAGGAATCAGCGTATGGACCGCTTTTCCGAAGAAGTCGCGCAGCTCCGGATCAAGATTCCCTAATGCAAATCCCACAATAAACGGCAGGACCGCCCCCACAAACACGTGCGGCTCGAATGAGGCGATGCCGGCGGTGCCCAGGATAACCATGGTCATTAATGGCCCAGACTCCAGAGACATCAGCACAAACGCACCCGCCTCCTCTTTGGAACCATATTGCTGCATGATCGAGGCATAAAGGCCGCCATTGGTCATATCCATGGCAGCCACCAGCGCCAGCGTCGATAACCCGGCAAACATCCCTACTTCTACGCCATTCTCCGGCATCACCCGAGAGGCGATGGCAGCCACAACCCAGGCGACGGCAATCTTGGTAAGCACCAGCGTGCCCGATTTACGCAGTACCGTCCCGGTGGCGCTGAGTTTAATCGACGCGCCCATACAGAAAAACCAGACGGCCAGAATGGGCACCGTGCCGGTCATCAGACCGTTGGTGAAAGAACCGAAATATTTTCCGGCGCCTGGAGAAAACGTATGACAGAGTGCGCCGATAAAGAGCGGAATGAGCATCATACCGCCCGGAATTTTGTCTATTGCACGTTTGATATGCATATGGATGTCACCTTTGCTATGCCAGAGGGTGGAGCAGGAAGTGCCCGAAGGCGATGCAAGCAAAGTAGTGACTTGAGGTAATCAAAACAGTGATCGCTTCGATAAAATGAAACGCTGTTTTATTTTTAATGACCTGTTGTTTTGATAACTATGATAGAGATCGCCATACCAGTCTCAGATGAGACTAAAAAAAACGGGACGCCGTGGCGTCCCGCTCGCTATTTTTGCCCGTACCAGGCGTTCTCGCCATGCTTTCGCAGGTAGTGCAGCTCAAGCAGTGTCTGGTTAATCGGCGGCAGATTAGCGGTCAGCTGCTGGCTGAACAGGCCCATATACGCCACCTCCTCCAGCACAACCGCGCTGTGCACCGCAGCGTGGGCGTCTTTCCCCCAGGCAAACGGGCCATGAGAGTTGACCAGTACCGCCGGGATCGCAGAAGGAGACAACCCACGTTGCGCAAAAGTCTCGATAATCACCTCACCGGTGTTCCACTCGTAGTCGTGCTGAATCTCTTCATTGCGCATCGAGCGGGTACAGGGGATCTCACCATAGAAGTCATCGGCGTGGGTGGTTCCCCAGGCTGGAATCGGTCGTCCTGCCTGGGCCCAGATGGTCGCATGCCGCGAATGGGTATGGACAATGCCACCCACCTCCGGCCAGGCGAGGTAAAGCGCGCGGTGCGTCGCCGTGTCCGATGAGGGGCGTTTATCCCCTTCCACCACGTTGCCACTCGCCAGATCGACCACGACCATGTCGTCGCGCTTCATCACTTCATAGCGTACGCCGGAAGGTTTAATCACCAGCAAACCCTGTTCGCGATCAACAGCGCTGACATTGCCCCAGGTGAAGGTCACCAGGTTGTATTTGGGTAGATCCAGATTCGCTTCCAGAACCTGTTGTTTCAGGTGTTCCAGCATCTATTTTCTCCTGCTGACAATCGTCCCTGAATTTTGCGGAGTCGGACGCGAAAGGGTTATGGAGCAAATGGCTATAAACGCAGAAGGAATGGCTGTGAATGCAAAAATGTGTCGTGATTTCAGAATTTTCTATCTTCGGAATTTAACCAGAACGCTTAGAATCCTCTCAGGCAATGCGTGGCCCTGTCGGGTTTACATTGCGACTCTCCCGCTACAAACGGTTTGTCCATGGTGATCACATTTCCATGCCGACACGGATGCGGCAATGATGCGACACAAGCGGGCTGAGGAAATATCGGAGCTATACTAAGAGTGTTGCCTCTGTGAGCACATCAAAGGAGAAGTGTATGACAACAACAATGAAACGAATCACTGCCGTTGTACTGGCAACCACGTTAGCTGTTGCACTGAGCGGCTGTTCTAACTGGTCTAAACGTGACCGCAACACCGCTATTGGCGCGGGCGCGGGTGCGATTGGGGGTTCAGTATTGACCAATGGTAGCGCACTCGGCACAGTCGGTGGCGCCGCTGTCGGTGGTATTATCGGTCATCAGGTCCACTAAAGACCTTATTAAAAGAATAATCGGCTACGCTAAGCATCTACACGACAATCGGGCTACTTCGGTAGCCCGATTTTTTTTCAGCCACCCGCCAGTTTGACCTTCATGCCTTTGGCTTCCAGCAGGCTTTTCAGTAAATCGCGCTTATCCCCCTGAATCTCGATAACGCCCTCTTTCACCGAACCCCCGCAGCCGCACTTCTTTTTGAGTTCGGCCGCCAGCAGCGTCAATGCCGCGTCGTCCAGGTCGATACCGGTAATCAGGCAGACGCCTTTTCCCTTGCGACCACTGGTCTGACGCTGGATGCGCACAATGCCATCCCCTTTTGGCCGCTCCTTCGCCGGCTCCGGCTGGGTAATGCGCCCGCTGTCGGTTGAGTAAACCAGTGGATTATCCTTCGCCATTATTGTGTCTCCAGACTGTGCAGGATCGCCTGCAGAGTGGCGGCAGGATCAGCGGATTGGGTGATCGGACGCCCGATAACCATATAGTCCACACCCGCCTGCTTCGCCTGCTCAGGTGTCATGATGCGACGCTGATCGCCAGCATCACTGCCTGCCGGGCGAATCCCCGGCGTGACCAGCGCAAACTCCTGACCTAAAACCTGTTTGAAGCGGACAGCCTCATGGGCGGAACAGACCACACCATCCAGCCCGCACGACAGTGTCAGCTTCGCCAGTCGCTCTGCCTGTTCGGCAGGAGAAAGCGTAATGCCCAGCCCTTTGAGATCCTCTGCATCCATACTGGTCAGTACAGTCACCGCAATAAGCAGGGGCGCCTCTTTACCAAAGGGAAGCAGCGCTTCACGCGCCGCGTTCATCATCCGAGCCCCACCACTGGCATGGACGTTGACCATCCAGACCCCGAGATCGGCAGCGGCCGCCACGGCATGAGCGGTGGTGTTGGGAATATCGTGGAATTTAAGATCGAGGAAGATTTCAAAGCCGCGCTGCTGCAGAGTGTTAACCAGCGAGGGGCCAAATAGCGTAAACATCTCTTTGCCTACTTTAAGGCGGCAACTGCGGGGATCGATCTGGTCGACGAAACGCAGTGCGCTGTCGAGGTCATGATAATCCAGCGCTACCAGAATCGGCGAAGCGGTCACGTTGTGGGGTGAAGGCATGGCATTTCCTCTGCAACAGGCGCCCGCAGGCGCAATAGACAAACGGCAAGCATTCTACCTGCGGTGTCTGACCATCACAATCGCCATTGCCCTCCTGCCTGGCAAATTATGCACTGTCGCTGAGGTCTGTAAGCTAACCTGCTCTCTAGTATGTTGTAACTATAATGGGCTATTAACAGTGCAGCTGTAACGGCCGGTTTACTGGCCGTCGAGGCCACGGATGGGCTTAACTGAAGACCAGGTGCGGCAGGATGGGCAGTGCCAGTAGAGTGCGTGGGCGGTAAAGCCGCACTTCTGGCAGCGATAGCGCGGCTTGGTGCGGATCTGTTCGCCGACCATGTCACGCAACACCATCAGGCTCTCTTTCGCCCGGCCATCTTCCGCCTCATGCAGATTTAAATCCATCAGGCGGTGGAACACCCGCATGGTAGGATGACGCTGCAGCTGACGGCTGATGTAATTCTGGGCCGCTTCGGGCCCTTGCTGCTGCTCAAGGATGTCAGACAGATAGAGCTCTGCAGCTGCGCCGGTGTTCTCTTCAACACAGCGATGAAGAAACTCTGACCAGGCGTCTGGCTGATTGAGCTGCTGGAAACAGGTTTCAAGCATCCCCAGCGTTTCACTCACCAGCTCTTTATCCTGGTCCAGCACCCGCTGCAGATGGCCCACCGCTTTGGCGTAATCCCCTTTTTCCATCAGGATACGGCCCATCATGATCGAGATGCGTGCGCTGTTGCGATCGGCCGACTCCCCTTTCTTCAGCAGGCTCATGGCACGATCGAGATCGTCGCTGCTCATCGCCTGCAGAGCCAGCTCGCAGTAGAAGTGGGCTATTTCGCCTTTCTGCTTCTCTTTGCCAAGCTTAACCAGCCGCTCTGCGACTTCAATCGCCTGCTGCCAGTCGCTGGTTGCCTGGTGGATCAGCAGCAGTTGCTGCAGCGCACCCACCCGAAAGTCAGTTTCATCGGTGAGCTGCTTAAACATGTCTTCCGCGCGGTCATATAAGCCCGCCGCCATATAGTCGCGGCCCAGTTGCTGTACGGCGAGCAGTCGCTGCTCATAGCTCAGGGAGGCGCTTTCCATTAAAGCCTGATGGATGCGGATGGCGCGGTCGACTTCCCCGCGCGAACGGAACAGATTGCCCAGCGTCAGGTGTGCTTCAACCGTGCCGCTGTCCTCTTTCAGCATCTCAAGGAAGAGGTCGACCGCTTTGTCCTGCTGATTGGAGAGCAGGAAGTTTACGCCAGCGACATATTCACGTGACAGTCGGTTGGCTTCCTGTTGCTTATCCTGATGCGCGCTGCGACGGCCCATATACCAGCCATACGCTGCCGCCACCGGCAGTAACAGAAACAGCAATTCATGCATCAGGGATTATTCCCGGCCAGCCGGAGAAGATGGCGTGGTCGCCAGGGTAGTACTCTGCTCGATTTGGGTCTGCATACGCTTAATTTTCCGGTTGGCATTCGCCAGGGAGACGCGGGTCCGTAACCAGAACAGACCGCAGATGATCCAGCCAAGCACGAAACCTGCGCCAAACAGGGATGCCAGTAAGGTCGAGATGCTGAACTCACCCTGCGCCAGCAGATAGTTAAATGTAATGACCTGATCGTTATGCGCACCCAGGGTGACGGAAATAATGAAAATGACCAGTACCACTAAAAAAATCAGCAAATATTTCACAGTGCATCCTGTTGTGAGGTTGTCGGGTAGAATTATGCCAAAACTCCAGCAAAAATGCTGCTCCCAGCAGCATCGGGCGGGTCGCTTTTACGCAGGCCCGTCTAATAATATGGGGTCTTACGGGTGAATTACAATCAGGGCTCCCGCTGCGCCACCTCTTTTTGCTCTTCCGGCGGCAGCGTCAGCGGGCCACAGAATCGCTGCGCCAGCCAGGTGGCAATGGTGACCAGTAGCCAGGAGAGTATGGTTGCCATCGCCAGATCCCGTGGCCAGTGCATGCCCAGCAGCAGACGACTCGCCATTACGCCGGTGGCCCACAGAAAGATCACCACCACGGTTTTATAGTGCCGACGCGGCCAGAGCAGACCCAATGCCAGCAGCGCCCAGCTGGCGGCAAACATAGTATGTCCCGACGGGAACGCGAAACCGGTTTCAAACGCCCAGTGCCGTTTCAGCCAGCCTGGGAGCTGTGTCTCATCGGCAATCAGTGAGGTTACCATCTCGCCACGCTGTTTGCGCTTCAGCTCGTAGAAGGTCTTTTCATCCAGCCCGTGATGCTGTTCCAGCCAGATCACATAGGGACGCGGCTCCTGAATCTGCTCTTTGATATAGGATTTGGTGTATTGCCCGGCCAGAATGGTGGCGTTCATGATCAGCAGCAGTAAGATAGCTGGCTTCAGCCGAAAGCGCAGGCACCAGAGCATCCAGGCACTCAGCACGACGCTGGTAACAATGCCCCAGGGGTTGGTGACGGTCTCGGTCATCCAGAAGAGACCTTTCAGCAGCGCATTGCTTTCGCCTGGTTGCCAGCGCCAGCCGCTGAGCCAGACCGCAACCGGCATGATCAGCAGCAGCAGCATTCCAAAGGTGGTACGACGTGAAATCTTAAACATCCTCTTCCCTTATCCCGGCGTCAAAAGAGAGCAATTGCATAACTTTAGCTTAAAAAAGAATAACATAACCGTTGCCAATTGGATAATTGTGCTTTATCACTGCAATTGGTATCAGAGATTACCAGCCCGCTTGCGGGTTGTGGCACAATATTGCACGTTTGTCGGGCCACACTGGCCTGTGCACTATCATGATGATAGTGCATCCTCTGAAGGTTCTGGAGAGTCACATGCAGCTTAAACGGGTGGCAGAAGCCAAACTGCCCACGCCATGGGGAGATTTCCTGATGGTTGGTTTTGAAGAACTGGCAACCGGACATGACCACGTTGCACTGGTTTTTGGCGATATTAATGATAATGAGCCGGTACTGGCGCGCGTTCACTCTGAATGCCTGACCGGCGATGCACTCTTCAGCCTGCGTTGCGACTGTGGTTTTCAGCTGGAAGCCGCCCTCAATGCCATCGCAGAAGAAGGTCGCGGCGCACTGCTCTATCACCGTCAGGAAGGCCGTAACATCGGGCTGCTGAACAAAATCCGCGCCTATGCGTTGCAGGACAAAGGGTATGACACGGTAGAAGCGAACCATCAGCTGGGCTTTGCCGCCGATGAGCGCGACTTCACGCTGTGCGCCGATATGTTCAAACTGCTGGGCGTCAATGAAGTGCGTCTGCTGACCAATAACCCGCGTAAAGTGGAGATCCTCAGCGAAGCCGGGATCAACATTGTTGAACGCGTGCCGCTGGTCGTGGGACGTAATCCGAAGAATGCGCACTATCTGGATACGAAAGCGGAAAAGATGGGGCATCTGCTGCCGAAGTCATAACTAAGCTGGGACTCACTGGCATCTGACCCTTGAAGAAGCTAAATCTGAGAGAATCCTCAAGCAACGGATCAGCTCAACGCGCAGGGGGCACGGTCAGAAGAAGAAAGCGTCCCGCCGCCCGGATAAAAACGCCGGGAGCGTTTTTGAACAACGCAAAGCGTTGGCCCGGTACGGGCGCACCTCAGGGATGAGGTGCGTAATTGCGTGGGCCGGGCATGTCATGGATCACGGCTTTTGCGTCTTTCCGATCTGACCGTGTTCCCTGTGCAGCCACGGTCTCACAGCTTCTTATTACAGACGTTGTAAGCCACATAAAAAAGCCGGGTTTTCCCGGCTTTTTTTATCAGTCCAGCATATTACGGATAACGTAGTGCAGGATGCCGTCATTGCGGTAATAGGTCAGCTCATTACCGGTATCGATGCGACAGCGGGTGTCCAGCTCTTCCTTACTGCCGTCAGCACGGGTCAGCGTCACTTTAACGCTGCAGCCAGGCGTCAGTGCCTGAAGATTTTCCACGTCAATGCGCTCCTCACCGGTCAGCCCCAGGCTTTTGCGGGTCACACCCTGCGGAAACTCTAGTGGCAGGATGCCCATCCCAATCAGGTTTGAGCGGTGAATACGCTCAAAAGATTCCGCAATTACTACCCTGACCCCCTGCAGACGTGGTCCTTTCGCCGCCCAGTCGCGACTTGAACCAGAGCCATACTCAAGACCCGCGATGACCGCCAGCGGCACGCCTTCCGCCTGATATTTCATTGCCGCATCATAGATGGCCAGCTGTTCGCCACTTGGGTAGTGTCGGGTATAACCGCCCTCCACGCCGGGTACCATCTCATTGCGGATACGGATGTTGGCGAACGTGCCGCGCATCATCACTTCATGGTTACCGCGACGCGAACCATAGGAGTTAAAGTCTGTACGCTCCACGCCGTGTGACAGCAGATACCGTCCGGCCGGACTTTCCGCTTTGATGCTGCCCGCCGGTGAAATATGGTCAGTAGTGACCGAGTCGCCCAGCATGGCCAGCACCCGCGCACCGCGAATATCCTGCACCGGCTTAGGCTCTTTCTCCATATCGTCAAAGAAAGGCGACAGACGAATATAAGTCGATCCCTCATCCCAGTCGTAAGTCGCGGCTTCACTCACCTTAATCTCCTGCCACTCTGGCGTACCGTCGAAGACTTCAGCGTACTCTTTATGGAACATGTCGCTGGTGACCTGCTGCACGGCCGTAGCGATCTCTTCCGGCGAAGGCCAGATATCTTTCAGGTAGACAGGCTGGCCCTGACGATCGTGGCCCAGCGGCTCGGTCTGCAGGTTGATCTTCATGTTACCCGCCAGCGCATAGGCCACCACCAGCGGCGGCGACGCCAGCCAGTTGGTTTTAATCAGCGGATGAATACGGCCTTCAAAGTTGCGGTTGCCGGACAGCACAGCACCCACCGTAAGGTCGCCTGCTTTGATCGCAGACTCGATCTCATCTTTCAGCGGGCCGGAGTTACCGATACAGGTGGTGCAGCCATAACCAACCAGATTAAAGCCCAGCTCGTCGAGATAAGAGGTCAGTTGCGCGACGGCCAGGTAGTCTGAAACCACTTTAGAACCGGGTGCCAGCGAGGCTTTGACCCACGGCTGACGTTTCAGCCCCCGCTCGACCGCTTTCTTCGCCAGTAAACCGGCCGCCATTAAGACGCTGGGGTTGGAGGTGTTAGTACAGGAGGTAATCGCACTGATCACCACCGCTCCATCGGTCAGCTTATGCGTCAGCCCGGTATCACTGTCGGTATACTCAACGATTTTATGGGGTTTCTGCGCCTGATTCACTTCCAGCTCGTTGCTGGCATCAAACGCGGCGGGCACATCGCCCAGCGACACCCGATCCTGCGGACGTTTTGGTCCCGCGAGACTCGATTCCACCTCGTTCATATCCAGCGCCAGAGTGCTGGTAAAACGCGGCTCATCGCCAGGATTGCGCCAC
The DNA here is from genome assembly GCF_011800405.1 of Pantoea sp. EKM21T. Lineage (NCBI taxonomy): Bacteria > Pseudomonadati > Pseudomonadota > Gammaproteobacteria > Enterobacterales > Erwiniaceae > Pantoea > Pantoea sp. EKM21T. Next base: position 515,010 of record NZ_JAALFV010000002.1, read on the forward strand.
AGCCCCTGCGCTTTGGCATAGGCTTCCACTAACGCTACCTGTTCGGCATCGCGTCCGGTCAGGGTCATGTAGCTCAGCGTGACGTCATCAACCGGGAAGAATCCGCAGGTTGCGCCATATTCCGGTGCCATGTTGGCGATGGTCGCGCGGTCTGCCAGCGGCAGATCGGCCAGGCCATCACCGTAAAATTCAACGAATTTACCGACGACGCCGTGCTTACGCAGCATCTGGGTAACGGTCAACACGAGGTCGGTTGCCGTAATGCCCGCCCGCAGTTTGCCGGTGAGTTTGAAACCCACCACATCCGGGATAAGCATTGAGACAGGCTGACCGAGCATGGCGGCTTCGGCTTCGATTCCCCCTACTCCCCACCCCAGCACGCCAAGCGCGTTGATCATGGTGGTGTGAGAGTCCGTACCGACCAGGGTATCGGGCCAGGCGTACTCTTCACCATTCACGGTTTCATGCCAGATCGCCTTGCCGAGATATTCCAGGTTCACCTGATGGCAAATACCGGTGCCCGGCGGCACCACGCGGAATTTATCAAACGCCTTCTGGCCCCAGCGGAGAAAGACGTAGCGCTCATGGTTTCGCTCCATCTCCAGCCGGACGTTCTCTTCAAAGGCGTCATCATTGCCAAAATGGTCGACAGTCACCGAGTGGTCGATAACCAGATCAACCGGTGACAGCGGATTGACTTTCGCCACATCGCCGCCTAGCCGATTCACTGCTTCTCGCATCGCAGCAAGGTCGACTACCGCAGGCACGCCAGTAAAGTCCTGCATTAATACACGGGCTGGCCGGTAGGCAATTTCACGATCGGCGTGGGCATCTTTTTGCCAGTCAACCAGCGCCTGGATGTCCTCCGTCGTAACAGAGTCACCATCCTGATAGCGCAGTAAATTTTCCAGCAGGACTTTAAGGGATTTTGGCAGGCGATCGATATTGCCAAGGTGTTGAGCAGCATGGGGAAGACTGAAGATGTGATATTTTTTGGTGTCGACCTGCAGTACTTCCTGACTCTGCTCGCGTAGGGTAGACGACATAGCTCCTCCTTTCATTCATGGTCTTTAAACCTCAGAGAGACAAAGGTTTATGTTAAAGATAGACCACAATTTCGTTAACGTTTTGATTACAACACAAATTGCTACAATCGATCGCAAACGAAAATGCCCCGTGAAGTCACGAGGCATCATGAAAAGGTGATTTTAATTCAAATTACAGGGTTATCCACACCGCCGCAGACCAGAACGCAAAGGAGAATGCATACGCGCTGAGCCAGGACATTTTAATAATATTCATTTGGTTCACTCCTTCGCCGGAATCGGGCGTAAAAGTTTTTGCGGTCACCTTATAGAAAGAGGCGACACCCTTTGGTCGTACAGGATGTGGTAAGGGCATTTATAGGCCCACCGGAAATTCCGGTTTTAAAAGAACAGTGACGAAGAAATGGTCTGACAACGTTATTTGTTTTTAGGGTCCAGAAACGACTCAATAAAAAGTCTCTGGTTATCACTCAAATCCCATGAATCGGGGATAGACACTTTTTCGTCCTTTGCAAGGGGTTCTTTTCCTTTACAGGAGACCGTCTTGTGCTGACCCGAGGTCAGGGAACGTTTATGGCTGAGTGTATTTGCCCACATGGCTTTAGCCCCAGATACGCCAAATCATTAACGCGACAACTACCCAAAACAGCGCAGAGGCAGCGAATACGGTTAACCAGGCTTTGCGACGAGTGTTGCCGGTACGCTCAACCTTGGTGCTTTTTGCCGGGAAACCCGGTTGTACAGTCAGTCGTGTATTCATAGTTTTTGATAATCACTCTCAACAAAATGATTGATAACATCGATTAAGATTTAGGAGGAATCCTAAACGCGTTAAGGCCAAAAATCCAGTTATTTTTATTGAGTACAACGATTAACGGTATTAATCAATGAGTTCAGGTAACGTAAGAAATCATTAATACCGGAACTAATATTTAATTAAAAAACCCGCTAAAAAATTTGAGTTAATTTAAAAACAGATCCACTCAAAACTATAGATAACACTTAAGAACCTTATGTTTACTGGCTTCCCACGTTAGCTCTTAACTGGAGTATGGGAATATTCCTGGCAAGCCGCAAAGTGACATAGTTAAAAATGTGTTGTAATTCGCATTTAAGAAAGCCCGATGAGGAAACATGTGATCAATGTTTCATTTACAAAAAAATCATAAAAACTTTTGAGTCTCATTTGGCGCTAAAGCCTGGAGACAAAAAAGGCTGCACCAGGCAGCCTTATGTTTACGCGGGGAGGTTAAATTCTATTTAAACGGCAGTTTGATATCTTTAAACATCGCTTCAATGTCTTCATTGGAGCGCAACGCAACCGCAGTATCTACCACATCGCGCGTCAGGTGCGGCGCAAAACGTTGGATAAAATCATACATATAGCTGCGCAGGAAGGTGCTGCGGCGGAATCCAATCTTAGTAGTGCTGTTGGTAAAGATATCGGCGGCTTCAATGCGAATCAGGTCAGGATCGGCCACCGGATCTACTGCCATGCTGGCGATAACACCAACCCCCAGACCTAAGCGGACATAAGTTTTGATTACGTCGGCGTCGGTCGCGGTAAAGACGATGCGTGGCGTTAAACCTGCACGATTGAAAGCCGTATCCAGTTCTGAGCGCCCGGTAAAGCCAAAGGTGTAGGTCACCAGCGGATATTCGGCCAGCTCCTCAATGGTGACCTGCCCTTTTCCGGCCAGCGGATGATCGGCAGTCACCACAATTGCGCGATTCCAGTGGTAGCACGGCAGCATGATTAAATCGTCATAGAGATGCAGGGCTTCGGTGGCGATGGCAAAATCCGCATTACCTTTGGAGACGGCTTCGGCGATCTGGGTTGGAGAACCCTGATGCATGTGCAAAGAGACGCGAGGATAGCGCTCAATAAACCCTTTGATCACACCAGGCAGCGCGTAGCGAGCCTGAGTGTGCGTGGTTGCGACATAGAGCGAGCCTTTATCAGGCCAGGTGTGTTCACCGGCTACCGATTTAATCGCATCCACTTTGGAGAGTACTTCACGCGCTATACGGATGATCTCTTCCCCTGCAGGCGTGACCTGGGTGAGATGTTTACCGCTGCGGGCAAAGATTTGCACGCCCAGTTCATCTTCCAGCATACGCACCTGTTTACTGATGCCGGGTTGAGAGGTGTAGAGACCTTCCGCCGTCGAAGAGACGTTGAGATTGTGATTGACCACTTCAACGATATAGCGCAACTGCTGTAATTTCATATCTATTCCATCCCGGTAAGTTACAGAGTCGCATCCCCGGTTGACGTATAGTCGCGAGGGTAAAGAGATGCTATGCATCAGGAAAGGTCGGAAATGCTATAACAACTATATCAGTTTAAGTGAGAGAGTAGAACGGATTGATATAAGGCTCAGAAAAAGGCCAGCGAGCGCTGGCCTTCAGGGATTACTTTTTCGCTTCCTGCCATTTGCCATCTATATAGAAGGCGGACCAGCCGGTTGCCTTGCCCTCTTTTTCTGAGGAGACATACTGCTGTTTGGTCTTGCGGCTGAACCGCACCAGCGTTTTGTTGCCTTCCGGATCGGCTGCTGGCGCATCGGCCAGATATTTCAGCTTCTCAGGCAGACGATCTTTGAAGCGCTGAAGCTCTTCCACCAGCGGCGCACGCGTCTCGCGTGATTTCGGGAAGGTGTTGGCCGCGAGGAAAACGCCCGCCGCACCGTCACGCAACACGAAGTAAGCATCTGACTTCTCACACGCCAGCTCTGGCAGCGGAACCGGATCCTCTTTCGGCGGTGCAACTTCACCACTGCGCAGGATCTTGCGGGTGTTTTTGCACTCTTCATTGGTACACGCCATGTACTTACCAAAGCGTCCCATCTTCAGGTGCATCTCCGAACCACACTTCTCGCACTCCACTACCGGGCCGTCATAGCCTTTGATGCGGAATTCGCCCTTCTCAATCTCGTAACCATCACATTCCGGGTTATTACCGCAGACATGCAGTTTACGTTCGTTATCGATCAGGTAGCTGTCCATGGCCGTACCACACTTCTGGCAGCGACGACGTGCACGCAGGGCGTTGGTTTCAGCATCATCCCCTTCCAGAATATTGAGAACTTCATTTTCCGGGATCAGGTTGATGGTCTGTTTGCAGCGCTCTTTAGGCGGCAGCGCATAGCCGGAACAGCCCAGGAAGACGCCGGTACTGGCAGTTCGAATCCCCATCGGACGGCTACAGGTCGGGCAGTCAATCGAGGTCAGCACCATCTGGTTCGGCTGCATCCCGCCCTCTTCAGGATCTTTCTCAGCCAGTTCAAGCTGCTGGGTAAAATCGGTGAAGAAGTGGTCGAGTACCGCTTTCCATTGCGCCTGGTTATTGGCAACCTGGTCAAGGTTGCTCTCCATGCGGGCGGTGAAATCATAATTCATCAGTTCGCGGAAGTTCTCTTCCAGACGATCGGTGACGATTTCACCCATTTTTTCCGCATAAAAACGGCGGTTTTCAACCCGTACGTAGCCACGATCCTGAATCGTCGAGGTAATGGCGGCGTAGGTGGATGGACGACCAATTCCGCGCTTCTCCAACTCGCGCACCAGTGACGCTTCGCTGAAGCGCGCCGGTGGCTTGGTGAAGTGCTGACCGGGCAGCAGTTGCTGCAGGTCCAGAACATCACCCACGCTTACCGCAGGCAGCGTACGATCTTCATCATTCTTACGCAGCGCAGGCATCACTTTGGTCCAGCCGTCGAAACGCAGAATACGGCCTTTCGCTTTGAGCCGGAAATCACCGGCGGCGGCAGTAATGGTGCTGGAGTCATATTTCGCCGGTGTCATCTGACAGGCAACAAACTGACGCCAGATCAGCTGATAGAGTTTCTGCGCATCCGCTTCCATATCTTTCAGCTTTTCCGCCACCACTTCCACATCAGAAGGACGAATCGCTTCGTGCGCTTCCTGGGAGTTCTCTTTGCTGGCGTAAGTTATGGCGTTTTCAGGCAGATACTTTTTACCGAAATTGCTTTCGATATAGCCACGCGCCATGGCGACCGCATCCTGACTCAGGTTGGTCGAATCGGTACGCATATAAGTAATGTGGCCCGCTTCATACAGCCGCTGGGCCATCATCATGGTCTTCTTAACGCCAAAGCCGAGACGGGTGCTGGCAGCCTGCTGCAGTGTCGAGGTGATATAAGGCGCGCCCGGCTTGCTGCTGGTCGGCTTATCTTCACGATCCACGATCTCATAGCGCGCTTTTTCCAGCAGCGCGACGGCGGCATACGTCTCGTCGCGGTTGACCGGACGGAAGGCTTTATCGCCTTTGTGCGTCACGTCCATCGACAGCTCATCGCCTTTCGGCGTGGTCAGCGCGGCATTAACTTCCCAGTACTCTTCGGGAACAAAAGCTTTAATCTCACGTTCACGTTCCACCACCAGGCGAACGGCAACGGATTGCACACGTCCGGCAGAGAGACCACGAGCGATCTTTTTCCACAGCAGTGGCGAGACCATGTAGCCCACCACGCGGTCCATAAAGCGACGCGCCTGCTGAGCATTAACCCGATCAATATTCAGTTCGCCCGGCTTTTCAAACGCCTGACGAATCGCATTCTTGGTTATTTCGTTAAACACGACGCGGCTGAAGCGCGAGTCATCACCACCAATCACTTCCCGCAGGTGCCAGGCAATGGCTTCCCCTTCGCGGTCAAGGTCGGTTGCGAGATAGATGTGGTCAGCATTGGCGGCTAACGCCTTCAGTTCGGCGACCACTTTCTCTTTGCCGGGCAGAATCTGATAGTCCGCTTCCCAGCCGTGATAGGGGTCAACACCCATGCGGCTGACGAGTGCGGCCTTCTCATCTTTTTTAACTTTTTTGACTTTCTTGTCAGTCGAAGCGTCTTTGACTTTCTTATCTGTCGAGGCGTCAGCACTTTTCTTCGCGGTTGAACCACTGGTCGGCAGATCCCGGATATGACCCACGCTGGATTTAACCACGTAATCACTACCCAGGTATTTATTGATTGTTTTAGCCTTTGCCGGGGACTCAACAATAACGAGTGCTTTACCCATATTTACCTTTACCTAATGAAAACATCCTGCTTAACGGGAGAGGATTGGATGCCCAAAAACCCAATGGGTTCAATATTGCTGCGCCTGTTTAACATTTCAAGGCGGAGGGGTCAATCTCAGATCAGATGATGTGGCGTTATGCAACTGCATGATAAAGAGTGCTTTTTCTATCTGAACTCATCGCACATCCTGGTGCAAAATCCCTGAAATCGGAATCGCCCACACTCTACCTGATAAAATCTGTTACGCAACTTAATTAGCACTCAGCCCGGACTTACGCCAGGTTTTCATCGATTACACCGATTTGTCACACCCTGTGACTCGCCAGTAATATAGAAAGGATTGGAGTACTGTCAAACAGGAGTCAATAAATGCAGAGTTCAACTCAGGCTATTTCCCGCCAGGCGTTGCTGGAAAAGGCCAATGCGCTGATCAAAGAACATGATGATTATTTAGCGGGAATGCAGGCGGATGAGGTGATTCAGCAGGGAGAAGTGCTGGTATTTCGCGGACCGTTTTTTCTCGATGCCGATGGAGTGCCGACGGCTAAAACCACGGCGGTGTTTAACGTGTTCAAACACCTTGCCGTGGAGCTGTCGCCGCTCTACCACCTGGAATGAAAAAACCCGGCGCAGGCCGGGTTTCGCATCATCAGAGCAGTGGCTTTTCGCCGCGCTGCCAGAGTTTCAGCAGCAGGCGCTCTGCCACCGAGCCGGCGCTCTGCGTAAATCGATCCATCACCTTACGGCGGCGGGCATAATGCACGCCGAGCACGCTGAATTTATCCATCTGACGGATGATCAGATCATCGCTGGTGCCGATTTCGTCAACCAGTCCGAGGTCCAGCGCCTGGCGTCCATACCAGTGTTCACCGGTTGCCACCTGATCGATGTCGAGTGACGGGCGCATCTGGTGGACAAACTGCTTGAACAGCAGGTGCGTTTCGTCGAGATCTTCCTGGAATTTCTCACGTCCCTCTTCGGTGTTTTCACCAAACAGCGTCAGCGTGCGCTTGTACTGTCCGGCGGTATGCAGCTCAATATCAATATCGTTCCGTTTCAGCAGGCGGTTGAAATTGGGGATCTGCGCGACCACGCCGATGGAGCCAATAATCGAGAAAGGTGCCGCCACAATACGATCGGCTACGCAGGCCATCATGTAGCCGCCGCTGGCCGCCACTTTATCCACGGCCGCCGTGATGCGCAGACCCTGATCGCGCAGACGCTGCAGCTGCGAGGCTGCCAGGCCATAGCCATGAACCACGCCGCCAGGGCTTTCAAGACGCAGCAGCACTTCATCGCCAGGCTGCTTGACGGCCAGCACGGCTGAAATCTCTTCGCGCAGTGAAGTCACCTCATGGGCATCCATGCTGCCTTTGAAGTCGAGTACATAGAGCGTGGGCTTCGCACTGTCTGTCTGCCCCTGCTTCGCCGCCTGCTTTTCCGCTTTGGCTTTCAGCTTTTCACTTTTCTTATGATTTTTCAGCCAGACTTTTTGTGCCTGAGGCTTCATTTTTGCCAGCTGCAAATCCTCTTTCATCTGTTGATAGTCATCATCCAGATGTGTCAGTCGAAGCTGACCGTTTTGTGCCCGTTTGCGTAACGCGGCATTCATCACAATCATGACAATCACAGCGACGGCAACCACCAGTGTCACCACTTTCGCTAAAAACAGTCCATACGTTGAAATAAAATCCATAGGTCGCCTTAGTAAACTGAGAATCAAAAACAGTTCGCCAGTTTAGCCGTTTTGCCCCGCTTCGTCGCCTGAAATGCCAGCAGCTGGCACAGAATGCGTGGGTTGGCGATTGCGCCCATTCGTAAATTCAGGCATAAAGCGGAATCATGCTGTTTTCGCTGGAGGACCCCGCTGTGCATTATCAACCGAAAAGCGACCTGCTCAATCATCGCATTATCCTGGTCACTGGCGCTTCAGATGGCATTGGCCGGGAAGCGGCGCTGACTTATGCCCGCTATGGCGCAGAAGTGATCCTGATGGGCCGTAACCCTGAGAAGCTTCAGCAGGTCGAACAGGCGATCAATCAACTCAATCTCTGTCCTGCTCACACTGTGGTGTTCGATCTGGCCGAAGCGACACCGGAACGTTGTCAGCAGGTGGCAGAACAGCTGGCACAGCAGTTTCCGCGTCTTGACGGCGTGCTGCATAACGCCGGTATCCTCGGTGAGATTGTGCCGCTGGCTGAGCTCGACCCACAGGTCTGGCAGCAGGTGATGAACATCAACCTGGACGCCACCTTCTTCCTGACGCAGGCGCTGTTGCCGCTGCTGTTAAAATCTGATGCCGGTTCACTGGTGTTTACCACCTCCAGCGTGGGCCGTACCGGTCGCGCGGGCTGGGGGGCTTACGCCGTCTCTAAATTTGCTACCGAAGGCATGATGCAGGTACTGGCTGATGAGTATAAGAACCAGTCGCTGCGGGTGAACTGTATTAATCCGGGCGGGACGCGAACCAAAATGCGTGCCAGCGCGTTCCCGCAGGAAGATGCCAATAAGCTGAAAACCCCTGCCGATTTGATGCCGCTCTACCTTTATCTGATGGGTGATGACAGCCGTCGCAAAACCGGGATCAGCTTTGATGCCCAGCCAGGCAGAAAACCGGGAGCCGCTGAATAATGGCTGACGATCGTCATCAACAGCGTCAGCAACGGTTAAAAGAACAGGTAGATGCGCGTATTGCTGCAGCCACGGAGGTTCGTGGCATCCTGATGGTCTTTACCGGCAATGGCAAAGGCAAAACGACTGCGGCCTTTGGCACCGCACTCCGCGCCACCGGTCATGGCAAACGCGTGGCGGCTATCCAGTTCATTAAAGGTGACTGGCCGAATGGCGAGCGAAACCTGCTGGAACAGCACGGTGTTGAATTTCAGGTGATGGCAACCGGCTTTACCTGGGATACGCAGAACCGCGAAACGGATACCGCCGCCTGTCTGGCGGTGTGGCAGCATGCAAAACGGATGCTGGCCGATGAGCAGCTGGATCTGGTGGTGCTCGACGAAATCACCTATATGGTCAGCATGGATTATCTGCCACTGGAAGAGCTGATAGCGGCCCTGCAACAGCGCCCGGCGCATCAGAGCGTCATCATTACCGGACGTGGCTGTCATCGCAGCCTGACTGAGATGGCGGATACGGTGACTGAGATGCGGCCGGTTAAGCACGCTTTTGATGCCGGGATACAGGCTCAGCAGGGAATTGACTGGTAACAGAAAAAGAAAACGCAGCCCTGGGGCTGCGTTTTTAGCGATCGGGCAACGTGATTAACCGGAGTTACGTTTGCTGCCCGGATTGCGGCGTGGTGCACGTGGGGTGCTGCTCACTTTACTGTGACGTTTCACGGCACGACGAATCTGGTTCGCTTTGGTGCGACGACGATCTTTTTCGACCACCAGTTTGGTAACCGTTTCATCATCCATCTCCACCAGGTTACGCAGGTAGTTAACCGCAGGCAGATCCAGTTCGGTCCAGCCACCGCGTGGCAGGCCTTTTGGCAAGGTGATATCGCCGTAGCGAACACGCATCAGACGACTGACCTGCACGCCGACCGCTTCCCATAAACGACGCACTTCACGGTTACGTCCTTCGGTCAGAGTCACGTTGTACCACTGGTTGATCCCTTCTCCACCGCCAAATTTAAGGGTTTTAAAGGCAGCCGGGCCATCTTCCAGCTGAACGCCCTTGCTCAGCTGACGAATTTTATCATCGTCGACCTGACCAAAGACGCGCACCGCATATTCACGTTCCACTTCACGGCTCGGATGCATCAGGCGGTTCGCCAGTTCACCGTCAGTGGTGAAGAGCATCAGACCACAGGTGTTCACATCCAGACGGCCAACGGCAATCCAGCGTGAACCGCGCAGACGAGGCAGACGGTCAAATACCGTTGGGCGCCCTTCAGGATCGCTGCGGGTACAGAGTTCACCTTCTGGTTTGTAGTAAGCCAGCACGCGGCAAACTTCGGTTGCTGATTCAGCAATCGAGACCAGATGGCCATCAATACGGATTTTCAGAGATTTGCTGCTTTCAACGCGGTCGCCCAGGGTGGCGATCTTGCCGTCGACGCTGACACGGCCAGCGGCAATCATTGATTCGATTTCACGACGCGAGCCATGACCGGCACGCGCTAAGACTTTCTGTAACTTTTCGCTCATTGAGCTTCCTCTTTGTCGCCTTCCCAGGCGTCACGGTAGGGTGATAATTCTTTCTGAATCAACAGGTTAACCTATTAATTCGGCCCCATTATACAGGCATTTACCCCTGAAGTAACGCGCTTTATGAGTGGGTCTGAAGCGAATTAAGAAGGGTCAGCCTCTGATAGTTTTAGATCTGATAATATCTGACGCTGATTTAAATAATCCCCGTGCATCTGACAGGAGTAAGATTAATAAAATGCATGTATTAAAAACTTTATAGCTGATGACAATTAAATTTTCTAACCACTTTAGTTTCATCAACGTAATGTTCTGGTGATAAAAACCTTAACACTATCTTACACTTTCGCTGGTTTTCCCTTGCTTTTATTCTTCTTAAAAAAACATTAAAGTTAGCACAAACAACTGTTTTAATGACTTAATCCATTATAACCGCTCGGTAAATACAAAAAAGCCAGATTTTTCTTAACGCAGATTTATTTAAGGCCTTATTTTCAAGGACATTTGATTCTTATTAGCTTTAATAAATTGTACGACACTATTAAGCTGATATACTTTATTCCTGTAGCACAATAAAAAGCAGGACTCACGACAGAGGGGTCTTGCAACAATGAAGTCCGGCTTTTGTTATTCGTTTATAAAAATAGTCTTTTTAGATTAATCCAATAAACTGGCGCATCCGGAGTTGTTGCGTTAATACGGTTCAGTGATGAACCTTGCTTGCATGTCAAAAATCTTCACCAGGGATTTCCCGACATGCCTGAATAAAGAAACCCATCATGAAAAACCTGTTGCTGTGCCCGGTGCTTGCTGCACTGGTGCTGAGCGGGTGTTCTGTGGGCCATACTGAGTACAGTCGTACGGCGATGCAGCACGTAGATATGAGCGTGACTGGCATTCCGACGATCCTCGGTCTCGGCACACTGGGCACCAGCATTCCTCTGACGCCTGAATATAGCCTGACAGCTGCGCACGTTGCCAAAACTGCCGTGCAGCGCGTCAAGTCTTATCACCCTTATTGCGACCTTGCGATTATTTATCACAAGAATGACGCCAGCACGCTGACTAAGTTCCGCAGCAGCGACATCGGCGATCCGGTTAAAATGTATGGCTACAGTTTTATTTCAGCGATGCCGGTTGAATCGACCGGAGTTAATTTAGCCCGTACGGCTATTCGGAATAACTGGAATAAAAGTCCCTGTATAGCCATGGCCTCCAATGCAGGTGTTGTTCAGGGGATGTCGGGCGGCGGCGTTTATAACCGTGATGATACGCTGGGCGGCGTGATTGTTGGCTATTCTGACTCGATTAAAAATGGGCGTAATAACAAAGTGATCCTGAAAGATGTGTCACTTTATATTCCTTACGGCCAGTTTAAAAGCTGGTTAGAGTCGAATCTGGCCCAGACACCGACACGCGGTGCCTGAGCCTGAGGGCTTACAGGAACGGGCGGGTATCGCCCACCCCTTCACGCACAATTTCCGGCGCATCGGTGGTCAGATCGACCACCGTGGTCGGCTGCTGGCCCAGCGTGCCGCCGTCGATAATCAGATCGACCAGCTTGCCGATGCTGTGCTGGATCTCTTCCGGATCGGACTCGGTGAAATCGTTGCCCGGCAGAATTAATGAGGTCGACATCATCGGCTGATTCAGTGCTTCCAGCAGCGCCAGCGCCACGGGATTAGAGGGCACGCGCAGACCAATGGTCTTACGTTTTTCATTCATCAGGCGGCGCGGCACCTCTTTGGTCGCCTTGAGAATAAAGGTGTAGTTGCCTGGCGTGTTGTTTTTCAGCAGGCGAAACGCTGAGTTGCCCACCTGCGAATAGACCGACAGCTCAGAGAGATCCCGGCACATCAGGGTAAAGTTGTGGTGCCCGTCGAGCTGACGGATACGACAGATACGCTCCATCGCGCCCTTCTCCTCCAGCCGACAGCCCAGCGCATAGCCGGAATCGGTTGGATAAACAATGACGCTGCCTTTGTTCAGGTAGTCAACCGCCTGATTAATCAGGCGAGGCTGCGGGTTGTCCGGATGAATATGAAACAATTGACTCATAGAAACCTCGTGTCACCTTTCCGTGATTGCCAGGCTGGGAGCCAGATCCGGGAAGCGCTCCCAGACCGGCTCAACCGCCGCGGGCAGCCAGAGTTTGCGGCCCAGTTCAATCCACGGACAGGGTTGATGAAAATCAGAACCTTGTGATGCGGCCAGTTCATTATCTCTGGCGTATTGCGCCAGCGTCGTGCGCTCATTAGGTGGCTGCTGGCACTGCGCGACTTCCATCGCATCACCGCCCACTTCGCGGAAATGGGCGACCAGCCGTTTGAGCCACTTTGCCGATAAACCGTAACGGCCAGGATGCGCCAGCACGGCGCAGCCACCAGAATGATGAATAGCATCAATAGCTTGTTTAATTGTACACCATTGTGGCGGCACGTAACCGGTTTTGCCACGCGCCAGATAATTTTTGAACACCTGCGCCATATTCTCTGCTTTACCCTGCTCAATCAGGAAGCGGGCAAAGTGACCGCGGGTAATGATGCCGCCATCAGCCAGTCGCGTGGCTCCCGCCAGCGCATCCGGGATACGTGCCTTCGCCAGTCGCTCACCAATCTCTTCTGCACGTGCTTGCCGACAGGCATGTTGTCCGGCCAGAAACGCCACCATCGCCGGATGGCGGATATCAATGTTCAGTCCCACGATATGAATCTCATGGTTTTCCCACAGGGTGGAGATTTCTGCGCCCGCCAGCACTTTTATCGGTAAATCGTAATCGATTGCCGTTTGCTGCGCTTCATCAACCCCTGCAACGCTGTCGTGATCGGTGATCGCCAGTACGCCGACGCGCATCTCAACCGCTCGCTGCACCAGGGCGGCTGGCGTCAGTAAGCCATCGGAGGCACGCGTGTGGCTGTGTAAATCATAAACCGGGAAACGGGCGATATCGCTCAAGAGAACTCCTGCAAAAACTAAACCGGCCAGCATGATAACGATTTTCACGGTCAGTGAAAAAGTGTATTGACATTTCCGCTCTGAACCCGTTAACTAGTACACAAGTTCACACGTAACGGGTATTCAATCATGGCTGTTGTAATCACGCATTTAAACGGTTGGCGCAATGTTCCCGAAAACGGGCGACAGGGTCGTGCACACTTTGCGTAAACGCTGTGCTAATACCTGAGCCCGCCACCGAGCGGGCTTTTTTTTGAGCGAAATTCAGAGAAATCATCATGCCAAATGCGAAACCTACAGTGAAGTTGATTACCGGCACCGCACCCTACCGCGAAGATCCGGCCGCAGTGTTTCACCAGCTGTGCGGCGCACGTCCGGCAACCCTGCTGCTTGAATCCGCTGACATCGACAGCAAGCGCAACTTAAAAAGCCTGCTGATTGTCGACAGCGCGCTGCGCGTCAGCGCAATGGGCAACAATGTCACCGTTCAGGCGTTGTCAGAAAATGGCCGCGCCCTGCTGCCGCTGCTGGATGAGGCCCTGCCTGCGTCGGTCAGCAATCAGGTTCGTCCCGATGGACGCGAGCTGACTTTTCCGCAAAGCACCGACCATCAGCAGGATGAAGATTCCCGCCTCAAGGCCCTGTCGGTGTTTGATGCTTTGCGTCTGATTCCACAACTGGTCAACTCCCCTGCCGATGAGCGCGAAGCCGTACTGCTGGGTGGCCTGTTTGCTTATGATCTGGTTGCCGGTTTTGAAACCCTGCCGGAGCTGGATAACCAGCAACGTTGCCCCGACTACTGTTTTTACCTGGCAGAAACCTTACTGGTGATCGATCACCAGACCCGCAGTGCGCGTCTGCAGGCCAGCCTGTTCTGCCCGTCCACCAGCGAGTTCCAGCGCCTGCAGCGCCGCATCGAGCAGTTGCACGGCCAGATGCTGCAGCCGGCACCGGCTCTGCCGGTCCAGCCGGTTGAACAGATGACGCTGACCACCAGCCAGAGTGATGAAGAGTATTGCGACGTAGTACGCACACTTCAACAGGCGGTTCGCATCGGCGAAATTTTCCAGGTCGTGCCGTCACGTCGCTTCTCGCTGCCGTGCCCGTCGCCGCTGGCTGCTTATGAGACACTGAAAAACAGCAATCCCAGCCCCTACATGTTTTTCATGCAGGATCAGGATTTCTCCCTGTTTGGCGCGTCGCCGGAGAGTTCGCTGAAGTATGACGCCACCTCCCGTCAGATTGAGATCTACCCGATTGCCGGTACCCGCCCGCGTGGCCGCCATGCTGATGGCTCACTGGACCGCGATCTCGACAGCCGCATTGAGCTGGAGATGCGTACCGACCATAAAGAGCTGGCTGAGCATCTGATGCTGGTGGATCTGGCGCGTAACGATCTGGCGCGTATCTGCGTGCCCGGCAGCCGTTACGTGGCTGACCTGACCAAAGTCGACCGCTACTCGTTTGTGATGCATCTGGTTTCCCGCGTGGTGGGTACGCTGCGCGCGGATCTCGATGTGCTGCACGCTTATCGTGCCTGTATGAACATGGGCACGCTGAGCGGAGCACCAAAAGTTCGCGCCATGCAGTTGATTGCCGGGGCTGAACGCACCCGTCGCGGCAGCTACGGCGGCGCGGTGGGCTACTTCACCGCCCAGGGCGATCTCGATACCTGTATCGTTATCCGCTCCGCCTATGTAGAAGATGGCGTCGCCACCGTTCAGGCGGGCGCCGGTGTGGTGCTGGATTCTAATCCGCAGGCTGAAGCTGATGAAAGCCGCAACAAAGCGCGCGCCGTACTGCGCGCTATCGCGACTGCCCATCACTGCAAGGAGATCTTCTGATGGCCGATATTCTGCTGCTCGATAACATCGACTCTTTTACCTATAACCTGGTTGATCAGCTGCGGACCTTTGGTCACAACGTGGTGATTTACCGCAACAACCTGCCCGCCGAACTGCTTATTGAACAGCTGCAGCGGATGGAGAACCCGGTGCTGATGCTCTCTCCCGGTCCCGGCGCGCCAAAAGATGCTGGCTGTATGCCGGAGCTGCTGCGGGTGCTGCGTGGTCGTCTGCCAATTATCGGTATCTGTCTGGGTCACCAGGCGATTGTCGAAGCCTATGGCGGCCATGTGGGCCAGGCAGGCGAGATCCTGCACGGCAAAGCCTCTTCAATCGACCATGACGGCGAGGCGATGTTTGCCGGTCTGAGCAATCCGCTGCCGGTGGCGCGCTATCACTCGCTGGTGGGCAGCAACACGCCGGAAGAGCTGACGGTGAACGCCAGTTACAACGGGATGGTGATGGCCGTTCGCCATGAAACCGATCGCGTATGCGGGTTTCAGTTCCATCCTGAATCGATTTTGACTTCTCAGGGCGCGCGCCTGCTTGAGCAGACGCTGGCCTGGGCGCTGGCGAAGTAACAGGGAGAATAAACATGCAACAGACACTGGAAAAACTTTACCAGGCGCAGACGCTGAATCAGGCTGAGAGTCATCAGCTGTTCAGCGCCATCATTACCGGACAGCTGGAGCCAACGCAGCTCGCTGCCGCGCTGATCGCCATGAAAGTGCGCGGTGAAACGCCGGAAGAGATCGCCGGAGCCGCCACCGCACTGCTGGAAGATGCCAAACCTTTTCCCCGCCCTGATTATGCGTTTGCGGACATTGTGGGCACCGGCGGCGACGGCAGTAACAGCATTAATATCTCGACTGCCAGCGCCTTTGTCGCTGCGACCTGCGGTCTGAAAGTGGCGAAGCACGGCAACCGCAGCGTCTCCAGCAAATCGGGCTCCTCCGATCTGCTGGCCGCCTTTGGCATCAATCTCGATATGCCTGCTGACCGGGCGCGCCAGGCGCTGGACGATCTGAATGTCTGCTTCCTGTTTGCGCCGCAGTATCACACCGGTTTTCGCCACGCGATGCCGGTCCGCCAGCAGCTTAAGACCCGTACGCTGTTTAACGTGTTGGGTCCGCTGATCAATCCGGCACGCCCGCCACTGGCGGTGATTGGCGTCTACAGCCCGGAACTGGTGATGCCGATTGCTCAGACGCTGAAAGTGCTGGGTTATCAGCGCGCGGCGGTGGTTCACGGTGGCGGAATGGATGAGGTGGCGCTGCACGACGTGACCCATGTGGCCGAACTGCGTGAAGGTGAAATTACGCGCTATCAGCTCTCGCCAGAGGACTTTGGTTTTGGCTTCCATCCCAAAGAGGCGCTGGCGGGCGGCACGCCGGAAGAAAATCGTGACATTCTGACCTCTTTACTCCAGGGTAATGGCCAGCAGGCCCATGAGGAGGCCGTCGCCGTCAACGTGGCGATGTTGCTTAAAGTATTCGGTCAGGAAGATCTGCGTGAAAACGCACAGCAGGCGCTTAACGCCATCCGCAGCGGACAGGCTTATGAGCGTGTTGTCGCACTGGCAGCAAGAGGATAATCATGAAAGGCACCGTGTTAGAAAAAATTGTTCAGGACAAAGCGATTTGGGTTGAAGCCCGTCAGCAGCAGCAGCCTCTCTCTACCTTTCAGAACAGCATTGAACCTGCCAGCCGTCATTTCTACGACGCGCTGCAGGGTGCAAGAACCGCGTTTATCCTGGAGTGTAAAAAGGCCTCTCCCTCGAAAGGCATTATTCGTGAGGATTTCGATCCAGCCGCCATTGCCGGGGTCTACCGCCACTACGCTTCCGCGGTATCTGTGCTGACCGATGAGAAATATTTTCAGGGCGACTTCGCCTTTCTGCCGATTGTCAGCGCGGCCATCACCCAGCCGGTGCTGTGCAAAGATTTTATCATCGACCCCTATCAGATCTATCTGGCCCGTTACTACCAGGCGGATGCGATTCTGCTGATGCTGTCAGTGCTGGATGACGAGCAGTATCGTCAGCTGGCCGCTGTGGCGCACAGCCTGAAGATGGGCATTCTGACTGAAGTAAGCAATGAAGAGGAACTGGAGCGGGCTATCGCGCTGCAGGCCAAAGTCGTGGGTATCAACAACCGCGATCTGCGTGACCTCTCTATCGATCTTAACCGCACCCGTCAGCTGGCACCGCGCCTGTCACACGGCGTCACGGTAATCAGCGAATCAGGCATTAACAGCTATGCCGATATTCGCGAGCTGAGCCATTTTGCCAACGGCTTCCTGATTGGTTCTGCACTGATGGAAGAAGCCGATCTGACCGCAGCGGTGCGTCGGGTCACGCTGGGCAGCAATAAAGTGTGCGGCCTGACCCGTGCCGAAGATGCGCGCGCCGCCTATGAAGCCGGGGCAATCTATGGTGGTCTGATCTTCGCGGAAGGTTCCCCACGCCAGATTGACACCGCTAAGGCGCAGACCGTTATCGCTGCGGCCCCGCTGCGCTACGTCGGCGTGTTCCGCAATGCCGCTATAAGTGACATTGTCACGCAAGCCGGTGCGCTTTCACTCTCTGCGGTGCAGCTGCATGGCAACGAGACGCCGGCGTTTGTGGCTGAACTGCGTGCGGCTCTGCCAGCAGAGATTCAAATCTGGAAGGCGCTGCGCATTGAAGGCACCTTACCGGCGCGCGACTGGCCTCATGTTGACCGTTATGTGTTTGATAATGGCGACGGCGGAACCGGACAGCGTTTCGACTGGTCGCTGTTGCAGGGGCAGACGCTCAACAATGTGCTGCTGGCCGGTGGCCTGAGCGCGGATAACTGTGTTGAAGCCGCGCAGCTCGGCTGTGCCGGACTGGACTTCAACTCTGGCGTGGAAAGCGCGCCTGGCATCAAAGATGCCCGTAAAATTGCCGCTGTGTTTCAGACACTGCGAGCCTACTGATTTGCCTGGCCTGCTCAACGGTGGGCCCGAGAAAGGAAGATAAAAAATGACGTTACTTAATCCCTACTTTGGCGAATTTGGCGGAATGTATGTTCCGCAAATCCTGATGCCAGCCCTGCGCCAGCTGGAACAGGCGTTTGTCGACGCCCAGAAAGATCCTGAGTTTCAGGCCGAGTTTACCGACCTGCTGAAGAACTATGCGGGTCGCCCTACCGCCCTGACGCTGTGCAAAAACCTGACTAAAGGCACCAAAACCCGCCTCTATCTTAAGCGTGAAGATCTGCTGCACGGTGGCGCGCACAAGACCAACCAGGTGCTGGGTCAGGCGCTGTTAGCCAAACGCATGGGCAAAAACGAAATCATTGCCGAAACCGGTGCGGGTCAGCACGGCGTGGCCTCAGCGCTGGCCTGTGCGCTGCTGGGCATGAAATGCCGCATCTATATGGGCGCAAAAGATGTGGAGCGTCAGTCACCCAACGTCTTCCGTATGCGCCTGATGGGCGCAGAAGTGATCCCGGTGCACAGCGGCTCCGCCACGCTGAAAGATGCCTGTAATGAAGCACTGCGCGACTGGTCTGGCAGCTACGAGACATCACACTATATGCTCGGCACCGCCGCGGGTCCGCATCCCTTCCCGACGATTGTGCGTGAGTTCCAGCGCATGATTGGCGAAGAGACTAAAAAGCAGATTCTGGAAAGAGAGGGTCGCCTGCCCGATGCGATCCTCGCCTGTGTGGGCGGCGGCTCCAACGCCATCGGCATGTTTGCCGACTTTATCGATGAGACCAGCGTGAAGCTGATCGGCGTAGAGCCTGCGGGCCACGGCATTGAGACCGGCGAGCATGGCGCACCGCTCAAGCACGGTCGCGTCGGCATCTACTTCGGTATGAAATCGCCGATGATGCAGACCCATGATGGCCAGATTGAGGAGTCTTACTCCATCTCTGCCGGCCTCGACTTCCCGTCGGTAGGCCCGCAGCATGCTCACCTGAACAGCATTGGTCGTGCGGAATATGTCTCCATCACCGATAACGAAGCGCTGGCCGCCTTTAAACAGCTCTGTCGCGATGAAGGTATCATTCCGGCGCTGGAGTCATCCCACGCCCTGGCGCACGCTATGAAGATGATTCAGGCTGAGCCGGAAAAAGAGCAGTTGATTGTGGTCAACCTCTCTGGCCGCGGCGACAAAGATATTTTCACCGTTCATGACATTTTGACAGCGCAGGGAGAAATCTGATGGAACGTTACAATCAACTGTTTACGCGTCTGTCAGCGAATAACGAAGGGGCTTTCGTGCCTTTTGTTACGCTGGGCGATCCGTCACCGGAGCTTTCACTGCGCGTGATTGACGCCCTGGTTGAAGGAGGCGCGGATGCACTGGAGCTGGGTATTCCCTTCTCCGATCCCCTTGCAGATGGCCCGACCATCCAGAACGCGACGTTACGCGCCTTTGCGGCGGGCACTAACACCAGCCAATGCTTTGAAATGCTGGCCACGATCCGCCGTAAGTATCCGGATCTGCCGATTGGATTGCTGATGTACGCCAACCTGGTCTTCACCAACGGTGTGGATGAGTTCTATGCCCGTTGTGCAGAGGCGGGTGTGGATTCGGTTCTGGTGGCGGATGTGCCCGTTGAAGAGTCCGCGCCCTTCCGTCAGGCGGCGCTGCGTCATGGCGTGGCACCCATCTTCATCTGTCCGCCTAACGCCAGCGATGAGCTGCTGCGCGAGATCGCTTCACACGGACGGGGTTACACCTACCTGCTGTCACGCGCGGGCGTGACCGGTGCTGAAAACCGTGCCAGCCTGCCGTTGCAGCATCTGATCGACAAGCTGCGTGAATACCATGCAGCCCCGCCGCTGCAGGGCTTTGGTATCTCTGAGCCTGAACAGGTGAAGGAAGCGATCGCTGCGGGCGCTGCGGGTGCGATCTCCGGCTCTGCGATTGTCAGAATCATCGAAAAACATCATTCAGAGCCTGAGGTGATGCTGAGCGAGCTGAAGAACTTTGTCAGCCGTCTTAAAGCCGCCAGCCGTTAATCCTGCCAGCATGCCTTATCGCGCGATAAGGCATGATTTGTTTCCTTTTTTTTCATTCCCCCATTTGCCCTTTTTGCAAAATCTGCACCACAATGACAATGCGCCGTTACGGTAACGTCGCATCCATTTTGTGACAGGGAGAGAAAGCAATGAAATTCGTTAAACTGCTGACAGGTGCTGTACTGGCGGGCGTGGTTGCGCTGACACTGAGCGCCTGTGCGCCAACCGCAACCAAAGAGGGAACCGGTGGCTATATTGATGACACCGTGGTGACCACAAAAGTTAAAGGTGAACTGCTGAAAGATGACTCGCTGAAATCAACTGAAATCAACGTAGAAACCTTTAAAGGTAAAGTTCAGCTGAGCGGTTTTGTTTCATCACCACAGATGGCTAACCGTGCCGTTCAGGTTACGCGCAGCGTGGCGGGCGTGAAGTCCGTTGTTAACAATATGCAGATCAAATAACGTCTTAACAGACAAAAAAGGCCGCTGATTCAGCGGCCTTTTTATCATCTTTATCATCAGAAACGGTAACCCGCTCCGAAGAAGAAGACCCAGGGATCGATGCGCATATTGATATTCTGCTGCTCGCCACCCGCTTTAAACTTCACTTCCGTATCAATATCCATGTACCACACCGACGCATTCAGCATCCAGTCACGGTTAATCTGATAATCCAGACCGACCTGACCCGCCACACCCCAGGAATCCTTCACGCTGAGATCGGTCAGGCCCGCATCGCGGCCCGTTTGATTGAAATCGGCATCGTAAAAGGTGGTGTAGTTGATACCCACGCCAACGTAAGGACGCGCTTTGCTCTTGCTGTCAAAGAAGTAGTACTGCGCCATCAGCGTAGGCGGTAACTGGCGTACCGTTGCCAGTGTTCCGGTCGGGCCCAGGCCCACTTTGTGACGGAACGGTGTGGCGGCCAGTAATTCGACACCAATGTTGTCGGTTGCCATGTAAGTAAAGGTCAGGCCCAGCTGCGTGTCGTTGGATGCGCTGAACTCGCCCATCCCTAACACATTATCGGAACCTTCGGTGGGCCGGACGGTGGCACTACCGGCACGCATAAAGAAGTCGCCTGCTTCGTGGGCCATCGACAGTTGGGGAAAAGCCAGAGCCAGCAGCATCGCGCATTTTGCCAGTTTCATCATCACTCCTTTGCTTAATGTTAATGTCGCGAACGTCATCGCTTTTTGCTGGCAAATATTTAACGTGATTTACAGAAAATTGCACTCTGTACCCTTCAGATAAATTACTTAAAAAACAATGAATTGATTTAGATCAATTTCGGTTCAGGCTGTCGCAGCAAAATTCCCCTTGCTGAATAATTTCGCCAGGCCTATTTTGCTTATCTTCTCTGGTGATTTTGGTTCGATGCCCTGGGAGGGGCGGGTGATCAAATGAGTGAAATAACTAACCCTTGTGTCAGCTGTGGCGCCTGCTGCGCCCATTTCCGCGTCTCATTTTACTGGGCCGAAGCCGATGATGCAGGCGGCCCGGTGCCGACCGCATTAACCGAACCGCTCAGCCTGTTAATGCGCAATATGCGTGGAACGAACGATCGCGCGCCGCGCTGCGTTGCCCTTGAAGGCGACATTGGCGGCTGTGTCTCCTGCGGAATTTACGAACAACGTCCGACGCCCTGTCGGGAATTTTCGATGTCGGGCGAAGCGGGTATCCACAATGAAGCCTGCGATCGCGCCCGCGCCCGGTATGGTCTTCCCGCCCTTTTTTCTTCATCTTTACCTGTCATGACAGAAAGTTATGCCGCAGCGGGTGCCCGCGAGCTGTCAGAACATGTACAATCGCCGGGTTAATTAACCCGGTTCCTCAAAGGAGTGTACATGTCTATCACGGCAAGCTCGTTATACCGTGACACAGGAAATTTCGCGCGCCATCAACTGGCTACGGTGCTGTTGATGTCGCTGCTGGCCGCTTTTATCACCGTCATGCTGGTGCATGTGCTGACGCCAGGTGCCGATCAGATGGCCCTCCTGCAACAGGGTGACGATAGCGCCGGTTCGCTGTTTGAGATGGTGCAGAATATGTCACCGGAACAGCAGCAGGTGCTGCTGCGCGCCTCGGCGGCCAGCACCTTCGCTGCGCTGATGGGGAACACGCTGCTGCTTGGCGGAATGCTCTATCTGATCCCGATGGTCTCTTCCGGCCAGCGTGTCAGTGCGTTGCGGGCGATTGGTGCTTCAGCGCCGCTGCTGCCAAAGCTGCTGCTGCTCACCTTCCTGATGACGCTGGTGGCGCAACTGGGCTTTATGGTGCTGGTGGTGCCAGGCATTCTGCTGACGATTCTGCTGTCGCTGGCTCCGGTGATGGTGGCCAGTGAGAAGATGGGTGTCTTTGCCGCCATGCGGGCCAGCATGCGGATGGCGTGGAAGAATGTGAAGCTTATTGCCCCCGCTATTCTGCTCTGGCTGCTGGCCAAAGTGGTGGTGATGCTGTTCTTCTCTTCGCTGACGGTTTTACCGCTGAATGTCTCGTCGGTGATTTTCACCGCGGCAGGCAATGTGGTTTCGGCGATGTTGATTATCTATCTTTATCGGCTCTATATGCTGTTACGTTGATTGACGATGTGCCTTCGGGCACATTTGCAGCCAACTCTGAATGGAAAAACTATGAAGCAGCTACTCGACTTTCTTCCCCTGGTGGTCTTTTTCATCTTCTACAAGCTGTATGACATTTTTGTCGCCTCGGGCGCGCTGATTGTCGCGACCGGTCTGGCGCTGGTTGTCAGCTGGGTGCTCTATCGCAAGCTGGAAAAGATGACGATTTTCACCTTTGTGCTGGTGGCGGTTTTTGGCACCCTGACGCTGGTGTTCCACAACGATGAGTTCATTAAGTGGAAAGTCACGGTTATCTACAGCCTGTTTGCCGCCGCCCTGCTCTACAGCCAGTGGTTTATGGAGCAGACGCTGATTCAGCGCATGCTGGGCAAAGAGCTGCAGCTGCCCGACGCGGTCTGGCGCAGGCTCAACGTTGCCTGGGCGCTGTTCTTCTTTATCTGCGGCCTGGTAAACATCTATGTCGCCTTTTGGTTATCTCAGGCGTTTTGGGTTAACTTTAAAGTGTTCGGTCTCTCCGGTCTGACCTTACTGTTTACCCTGCTCAGCGGGCTTTACATCTGGCGACAGATGCCGCAGCAGGAACAAAAATAATCATCTGCCCGGTCCGCCGGGCATTTTTTTAGCATTCACCTGCATAGAAGTGGAAGCAATGGGCGAAAAACATACATTGCCGAAAGGCGAAATGGTGCTGCGTACGCTCGCCATGCCAGCAGACACCAACGCCAACGGCGATATTTTTGGTGGCTGGCTGATGTCACAGATGGATATGGGTGGCGCTATCCTGGCGAAAGAGATCGCTGAAGGACGCGTGGTGACGGTTCGCGTCGACGGCATGTCATTTATGAAGCCCGTCGCGGTGGGCGATGTGGTGAGCTGCCATGCGAGCTGTCTTCGTACCGGCAACAGTTCCATGACGATTAATGTGGAAGTGTGGATCAAAAAAGTGTCGTCTGAGCCGATTGGACAAACTTACATTGCGACGGAAGCGGTGTTTATTTATGTGGCGGTCGACAATGAGGGTAATTCCCGTCCTCTGCCAGCCGGTCGCGCCAACCAGCAACCCGGCGAATGAAAAACAGGTCAGGCTGTTTCAGCCTGACCTGACGCTTTATTCTATGCTGGCCCCACCATTAATCTTAAACACGATATTCATGGTCAGACCCTGCCCTGGCCGTCCGCTCTGATAGCGCCACTTTTTCATCGCCTGCTTAACTTCACGCTCAAACATATTGCGCGGCTCAGCAGAGAGGATCTGGATGTTATCCACCCGTCCCTCACTATCCACATCAAACTTCACCCGTACCCGCCCCTCTACACGCAGTGCAAATGCGCGTTGTGGATAGCCAGGCTTACTGACGTTCAGTGCTTTTGGGCCGGTTGAGGCCGATGAGGTGGGTGACGGCGTAGATTTTGGCGCCGTGGTCGGTTTGTTCTGCGTCGCCGGGGCTTCCTGCTTAAACGGATCGGCCTGCGGTTTGCTCTCCTGACGCGGCTTCACCTCGCGTTTAGGCTGCTCCCGCTTGTGCTCTGGTTTCAGTTTGGGCTTTGGCTTAGGCTCAGGTTTGGGAATCGGCACCGGCTCCGCTTTCGGCGGTTCGGGCACGGGCTGAGGTTCCGGCACCGGTTCAGGTTCTGGCTGAGGTTCTGGCTGAGGTTCTGGCTGTGGCGCAGGCGGCTCCACGATGGCCGGTGCAGGCTCAGGCTGAACTTCAGGGGCAACCATGGTAACGCTGATGGGCTGCGACGCTTTGGGCACCTCAATCACCTGCTGGAATGAAGCATACAGAATTCCGGCTATCACGGCCCCATGCAAAGCAACAGACAACAACATGGAGACAGGCGTGCGTTTAGGTAATGGCATAGTCAGCGTGGTCATAACAGTCGCAGTGATTGAATGAAGCAGCGATTTTAAATGCAAATAGCAATCAGTTTCAATAACTCCCGCCATCCCGCCTGAAGAAAAGCGCTTTTTAGCCCTTTATGCTGAGCCATTCACCACTCTGAGGTTTCGTTTGCACTCTGAGGGGCAATCCCTTAACGTGTTGCGAAATTCTGGTTAATGGGAGTTCCTTAGTGCTTTACGTCATTTATGCAGAAGATACTGCAGATTCACTGGAAAAACGTAACGCCGTGCGCCCTGCCCATCTGGCACGGCTCAAACTGCTGCAGGAAGAGGGACGCCTGATCATTGCAGGCCCGATGCCTGCTGTCGACAGCAACGATCCTGGTGTAGCGGGCTTTACCGGCTCAACCGTGATTGCTGAATTCCCGTCATTAGAAGAAGCACAATCCTGGGCACAGGATGATCCCTACTTCGCCGCGGGCGTCTATAAGCAGGTTTCGGTTAAGCCGTTTAAACGCGTCTTCTGATCGTGACTCAGCATTGAAAATGGCTTCTGTGCCTGGCACAGAAGCCATTTTTATTTTGATCGTTCAAGAGAGGAAAGATGCAGATAATCATTCTGGGGCTATTGGCCATTATCGCTTTACTGATCGGAAGCGCGGTTTATCTCTGGCGAACTCAGGGCTGGCGTAATAAAAAGCAGTGGATTGTCATGCTGATCGTGCTGGCGGCGGCACTGCAGCTGGTGAACGTAACGCTGATGATGACGACACAACGTCTCGCTGGTTAATCAGACCTGAGGTTTCATTGCGACAGAGCAGCACATCACTCTCTGTCGCAGCAACCGGCCGGTCTGAATATTCTGCCTCGCGAATAAACGCAGCGACCAATTGATCTTAATAAATTAAAGCGTTGTTCTGAACGACATTGATAATAAACCGGCAGTACACCGGCCTGGTCTTTCAGTAATACACGCTCTCTTTAATATCCCGCCACTGGCTATTTTCAGTGATGAGTTAACCGCGATCCAGAATCAGGCCAATCAGCGCATGATAGTGCTGTTCTTCTTCCGGGCTGGTGACATGCTGTAAACGGCCAATCAGTTTTGAGCAGATCGCTTTACGATTCAGACTACGACCCGAACTGATAATTTCCGTCACGACGGAGCCAAGAATGGCCTGTTGTGAGGGCTGCGCGGCGCTGTGTAAATACGCGGAGATGTCAGAGACTGAAGCGGGAATACGAACGTTAGTCTGCATGGTTGACCCTCATAAGATTCATTTAAGATTAATAACCGATGCGATAAAGTTATACAACAACGAGCTATCTGTACAGATATTTAGCTTAAAAAATCAGTTCGTTTTGTTTTGATGACAACAAACCCATAAATAACAGCACATTACAA
Organism: Pantoea sp. EKM21T; assembly: GCF_011800405.1. Lineage (NCBI taxonomy): Bacteria > Pseudomonadati > Pseudomonadota > Gammaproteobacteria > Enterobacterales > Erwiniaceae > Pantoea > Pantoea sp. EKM21T. The sequence goes on from NZ_JAALFV010000002.1 coordinate 540,893, forward strand.
CATTGTAAAGTTGTACAACTTGTTAGCCTGCGGTTTTTATCCTGTTAATATTCCCTCTTTAGTCCGCGCCTGAATGACCTGTTTTACTATTAAAATATGATCTTTCCGTCCTTTTTTTAGTATTAAAGAGGAATTATCTCGCAGAGCTGTCTACATTTACCCCTTGTGAGTTGAACCTCTGAATGGATGCACAGCACAGTCGCGGGCACATTATGCATAAAACTTATTCTGGCCAGTCCCTTACATTGCTCGACCCGCTGTTATCCCGGCTCCTTTCTATTGTTGACCCCAAAATAGAAGTAATGAGTGGTTACCCTGCTAATTGCTCAGTGTGGCTCACTGTTTATTATCAGCGTAAATCGCGTAAGTGGTCTTACGAATGGTACGATCGTGTGGGTTACCACAGGCCGACTGAGCTGGGCAGCTCAATGGAATGTCTGATGCGCGAAGTCAGCGATCGTGGCGCGTCGCATCAGGAGCACCTGATAGCGCGACGGGCGATGGCAGAATCGGTTTTTTTTGAAGCCTGATTTGAAGTCTGAATAGCCTGCTTTGTCCGACAGGCTGAATTCACCGGGCTTTCGCTATATTATCTGCGTAATAAACAGAATCGAACGACGCTGCTGTTGTGCCAGCTGATGGCGAATGCAGTGGATACGCTTATACCGCCGCGACTGCCCTTCCAGCCAGCGTGAGCGGCGGCGATGCACCTGCCGTAACATTCTCCAGCGCGCCACTTCATTTCTGCTTCGTTTCATCACTTCCTCTCTGACGTCATACACACGAGATATACGCGAGGGCATTATAGAGATCTCTGCGGTAATGCCAAATCGGATCCTTCATCGAGGATGTCCGGGATAAAGGGTTCCGTTAGCCGTCATCTGCACGTAAACTTGCCGGACGAAAGCGCGAACGGGATGTCCACTTTATGACCACTTTTTATACCCTGATCAGCTGGTTGCTGGTGTTTGGTTACTGGCTGCTGATCGCCGGGGTTACGCTGCGCGTGTTGATGAAGCGACGGGCAGTGACATCCGCGATGGCCTGGCTACTGGTTATCTATATTCTGCCGCTGGTAGGGATTATCGCTTATCTCTCTTTTGGCGAACTCCATCTGGGTAAACGTCGTGCGGAGCGCGCCCGCACCATGTGGCCATCCACTGCCCGCTGGCTTACTGACCTTAAGCAGTGCCGTGAAATTTTTGCCACCGAACACAGCGACGTTGCGCGTTCGCTGTTTGAGCTTTGCTACCATCGTCAGGGCATCGCCGGGGTTAAGGGCAACCAGTTGCAGCTGCTCACCAGCGCCGACGACGTGATGCAGGCGCTGATTCGTGATATCCAGCTGGCCCGCCACAACATTGAGATGGTGTTCTATATATGGCATCCCGGCGGTCTGGCGGATGAAGTGGCGGAATCGCTGATGGCGGCATCACGCCGTGGCGTTCATTGCCGTCTGCTGCTGGACTCTGCGGGCAGTGTTACTTTCTTCCGCAGCCCCTGGGTCGGCATGATGCGTAATGCCGGAATCGATGTGGTGGAAGCGTTGCAGGTCAGCCTGCTGCGCGTCTTCCTGCGACGGATGGATCTGCGTCAGCACCGCAAAATCGTACTCATTGATAACTACATCGCTTATACCGGCAGCATGAACCTGGTCGATCCGCGCTTCTTTAAACAGAGCGCGGGTGTTGGTCAGTGGATTGACCTGATGGCGCGAATGGAAGGCCCGGTGGCGACGGCGATGGGGATTGTTTTCAGCTGCGACTGGGAGATAGAGACCGGCAAACGCATTTTACCGCCGCCGCCCGATCGCAACATTATGCCGTTTGAACAGGAGAGCGGCCACACCGTGCAGGTGATCGCCTCCGGCCCCGGCTTCCCGGAAGATATGATCCATCAGGCGCTGCTGACTGCGGTCTATTCGGCGCGTGAACAGTTGATCATGACCACGCCCTACTTAGTGCCGAGCGACGATCTGCTGCATGCTATCTGTACGGCGGCGCAGCGTGGCGTCAATGTCAGCGTGATTGTGCCTCGTCACAATGACTCGCTGCTGGTTGGCTGGGCCAGCCGCTCCTTCTTCAGTGAGTTGCTGGAAGCGGGCGTGAAAATTTATCAGTTTGAAGATGGCCTGCTGCACACCAAAAGCGTGCTGGTCGACGGACAACTGAGCCTGGTGGGAACCGTGAATCTCGATATGCGCAGTTTATGGCTGAATTTTGAAGTGACGCTGGTGGTTGATGATGCGGGTTTTGGCAGCGATCTCGCCTGTGTGCAGGATGACTATATCGCCCGTTCCCGCCTGCTGGATGGCAAGCGCTGGGCAAAACGTGCCTGGTGGCAACGCATCGTCGAACGACTGTTTTACTTCTTCAGTCCTTTACTGTAAAACGAGCCAGATTGTGTAAATGGCCGCAGGCCGACAGGACAGACTATGGATTTAAATAATCGCCTTACCGAAGATGAAACGCTGGAACAAGCCTACGATATTTTTCTCGAACTGGCAGTCGACAATCTTGATCCGGCAGACGTCATTCTCTTCAATCTGCAGTTCGAAGAGCGCGGTGGCGCAGAGCTGTTCGATCCCTCTGAAGACTGGAAAGATCATGTCGATTTCGATCTGAACCCGGACTTCTTCGCCGAGGTGGTGATTGGGCTGGGTGAAGCGGACGGTGAACCGATCACCGACGTCTTTGCTCGCGTGCTGCTGTGCCGCGAGAAAGACCACAAGCTTTGTCATATCCTGTGGCGTGAGTAAGCGTCAGATTTGATAAGAAAACGCCGGGCGATTGCCCGGCGTTTTGCATTATAGCGGGTCGACTTTCAGACAGGAGACCGCGTGATTGAAGCTGCCTTCCAGCAGCGGCCGGGTTTTCGCACACTCCGGACCGGCAATCGGACAACGGGTGCGGAACACGCAGCCTGATGGCGGATTGATCGGCGACGGCAGCTCCCCTTCCAGCAGCTGAATCTGCTTGTTCTTCTCCTTGTCCGGATCGGGAATCGGCACCGCGGACATCAGCGCACGGGTATAAGGATGCTGAGGATTGCTGTAGACCTCTTTGTAGGTGCCCAGCTCCACGGCATGCCCCAGATACATTACCAGCACCCGGTCAGAGATATGTTTCACCACCGCCAGATCGTGCGCAATGAAGATCAGCGATAAGCCCATTTCACGCTGCAGCTGCTGCAGCAGGTTAACCACCTGGGCCTGAATCGAGACGTCCAGTGCGGAGACAGGCTCATCACAGATAATCAGCTTTGGCTCAAGAATCAGCGCGCGGGCGATACCGATACGCTGACACTGACCGCCCGAGAACTCGTGCGGATAGCGGTTAATCAGGTTAGGCAGCAGCCCCACTTTCATCATCATATTTTTGACGCGGTCTTTCACTTCCTGACGCGCCATTTTTGGATGATAGGTACGCAGTGGCTCTGCGATGATATCGCCGATGGTCATACGCGGATTCAGCGACGCCAGCGGATCCTGGAATATCATCTGGATATCGCTTCGCGCCTTGCGCCACTCCTCTTCACTTTGCCCCAGCAGATCACGGCCTAACCAGGCGACCCGACCTTCGGTCGCCTTCACCAGCCCGATAATGGCGCGCGCCAGGGTCGATTTACCACAGCCAGACTCACCTACCACGCCCAGGGTTTCCCCCTCATACAGACGCAGGCTGACACCATCGACTGCTTTCAGGGTTTTTGATGGCTGCCAGAACCACTGCCTGCCATCTTTGATGTCGAAATGCACCTTGAGGTCGGCGATTTCCAGTAACACTCTTTTTTCAGCTACGGTGCTCATACTAACTCCTCCACCGGCTTAAAGCAGGCGCGCAGACGGCCTTCGCCAAAGGGTTCCAGCGGTGGTGCCTGGGTGCAGATATCCATAGCGTGCGGACAACGCGGCTGGAACGGGCAGCCCTGCGGCAGACGCAGCAGGTTGGGTGGATTACCCGGTATCGTCGTCAGACTTTCCCCTTCCGCATCCAGACGCGGCACCGCATTAAGCAGACCAATCGAGTAAGGATGTGACGGCTGATAAAAGACATCGCGGGCACGGCCATACTCCATGGTGCGTCCGGCATACATCACCAGCACTTTGTCGCAGATCCCCGCCACCACACCCAGATCGTGGGTGATCATGATAATGGCGGTGTTGAACTCGCGCTTGAGGTCGTTGAGCAGCGTCATAATCTGCGCCTGGACGGTAACATCCAGCGCAGTGGTCGGCTCGTCGGCAATCAGCAGTTTGGGACGGCACAGCAGCGCCATGGCGATCATGACGCGCTGACGCATACCGCCGGAGAACTCATGCGGATACATCTTCATCCGCTTGCGCGCTTCCGGCATTTTCACCGCATCCAGCATTCTCACCGACTCTTCAAACGCCTGCGCGTTGTTCATCCCTTTATGCAGCTTAAGCACTTCCATCAGCTGCTCGCCCACCCGCATATAGGGGTTCAGCGAGGTCATCGGGTCCTGGAAGATCATCGCAATCTGTTCGGCGCGCAGTTTATTGAGCTTGTTCTCGGGCAGATTCAGGATCTCTTTGCCATTGAACATCGCCGAACCGCCAATGCGGCCATTTTTCGCCAGCAGCCCCATCAGGGCAAAGGCGGTTTGTGATTTGCCGGAACCGGACTCACCGACAATGCCCAGCGTCTCACCGGCGCGCAGCGAGAAGTTCAGGTCGTTAACGGCGGTAACATCACCATCGTGCGTGCCAAAGGTGACGCGTAGATCTTTGACCGTAAGTAGCTGTTCGCTTCCCGCGCGGGCCGCCATTGCTGGCTGGAATTCATGAATAGTCATCGGGAAACTCCTTAACGATCTTTCGGGTCGAGGGCATCACGCAGGCCATCGCCGATAAAGTTGAAACAGAACAGCGTGACTACCAGGAAACCTGCCGGATAGAGCAGCAGCCACGGCGACACTTCCATCGAGTTTGCCCCGTCGCTGAGGAGTGCGCCCCAGCTACTCAGCGGCTCCTGCGTACCCAGGCCCAGGAAGCTCAGGAAGGATTCAAACAGGATCATGCTCGGCACCAGCAGCGAGGCGTAAACCACCACCACGCCCAGCACGTTCGGCACGATGTGGCGCACCACGATTTTCCAGGTCGATACTCCGCCCACATGGGCCGCTTCGATAAACTCTTTGCGCTTCAGGCTCAGCGTCTGGCCACGCACAATACGCGCCATATCGAGCCAAGAAACCATGCCGATAGCAGCAAAAATCAGCAGGATATTGCGACCAAAAAAGGTCACCAGCAGGATCACGAAGAACATAAACGGGAAGGAGTTAAGGATTTCCAGAATACGCATCATCACCGAGTCTGTTTTGCCGCCGAGATAGCCAGCAATCGAGCCATAGAGCGTCCCGACAATCACCGCGATCAGCGCAGAAGCCACGCCCACCATCAGCGAGATGCGGCCACCGATAGCCACTCGCACCAGCAGGTCACGACCCGAAGAATCAGTGCCGAACCAGTGACCAGAGGTGGTATCGGGCGGCGAGGACATCATGGCCCAGTCGGTATCGTCGTAGGTGAACTGCGCCAGCATCGGCGCAAAGATCACGAACAGGGTGATCAGGAACAGCACCAGCAGGCTGATGGAGGCAGCGCGGTTATGAATAAAACGACGACGCGCGTCCTGCCAGAGACTACGCCCTTCTACTTCCAGCTTCTCACTGAACGCATCAAGAGCTTCGCTGTTTTTCTTACTTAACATCATGGCGAACTCCGCAATCAGTAACGAATTTTGGGATCGATAACGGCATAGAGCACGTCAACAATCGCGTTGAATACGATGGTCAGCAAACCCACCAGAATGGTCAGGCTCATCACCAGTGAGTAGTCACGGTTCAGGGCGCCGTTCACAAACAGCTGACCGATGCCCGGCAGACCGTAGATCGACTCAATCACCATCGACCCGGTGATGATGCCGACAAATGCCGGTCCCATGTAGGAGATCACCGGCAGCAACGCCGGTTTCAGTGCATGACGCATTACAATGCGGCGCAGCGGTAAGCCTTTGGCGCGCGCGGTGCGGATAAAGTTGGAGTGCATCACTTCAATCATCGATCCACGGGTGATACGCGCGATACTGGCGATGTAAGCCAGCGACAGCGCCACCATCGGCAGCAGCATGTAGTTCCACTGCCCACCATTCCAGCCGCCGCCCGGCAGCCACTTCAGGGTGATGGCGAACAGCAGAACCAGCAACGGCGCGACCACGAAGCTGGGTATCACCACGCCGGTCATTGCCACCCCCATCACCGCAAAATCCCACAAGCTGTTCTGTTTGAGCGCAGCGATAACTCCGGCCGTGACGCCAAGTACCACCGCCAGCAGAAACGCGGCCAGCCCAAGTTTGGCCGAGACCGGGAACGCATGCGCGACCAGGTAGTTGACCGAATAATCTTTGTATTTAAAGGATGGGCCGAAGTCGCCGTGCGCCAGCTGCACCAGGTAATCGACATACTGCTTACCGATAGGATCGTTGAGGTGATATTTCGCCTCAATGTTGGCCATCACTTCCGGTGCCAGGGTGCGCTCGCCAGTAAACGGGCTGCCGGGTGCCAGTCGCATCATAAAGAAGGAGATGGTAATCAGGACGAACAGCGTCGGGAGCGCTTCAAGCAAGCGACGCAGGATGAATTTTAACATTGCCGTACCTACCAGGCTGTTGCTTCACAACATATAAAAAAAATTAAAAGGCGGCGCCAGACGCGCCGCCACTGCTGATAGCCTGAATGCTATTAGTGTTTGATGATGTAGAAGTTTTTATCCAGGGTTTTATCCAGTGGATCTTTACCGGTATAGCCGCCGACATAAGGTTTCACCAGACGGGTATTCACGTAGTAGTAAACCGGGACGATGGTACTGTCTTTATCCATGATCTGCTCGGCCTGCTGATAGTCAGCTGCACGGGCTTTAGCATCCGGGGCCTTAATCGCGTCGCGAATCACTTTGTCAAACGCATCGCTCTTATAGTGCGAGGTGTTACTGCTGCTGTTGGACAGCATGGTGTTCAGGAAGGAAGTCGGTTCATTGTAGTCCGCACACCATGCCGCACGGGAAACATCGTAGTTACCCTGATGACGGGTATCCAGGAAGGTTTTCCACTCCTGGTTTTCCAGCTTGATGTTCACGCCGATATTTTTCTTCCAGATCGAGGAGGCAGCAATCGCCAGCTTTTTGTGCAGATCGGAGGTGTTATAGAGCAGGTTAAAGGTCAGCGGTTTGTCGGCGGTGTAGCCCGCTTCGGCCAGCAGCTTTTTCGCCTCGGCATTACGCTTGTCCTGTGACCATTTGAACCAGTCTGGCGGCAGAATGTCCATGCCGTCGGTCGCTGGTGGCGTGTAGCTATAGGCAGGTTTCTGGCCCTGCGCCAGCACTTTATTCACCATGATGTCACGATCCAGACCCAGCTTCAGGGCAGCGCGCACGCGCGGATCGGTGAATGGCGCTTTCTGGTTGTTGATTTCGTAGTAATAGGTGCAGAGATATGGATCGACGTGCAGCTCTTTACCGTTGTCACGCTGCAGCTTTTTAAACAGCTCAATCGGCAGGTTGTTATAGGTCATGTCGCTGCCGTTCTCGGAGAAGTAGCGGTTAACGTCACTGACTTCTGAACTGATCGGCAGGAAGGTGACTTTGTTCAGCACCGTATGCTCATTGTCCCAGTAGTTCGGGTTACGCACCAGGGTGATACGTTCGTTAATCACGTGCGCTTCAAGCTTAAAGGCACCGTTGCCGACCCAGTTCTGCGGCTGCGTCCACTGATCGCCAAATTTCTCAATCGCCGGTTTGTAAACCGGTGACATGACGGAGTTAATCAGCAGCTTATCAAAATAGGGAACCGGCTCACTCAGGGTGACTTCCAGCGTGTGATCATCAATGGCTTTGACGCCCAGATCGGTAATGGGCTTTTTACCGGCGATGATGTCATCGACGTTCAGGATATGACCATATTGCGGATAGCTGGCGTAAGGTGACGCGGTTTTAGGATCGACCAGACGCTCCCAGCTGTAGACGAAGTCCTGCGCGGTGACCGGCTCGCCATTGGACCATTTGGCATTTTTGCGCAGGTGGAAAGTCCACACTTTGAAATCTTTATTTTCATAACTTTCCGCTACGGCCGGGATCGGTTTACCGTTGCTGTCATTGACCAGCAGACCTTCGTAAAGATCACGCGCCACGTTATCTTCCGGCACACCTTCAATTTTGTGCGGATCGAGCGACTGCACTTCATCGCCATTGCCGCGAACCAGCTCCTGTTTTGCGGCCAGCTCAACGCCCGCAGGCACCGTTGCTGCGAAAGCCGCATTCCCTGCCAGCGCACTCACTGCGGCGAAAACGCCCGCTGCAATCAGGCTTTTTTTCGTGATGTTGTTCATTATTACACTCCAGTTTTATTATCGTCACCGTGGCGATGCTCTGCCCCGGCGTCCCCCGTCTGCGGGCTCCCTGGCCTGTTACCAGGGAGATTGACCCCAAAAAAAGGTCTGTTTGCTGATGCGCTTTCCGACTGTCTCGCCGAACGGGCGATCAGATCAGTGTTTTTTGATGAAATAGTACTTCAGGTCTGTCATGTCCTGCGGGTCTTTGCCCGTGAAGCCGCCAACCCAGGGCTTCACCAGGCGCACACTTACGCGGTAGTAAACTGGCACAATTGGTGAGTCTTTGTCGAGTTGTGTTTCAGCCTGCTGATACAGGCTGGCGCGCTGCGCCTCGCTGCCCGCCGTCAGCGTCTCCGCCATCAGACGATCAAAGGTCGCGCTGCTGTAAAACGCGGTGTTGATCGAGGCGTTGCTGATCAGCATGTTCAGGAAGGTTGAGGGTTCATTGTAGTCAGCACACCAGGTGGCGCGCACCACGTCATACTGCGCCTGATGACGGGTCTCCAGCATGGTTTTCCACTCCTGATTCTGCAGCGTCACCTTAGCACCCAGGTTTTTCTGCCACATCGACGCGGCCGCAATCGCCTGCCGTTTGTTCTGATCGGAAGTGTTGTAGAGCAGCGTAAAGGTCAGCGGATGGGCAGCATCAAAGCCGGCCTCTGTCAGCAGCTTCTTCGCGGCTTCATTACGCTGCGCCTGCGTCCAGGTGAACCAGGCAGGTGGCGTGAGTTTGATACCGGCGGTAAAAGGCGGCGTCAGGCTATAAGCCGGAATCTGCCCCTGGGCCATGATCTTATTGGCAATGACCTCGCGATCGAGGGTCATCTTCAGCGCGGCACGCACCCGCGCATCGGTAAACGGCGGCTTTTTGTTATTAATCTCGTAGTAGAAGGTGCAGAGCAGCGGGCTGACCTTCACTTCATCGCCCAGCTCTTTGCGCAGCTTGCCAAACATCTCTGGTGGCACCGCACTGTTGGTAATATCCGTGCCGCCGCTGCGGTAGCGATTAATATCGCTGTTTTCAGAGGCGATCGGCAGGAAGGTCCCCTGTTCAATCACGGTGTGCGCATTATCCCAGTAGCGAGGATTGCGCTTCACGACAATTTTTTCATTCACTACCCAGTCGCTCAGCGTGTAGGCGCCGTTGCCGATGTAGTGACCCGGGCGGGTCCAGGCTTCGCCCCACTGCTTAATGGCTGGCGCATAAACCGGCTTCATCGCCGTATGCGCTAACATCGCCACCAGGTAAGGCACCGGCTCACTCAGGGTAATTTGCAGCCGATGGGCATCCAGCGCCTTCACGCCCAGCTGATCGGGTGACGCTTTACCGGCAAGGATGGCATCGATATTGGCAAAATGGGCTGCCTGCAGATAGCTGGAGTAAGGCGACGCGGTTGTCGGGTCCACCAGACGGCGCCAGCTGTAGACGAAATCAGTGGCGGTAACCGGCTCACCGTTGCTCCACTTCGCATCCTCCCGCAGATTAAAAATCCAGACGGTGGGTTGCGGGTTTTCCCAGCTTTTAGCGACGCCAGGAACGACCTGCCCGCTGTTATCGGTATTGACCAGGCCGTCCAGCAGGTTGTGAATTGTATTGGATTCCGGCACGCCTTCGGTTTTATGCGGATCCAGCGAGGAGACTTCACTGCCGTTATTGATCACAATCTGTTGCTGCGCGGCCAGTGTTGTACCCGGCGGCACCGTGGCGGCATAGGCCGGCGAAAAAGCCATTAACAAAACGGCTGCGAGTGTTGACCGCTGCTGCTGCAAATTCTTCATCCCAATCATGCGAAACGCCAACCTTAAATTAAGTATCCCGACAGGCTTAAGCAAAAAGCGTTCTCACTTTGGGCTTTCGGAGAAAAAATTTTACGCTGGGCCAAAAATTATCAGAAGCCGTGAAGGCGCGCCAAAGCAAAATAGCTAAAATGTTAACTAATTCTCTTTTATCATGAGAAGTCAGGCAGCGGAAGTGTTAATTTTCGTCCTGAAAATATCATATCGATATGAAAAATAGACTATTTAGCTGAAAACCCCTCTTAAGAGCGGAAAGCAGCGACAAACAGCCTCTTTTTTGGCACTTATATTGGGGAATGTGGCTTCAGCGTGATGAAATTTAAGATAGCGTGATTATTCTGGCAGTTTGTGAGGCTTACACGAAAATAGAGAGCAGAATATCGTGTGAAAATAGTGACATTATTTCGCAGAAAAAAGTCTGTGAGCCAGCGCGCAGTAATGAAATTTATAATTGCCTGATTCTGTTAAGCACAACGAATAATTGCATCGTAATGGTGCATAAAATGCCCCTCCTGCACCATTACGGATCATTATTTCACTTCACTCTCTGAAATAAGTGAGCGTTTAATTGAGTAAGCCGGGAAAAATGGACTTCATGCCGGTGACAACAAATTCGATGCCCAGTGCCATCAGTAACAGACCCATAATACGCGTAATGACGTTGATACCGGTCTGGCCAAGAATACGCACCATTAACGGCGCGGCCCGAAAGAGTAACCAGCAGCAGAATGCAAAAATGGCAATCGCCAGGGTGAACCCCAGCAGATTTATCCAGCTGTGGTAGCGGGTGCTCCAGACAATGGTCGAGCTGATAGCACCCGGCCCCGCCATCAGCGGCAACGCCAGCGGCACAACCCCCACACTTTCACGAATCGTCGTTTCTGACTTCTCCTGCTTATTCTGCTTATCTTCGCCCAGCTTGCCGCTGATCATCGACATCGCAATGGTGACGACCAGGATCCCACCCGCGATGCGGAAGGAGTCAATCGAGATACCAAACACATGCAGAATCGCATCACCAAGGAACAGTGACGTCCAGAGAATAATAGCAACCGCCAGATTGGCAGTGAGGTTGGTTTTGTTACGCTCAGCCACCCCCTGATAACGGGTCATGCTGATGAAGACCGGAATAATTCCCACCGGATTGACCAGCGCAAAGAGCCCGACAAAAAATTTTATATAGCCTGATAAATCTAACAGCGCAGGGTTCACGACTTTACTCCGTACCACAGGGGGGGAAAACGCGCCTAATGTATGTGAAAACAGGCACGGACGCCAGATGCTGACTCAGCTATTTATACTGTTGAATGACGGCGCATCCAGCGCGTTACCCCAGAGTTTAAAAAGTGACTGGATTTAGCCGCTACCAGGCAGATGACGTGAAGAGGTAACCAATTTGATAAACAAAGGGCGTAAAGGGGAGCTGAAAGGTGTCAGCTTGCGGTTAAATTGATCTGCATCAAAATTGCCCTACCCCAAACCAGGTAATCTTTTCGCAACGGAAGTATTAGCGGCAGCGAAGAAAATCTCACTGACTGCAACAGAAGACTAGTTCAGTAAACAGTTGAAAATCCGGGCGTTCTGACCCAGTCCAACGCCTTATGGCAACGTGACTATACTCAGGGCGCAGGATTGTTTACTAAAAAAGTTTAACTTCCTTCAGGAGAACACCATGGCCGTAACCAATGTCGCCGAACTTAATGCACTGGTTGAACGTGTAAAAAAAGCCCAGCGTGAATATGCCAACTTTTCTCAACAACAGGTCGACGCCATCTTCCGTGCCGCCGCCCTCGCCGCCGCAGACGCCCGAATCCCGCTTGCCAAGATGGCCGTTGCCGAATCCGGTATGGGCATCGTCGAAGACAAAGTGATCAAAAACCATTTTGCTTCAGAATATATCTACAACGCTTATAAAGATGAAAAAACCTGTGGTGTGTTAGCCACGGATGATACTTTCGGCACCATTACCATCGCCGAACCTATTGGCCTGATTTGCGGTATCGTCCCGACGACCAACCCCACTTCAACCGCCATCTTCAAAGCATTAATCAGCCTTAAAACCCGTAACGGCATCATTTTCTCTCCCCATCCACGCGCCAAAGATGCGACCAACAAAGCTGCAGACATCGTATTGCAGGCGGCGGTGGCTGCCGGTGCGCCAAAAGATATTATCGGCTGGATCGACGCACCTTCCGTTGAGCTGTCAAATCAACTGATGCATCACCCTGACATCAACCTGATTCTCGCCACTGGCGGTCCGGGCATGGTGAAAGCGGCTTACAGCTCCGGTAAACCTGCGATTGGTGTCGGTGCGGGTAATACGCCGGTCGTGATTGATGAAACCGCCGATCTGAAACGTGCGGTTGCGTCGATTCTGATGTCGAAAACCTTTGATAACGGGGTTATCTGCGCCTCTGAACAATCGGTGATTGTGGTTGATTCAGTCTATGACGCGGTGCGTGAACGTTTCGCCAGCCACGGCGGTTATATGCTGCAGGGTGCCGAACTGAGTGCGGTGCAGAATATTATTCTGAAAAACGGCGGCCTGAATGCGGCTATCGTAGGCCAGCCAGCGTTCAAAATTGCGGAGATGGCCGGTATCAGCGTGCCACCGAGCACTAAGATTCTGATTGGCGAAGTGAAGCTGGTGGATGAGTCTGAGCCGTTCGCCCATGAAAAACTCTCACCAACCCTTGCGATGTATCGGGCGAAAGATTTCCAGGATGCGGTCGCGAAAGCAGAAAAACTGGTCGCCATGGGCGGTATCGGCCACACCTCCTGTCTCTATACCGATCAGGACAACCAGACCGAACGCGTTCACTACTTCGGCGACAAAATGAAAACCGCGCGTATTCTGATCAACACCCCCGCCTCGCAGGGTGGTATCGGCGACCTCTACAACTTTAAACTGGCGCCGTCTCTGACGCTGGGTTGTGGTTCGTGGGGCGGAAACTCTATTTCAGAGAACGTCGGTCCAAAACATCTGATCAATACCAAAACTGTCGCCAAGCGAGCTGAGAATATGTTGTGGCATAAACTTCCAAAATCCATCTACTTCCGTCGGGGTTCACTGCCAATTGCGCTGGAAGAAGTGGCAACGGATGGCGCGAAACGTGCCTTTATCGTCACTGACCGCTTCCTGTTCAATAACGGCTATGCCGATCAGGTGACCCGCGTGCTGAAATCACACGGCATTGAAACGGAAGTGTTCTTCGAAGTTGAAGCTGACCCGACGCTGAGCATCGTGCGTAAAGGTGCTGAGCAGATGAACAGCTTCAAACCGGATGTCATCATCGCGCTGGGCGGTGGCTCACCGATGGATGCCGCGAAAATCATGTGGGTGATGTACGAACATCCGGAAACTCACTTCGAGGAGCTGGCGTTACGTTTCATGGATATCCGTAAACGTATCTACAAGTTCCCGAAAATGGGTGTCAAAGCGCGCATGATTGCCATCACCACCACGTCCGGTACCGGTTCTGAAGTCACGCCGTTTGCTGTAGTGACCGATGATGCGACGGGTCAGAAATATCCGCTCGCTGACTACGCACTGACGCCTGATATGGCGATTGTCGATGCCAACCTGGTGATGGATATGCCGCGTTCACTCTGCGCCTTCGGCGGTCTGGATGCCGTGACCCACGCGCTGGAAGCTTATGTTTCAGTACTGGCGAATGAATACTCTGACGGACAGGCGCTGCAGGCGCTGAAACTGCTGAAAGAGAATCTGCCAGCCAGCTATGCCGAAGGCGCCAAAAATCCGGTGGCGCGTGAGCGCGTACACAATGCCGCCACTATCGCCGGTATTGCGTTTGCCAACGCCTTCCTCGGGGTTTGTCACTCAATGGCGCATAAGCTGGGTTCAGAGTTCCATATCCCACACGGCCTGGCCAACGCCCTGTTAATCTCTAACGTTATTCGCTACAACGCGAATGACAACCCGACTAAACAGACCGCTTTCAGCCAGTACGATCGCCCTCAGGCACGCCGTCGCTACGCCGAGATTGCTGACCATCTGGGTCTGAGCGCACCAGGCGACCGCACCGCGCAGAAAATTGAGAAGCTGCTCGCCTGGCTGGATGAGATTAAAACTGAACTTGGTATTCCAACCTCTATCCGTGAGGCGGGTGTGCAGGAAGCGGACTTCCTGGCGAAAGTCGATAAACTGGCCGATGATGCGTTTGATGACCAGTGTACCGGCGCTAACCCACGTTATCCGCTGATTGCTGAACTGAAACAGATTATGCTTGATACCTACTACGGTCGTGAATTTGTCGAACCGTTCTCAAGCGTAGCCGAAGCCATTGCTGAGCAGCCGGTAAAAGGTATTAAGCTTGAGAAGAAACCCAAAAAAGTCTGATAGTGCCGTTCTGACTGTCTGATAAAAAAACCCGCCCCGGCGGGTTTTTTATTGCCTGAACAATAGGGTTAATTCAGCGGAGTCTGAGCGCCATGGATCGCCTGCAACGATCCCTGCTCTATCGCCTGTTTATAATGCTTACGGCAGACTGAGATATAACGTTCGTTACCGCCAATCACCACCTGCTCACCCTCACTGAAAGGTTTGCCCTCGCTATCCAGTCGCAGAACCATACTGGCCTTGCGCCCACAGTGACAAATAGTTTTGAGTTCAACCAGCTTATCTGCCCACGCCAGCAGATACTGACTGCCAACAAACAGTTCACCGCGAAAATCCGTTCGCAGACCATAACAGAGCACCGGAATATCAAGGTCGTCTACGACATCTGACAGCGCTTTAACCTGCTCACGGGTCAGGAACTGACTCTCATCAACCAGCACGCAATGGACAGGCTGAACGGCATGTTCATCAGCGATGTCGCTGTAGAGTGATGTCTCTGCGTTGTATAGCAAGGCCGGTGACGATAGTCCGATACGGGAACTCACCTGCCCGGCACCAAAGCGATTATCGATTTCAGCGGTGTAAACCAGTGAACGCATGCCGCGCTCATGATAGTTATATGAGGATTGTAGCAGTGCGGTTGATTTCCCTGCATTCATGGCAGAGTAATAGAAATAGAGTTGAGCCATCGGCGCGTATCTTCATCAGGACTGAATGGAATGGCGCGCATATTACCACAAAGCGGCGGCAATACGTTGCGGTTGATGAGTGAATAAAGTGTAACGGCTGGCCGTTTATTCCTCTGCATGCCGTTTCCAGCGCCTGTTATGTGCAGTGCCGAACGGGATAAGTTTTGCTTATTTTACCCGCAACAAAATCAATGACATTTTTGTTGCTGACCTGAATACATTAAATTTATTTGATATCGGACTAAAGGAAAATATTTTTATTCTGCACTACTGTGCAATTTTCTGGTGAAAATTATTTTTAGTCACCTGGGTAATTAGTGATATACATATTTTTATGATTGCAGTTATTTTATGTCGCCACTACTATTAGCGGGCAACACAACTTTTCCCTTATTCAGAGACCAGGACAATGAGCGAAGCACTAAAAGTTCTTAATAATATCCGTACGCTGCGCGCCCAGGCCAGAGAGTATTCCGTTGAAATACTGGAAGAGATGCTGGAAAAGCTGGACGTAGTAGTAAAAGAGCGCCGCGAAGAAGAGTCTCATTTTCAGGCAGAAAATGAAGAACGCACGCGTAAACTTAATCAGTATCGTGAAATGCTACTGGCTGATGGTATTGACCCGAATGAACTGATTAACACGCTGACCGACACACGGACTGCGGCAAAAGGTAAACGCTCAGTACGTCCGGCTAAATATGGTTACACCGATGAAAAAGGCGAGTCCAGAACCTGGACCGGTCAGGGCCGCACACCGGCCGTGATTAAAAAAGCGCTGGAAGAACAGGGTAAAAAGCTGGACGATTTTTTACTGTAAAAACCCGCAGTGTGACTGCCTTCCTGGCAGCCTGATGCGCAATAAAAAAGGAAGCCGGAGCTTCCTTTTTTCTTTTAATCAGATACTCAGACGCGGTAAAAGTCGCGGTACCAGTCCACAAAGTTTTTAACGCCCTCTTCGACCCCGGTCTGCGGTTTGAATCCAATTGCCTTAAACAAGGCTTCGGTATCCGCACTGGTTTCCAGTACATCTCCAGGCTGCATTGGCATCAGATTTTTCTTCGCAGTAATGCCCAGGGCTTTTTCAATCGCTTCGATATAGTTCATCAACGTGACAGGCTGACTGTTTCCAATATTATAAACACGATAAGGCGCTGAACTGGTTGCCGGCGATCCGGTTTCAACTGTCCAGTTGTCGTCCTGTTGTGGAATAACATCCTGCAGGCGAACAATGGCTTCAGCAATATCGTCAATATAGGTAAAGTCGCGTTTCATCTGGCCCTGGTTATAAACGTCAATCGCCTCACCGGCAATCATTGCTCGGGTGAATTTGAATAACGCCATATCCGGACGGCCCCACGGGCCATAGACCGTAAAGAAGCGCAATCCAGTGGTCGGCAGCTGATAGAGATGCGAGTAAGTGTGTGACATTAACTCGTTGGCTTTTTTGGTCGCTGCATATAAAGAAACCGGATGATCAACGCTATCTTCGGTTGAGAACGGCATCTTGCGATTCAGACCATAGACTGAACTGGATGAGGCGTAGAGCAGATGTTCAATTTTATGATGACGGCAACCTTCAAGGATATTGAGGTGACCCGTCAGATTGGAGTCTGCGTAGGCATGAGGATTTTCAATGGAATACCGGACACCAGCCTGAGCACCAAGATGGATAACGCGCTGGAATTTTTGCTGATCGAACAGTGACGCCATTGCGTCACGGTCCGCCAGGTCCATCTCAATAAAAGTAAAACCAGGATCGGCCTTAATTAAATTGAGACGGGCATGCTTGAGATTTACGTCGTAATAATCATTCAGATTGTCGATACCGACAACCTGGTGACCGGCGGCCAGCAGACGCTGGCTGACATGAAAACCAATAAAACCTGCGGCGCCGGTGACCAGAAAGTTCATAAATCCCTCGTTAATTATGCAGTTTGAATAGACGCTCCGCGGCCGATTGCATAATAAACGAAACCGCGTTTGCTGATACGCTCTGGATCATACAGGTTACGACCATCAAAAATCACGGCTTCTTTCAGTGCATTTTTGATGATGTCGAAGTCAGGCGCACGGAAGTTTTGCCACTCCGTACAGATGACCAGACCGTCAGCGCCCTGCAGTGCGGCTTCTTTGGTACCCATCAGCTTAAGATCGCTGCGGTGACCGTAGATACGCTGTGCTTCATCCATCGCTTCAGGGTCAAACGCCTGAACAGATGCGCCAGCTTCCCACAGCGTTTCCATCAGCACACGGCTGGAGGCTTCACGCATGTCGTCAGTGTTCGGCTTAAATGACAGGCCCCAGAGCGCAAACGTTTTACCTTTCAGATCGTCACCAAAATGACGTTTGATAAAGGTTGGCAGTTTGTTTTTCTGGTTGTCATTCACATCTTCCACGGCCTGCAACAGACGTGGCTGATAGCCAATTGACTCAGCGGTACGGATTAACGCCTGCACATCTTTCGGGAAGCAGGAGCCGCCATAACCGCAGCCAGGATAGATAAAGTGGTAGCCAATGCGGGGATCGGAACCGATGCCCTGGCGTACTTTTTCAATATCCGCGCCTAAACGTTCAGCCAGGTTAGACATCTCATTCATAAAGCTGATTTTGGTGGCCAGCATGCAGTTTGCTGCATACTTGGTCAGCTCTGCGCTGCGGATATCCATCATGATCATACGATCGTGGTTACGGTTAAACGGCTCATAGAGCTCGCGTAACAGTTCTACCACGTCGTCGTTGTCAGTACCGACAACGATACGTTCTGGACGCATACAGTCATTAACTGCAGCACCTTCTTTGAGGAATTCCGGGTTAGATACCACATCAAAGGTGATGTTGGCGTCACGCGCTTTCAGCGCTTCCGTCATTACCGCACGAACTTTGTCTGCTGTGCCAACCGGAACGGTTGATTTGTCGATAACCACTTTGTGATCGTTCATATGCTGCGCAATGGTGCGCGCTACGGCGGTCACATATTTCAGATCGGCAGAGCCGTCTTCATCTGGTGGAGTACCAACTGCAATAAACTGCATAACACCATGGTTTACGCCCAGCTCAGCATCAGTGCTGAACTTCAGACGACCCGCTTCGTAATTGGACATTACCAGCGGCGTTAAACCTGGTTCGAAAATAGGAATGATGCCTTTTTTCAGATTTTCGACTTTGTTTTCGTCGACATCAATGCAGAGAACGTCATGTCCGACTTCGGCTAACACCGCAGCCTGAACCAGACCGACATAGCCGATACCAAATACAGTGACTTTCATCGAGTTATCCTGTGTTTATGAATTACTTTTTGTTGCCAACTGCGCCATCGAGCCATTCAGAAAAATCTTTGCCCAATACCGGATGACGAACACCGTACTCAACGAAAGCCTGCATGTAGCCCAGTTTGTTACCACAGTCATGGCTGACGCCTTTCAGGTGATATGCTTCAACTGTCTCTTTTTCCATCAGCATTGCAATGGAGTCAGTCAGCTGAACTTCGCCGCCTGCACCTGGAGGCGTTTTAGCCAGCAGTGGCCAGATCTCTGAAGAGAGAACATAACGACCTACAACGGCCAGGTTTGATGGGGATTCTGACGCTTTAGGCTTCTCAACCACACCGACCATTGGTGCGCTGTCGCCTGGGTTCAGTTCTGCGCCCTGGCAATCGACAACACCGTATGCCGTCACATCGGCAACCGGCTCAACCATGATCTGGCTGCGGCCAGACTCTTCATAACGGCTCAGCATCTCTGCCAGGTTATCTTTGGTTGGGTTAGATTCATATTCGTCGATGATGACGTCTGGCAGGATAACCGCAAACGGCTCATCACCGATCAGTGGGTGTGCACACATTACAGCGTGACCCAGACCTTTAGCGATGCCCTGACGAACCTGCATGATGGTGACGTGTGGCGGGCAAATTGACTGGATTTCATCCAGCAGCTGACGCTTAACGCGTTTTTCCAGCATTGATTCCAGTTCGAAGCTGGTATCAAAGTGGTTTTCGATGGCATTTTTTGATGAATGCGTTACCAGCACAATTTCGTTGATGCCAGCAGCGATACACTCGTTAACGACATACTGGATTAACGGCTTATCAACCAGCGGTAACATTTCTTTAGGAATCGCTTTGGTAGCCGGGAGCATACGCGTACCCAAACCCGCTACCGGGATTACCGCTTTTTTTACTTTGGTATTATTGGCAGACATTAAGATACCTCTCTTATAGGCCGTTCAAGTTAATACTTGATATGTCGGTTTAAAATCGGAAATGAGTATATCAGTTAGTATCGAACGGATTTATCCTGGAAGGCACCAAACCGTCGAAATTAAGACTATTACCCAACTGTAAAGCTAAACTCTGGCCCTGTCCTCAGCGCCAGAATTCCTCTGTTTTTACGGCTTATTCTTCCGTCGATAGCATCAGCCGAATGCGCCCGCCCGCGCCCCAGACGTGGCATTGCCAGTTTTCTGCGCGCTGACTGATCTGGTTAAGATGGGTGCTGCCCATAGTGCCAAGGGGGACACCATTGCTGAGCTGAATCTGATGGGCATGAACATGGAGTGTGGCGTTCAATCCGGCCGAAACCAGAATTAAGTTCTTTAATCCGCGATGATAGTACCCAACCAGTAACGGGAACTGGCCGCTCAGGTTCGCCTGGCGCAGTAAAAGATTGACCTGTCTGAGCAGCCCATTGAGTTCCGGCAGACGCTGTTTCTGCCCGGTCAGTTGCTCCTGCAGCAGGCCATTGAACAGCGCCCGCAGCAGCAACGCTGCCAGCACGCCATTATCACCGGCACGGGTCACGTCCAGACAGTAGAACGCCAGATCTTTATCGGAGAGCGCCGCGATATCAAGCACCAGGCCAGGCTGCTCGGCCATCGTCAGCTGACGATAGTTAACCCGGCAGTTGGCAATAGTCTGCTGCACCGGTGGCTGGAGTTGCTTGAGCAGCTTGGCAGCCGCTTTAGGATCACGAACCAGCGCATCCCAGTCCTGGAACAGTTGTTCATCCTCTTCCACTTTCGAAGTGAACATAGAGGGATAGAGACACTCATAGACCGCTTCACGGAAGCGCTCAAAGTTTTTAAGTGGTTTAAGCAGCACATCCTGCACCCCAAGACGCAATACATGCGCAATATCCGACATGTTCTCGGTAGCTGAGATGATTAAAATCGGCACGATGTTGCCGCGGGTACGAATGTGCTCAACGAACTGGATGCCGCTCATGCGGGGCATTTCCAGATCGCAGATAATCAGGTCGACAGTATGCTGTTGTAGTTGTGCAATTGCTTCCAGACCATCTTCCGCTTGTAACGTCACAGCACCCATCGATAACAAAAATTGGTCCAGCAACGAACGGAAAACAGCCTCATCTTCGACAATGAGTATCTTTTTGCCGAGTAGTGGTTTTTCCATTCTTTCCCCCTGCGTACCAGATATTTCAATAGTGGTTCATAAAACGCAGTTGCGCCTTTAAGAATTGGCTGAAGTCACCGCTTTGAATGAACAACCTGATTATCTGCCACGGACCAGTGGTAATAGTTCATCCATTTTCTTCTCTACGGCGGCCTTGCCTGCTTCAATGGCTTCCTCAGCACGATGAAAGTCCAGCGTCGAAATTTGCGGACAGACCGGCTGAATCAAAACATCGGGCGGATCGCCTGCCATGCGATTCCGCTTCAGGCGATTTTCCAGCACCTGGATAGAGGTGGACATAATCTCCATCGCGCCAGGTGACTGAGACGCACGGCGCTGGCTGAAATTCACCAGACGCTGACGCAGCTTCCCACCCCAACTCAATGCCGCTGCGGCGGCTTCTTCTTCGCTATTCTGTGGTGTCACGGAAAAGAGATCCTGCTGCATTAAATGCGCGTCATGCTGCAAGTCAACGGCGATAACAATGTCTGCCCCCAGGGCACGGGTAAGTGAAATCGGCACCGGGTTGACTACGGCACCATCCACCAGCCAATACCCATTGTAGCCCACCGGCGGTAATAAACCTGGCATACTGCATGAAGCGCGTACTGCCTGATGCAGATCGCCCTCTGTCAGCCAGAGTTCACGACCGGTACTGAGGTTAGTCGCCACCACGCCAAAGGGTTTATGACAGTGCTCTATCGTGTCATTGGGGATCAGCTGACGAACATGGCTAAAGACCCGCTCACCGCGCAGCAGTCCGCCACGCTGCCAGGAGACATCCATCAGGCGAATAACATCCCAGTAGCGAAATGCACTGACCCATTTTTCCATCAGCGGCAGGCGGTTATTCACATAGGCAGATCCGACTAATGCCCCGACAGAGCAGCCCGCAACGACGTCGATCTCAATACCTGCACGCTCCAGCGCGTTGATCACGCCGATATGCGCCCATCCTTTGGCCGCTCCAGAACCCAGAGCCAATCCAATTTTTACCTTTCTCATTTCTGTCTGGTCCTGCCGTCAATACGTAGCATCACAACACGGGGTCAGCTAACATAGCGCGCTTGTAAAACCGACCCATCATTCCCGGGAGATAATGTGTCAGAAACCTGCCCATGTTGTAGCGGAGAGCAGTATAGCGTATGTTGCGAGCCCTTTCTTCAGGGTAACCAGATTCCTGTTACAGCTGAACAACTTATGCGATCCCGTTATTGCGCTTATGTTCAGCATAATGCGGACTATCTGGTTGCGACCTGGCATCCTGAGAAGCGTCATCCGGCGCTGTCAGGGCTTTTATCTGAAAGTTTTCCAGGAACCGACTGGCTCAGCCTGAATGTAACCCGTTGTAATCATGGAAGCCATGAGAACGAAGCTTTCGTTACCTTTTTTGCGCGATACCGCGAGAAAACCAACATTCAGGCCATTCATGAATGTTCACGCTTTCTTCGCGAGGATCAACGCTGGTACTATGTTGACGGTACAGCACCGCCCGTGGGGCGTAACGATCGCTGCCCGTGTGGCAGTGAAAAAAAATACAAAAAATGTTGTGGTTAAGCTGACGGCTACCCCAGCGGTTTTACCCCTAATGCTTTGACAGGACTCTGATTGAGATGCAAGCGCAAACCATGCAAAGAAAAGTTTTACGAACCATTTGTCCCGATGCAAAAGGTCTGATCGCCAAAATCACCAATATTTGTTACAAGCACGAACTTAATATCGTGCAGAACAATGAGTTTGTTGATCATCGCACCGGGCGTTTTTTCATGCGTACCGAACTGGAAGGGATCTTCAACGACAATACACTGCTCGCCGACCTCGACAGCGCCCTGCCCCAGGGTTCAGTACGGGAACTGCACAGCGCCGGTCGTCGCCGCGTGGTGATTCTGGTCACTAAAGAGGCGCATTGTCTGGGCGATCTGTTAATGAAGAGCGCGTTTGGCGGCCTGGATATGGAAATTGCGGCGGTAGTGGGTAACCACGACACCCTGCGTTCGCTGGTTGAGCGTTTTGACATTCCCTTTGTGCTGGTGAGCCATGAGGGACTGACGCGGGAAGAGCACGATAACCGCATGGTGGAAGAGATTGACCGCTATCAGCCCGATTACGTGGTGCTGGCAAAATATATGCGCGTCCTGACGCCTGCTTTTGTGCAGCGTTATCCGAACCAGATTATCAATATTCACCACTCCTTCCTGCCCGCCTTTATCGGTGCCCGTCCCTATCATCAGGCTTATGAACGTGGCGTGAAGATCATCGGTGCCACCGCGCACTATGTGAATGACAATCTCGATGAAGGCCCAATCATCATGCAGGATGTGATAAACGTTGATCACAGCTACACCGCCGATGAGATGATGCGCGCCGGTCGCGACGTAGAAAAGAATGTCCTGAGCAATGCACTGTATAAAGTGCTGGGGCAACGCGTGTTTGTTTACGGCAACCGCACGATTATTCTTTAATCAGCCAGTGCGCTGAATTGTCTGCAGATTCAGCGCTACGCGTAAAAAGTGGGCAAACAGTTGCGGTTTTGCCAGTGGGCGCTTTACACCCTTATCGCATTTGGTATGATGCGCCCCGCTTTAAGAGAGAAAGATTCAGGCCATGGTGGGATTCCCGAGCGGCCAAAGGGAGCAGACTGTAAATCTGCCGTCACAGACTTCGAAGGTTCGAATCCTTCTCCCACCACCATCTGAATCTGAATCATCTTAAGCCACATCACTATCCCAGGTGGGATTCCCGAGCGGCCAAAGGGAGCAGACTGTAAATCTGCCGTCACAGACTTCGAAGGTTCGAATCCTTCTCCCACCACCATCTCGCATGTTGCACTCAATCCCAGACCAATACCTAAGCTTCCTGTTCGCCCCCACATTCCTGCCCGCTTTCACACAATCTCAGCCTGTTCCGCCATGACTTTTTCAGCAAAAATCGCTACCATCTCCGCCTGACATTTCTGAACAACGGTCGATCTCATGAAATTTGTTTCATTTAACATCAATGGGTTGCGTGCCCGCCCGCATCAGCTTCAGGCACTTGTCGAACAGCATCAGCCCGATGTTATCGGTCTGCAGGAAACCAAGGTCCATGACGACATGTTCCCGCTGGAAGAGGTGTCAAAGCTCGGCTATCACGTCTTCTATCATGGACAGAAAGGTCACTACGGTGTTGCCCTGTTAACCAAAGCTGAGCCAGTGTCAGTGAGCCGGGGTTTCCCGGGTGATGACGAAGAATCCCAGCGCCGCCTGATCATCGCGGAACTTCCCAGCCCGATTGGCGATATCACGGTAATTAACGGCTATTTTCCGCAGGGCGAAAGCCGCGACCATCCCACCAAGTTTCCGGCTAAAGAGAAATTCTATCGGGATCTGCAACGTCTGCTGACCGAAGATCTGCCTGCTGATAAGCCGGTTCTGATTATGGGCGACATGAATATCAGCAGCACCGATCGGGATATTGGTATTGGTGAAGAGAGCCGCAAGCGCTGGCTGCGCACCGGCAAATGCTCCTTCCTGCCGGAAGAGCGCGAGTGGATGGACCGCCTGCTGGGCTGGGGACTGGTTGATACCTGGCGTGAGCACAATCCGGAGGTGGCGGATCGCTTTTCCTGGTTCGATTACCGTTCGAAAGGGTTTGATGATAATCGCGGGTTACGCATCGATCTGGTGCTGGCGAGCAAAACCCTGGCGTCGCACTGCGTTGAGACCGGCATTGATTATGAGATCCGGGGCATGGAAAAACCGTCTGACCACGCGCCCATCTGGTCAACCTTCCGCTTTTAACTGACGGTCGCGTGGCAGAGCGCCACGCGACGGCTATTTCACTATTTTCCAGATCAGGTTATTGGTGCCGATGGAGTGTTCATCACGGGTACATTGCAGCAACACCCCCTCTGATTTCACCACCGCCCCTTCCGTGTAGTTACGGTTCTCAAAGATACAGCAGCGGAGACAGTCTGGCTGACGTCTCTCTGCCTGTGTCCATGCCTCGGGTGGCATATCCACCACGACATCGGTGTTGCCACCGTTGCTGCCCTGCTGTGGCATTGACTGATAACGACTGTTGGCCTGCGCCACGCTGGTCGCCAGCGACAGGGCCACGACCAGTAATACTGAATAACGCCTCATTCCGTCTCCTTTACTTTACGCCTGGTTTTGCGCACCGGACGTTTCTGTCCGGTGGACGGTAATCCCCGAAATGCATGCGCCGCAGGCTGCTGTCGCGCCTGCTGGATCAGACCGGTTAAGGTCTGCACCAGCGGCTGCATGAATTCATCATAGCGGCAGGCCTTTTCGCTGATACGCGTCAGTGTCGATTCCCACTGCGCCGTCATATCCGGGCGTGCTGCCAGATCGGGCAGGGAGTGAATCAGGGCGCGTCCGGCATCCGTAGAATTGATATAGCGGCCCTTCTTCACCAGGAAGCCACGACGAAACAGTAATTCGATAATGCCGGCGCGTGTGGCTTCCGTTCCTAAACCATCGGTCGCACGCAGTACTTTCTTTAATTCTTTATCCTGAACGAAACGGGCAATGCCGGTCATTGCAGAAAGAATGGTGGCATCGGTAAACGGGCGTGGCGGCTGGGTTTGCTTCGCCAGCACCTCTCCGCGCTCACACAGCAGCTCATCCCCTTTCGCTACCACCGGCAACGGCATGCCGTCGTTCTCTTCATCACGCTCTTTGTTGCCCAGCAGCGCACGCCAGCCCGCTTCCGCCAGGAAGCGTGCTTTCGCCACGAATTTTCCGCCAGCAATATCAAGATCGATGACACATTTGCGGAATACCGCATCCGGGCAGAACTGCATCAGATACTGGCGCGCCACCAGTTCATAGATATGCTGCTCGTTTTCACTGAGCTTCACCGCGCTGGCACGGGCCGTTGGAATAATGGCGTGGTGGGCATCCACTTTTTTATCATCCCAGCAGCGATTTCTGCGATCGGCATCGAAATCTGCCGGTGGGGTCAGCTGTGACTGATGCGCCTGTATCGCCTTTAACACCGCATGACGACCGGCAAAATGCTCTTCAGGCAGATAGCGGCTGTCCGAACGGGGATAGGTAATCAGTTTGTGGGTTTCGTAAAGCCGCTGGCAGGTATCCAGCACCGTCTGCGCACTCAGCCCGTAACGTTTAGCGGCCTCAATCTGCAGGCTGGATAAGGAAAAGGGCAGCGGCGCCACCTCATTTTCGCGCTTATCGCTGTAAGCAGTGACGATCGCTGGCTGGCCCGTAATACGCGCCACCACATGCTCCGCCAGGGCGCGTTTGAGCAGGCGGCCCTCTTCATCCTGCCACGGTTCACAGGCTTCACTGGGGATCCAGCTGGCGATAAATCGGGCGCCGTCAGGCGTGAGGATGTGCGCTTTCACTTCGAAGTAATCTTTCGGCACGAAGTTCTCGATCTCTTCATCGCGCCGGACCACCAGCCCAAGCACCGGCGTCTGCACCCGGCCCACCGACAGTACGCCATCATAGCCTGCATTGCGTCCCAGCAGCGTCCAGGCGCGGGTCATGTTAATGCCATAGAGCCAGTCCGCCCGGGCGCGGGCCAGCGCCGAGACGCACAACGGAATAAACTCGCGATTTTCACGCAGGCGGTTTACTGCCCGGTCCACCGCCTGAGGATTGAGATCGTTAATCAGACAGCGCTGCACCTTGCTGCGTTTTTCAGCCGGCAGGTTCAGGTAGTCGAGCACCTCATCCACCAGCAACTGCCCTTCCCGATCCGGGTCACCGGCGTGCACCACTTCATTCGCCTGCGCCAGCAAGCCCTCAACCACTTTCAGTTGCTTAGCGACCGAGGGACGCGGTTTTAGCTGCCATTTTTCCGGAATGATGGGTAAATCCGCCAGCGACCAGCGCGCATAACGGCTGTCATAACTGTCGGGTTGCGCCTGCTCCAGAAGATGGCCTACGCACCAGGTGACGATCTGATCGTTGCCGCAGGCAATGAATCCATCACCGCGTCGATGCGGTTTCGGCAGCACATCTGCGATAGCACGCCCCAGGCTCGGTTTTTCCGCAATAAACAAACGCATTGAATCAGGTAATCCTTAACATCAGGGGGAACGCAGTGATAACCGGTTGTCCGCTGTCGGTTTGAATACTGGGCTATGTTAGCCTGGCAGGCCCGCTGGCGTAAGTGTGATGCGCGGCGTTAGCGATCGTTCGCACAGGAACCGTGCAAAAAGCAGGGCTGAAATGCACCCTGCCGGAACCGGACAAGCATTGTAGTCAGAAGTAACGGACGAAAGGCGCCGTGTCAGGTGGGAGCACCGTGGTGCTGGATTTCAGTTGCGGGGTGCCCAGATAGAGAAAGCCGACGATGGCATCCTGTTCGCGGCAGCCAAACCCCTGGCGTACCTGCTCGTCATCGGTCCAGGGACCACTGCGCCAGATACCATTGTAACCCTGAGCGACGGCCGCCATCTGCATGGCCATCACTGCACAGCTTGCCGAGGCGATCTGCTCCCAGCGCGGCACTTTGTGGTGCGCTTCACAATGTGCCACCACCGTAATGATCATCGGTGCCCGAAAAGGTGACTGGCTCGCTTTGTTAATCGCCTTTTCATCCAGCTGTTTATCGCGTGCTGCCTGCTCCAGCAGCTGGCTCAGACGGTCGCGCCCCTCATTTTCCACAATGATAAAGCGCCAGGGTTGCAGCGTGCCGTGATCCGGGGCGCGCATACCAGCCCGCAGGATATTTTCCAGTGCGTCACCCGCAGGTGCCGGCTCAGTCAGGCGTGAGGCCGAACGTCGGTTGACCAGTAACTCCAGTGCGTCCATGTTTCTCTCCCGATCTCTGTAATGTTGCAGTTATCCTGGCACAGGCAGATTTTTTGTAACAGTGCGCAGTGATTTCCTGCTGACTTTTAACACGCCGCTCTTTAGGATGAGCTCGTCGGGGAAGTCTGGTCCGCGCGGCGGCCACTTCCTGCTACATATTTATGGAGAGTCTGATGCGCACATTGTGGCGAATAATTGCAGGTCTGTTCCGCTGGAGCTGGCGGGTACTGAATTTTATCAGGGAATTTATTCTGAATATTTTCCTGATTTTGTTGATTGTGGTGGGTGTAGGGATCTGGCTGCAGGTCAGCGGGTCGGGCGGCAGTTCAGCGCCGATTCAGCAAGGCGCACTGAAAGTGGATCTCAGCGGCGTGCTGGTGGATAAACCGTCGGTAAGCAATCGTCTGAGCAAAATTGGCCGCCAGCTGCTGGGTGCCAGCAGTGACCGCTTACAGGAAAATTCGCTGTTTGATGTGGTCGACGCTATTCGTCAGGCAAAAGATGACAGCAACATTAAAGGCATGGTGCTCGATTTACGCGAATTTGCCGGTGGCGATCAGCCTTCACTGCAATATGTGGGTAAAGCGCTGCGCGAATTCCGCGACAGCGGCAAGCCGATTTATGCACTCGGCGACAGCTACAGCCAGGCGCAGTATTACCTTGCCAGCTACGCCACCAAAATCTATCTGTCACCACAGGGCACCGTAGATCTGCATGGTTTCGCTACTAACGGACTCTATTACAAAACCTTGCTGGAGAAGCTGAAAGTCACCTCACACGTCTTCCGTGTCGGGACCTACAAATCAGCGGTTGAGCCGTTCCTGCGTGACGACATGTCCCCTGCCGCACGGGATGCTGACAGCCGCTGGGTCGGTCAGCTGTGGCAGAACTACCTGAATACCGTGGCAGCGAATCGCCAGATTACGCCGGAGCAACTCTTCCCCGGTGCTGCTGCGATTATTGCCGGGTTAAACGCCGTTAAAGGCGATACCGCGCAATATGCGCTGGATAACAAGCTGGTCGATGCCCTGGGTTCACGTGCGGCAGCCGATCAGGAGCTGGTAAAAACCTTTGGTCTGGATAAGCAGAGCAACGATTACCGTAGCGTCAGCATCTATGACTACAGCGTGAAAACCACCTCCACGCAGCAGGATGGCAACATCGCGGTAGTCATGGCCAGCGGTGCCATCATGGATGGTGAAGAGACGCCGGGCAACGTCGGTGGCGACACGACGGCGGCGCAGATCCGCGATGCGCGTCTCGATCCGAAAATCAAAGCGATTATTCTGCGGGTGAACAGCCCGGGTGGCAGCGTCACCGCCTCGGAAGCGATTCGTGAAGAGCTGGCGGCAGCGCAGGCGGCCGGTAAGCCGATTGTGGTCTCGATGGGAGGCATGGCGGCGTCCGGCGGTTACTGGATCTCAACGCCTGCCAGCTACATTGTGGCGAACCCCAGCACGCTGACTGGCTCGATTGGCATCTTCGGCGTGATCAATACGCTGGAGAACAGCCTGGACAGTATTGGCGTGCACACCGACGGTGTTGCGACCTCACCGCTGGCGGATATCTCAACCACCAAAGCGCTGCCAACAGAAGTTCAGCAGCTGATGCAGCTGACCATCGAAAATGGCTACCGCAACTTTGTCGGTCTGGTGGCGAAGTCACGTCATAAAACGCCAGAGCAGATTGATGCCATTGCACAGGGCCACGTCTGGACCGGCAGCGATGCGAAAGCCAATGGTCTGGTTGATGCACTGGGTGACTTCGATGATGCCGTGAAGAAGGCGGGCGAGCTGGCGAAAGTCAGTAATCCGCAGCTGAGCTGGTATCAGGATGACCCAAGCTTCCTGGATATGATGCTGAGCCAGATGAACGCGTCGGTGCAGGCTGTCCTGCCTGATACGCTGAAAGCCTGGCTACCAGCACCGATGCTGGATGTGATGAGTGCTATGAAAGCCCAGCCTGGTCTGTTCGACAAGCAGAACGATCCTCAGAACCGTTATGCATTCTGCCTGAACTGCGGCGAAGTGCGATAAACCTCGCAGCCCGGCCGCTGGTCGGGCTGCTTTTCCCCGCTATTCCCCTTATACTGCGCGTTTTATGGCGAGTCTGAGTTCTCTAATGCAAAAGAAAAACATCTACGTAGCCTACACCGGCGGGACGATCGGTATGCAGCGTTCGGCGCAGGGTTATATTCCGGTCTCCGGACACCTGCAGCAACAGCTGGCTAACATGCCGGAGTTCCACCGCCCTGAGATGCCTGATTTCACTATTCATGAGTATCAGCCGCTGATCGACTCTTCCGACATGACCCCGCAGGACTGGCAGTCTATCGCAGAAGATATCCGTCAGAACTACGATCGCTATGATGGTTTTGTGATCCTGCATGGCACTGACACCATGGCATTTACCGCCTCAGCACTCTCCTTTATGCTGGAAAATCTGGCCAAGCCGGTTATCGTCACGGGCTCGCAGATTCCGTTAGCGGAATTACGTTCAGATGGTCAGCAGAATCTCTTAAATTCGCTCTATGTGGCGGCCAACTATCCGATTAGCGAAGTGTCGCTGTTTTTCAATAACACGCTCTATCGCGGTAACCGGACCACCAAGGCACATGCAGACGGCTTCAACGCCTTTGCTTCGCCCAACCTCTCTGCGCTGCTGGAAGCGGGCATTCATATTCGTCGCCTCAATACACCGCCTGCCCCAGCCGGTCAGGGTGAACTGAAGGTCCACAACATTACGCCTCAGCCGATTGGTGTGGTTACCATTTATCCCGGGATTTCAGCCGACGTTGTACGTAACTTTCTGCGCCAGCCAGTCAAAGCATTGATCCTGCGCTCCTATGGTGTGGGTAATGCACCGCAGAACAAGGAATTTCTGGCAGAATTGCAGCAGGCCAGCGAGCGTGGCATCGTGGTGGTAAATCTCACCCAGTGTATTTCCGGCAAAGTGAATATGGGCGGATACGCTACCGGCAATGCGCTGGAACATGCTGGTGTCATCAGCGGATTTGACCTCACCGTGGAAGCGGCGCTGACAAAGCTACACTTTTTACTCAGCCAGGATCTTTCGGCCGATCAAATCCGAGCCAGAATGCAGCAGAATTTGCGCGGCGAACTGACTGAAGACTGAAACGGAGCGATATGTAATGAAGCGGGCACTCATCATTATTGATATTCAGAACGATTTTTGCCCCGGCGGCCCGATGGCAGTCCATGAGGGTGACCATACGGTCGAGGTGGCGAATCGTTATGCGCGACTGTTCCGTGAAAACGGTGAATGCGTACTGGCGCTGCAGGACTGGCATCCGGCCGATCACGGCAGCTTTGCCTCGGTTTCCGGCGAGCCGGTCTACACGCTGGGCGAGTTAAATGGTCTGGCCCAGATCTGGTGGCCCGATCACGGCATTCAGGGCTCGACTGGCGCTGATTTTCATCCGGGTCTCGATCGCTCACTGTTCGATGCGACGTTCCATAAGGGCCAGGATCAGGATGTCGACAGCTACAGCGCCTTTTTTGACAATGGCCATCGCCGTAAGACCGAGCTGGACAGCTGGCTGCGTGAGCGTGGGATCACCCATCTGGTGATGCTGGGGCTGGCGACGGATTACTGCGTAAAATATAGCGTGCTGGATGCGCTGGAGCTGGGATACCACGTTGAGGTGGTTAAAGAGGGCTGCCGCGGCGTCAATCTGAATCCCGAAGACAGTGAAATTGCCTTTGCCCAGATGACGGCTCAGGGCGCAATTCTGATTTAAAATGGAGCTGGCATGACGCCAGCTTTTTTTTAATGCAGATGGATGCGGGTCACATCAGGATCAATTCCAAACTCTTCCTTGAGCTCTTTTTTCGACTTCATCACCATTTCGCCACCTTTACCGATGGTCATGTGCTGCGGCGCGTCGTTGTGCCGTGCCTGCCACATCATGACCAGCTGCAGGCAATTGTCGCGCTGCTCCTGGGTCAGTGCCACGCCATCCGGCCATTTACCAATCTCAACCGCCGTGGCAAGACGCTGATAGACTTCAGGCGTCATGGATGCAAGCATTGCTTCAAGCTGTTCATTCATCGCCATTACCCTTTGGTCTGTTCGCCCTGCTCGTCGGTGAAATTCAGCGAGGCGGAGTTAACACAATAGCGTTCGCCGGTCGGCTGCGGGCCGTCAGGGAAGACATGTCCCAGGTGCGCATCGCAGCTGCCACAGCGGATCTCAACACGCTGCATGCCGTGTGAATCATCTTCAATATAGCGAATCGCATCATCACTGACCGGCTGGTAGAAACTGGGCCAGCCACAGCCCGAGTCATACTTCGTCTCAGAGAGAAAAAGTGGCGCCTCACAGATCAGACAGTGGTAGATCCCTTCCTGCTTGTTGTGCAGCAGTGCGCCGCTGTAAGGCGGTTCCGTTCCGCGTTGCTGAGTGACGTAGCGTTGCATTTCGGTCAACTGTGCAATTTTTGCTTCGGGTGCGGTGTCTTTAGCCATTTTAGGATTCCGGGGAAGTGCCATTCTGAAAAATTCGACTATTATTCTAACAAATGATCAACATTACCGGGTCTTTTTTTGTGCTCACCCTTTCATGCCGTCCATCGCGAAGCGTATTTGTGACTTCGATCACCTTTTATCCCGGGCATCCCTATATATTCGGCGATTGATTAGACGAAACGCGATATCATTGGCGGCACGCAAGCGGTTGCGCATCGAATTATTCCTATCAGGCGAATTGACCTGTCGCAACAATTGACACGATTCCGCTTGACGCCTGGTAAGGTTTTTGTAATTTTACAGGCAACCTTTTATTCACTAACCAATAGCTGGTGGAATATATGACTATCAAAGTAGGTATCAATGGTTTCGGCCGTATCGGTCGCATCGTTTTCCGTGCTGCTCAAAAGCGTTCTGACATCGAAATCGTTGCTATCAACGACCTGCTGGACGCGGATTACATGGCGTACATGCTGAAGTATGACTCTACTCACGGTCGTTTCGACGGCACCGTAGAAGTTCAGGATGGCGCACTGGTGGTTAACGGTAAAAAAATCCGTGTTACCGCTGAACGTGATCCGGCCAACCTGAAGTGGGATGAAGTAGGCGTTGACGTTGTTGCTGAAGCAACCGGTATCTTCCTGACCGACGAAACCGCGCGTAAACACATCACTGCAGGCGCTAAGAAAGTCGTTCTGACCGGTCCATCTAAAGATGACACCCCAATGTTTGTTCGTGGTGCAAACTTCGACAAATATGATGGCCAGGATATCGTGTCTAACGCATCCTGTACCACTAACTGCCTGGCACCGCTGGCAAAAGTGATCAACGACAAGTTTGGCATCGTTGAAGGTCTGATGACGACCGTTCACGCCACCACTGCTACTCAGAAAACCGTTGATGGCCCGTCTCATAAAGACTGGCGCGGCGGCCGCGGCGCATCGCAGAACATCATTCCTTCATCAACTGGCGCAGCTAAAGCCGTTGGTAAAGTTCTGCCAGAGCTGAACGGCAAACTGACCGGTATGGCATTCCGCGTACCAACCCCTAACGTTTCCGTTGTTGACCTGACCGTGCGTCTGGAAAAAGCGGCTTCTTACAAAGAAATCTGTGCTGCAATTAAAGCGGCTGCAGAAGGTGAGATGAAAGACGTTCTGGGCTACGTTGAAGATGACGTGGTTTCTACCGACTTCAACGGCGAAATCCTGACTTCAGTGTTTGACGCTAAAGCCGGTATCGCGCTGAACGACAACTTTGTGAAACTGGTTTCCTGGTACGACAACGAAACTGGCTACTCAAACAAAGTTCTCGACCTGATTGCACTGGTTTCTGCTAAATAAGGCAGCCAGACATCATTGAGAATAAGGGCGACTTCGGTCGCCCTTTTTTTGATCCGCACAGGAAGGAATCGAACATGCAAGATAAACTGTTTTCTCTGCCGGTGGTCACGCAGATCTCCCCTTACCTCACCCAGCGCCAGATAGGTGAACTCCCCGCCATTGTTGTGAGTCACCCTAAAGTGCGGGCAGCCATTACGCTTCAGGGCGCGCACCTCATCGCCTGGCAACCCAGCGGCGAAAAGCCGGTACTCTGGCTGAGTGATAAGAGTCTCTTTGCACCGGGTAAGGCGATTCGTGGCGGCGTTCCGATCTGCTGGCCGTGGTTCGGCCCGGCGGGCGAACCGGCACACGGCTTTGCGCGGGTTCAGCCGTGGAAACTCACGGCGCATGATGAAAATGAAGATGGCGTCATGCTGACGCTGGTGCTGGAGAGCAACCCTCAGACGCTGAAGCTCTGGCCGCATGAATTCACCCTGATTGCCCGCTTCCGGCTGGGCCAGCATTGTGAGATTGAGCTGGAAGCCTATGGTGACTTTGAAGCGACGGCGGCTCTGCACAGCTACTTTACCGTCAGCGACATCAACGGTGTGGAAGTCTCGGGTCTGGGCAATAGCTATATCGACAAAGTGAATAACGGCGAGGTGGCCAGCAGCGACGGCAAACAGCGTTATCCTGGACGCATCGACCGTATCTTTACCGCAGCAGAAGATTGCTCAGTGATTAATGATACTGCGGGCGAGCGGCAGATCGAGGTGTACCACCATCATCACAGTGACGTTGTCACGTGGAATCCGGGTGTGGAACTCTCCTGCAGCATGACGGATATGGCGAATGAGGGCTATAAGACCATGGTCTGTGTGGAGACGGCGCGTATCAGCAAACCGTTACGCAGCGCGGGTGAAAAACCGGCACGACTGGCCACGACGTTCCGCCTCAAAAAGAAAGCCGCAGCCAGCGATAACGTTAACGGCTAAACAATATCCAGCGGCGACTTATGCTGTGGCGCTGGCCAGGCGCGATCGATGAGCTGCAAATCCTCATCGGTCAGTTCCACCTCCAGCGCCGCCGCATTTTCCTGAACGTGGGCCACTGAACTGGCTTTAGGAATGGCAATCACCCCTGGCTGACGAATCACCCAGGCCAGCAGTAATTGCGCCACGCTGATGCCCTTCTGCTGTGCAATCTGAGTCAGCTGAGGATCGGTAAAGAGTGAGTCACGTAGCCGTCCGGCCTGGGCCAGCGGACAGTAGGCCATGACCGGTACGCCACGCTGCTGACATGCCGGCAGCAGATCAAATTCAATGCCGCGTGAAGCCAGATGATAGAGCACCTGATTGGTCGCGCAGGCCTCACCCTTCTCTTCATCCCACAGTTCGGCCATATCATCGGTGTCAAAATTCGATACGCCCCAGTGACGAATTTTGCCCTGCTGCTGCAGGCGTTCCATCGCGCGCAGTGTCTCTTCCAGCGGAATATTGCCGCGCCAGTGCAACAGGTAGAGATCGAGATAATCGGTTTGCAGACGTTGCAGGCTGCGCTCACAGGCTGCAATGGCATCCACTTCGCCCGCATTCCACGGATAAACTTTGGAGACCAGCAGCGCCCGGTCGCGACGGCCCAGCAGTGCCTGCCCGACCACCTCTTCGGCTCCGCCATCTGCATACATTTCGGCGGTATCGATAAGCTTCAAGCCGCACTCAAGACCCGCCTGCAATGCAGCGACTTCATCAGCACGCTGCGCCGGGTTTTCACCCATATACCAGGTGCCCTGACCGATCACCGGCAGATCGCCAAAACCGGCAAAGTTAATCGTGTTACGCATTCTGCTCTCCCGCCCCATTCTGAGGCCCTGTAAAAGAACAGAGGGCAATAAATGCCCTCTTTTGGTGCGTTATCAGAAGGTATAGCTGACACCCGTCCAGATTAACGCCTGCCCGCTTTTATCAATCATCGGGCTGTCTTTGATTTCGCTGTCGAAACGGATATAACGCCCCATAACGCTGGCATTCCACTGCGGCGCAATCTGATAGCTGGCGCTCAGTTCCACATAAGGTGACCAGCTGTCATCCGGGTTGTAACGGCTGATGCCGGTACGGGCGCTTTCATGCCCGGATACCCCATAGTAATAACGGTTTTGATTGGCGCTGTTCCATGTGGCCCCGATGCCCGGCGTCAGGCTGAAGTCACCCATCTGGAAGCGATAGAGGTATGTCAGGTCCCAGATCATCCCATTGCTGTTATTGAGCACATCCCCCAGCAATGAGGTACGGACAATCCCCCAGTCAGCGGTGTGACGATAGGTTGCGCCACCCATCAGCGTCATGCGGCGTTTATCCAGCCCTTTCATGTCGCCCAGGTCGTTGTCGCTGGGTTTGTACTCCTGCGGTGACCCCAGCAGCGTCAGTGACAGCTGGTTCTGAGGATCTTTCCACAGGTAGTAGCCGCCCTGCAGGCTGCGGAACCAGAAGTCTTCACCCTCGTAATTGATAACCGGAAGCGGGATATACCGGTCCTGGCCGCCGCGATAAGGTGAATCGGCATAGATGACCGATGCGCCAATGGAAAGCGGTGCGGCATTCGCGTGCGTGGCCAGTAAATAACAGGGCAGAAGTGCAACAAGCGTCTTAAATTTGAATTGGTTCACAATTTATTCATTCCATAAATATAACAATCAAACAGGAAGTCTAACGTTTTTTCACGGCTGGATTAACTTATATCGAAATCCTTTAAGTGACTGATCGATGAAAGTGGCATTAAAGGTTAAAAACACGTTAAGTTAAAGCATCACCCATAAGAACGCATCTCACAACAGACCCGCTGTACAGTTGATCTTCCCCTCATTAACCCAAACCCGTGGAGGAAATTTCCTAGAAGCCATCTACAGTTAGAAGTAACAGCAGACATTTTGTACGAGCAGAGTAACCATAAAAGTTGTGTATCCCGATAAGAAAGATCAGGTTGGCATAAGGGTTGCTGTACTCAACAGAGAATATCTTCCGGGAGCTGCTATAAGCCTCTAATTACGCTCCTTA
This sequence comes from Pantoea sp. EKM21T, assembly GCF_011800405.1. NCBI lineage: Bacteria > Pseudomonadati > Pseudomonadota > Gammaproteobacteria > Enterobacterales > Erwiniaceae > Pantoea > Pantoea sp. EKM21T. The sequence continues at coordinate 577,199 of NZ_JAALFV010000002.1, forward strand.
CCTGTGCTAAAAACGAAAGGACGGGCATCGCTATGAATATATTCGATCACTATCGTCAGCGTTATGAAGCTGCCAAGGACGAAGAGTTCACACTGCAGGAATTTCTTGCTATCTGTAAGCAGGATCGCAGTGCATACGCCAACGCTGCAGAGCGACTGTTAATGGCTATCGGAGAGCCGGTAATGGTCGATACTGCTCAGGAGCCACGCCTTTCCAGAATATTCTCCAACCGTGTGATGGGACGCTATCCGGCGTTCGAGGAGTTTTACGGCATGGAGGAAGCGATTGAACAGATCGTCTCCTACCTGAAACATGCCGCTCAGGGACTGGAAGAGAAGAAACAGATCCTCTATTTACTGGGACCGGTAGGTGGCGGTAAATCCTCACTGGCGGAACGGCTTAAGTCGCTGATGCAGCGGGTACCCATCTATGTACTGAGCGCCGACGGGGAACGCAGCCCGGTTAATGACCACCCTCTCTGCCTGTTTAATCCGCAGGAAGATGCGCATATTCTCGAAAAAGAGTATGGCGTGCCGCGCCGTTATCTCGGCACGATTATGTCGCCGTGGGCCGCTAAGCGACTGCACGACTTTGGCGGCGATATCTCGCGTTTCAAAGTGGTGAAAGTCTGGCCGTCAATCCTGGAACAACTGGCGATTGCCAAAACTGAACCGGGTGATGAGAACAACCAGGATATCTCCGCGCTGGTCGGTAAAGTGGATATCCGTAAACTGGAAAACCATGCGCAAAACGATCCTGATGCTTACGGTTACTCCGGCGCACTCTGCCGTGCCAACCAGGGGATCATGGAATTCGTTGAGATGTTCAAAGCGCCTATCAAGGTGCTGCACCCCTTACTGACGGCGACGCAGGAAGGGAACTACAACGGCACCGAGGGGATTTCGGCGCTGCCGTTTAACGGCATTATTCTGGCGCACTCCAACGAATCAGAGTGGGTGACGTTCCGTAATAACAAGAATAATGAGGCGTTCCTTGACCGTGTCTATATCGTCAAGGTGCCCTACTGCCTGCGGGTCTCTGAAGAGATCAAAATCTACGACAAGTTACTTAATCACAGTGAGCTGGCGACCTCGCCCTGCGCACCGGGTACGCTGGAAACGCTGGCACGCTTCTCTATCCTGTCACGTCTCAAGGATCCGGATAACTCCAGCATCTATTCCAAAATGCGGGTCTACGATGGTGAAAGCCTGAAAGATACCGACCCTAAGGCGAAGTCATGGCAGGAGTATCATGATTACGCCGGTGTGGATGAGGGGATGAACGGCCTTTCAACCCGCTTTGCCTTTAAGATTCTGTCGCGGGTATTTAACTTTGACCACGCCGAAGTGGCGGCCAACCCGGTGCACCTGTTCTATGTACTGGAGCAGCAGATTGAGCGCGAACAGTTCCCACAGGATCAGGCCGAGAAATACCTTGAGCACCTCAAAGGCTATCTGATCCCCAAATATGCTGAGTTTATCGGCAAAGAGATTCAGACCGCCTATCTGGAATCTTACTCTGAGTATGGTCAGAACATCTTTGACCGCTATGTGACCTATGCCGACTTCTGGATTCAGGATCAGGAGTATCGCGATCCCGATACCGGACAGCTGTTTGATCGTGAATCGCTCAACGCGGAACTGGAGAAAATCGAGAAACCCGCTGGCATCAGTAACCCGAAAGATTTCCGTAATGAGATCGTCAACTTCGTGCTGCGCGCCAGGGCACACAATAACGGTCGCAACCCGAACTGGACCAGTTACGAGAAATTACGCACCGTGATCGAGAAGAAAATGTTCTCGAATACGGAAGAGTTGCTGCCGGTGATCTCGTTTAATACCAAGACCTCTACCGATGAGCAGAAAAAGCATGATGATTTTGTCGATCGCATGATGGAAAAAGGCTATACCCGCAAACAGGTTCGCCTGCTGTGTGAATGGTATTTGCGTGTGCGTAAATCGTCCTGATAAGAGTCTGTAAGCTTGCCGGTAAGTGATACCGGTCTGACAAGGTCGGGTTCGCCCGGCCTGCTTACAATGTAGTTTGGGGGAATACCATGGCCTATTTCATCGATCGCCGACTCAACGGCAAAAACAAGAGCGCGGTAAACCGCCAGCGCTTCTTGCGCCGTTATAAGTCGCAAATTAAGCAGTCGATCTCCGAGGCCATCAATAAACGCTCGGTGACCGATGTAAGCAGCGGTGAGTCTGTCTCTATCCCGATTGACGACATCAATGAGCCAATTTTCCATCAGGGACGCGGCGGCAACCGCCATCGGGTCCATCCGGGCAACGACCATTTTGTGCAGAATGACCGGGTCGAGCGACCGCAGGGTGGTGGCGGCAGCGGCAGTGGCCAGGGCAATGCCAGTCAGGATGGTGAAGGTCAGGATGAGTTTGTCTTTCAGATATCGAAAGATGAGTATCTGGACCTGCTGTTTGAAGATCTCGCCCTGCCTAACCTGCGCCGGAACCAGCATCGCCAGTTGAATGAGTATAAGACCCACCGTGCCGGTTTCACCTCTAACGGTGTGCCTGCCAATATCAGCGTCGTACGTTCGCTGCAGAACTCGCTGGCGCGTCGTACGGCGATGACGGCGGGCAAACGCCGGATGCTGCACGAACTGGAAGAAACGCTGCTGGAGATTGAGAACTCTGAACCGGCTCAGCTTCTGGAGGAGGAGCGGCTGCGCAAAGAGATCGCCGAGTTGCGGGCGCGTATCGATCGGGTGCCTTTTATCGACACCTTCGACCTGCGCTACAAAAACTTTGAGAAACGGCCGGAGCCTTCCAGCCAGGCAGTGATGTTCTGTCTGATGGATGTATCCGGATCCATGGATCAGGCCACCAAGGATATGGCGAAACGCTTCTATATCCTGCTTTACCTGTTCCTGAGCCGCACCTACAAGAATGTTGATGTGGTTTACATTCGTCATCACACGCAGGCCAAAGAGGTGGATGAACAGGAGTTCTTCTACTCCCAGGAGACCGGTGGCACCATCGTTTCGAGTGCACTGAAACTCATGGATGAGGTGGTGAAAGAGCGCTATGACCCGGCGCAGTGGAACATCTATGCTGCGCAGGCGTCGGATGGCGATAACTGGGCCGACGATTCACCGCTCTGTCACGAGATCCTGGCGAAGCATATTCTGCCGGTGGTGCGTTATTACAGTTATATCGAGATTACCCGCCGTGCACATCAGACGCTGTGGCGAGAGTATGAGCATCTGCAGTCGACGTTCGATAACTTTGCTATCGAACACATTCGTGAGCCGGAAGATATCTACCCGGTGTTCCGATCGCTGTTCCATAAACAGGCAACGGAAGCCTGATGCACTAAGCCGGCTCATCGCCGGCTTTTTTTATCTTCAGAATAACCTGCTAAAACAGTCTGTTTTCTGCCGCTTGCCTGCCAACCCCCTCATTCTTCACATTAATCTGATTCCATATGCTGTTAAGCAATTCGTATAATGATCATTTTCACAATGACAACTCCTTGATAAAACATTATCTTTCAGAGATAGCATGGATATTTGTCACCAGTCGCTGCACCGCACTGTCATATCTCAGGAGATCGGGTTTGAACCACACTATTGTCTACAGTCTGTTTATCATCGGTTCCGTGCTGGTCGCATCGAGCATTCTGCTCAGCTCTTTCTCATCCAGACTGGGCATCCCCATTCTGGTGATCTTCCTTGCCCTGGGCATGCTGACCGGGGTTGATGGTATCGGCGGCATCGCCTTTGATAACTATCCGGCGGCTTACTTAATCTCGAACCTGGCGCTGGCGATTATCCTGCTGGATGGCGGCATGCGGACCAAAGCCAGCTCATTTAAAGTTGCCCTGGGGCCAGCGCTGTCGCTGGCGACCGTCGGGGTCATGATTACCGCAGGCTTAACCGGTGTGGTCGCCGCCTGGTTGTTTAACCTGGATATGATGCAGGGCTTCCTGATTGGCGCGATCATCGGCTCCACGGATGCCGCCGCCGTCTTCTCCCTGCTGGGTGACAAAGGTCTGAATGAGCGCGTCAGCTCCACGCTGGAGATTGAATCGGGCAGTAACGATCCGATGGCGGTGTTCCTGACCATTACGCTGATTGAGATGATCGAACAGGGCCGCAGCGGCCTTGACTGGATGTTCCTGGTGCATCTGGTGCAGCAGTTTGGTCTGGGTATCGTGCTGGGCCTGGGCGGCGGCTGGGCGCTGCAGCAGCTGATTAACCGTATCAGTCTGGCCGGTGGGCTCTATCCGCTGCTGGCGTTGAGTGGCGGCATTCTGGTGTTCGCCCTGACCACGGTATTAGAGGGCAGCGGCATCCTGGCGGTCTATCTTTGCGGCTTTTTACTGGGCAACAGGCCGATTCGCAACCGTCACGGCATTCTGCAGACCTTTGACGGCATGGCGTGGCTAAGTCAGATTGGCATGTTCATCGTGCTGGGACTGCTGGTAACCCCGTCTGATTTGTGGCATATCGCGGTTCCGGCGATGATCCTCTCACTGTGGCTGATTCTGGTGGCGCGTCCACTGTCGGTCTTTATTGGTCTGCTGCCGTTTCGCAGTTTTACTACACGCGAACGCGTCTTTATCAGCTGGGTCGGTTTACGCGGCGCGGTACCGATTATCCTTGCGGTCTTCCCGATGATGGCCGGATTAGAAAACGCGTCGCTCTATTTTAATATCGCCTTCTTTGTGGTGCTGGTCTCCCTGATGTTGCAGGGCACCTCGCTGGGCTTTGCAGCGAAAAAAGCCAAAGTGGTGGTACCGCCTACCGCATCGCCTATCAGCCGTATCGGTCTGGATATCCATCCCGAAAATCCATGGGAGCAGTTTGTCTACCAGCTCAGCGCTGACAAGTGGTGCGTCGGTGCCGCTCTGCGTGACCTGCAGATGCCGCGTGAGACCCGCATCGCCGCCCTGTTCCGTGATAATGTGCTGATGCATCCGAATGATGGAACGAGGCTCAGGGAGAACGACGTTATCTGCGTGATTGGCCGTGAGCGCGATCTGCCGGCGCTGGGTAAGATGTTCAGCCAGTCGCCGCCGGTTTCCCTCGACCAGCGTTTCTTTGGTGACTTTATTCTGGATGCTGAAGCTCGCCTGCGCGATATTGCGCAGATTTACGGACTGGAACTGGATGAGAACACCAACGATCAGCAGTCGCTGGGACAACTGGTGCTGAGTATGCTGGGCGGCGCGCCGGTGGTTGGCGATCAGGTTGAGTGGAATCAGCTGACGTGGACTGTGGCGGAGAAAGAGGATAACCGTATTGTGAAGATTGGTGTCCGTCCGGCTGAAGAGAAGGAATAATCCTAATCATTCAGTCACGTTATTTTCTGTCGATACGCTAAGCTTAAAAGTCTATGCCAGCAAAAACGGGAGAAATGAATGGGACACGTGGTTAAAATTGGTCGTTATGAGATTGTTGATGCCGATCTTGACAGTGAGAACCTCGACACCGTCAGCATCCCCTGTCACACCAATCCCGGCTTAATTACCCAACTTGATGGCTGGGATCGCGATACCAGCGTCCCGGCATGGATTGACGGAGAACCGGTGGATCTGCAGATTGGTCATTACGATAAACAGCAGGACCGCTGGATTTTAAAAAAACCTGCCTGAGTCCGTTATCACTACCGCCAGTCGTAAGATTTGGCGGTAATTCCTAAAAAGCGTCTTAAACAGTTTGGTTATAACCAACCCCGCCTTATTTTATCCAGTAAAAACCATGAGTTAGCCATTTAAAACTTTAATCACTTTTGATGTTTTCAGATTTTTTCCGTATTAACTCTGTCAAATAACTCCTGCATACTCATTCTCAATGCTGCAACATTTCGTGAGTACTATCACGCTTTAGCCGTTATCTTTTTTGCAGCTGCACTGGCTTTACTGACTGCAACAGACTGAAAATTATTTTTTAATTTTTCAGAAGCCCACCCCTGAGCGCGTACATGATTCTGGTCAGGCCATCTTTTACTTGAGAAAGAGAGCAGGTTTTATGGCAAGTACATTGATAATGAATAGCCCGAGCCGCTCGTGGAGCGGCACGCGTAAAAATATCATCGTGAAATTCGCCCTGAGCTTTTCCGATCTGATTGCACTTAACCTCGCACTGTTTTTATCTGCCGCGACGATACAGGGTATTTGGGGCGAGCTGGATACCTTTATTCCACCTCATCAAATTGAATATCGTTTTGTGGCACAGTTTATTATGTCAGTCATGTGTACCGGCTGGTTCTGGGTACGCCTGCGTCACTACACCTATCGCAAACCCTTCTGGTTTGAACTGAAAGAGATCATTAAAACATTATTTGTTTTCTCGCTGCTCGACCTCGCGTTGATCGCCTTCTCTAAATGGGATTTCTCCCGCATGGTGTGGGTCTTCAGCTGGACATATGCCCTGCTGCTGCTGCCGCTGATGCGTGCTCTGGTTAAACGCGCCATTCACAAGGCGGGTCAGTGGCAGAAAGAGACCATCATCATTGGCTCCGGCAGAAACGCCACCGAAGCTTACGCGGCGCTGCAGAGTGAAGAGATTCTGGGCTACAACGTACAGGCCTTTATCTCGGTCGATGATGTCCCGGCTCAGCAGAGCGTGAATGGCGTGCCGGTGATCACCTGGAAAGATATCAACTGGCAGACCATTGACCGCGACAACGTGCAGTTTATTGTGGCTATGGAGTATGAGCAGCAGCCGATGCGCGATCGCTGGCTGAAATTCCTGTCGAAAATGAACTGCCGTTCAGTTTCAGTGATCCCGACGCTGCGCGGCGTGCCGCTTTACGGCACGGACATGTCCTTTATCTTCAGCCATGAAGTGATGATTCTGCGCGTCAGCAACAACCTGGCGAAACACTCCTCCCGTTTCATGAAGCGCGCCTTTGATATCGTGGTGGCGTCGATGTTGCTGCTGTTCCTCGGCCCAATCTTCGCCCTGCTCTGTTATATGGTAAAACGTGATGGCGGCAATGCCATTTATGGTCACGAGCGTGTGGGCCAGAATGGCAAAAAATTCAAATGTCTGAAATTCCGTTCCATGGTGACCAATTCCAAAGAGGTGCTGGAGAAATTACTGGCAACCAGCGAAGAGGCACGAATTGAGTGGGACAAAGATTTCAAACTGAAGAATGACCCGCGCGTGACCCGGATTGGTAGTTTCCTGCGTAAAACCAGCCTGGACGAGTTGCCGCAGCTGTGGAACGTGATTCGTGGCGAGATGAGCCTGGTTGGCCCGCGTCCGGTGATTGAAGCTGAGCTGGAGCGTTATGCCGGTGATGTCGACTACTACCTGATGGCCAAGCCGGGTATGACCGGTCTGTGGCAGGTCAGCGGACGTAACGATATCGACTATGATACCCGCGTCTATTTTGACTCCTGGTATGTCAAAAACTGGGCGCTCTGGACCGATATTGCGATCCTGTTCAAAACCGCAGGCGTGGTGTTACGCCGCGACGGCGCTTACTAATCAGACCTCTGCGATGCCTGTTTACAGCAGGCATTGCATTTTCCGCACGACTTCCTCTATCTTTTTTGCCGCTGAATCATTACCCTCTGCGATCGTTTTTAAACAGAACGCTTACCCTCTGGTTGTTATGCAAAAATTTACTCTGCTGTTATTAAGCCTGGTGCTGCTGGCACCCTTAGGCATCGATCTTTATTTGCCCACGCTGCCACAAATCGCAGAAGGGCTGGATACGCCGGTTAATCTGGTGCAAACCACCATTCCCCTGTTTCTGCTGATTATGGGGCTGGGACAACTGGTGACCGGCCCGCTGGTGGACAACTATGGCCGTAAGCCGATTGCCCTGCTGGGCCTGGCGCTTTACATCACGGGGAGTGCCATCGCCGCCACCGCCACCTCATTCCCGCTGTTCGTCCTTGCCCGCCTGGTGCAGGGCTGTGGCGTCTGCTGCAGCGCGGTCGTGGCCTTTAGCGGCGTGCGTGACCGCCTGAGCGGTGATGATGCCGCCCGTGCATATGGCTTCCTGAATGGCGCATTAAACATCGTTCCGGCCCTGGCTCCGCTGCTGGGCGGTTTGCTGGCCAGCGCCTTTGACTGGCGCGCACCCTTCTGGTTTCTCTGCGCCTACGGCGTGCTGATTACGCTGCTGGTGATTATCTGGCTGCCAGAGACGCGCCCGGCGGATACCCTGCGGGTGAAAGGATTACCGATTAAACAGTATGCCGCGATCCTGCGCCAGCCGCGCTTTCTGGCGTTCGCGTTCGCCAATGCCGGTGCGCTGGGCATGGTGCTGACCTACGTGTCGCTGGCACCGCAGGTATTAATGACCGAAGGCGGGCTGACGCCAATCCAGTTCTCTTTTGCTTTTGGCGCCAACGGTTTCTGGATCATGTTTGTCAGCATGTTCGTGAATAAAGCGATTCGCAAAGCGGGTCGCCCTTTCTGCCTGGCGATGGGATTCTTCACTATGCTGATGGGCGCGATGCTGCTGGTAGCGGGGATGCAGATCTTCCCGGCGGAGATGCAGACGCACTGGGCGCTTTACATGTTCCCGGTGGCCGTTTCAGTTGCCGGGCTGGCCTTTACGGTGGGACCGGCCACCAGCTATGCGCTGGAGCCCTATCAGCAACAGGCGGGCGTAGCGTCCGCCTTGCAGGGATTCATTCAGATGGCCGGTGGCGCGTCAGGCAGCCTGGTCATTGTGGCGCTGCCGGTGGCGGAGAAGCTGTCGCTGAGTCTGATGATGCTGCTGGGTGCAGCGCTGGCCTTTATCGCCTGGCGCTGCAGCAGAAAGATGCGCGGCAGCCTGACCGCGCTTAAATAACCGTGACCGGAACGCGGGGGGCCAGCGCACACATCAGCTCGTACCCTACCGTTCCGGCCGCTTTTGCCACCTGATCGATTTTCACCTGCTCCCCCCACAGCTCCACGGCTGAGCCAATACCGGCCTGGGGACAAGGGGTTAAATCCACGGTGATCATATCCATCGAAACCGCGCCAACCACCTGAGTCATCACGCCATCGACACAGACGGGCGTACCTGTAGGAGCATGCCGTGGATAGCCATCCGCGTAGCCACAGGCCACCACGCCAATTCGTTGCGCTGCACTGGCGTGATAGCGGTAGCCGTAACCCACTCCATCGCCCGGCTGTAGCTGCTGGACCGCAATAATCTCACTGCTTAAGGTCATCACCGGTTTCAGGCCACTACCTGCAATGTCCTGCCAGTCACCGCTGGGCGACGCGCCATACAGAATGATGCCGGGACGAACCCAGTCAAAGTGCGCTTCAGGATGCCACAGGGTGCAGGCGGAGTTGGAGAGCGATCGCGGACAGTTCAGCCCCTCAGCCGCCTGCTCTACGCGCTGCAGTGGCGCAATCAGACCCTGCGGATTTTCCGCATCGGCAAAATGGGCCATCAGCGTCATCTCACCTACCGTACTGAGCGCCCGCAGCTTTTGCCATGCGCCGTTGACCTGTTCCGGGCGAAATCCCAGCCGGTTCATCCCGCTGTTCATTTTGAGATAGATATCCACCGGTGCTGCAAGTCTGGCACTGGCCAGCGCGTTGATTTGCCAGTTACTGTGTACGCTGGTGGTGAGACGATAACGGTCAATCAGCTGCAAATCCTCTGGCTGGAAGAAACCTTCCAGCAGCAGAATCGGCTTTTTCCAGCCCTGCTCACGCAGCTGGATCGCCTCTTGAATATTAAGAAGCGCGAAGCCGTCAGTGGCAGATAACGCCTCGCGCACGCGATCAATGCCATGGCCATAAGCATTAGCTTTCACCACTGACCAGACGCGGGAGGCGGGTGCCGCCTGGCGAACAACAGTCAGGTTATGACGTAACGCCTGCTGGTTGATGGTAGCGACAATCGGACGTGACATCCTCTCTCTCCCTGAATACTTAACGAGTTGCGTTGGCGTTACGCAGCGGCGATGAGGTCGCCGCGAAACCGGGTAAGTAGCGGAACACCGCTAAGTCATCCGCCGCAATGGCCGGCTTTTTACCGGAGATGAGATCGGCCAGCAGCTGACCAGAACCACACGCCATCGTCCAGCCCAGCGTACCGTGACCGGTATTGAGCCAGAGATTAGAGATCGGTGTGGCACCCACAATCGGCGTACCGTCTGGCGTCATCGGACGCAGACCGGTCCAGAAACTCGCCTGCGCGAGATGACCGCCTTCAGGATAGAGATCACTGACCACCATCTCCAGCGTTTCCCGCCGCGCTTCGGTGAGTTTGGTGTTAAAACCAACAATTTCCGCCATACCGCCGACACGAATACGATCGTCAAACCGCGTCACCGCCACTTTGTAGGTCTCATCCAGGATAGTTGAAACCGGTGCGGCGTCAGGATTTTTAATCGGAATAGTGAGTGAATAGCCTTTCAGCGGATAGACCGGAATATCGATGACATTTTTTAACAGCGCGGTCGAGTAGGAACCAAACGCCACCACATAGCTGTCCGCCTTGATGATCTCATCACCGCACTTCACGCCATAGATGCGATTGCCATCGCGCAGCAGGTGGTCGACCGGAGTGTTAAAGCGGAAGACCACGCCCGCCTCTTCGGCCATTTTTGCCAGCCGCTGAGTAAAGAGCTGACAGTCGCCGGTTTCATCATTGGGCAGGCGTAATCCGCCGGTGAGTTTATGCTGGGTTGCCGCCAGTGCCGGTTCAACGCGAGACAGTTCATGCGCCTGCAGCAGCTCATAGGGCACACCCGCGTCGCGCAGCACCGCAATATCTTTGCTGGCGCTGTCGAACTGCTGCTGGGTACGGAACAGTTGCAGCGTCCCGCCCTGACGGCCCTCATAGGCGATGCCGGTTTCACTGCGCAGCGCTTTCAGACAGTCACGGCTATATTCGGCAATGCGCACCATGCGGCTTTTGTTCTGCTGATAGTGATTGATGTCGCAGTTGCGCAGCATGTGCCACATCCACTCCAGCTGAAAACTACTGCCATCCAGCCGGATAGCCAGCGGCGCGTGGCGCTGAAACATCCACTTCACCGCTTTCAATGGCACGCCGGGCGCTGCCCAGGGTGCGGCATAACCCGGAGAGATCTGACCGGCATTCCCTGCACTGGTCTCCATCGCTGCGGCGGGCTGACGATCAATGACCGTCACCTGATGTCCGGCACGCGCCAGATACCAGGCACTTGCCACCCCGATCACACCACTTCCAAGAATTACAACGTGCATAGCTCCCCCACCCGACCTGTAAAAGCATAATTCACTGTTCAACTGATGATAGTCAGCGGATTTACACAGCAGACACCACCACAGAATTTCACCATCCATTTCACATCTTTTTTACTTTTCAGGTAACTAAAATCTTGTCGCACGGCCAATTTCAGCGCTTTATGCGTCTTAATCCTTAAACACAGAAATAAATGACAACGAAGGCAGTTAAATCTGCCTGTTGCAGGAGATTCATTCAACCCCATACATTCCGCTTATAAACAGGATTAGATTCCGCAATTTATAATAAGAACAGTATGAAAGGCTGTTAAATTCTCTGCCGCACCGCTCTTAATGATTTTGTGCCAAAGAATTCGTTTGAGTTCGCATTTCGGATAAGCGACAGTGGGCTATCATTGTTGTGTTCGCTCAGTTTTTTTCGGGTTCCCTTTTTCAGGATGAAGCCTTAAATAACCAGAACGGGTTGTCTTTCGGGTCAGCCGGTTTGCAAAAAAGAGGTGCGCTATGACGACAATCTTTGACGAAGCCATCAGAGACAGCAAACGACTCAATGACGGACCAGACTGGACATTCGAACTGCTTGATGTCTACTTAGCCGAGATCGACCGGGTGGCTAAACTCTACCGGCTTGATACCTACCCGCACCAAATCGAAGTGATTACCTCTGAACAGATGATGGATGCCTACTCCAGCGTCGGCATGCCAATCAACTATTCACACTGGTCATTCGGCAAAAAGTTTATCGAGACCGAGCAGCGCTATAAGCATGGTCAGCAGGGTCTGGCCTATGAGATTGTCATCAACTCTAATCCCTGCATCGCCTACCTGATGGAAGAGAACACCATGACCATGCAGGCGCTGGTGATGGCGCATGCCTGCTATGGCCACAACTCTTTCTTTAAAAATAACTATCTGTTCCGCAGCTGGACGGATGCCGGGTCGATTGTCGATTACCTGTTATTTGCCAAAAACTATATCAGTGACTGCGAAGAGCGCTATGGCGTCGAAGAGGTAGAGCGGTTGCTCGACTCCTGCCATGCCTTAATGAATTATGGCGTCGATCGCTATAAGCGCCCGCAGAAGATCTCTCTGCAGGAGGAGAAGGCGCGGCAGAAAAGCCGTGAGGAGTATCTGCAAAGTCAGGTGAACACCCTGTGGCGAACGCTGCCACGGCGTGAGAAAGAGGCCGTGACCTTTGAAGCCGCGCGCTACCCCTCTGAGCCGCAGGAAAACCTGCTCTATTTTATGGAGAAAAACGCCCCGCTGCTGGAGTCATGGCAGCGTGAGATCCTGCGCATTGTGCGCAAGGTAAGCCAGTATTTCTATCCGCAGAAACAGACCCAGGTAATGAATGAAGGCTGGGCGACATTCTGGCACTACACCATCCTCAATCACCTCTATGATGAAGGCAAAGTGTCGGAACGCTTTATGATGGAGTTCCTGCACAGCCACACCAACGTCGTGTTTCAGCCGCCCTATAACAGTCAGTGGTATAACGGCATCAACCCCTATGCGTTAGGGTTCGCGATGATGCAGGATATCAAGCGTATCTGTCAGTCGCCGACCGAGGAGGATCGCTACTGGTTCCCGGATATCGCCGGTTCCGACTGGCTGGAAACGCTGCATTTTGCGATGCGCGAGTTCAAGGATGAGAGTTTTATCAGCCAGTTCCTGTCGCCGAAAGTCATGCGTGATTTCCGTCTGTTTACCGTACTGGATGATGACCGCAACAATTATCTCGAAATCGCCGCGATCCACGATGAGGCGGGCTACCGGGCAATTCGCCAGCAGCTCTCTGCGCAGTACAACCTGAGTAATCTCGAACCGAATATTCAGGTCTATAACGTCGATCTGCGCGGTGACCGTTCGCTGACCCTGCGTTATGTGCCGCAGAGCCGCACGCCACTGGATAAGAGCCGTCGCGAGGTGCTGAAACATGTGCATCGTCTGTGGGGATTTGATGTGATTCTGGAACAGCAGAACGAGGATGGCAGCGTAGAGCTGCTGGATCGTAATCCACCACGCGGTTCATCACTCTGATGGGATAAAAACAAAAAACCGGACGCGATGTCCGGTTTTTTTTAACGCTTACTGCCGAGATCGTCGGGCAGATTCTTCTGCATACTGTGCCAGATTTCACCGCTGCGGCGGCCGTAGTTGCGCACCACGTCCACAATCTCATCCTGTCCGGGCTCTTTGTCGCACAGTTCCAGCAGTTTCAGATAGAAATCGCGCGCGACCTGACGGGCTTCCGGATTAGAGAAGTAGTGGCGGCCAACGCGGGTATAGAGCCCTTTCAGGCCATTCAGGATCAGACCGTAAATCGGGTTACCTGACGCAAACGCCAGACCGCGGAACACCCGGTAGTCGAGCTCGGTATAGGCATCAGCCTGATCGGCAGCCGCGCTGACCGTTTCCAGCACTTCGCGTGCTTTGTCCGGATGATGGCGCAGCGCCCGGCTGATAAAGATCGATGAAATGTTGCTGCGTACCGACAGCAGGTTGTCGATCAGCACCGGAACGCTGTCGTGATCGAGACGGGCCAGCGTTTCCAGAATATTCAGGCCGGACGTCTCCCAGAAATCGTTCACCCGCGTCGGTTTACCGTGCTGAATAGTCAGCCAGCCATCGCGCGCCAGGCGCTGCAGCACTTCACGCAAGGTGGTGCGCGTCACCCCAATCAATTCAGAAAGCTCACGCTCAGCAGGAAGAATCGACCCTGGCGGAAAGCGACTGTTCCAGATGCTTTCAATAATATACTCTTCAGCAAATCCCGCTGGACTCTGAGCCTTTATAACCATAGCAATGTGTTCTCGTTGCTTTTCTAATCATGATGGGCACTCATCATACCAGACGCCCTATAGCGGATATAGCCTGCGTAACCATTAAAACCGGGCGCAGGCGCATATTTCAGCATGGCTGACCGCAGTATCAGCGGCTTCGGGATCACGGGCGGGCTGAATGGCTTTCTGCGCTGAAATGGCGCGTGCCACAGCACCGCTGAGTGTCAGCGTTCAGCCACCCTGAAAGCGCAGGACTTTGACAGCATATAACCCGCGCCTGCCGTTTCGCCTCCTGCCGCATGCGATCGCCTCTGTCGCCACTGCGGCTCTCCCCGCTCTTCACTGACCGGCGTTCTGCCGATAAGGTCTGGCTTATCCTCATTTAACCTGCTCTGGATCAGAATCAGGTCATGTTTGCACACGATTTTTCCCTGTCCCTGGCTGGTTTGCAAACGCTTTTGGTTTACACTGCGTGGCATTAACGTTTACAGGGAATGCAATATGTTGCGATATCTGAATCAATGCTCACGTGGTCGCGGAGCCTGGTTACTACTGGCACTGACTGCACTTGCACTGGAATTAACAGCACTCTTTTTTCAGCACGTAATGGGCCTGAAGCCCTGCGTGATGTGTATTTATGAGCGCAATGCGCTGTTTGGTGTGCTGGGCGCGGGTCTGATTGGTGCGATTGCGCCAAAATCGCCGTTGCGTCTGGCGGCGCTGGCGTTGTGGATCTACAGTGCCTGGGAAGGTCTGCGTCTCTCTTATGAACATACCATGATTCAGCTGCACCCTAACCCCTTCACCACCTGTGATTTTGCTGCTCGCTTCCCCAGCGGCTTACCGCTGGATAAGTGGCTGCCGTCGGTGTTTCTTGCCAGCGGTGACTGTGCAGAACGCAGCTGGACTTTCCTGACGCTCAGCATGCCGCAGTGGATGATTGTGGTGTTCGCCGGTTATCTGCTGGTCGCGGCGCTGGTGCTGATAGCCCAGCCGCTGAAACCTAAACGCCGCGATCTCTTTGGTCGCTGAGATCAAAAAAGGCTGCCACTGGCATAATGCTGGTCAGTTAAGATCAGAGTTGTAAAGGCTGTCACGGTCAAACGTGGCAGCTTTTTTTCCGGGCGAGCGAGCCGCAGTGCGGGCCAGCGCACCTCTGCTGCTGCCGGGCCGTCCTCGCGCCGCTCACGCGGTACCTT
>NZ_JAALFV010000020.1:0-1197 GCF_011800405.1 Pantoea sp. EKM21T
AAAAACGCCTCTGGCGTTGTAAGGTTAAGCCTCACGGGTCATTAGTACCGGTTAGCTCAACGCATCGCTGCGCTTACACACCCGGCCTATCAACGTCGTAGTCTTCAACGTCCCTTCAGGACTCTCAAGGAGTCAGGGAGAACTCATCTCGGGGCAAGTTTCGTGCTTAGATGCTTTCAGCACTTATCTTTTCCGCACTTAGCTACCGGGCAATGCCATTGGCATGACAACCCGAACACCAGTGGTGCGTTCACTCCGGTCCTCTCGTACTAGGAGCAACCCCCCTCAATTCTCCAGCGCCCACGGCAGATAGGGACCGAACTGTCTCACGACGTTCTAAACCCAGCTCGCGTACCACTTTAAACGGCGAACAGCCGTACCCTTGGGACCTACTTCAGCCCCAGGATGTGATGAGCCGACATCGAGGTGCCAAACACCGCCGTCGATATGAACTCTTGGGCGGTATCAGCCTGTTATCCCCGGAGTACCTTTTATCCGTTGAGCGATGGCCCTTCCATTCAGAACCACCGGATCACTATGACCTGCTTTCGCACCTGCTCGAGCCGTCACTCTCGCAGTCAAGCCAGCTTATGCCATTGCACTAACCTCACGATGTCCGACCGTGATTAGCTGACCTTCGTGCTCCTCCGTTACTCTTTAGGAGGAGACCGCCCCAGTCAAACTACCCACCAGACACTGTCCGCAGCCCGGATTACGGGCCTACGTTAGAACATCAAACATTAAAGGGTGGTATTTCAAGGTTGGCTCCACGCAGACTGGCGTCCGCGCTTCAAAGCCTCCCACCTATCCTACACATCAAGGCTCAATGTTCAGTGTCAAGCTGTAGTAAAGGTTCACGGGGTCTTTCCGTCTTGCCGCGGGTACACTGCATCTTCACAGCGAGTTCAATTTCACTGAGTCTCGGGTGGAGACAGCCTGGCCATCATTACGCCATTCGTGCAGGTCGGAACTTACCCGACAAGGAATTTCGCTACCTTAGGACCGTTATAGTTACGGCCGCCGTTTACCGGGGCTTCGATCAAGAGCTTCTCCTTGCGGATAACCCCATCAATTAACCTTCCGGCACCGGGCAGGCGTCACACCGTATACGTCCACTTTCGTGTTTGCACAGTGCTGTGTTTTTAATAAACAGTTGCAGCCAGCTGGTATCTTCGACTGGCTTCGGCTCGGGGAGCA
>NZ_JAALFV010000020.1:1293-2498 GCF_011800405.1 Pantoea sp. EKM21T
ACACTCCGCCTACACGCTTAAACCGGGACAACCGTCGCCCGGCTGATATAGCCTTCTCCGTCCCCCCTTCGCAGTAACACCGAGTACAGGAATATTAACCTGTTTCCCATCGACTACGCCTTTCGGCCTCGCCTTAGGGGTCGACTCACCCTGCTCCGATTAACGTTGAACAGGAACCCTTGGTCTTCCGGCGAGCGGGCTTTTCACCCGCTTTATCGTTACTTATGTCAGCATTCGCACTTCTGATACCTCCAGCATGCCTCACAGCACACCTTCGACGGCTTACAGAACGCTCCCCTACCCAACAACGCCTAAGCGTCGCTGCCGCAGCTTCGGTGCATGGTTTAGCCCCGTTACATCTTCCGCGCAGGCCGACTCGACCAGTGAGCTATTACGCTTTCTTTAAATGATGGCTGCTTCTAAGCCAACATCCTGGCTGTCTGTGCCTTCCCACATCGTTTCCCACTTAACCATGACTTTGGGACCTTAGCTGGCGGTCTGGGTTGTTTCCCTCTTCACGACGGACGTTAGCACCCGCCGTGTGTCTCCCGTGATAACATTCTTCGGTATTCGCAGTTTGCATCGGGTTGGTAAGCCGGGATGGCCCCCTAGCCGAAACAGTGCTCTACCCCCGAAGATGAGTTCACGAGGCGCTACCTAAATAGCTTTCGGGGAGAACCAGCTATCTCCCGGTTTGATTGGCCTTTCACCCCCAGCCACAGGTCATCCGCTAATTTTTCAACATTAGTCGGTTCGGTCCTCCAGTTAGTGTTACCCAACCTTCAACCTGCCCATGGCTAGATCACCGGGTTTCGGGTCTATACCCTGCAACTTAACGCCCAGTTAAGACTCGGTTTCCCTGCGGCTCCCCTATACGGTTAACCTTGCTACAGAATATAAGTCGCTGACCCATTATACAAAAGGTACGCAGTCACCCCCATAAAGAAGGCTCCCACTGCTTGTACGTACACGGTTTCAGGTTCTGTTTCACTCCCCTCGCCGGGGTTCTTTTCGCCTTTCCCTCACGGTACTGGTTCACTATCGGTCAGTCAGGAGTATTTAGCCTTGGAGGATGGTCCCCCCATATTCAGACAGGATACCACGTGTCCCGCCTTACTCATCGAGCTCACAGCATGTGTGTTTTTGTGTACGGGAGTATCACCCTGTACCCTGCGACTTTCCAGACGCTTCCACTAACACACAAG
>NZ_JAALFV010000021.1:0-2554 GCF_011800405.1 Pantoea sp. EKM21T
GTTTTAGTAACCATCAGAGGAGAACCAGCATGAACACACAGAACGTCAAAACCGCCGCAACCAAAACCACCGAAACCTGGGCTGAAGGTCAAAACACTAATTACTACCTGGGAGATCGTTTTGCCAGCGCAGAGGGGTACGCCGAAGAAGTGCGTAATTACTGGCTGAATCGTGAAGCGGCGGCGGTAAAAGCGCCTGCGGAGATCGACGTCCACAGCTTTCACGATGCGCTGGGGACACTCTATCCGCTTAACTGGGCATGCAGTGAGAACGGGAACTGTGAAACGTTCATGTTTGCAGAAATGTACTGCGGTGAGGTAACGGACATTTACGCCCGTATCGGGGTGCGTTACTTCCGCCTGCGTAATTACAACCACATGACCCACGCCCAAATTATAGCGAGCGTTAAGGAGGCGTTTGAACTGAACCAGAAATGAAAAAAGCAGGCATAAGCCTGCTCATTCACCGCCGGAACCACGCGACCAACGAACGTTCCGGCGCTATCAAACTTAACGGAGATAAACCCATGCAATTTGACCCGCAAATCGTGTCACAGGCGAGAGTATTTGTAAATGCGCTTCGCGAAGGAAAAAGCGCCCGCGTTCCTGCGATGAAGCTGAAGAACTGGCCGAAGTTTATGAAACTGGTTCATGCTGGCCTCAGCATGGCGTGATGTGAAAAGCCGCCCCTGATCGGGGCGGCTGTAAAAGGAACAGATTCATGTCACAGATAAGTTTTGCGGAATTTTTTGACCAGGCACAGGACGCGGCACCGGTTGTTCAGCATCCTTTACCCGCGCTGCCGGTAAATCTGCCTGCGGTTTCCCCACCCGTGTTAAGCCTTGCCGCGGCGAGAAGACAGTTTATCAGCGTCTTCCATGAGACAGCGTATAACCTGCGCCGCTGGGAGGTGTTCAGCGATTTCATTATCCTGGCGGCCAGTGAACTGGATATCGCCCGGATCAGAACGCCGGAAAGCATTGAACGCTGCCGGAAAATCAGCGAACGCTACAGCGCCGCCGACATGCGCAATATGCACGAACTGTTCGCGCTGATGGTATGTGCGCTTCAGGCTCAGTTTCATGATTTTCTGGGCGCTGTTTTTATGGAGCTGGAGCTGGGCGACGATCGCCAAGGGCAATATTTTACGCCTTACAATGTCCAGTCAATGATGGCACGCCTGCTGATGCCCGGCGTGATTGATACCATTCGGCGGGAAGGGATGTTTACCCTGTCAGAGCCGACCTGCGGAGCCGGGGGAATGGTTATCGCTTACGCAGAGTGCCTGATTGAAGCCGGGCTTAAACCTTCCGTTCAGATGTTCGTCAGTTGTATCGATATTGATCCTGTCGCGGCGGATATGGCGTTTATACAGCTTTCCCTGCTGGGCATTGCCGCCGAGGTTGTCACCGGAAATACACTGACGCTGGAGTTTAACCGGGTGCGCTATACACCGGCTTACTATCTCAACGATTTCGAAGAACGTCTTGAAAGCCAGCGCCGGATCAAGGCGATGCTGGCTTTTATCAGGGCAATGTAGGCCACGGACAAAACAGCAGGGAACAGCAGGGCAGGGAAGCCGGGTTACGGGGTGGTATAGGGTGCATGAATCATGCAGAAATTGCACAATATACGAAATTTCGTATAATGAGGAAATGATGCGTAAGAAAATCAGTTTTATTGACAGCAGTCTTGAGGATTTACGGGCTTTCCCGGAAGAGGCCCGCACCGCGTCAGGGTATCAGCTTGACCTGGTGCAGCAGGGACTGGAGCCGGACGACTGGAAGCCATTTGCTTCAGTCGGTCAGGGAGCACGTGAAATACGCATCCGGGGTAATGACGGCATTTTCCGGATCATGTATGTCGCCAAATTTGAAGAGGCCGTGTATGTGCTGCACTGCTTCCAGAAAAAGACACAGAAGACCAGCCAGAGTGATGTGGAACTTGCCCGGAATCGTTATCGCAGACTGGCAGAGGAGCGTAAAAAATGAATATTCAGACTTTTGATAATGTGTGGGACGCGATCAGCGAAACGCCAGAGCAGGCAGAAAATATGAAACTCCGCGCCGAGTTAGTGGGGCGCCTGAATAGCTGGATTAAACGTAATGGCCTGAATCAGGCCGCTGCCGCCGCTGCGCTGGGCGTTTCACAGCCAAGAGTGTCCGAGCTGGCAGGAGGCAAAATTAACTGCTTCTCGATTGATAAGCTGGTCAGCATGATGGCACATGCCGGACTGCACATAACCAGTATTGAGATAAGCGAACCAGAGGCAGCGTGAGCTGCCTTTTTGCCCCGCGCAAACTGCCAGGGCGGTAGCCCCTGCGGGGCAGGATAAACCCGGTGCTGACGCACCGGTTATACCCTTTCACCTGACCGTCTTCATCCCTTCCCATCTGATGCTGATAGCTTGCTGTTTCTGATAACCGGGCTGATTCTGCCACTGCCACTGCCACTGCCACTGCCACTGCCACTGCCACTGCCGGGACATGGCCACCTTCGGCTCCCCGGCGTTGCCGGGTCGTCAGTCCTACTGCGCTAACCGGCTTTGCCGGTAA
>NZ_JAALFV010000022.1:0-1879 GCF_011800405.1 Pantoea sp. EKM21T
TAGTAACCATCAGAGGAGAACCAGCATGAACACACAGAACGTCAAAACCGCCGCAACCAAAACCACCGAAACCTGGGTAAAACAAAACTTCGACGTGCATCTGTCGATGCGCACAAATCGCCGGGTTAGTCTGGCGAAGCTGGAAGGCGATCTGATGAAGCACCGTGCTATGCAGAAACTGGGCGTTGATACTGAGGAGCTTTTCGATGACCTGCAGCTGGCAGTTGCGTGCATAACCACAATGATTGACAGGGGTGACATCGTCACACCGTCCGGGTATGAGCTGGCGTCGTCCGTGCGGTCTCTGGCTATCGAACTGTATCCTGAAGCGTGGGAAGCCGTGGATGGTCCTGATCTGCCGGAACTGGCATGGCTGCAGGCCGATGCTCCCGGATGTCGTGAGGCTGAGCGTCAGTTATATATTGAGAGTGCCCGTCCTTTTGGCGTCACCGTATGCGGCTGCATGGAGTTCCATGAGGATGATCGAAATCTTGGCACGTACTGGCAGGATGGGGCAGTTTGCCTGGGCCGTGCTGATTCCATCACGGAGGCAATGGAGTTGCTGGTTCAGGCTGATCTGAACAATGACTGGCAACTGAGCGACTACGATGCACTAAGCTTTCAGCCGAAGGTCGTCACGATCACCGACCTTGCACATCGAGTTGTGCTGCGCGGCAATGCCAGTAAGCTGGAATGGACTGTACCTGAAACCGATCCGGCGGAACTTGAACGGATCGCTGAACAGAAAGCGGCACTGCTGAGCCAGGCTGCATTCGAGTCAGGCTGGGATAACTTTGGTACTGCCCGCAGCTTACGCAGCGAGGCCGACTTACTCAACCTCAACGCCGTTCACGCCGTATGGCGGAACGATCCGGAAGTGGCTAAAGCTCTGAGAGAGTACCGGCATCCGTCAAAACGCCTCGATGAAACAGAAATCATGGAAAATATGGAATTTTAGTCCATCGCATGACTGGCGCTGCCTGGAATGCACTGAGCACCAGGCAGCACGTCCATGCTGGCGCGAAAGTAACAGGAGCTCCCCATGGTAAATAACACTGCACCCGATGTAAGACTGCCTGCGGCATTTTCGCAGCATGAATCATTGAAAATCGCTGACATCGGCTGTCTGGCCAGTTTCATGCAGCAGGATAGCTACGATGGTGCAGCCATCGCATCCGCCGCAGCGGCCATTAAGACATTCGCCAGTTGCACTGGACTGGACAATGAAAATGACCTGGCTTCAACAGCAATGACCGATCTTCTCGCCAACCTCATGCACCTCTGCAACGCGGCTGACCTGCCGTTTATAGAGCTGTTGCGCCGCGCCGGTGAACATTTCGAAAATGAAACCGAAAGCTGAATCCGTGCCGTGCAGGGCGCAAAGACTGCAGGCCTTACAGGCCAGGCAAAACCCGGTGCTGACGCACCGGCTATACCCCTCCGCGTTCTCTGTAGTCTGCCAGTCATGCCGGGTGTCTCTCTACTGTCTGTATGACAGCTCCGGTTGTGGCAATCATTCTGCGATTACTGCCTTTACTGACTAAACATCAACTTCAGGGGCCGGGACATGGCCACCTTCGGCTCCCCGGCTTTGCCGGGTCGTCAGTCCTACTGCGCTAACCGGCTTTGCCGGTAAGCTCCGCCGAACCCCTCCGGGTTTCGGACATAGGGCCTGATGGCTGAGGTCAAGGGCTGCAACCGGCTGTCGCCGGTGCTTCAACCGGGCGCGCTGCGCCCTTTAAGGGCGTCACGCCGTTCCGTCGTGACGACTGTGTTCATGCTCATCCCTGTGCTGTCACCCCTTTCCGGCTGGTACGGAGCGGAGGGCTTTTCGTAGCACAGTCATCCGTTCGCCCACTAGGGGTACGCTTCGCCGTTC
>NZ_JAALFV010000023.1:0-969 GCF_011800405.1 Pantoea sp. EKM21T
GTAGGGGAACCTGCGGTTGGATCACCTCCTTACCTGAAGATACCTTCCCGCGCAGTGTCCACACAGATTGTCTGATAAAAAGTAACGAGCAGAAAAAACCTCTACAGGCTTGTAGCTCAGGTGGTTAGAGCGCACCCCTGATAAGGGTGAGGTCGGTGGTTCAAGTCCACTCAGGCCTACCAAATTCGCACTCACGCTGCGTTATGTCTCCGGCTCGCATAGTTCACTATGCTTCGCGGAAACATGCCTTGCCTGAGCACGAATTGCATTTCTCACGAAGTGTACTCGGTTGAGTGGTAGTAGTGGTCTCTGCAGTAACTGTATGGGGCTATAGCTCAGCTGGGAGAGCGCCTGCCTTGCACGCAGGAGGTCAGCGGTTCGATCCCGCTTAGCTCCACCATACCGTTTATCTGTTTTTTTCTGAAATACCTCAGAGCATACCGGCGACGGTGTGCTGCGACGTATTATGCTCTTTAACAATCCGGAACAAGCTGAAAATTGAAACGACGCAGCGCGTCATTCCTCCGTAATAAGGGATGACAAGGCGATGCGTTCGAGTCTCTCAAATGCTTGCAATTCGCAGCGTTGTAAAACGCCTGTGGGTTGTGAGGTTAAGCGACTAAGCGTACACGGTGGATGCCCAGGCAGTCAGAGGCGATGAAGGACGTGCTAATCTGCGTAAAGCGACGGTAAGGTGATATGAACCGCTACAGCCGTCGATGTCCGAATGGGGAAACCCGGTGCACTCTGTGCATCATTGCAGCATGAATACATAGTGCTGCAAGGCGAACCGGGGGAACTGAAACATCTAAGTACCCCGAGGAAAAGAAATCAACCGAGATTCCCCCAGTAGCGGCGAGCGAACGGGGAGCAGCCCAGAGCCTGAATCAGCTTGTGTGTTAGTGGAAGCGTCTGGAAAGTCGCAGGGTACAGGGTGATACTCCCGTACACAAAAACACACATGCTGTG
>NZ_JAALFV010000024.1:0-468 GCF_011800405.1 Pantoea sp. EKM21T
ATCGAGAAGGTAAAGCCCGGCGCGATGCCGGTGGCCGTGCCCGACCCGCTGACGCTGTGGTGCTCGGCCTGCCACACTTCCTGACGGATGCGCGCGTAGGACTCACCGTGGCTGTGGTCGACAAAATGGCCCGGCCAGTCGTAAACGTCCACCGAGCCCGGCACCGGCGACGCCGGATTCTGCCGCGCCTGCAGCATCCAGGCGTTCGGCTTGCGGAAGTCGTAGTCGTCGGTGCTGTAGATGCCCGGCGTCACGCTTTCCGCCAGCGACCACTGGCTGATGCCCTCTTCAGTGACCACGCCGCCCGACAGGGTGACGTGATAGGCAATGGTCTCATAGCCCGGAAACGCCTGATGCTGGTCCGGCGCGTCGCACAGCACCAGCGTGTGTTTGTCCGCCTCGTGGCGGAAGAAGTAGTAAATCCCCTCCAGCTCCATCAGGCGGCTGATAAAGTCCAGGCTGCTCTCC
>NZ_JAALFV010000025.1:0-429 GCF_011800405.1 Pantoea sp. EKM21T
ACCTGCGGTTGGATCACCTCCTTACCTGAAGATACCTTCCCGCGCAGTGTCCACACAGATTGTCTGATAAAAAGTAATGAGCAGGACGGCTGCGAAGTCGTGACACTTTTGTGTCCCCTTCGTCTAGCGGTTAGGACTCCGCCCTTTCACGGCGGCAACAGGGGTTCGAATCCCCTAGGGGACGCCACCTGCTTGGTGACAGGTGAAAGGTGTCTCCATACAGTATCTCAAAACCGATTTGGTTGCGTAAGCAGCCGGGCCGCGTTTGAGATATTTGCTCTTTAACAATCCGGAACAAGCTGAAAATTGAAACGACGCAGCGCGTCATTCCTCCGTAATAAGGAATGACAAAGCGATGCGTTCGAGTCTCTCAAATGCTTGCAATTCGCAGCGTTGTAAAACGCCTGTGGGTTGTGAGGTTAAGCGACT
>NZ_JAALFV010000026.1:0-403 GCF_011800405.1 Pantoea sp. EKM21T
CGTGTTTGCACAGTGCTGTGTTTTTAATAAACAGTTGCAGCCAGCTGGTATCTTCGACTGGCTTCGGCTCGGGGAGCAGGTCCCTCCACCTACGCGCCAGCGTGCCTTCTCCCGAAGTTACGGCACCATTTTGCCTAGTTCCTTCACCCGAGTTCTCTCAAGCGCCTTGGTATTCTCTACCTGACCACCTGTGTCGGTTTGGGGTACGATTCTGTGTTACCTGATGCTTAGAGGCTTTTCCTGGAAGCTGGGCATTTATCACTTCAGCACCGTAGTGCCTCGTCGTCACGCCTCAGCGTTAATAAGGGACCGGATTTACCTGGACCCTCCGCCTACACGCTTAAACCGGGACAACCGTCGCCCGGCTGATATAGCCTTCTCCGTCCCCCCTTCGCAGTAACAC
>NZ_JAALFV010000027.1:0-340 GCF_011800405.1 Pantoea sp. EKM21T
GTAGGGGAACCTGCGGTTGGATCACCTCCTTACCTGAAGATACCTTCCCGCGCAGTGTCCACACAGATTGTCTGATAGAAAATAACGAGCAAAGTGTCTTTCGAAGACAGACTTAATTGTCCCCTTCGTCTAGAGGCCCAGGACACCGCCCTTTCACGGCGGTAACAGGGGTTCGAATCCCCTAGGGGACGCCAAAGCTTGGTGACAGGTGAAAGATGTTACCCACATATCTTAAAGATGACTTACGAGTCATGTTTAAGATATTGCTCTTTAACAATCCGGAACAAGCTGAAAATTGAAACGACGCAGCGCGTCATTCCTCCGTAATAAGGGATGACAA
>NZ_JAALFV010000028.1:0-326 GCF_011800405.1 Pantoea sp. EKM21T
CGCTACGGCGTTTCACTTCTGAGTTCGGCATGGGGTCAGGTGGGACCACCGCGCTAAAGCCGCCAGGCAAATTCTGTGTGCTCTGTCCTGTGTCTTTTGTGCTGATGCTGCGTTGGCCGCCCTCGCGCTACTCCGTCACATACTTCAGTATGCTCCTTCGTATCGCCCGGTTGCCGCCTTGCCTCAGCGCAAAATCCTTCGGACTTCAGTCCGCAGGACACAACTGTATCCGGGAACAAGCTGAAAATCTGTCTCTCAAAAACGCCTCTGGCGTTGTAAGGTTAAGCCTCACGGGTCATTAGTACCGGTTAGCTCAACGCATCGCT